>JAZNPE010000095.1:0-8730 GCA_045589535.1 Acutalibacteraceae bacterium | reverse complement strand
GCCTTGTAGCCGTCCTTGAAGCCGGGAACAATCTTCTTTTCATAAGCCTTGGGATTTTCAGGCATTATATCAATGTGCTTTGCGGCACCGTTTGAGTTAAGGAATTCTCTTGAAAGGTCAACAATAACGTTGCCGTTCCATGTCATTGTAAGTCTGGGCTCTGCCTTTACCTTTGCAACAACAGTTGCTTCAAGGTTTTCGCTTGTTGCGAGCTCGACAAATCTGTCTACGACCTTTGCTTCAACAACAACAGCCATTCACTCCTGAGATTCACTGATTGCAAGCTCTGTACCGTCAAGACCTTCGTACTTCTTGGGCACTGCATTAAGGTCAATTTCAAGACCGTCTGCAAGCTCACCGATAGCAACGGAAACGCCGCCTGCACCAAAGTCGTTACAACGCTTGATCATACGGCATGCATCGCCGTTGCGGAACATACGCTGAAGCTTTCTTTCTACGGGAGCATTACCCTTCTGAACTTCAGCACCGCATGATTCAAGAGAATCAAGTGTATGTGACTTTGAAGAACCTGTTGCACCGCCGCAACCGTCACGGCCTGTTCTGCCGCCAAGGAGGATAACGATATCACCATCTTCGGGACGCTCACGTCTTACATTTTCCTGCGGAGCTGCAGCAACAACTCCACCGATTTCCATACGCTTTGCAGCATAGCCGTCGTGGAAAAGCTCGTCAACCATACCTGTTGCAAGACCGATCTGGTTACCGTATGAAGAATAGCCTGCAGCAGCAGTTGTAACAATCTTTCTCTGCGGAAGCTTACCGTCCATTGTTTCGTTAACGGGCTTCAACGGGTCAGCAGCACCTGTTACACGCATTGCAGCGTAAACGTATGAACGACCTGAAAGCGGGTCACGGATTGCACCGCCGATACAAGTAGCAGCACCGCCGAAAGGCTCGATTTCTGTCGGGTGGTTATGTGTTTCATTCTTGAAGAGAAGGAGCCACGGCTCTTTAACGCCGTCAACTTCGATCTCAATTTTAACTGTACAAGCGTTAATTTCCTCAGACTCGTCAAGCTTATCAAGCTTACCGATCTTCTTAAGATATTTAGCAGCAAGTGTACCGATATCCATAAGATTCTGCGGCTTTGTTCTGCCGAGGAATTCACGTGTTTTAAGATAATCGTCATATGCAGCCTGAAGAAGCTCGTCTTCAAATGTTACCTTATCAATTGTTGTAAGGAATGTTGTATGACGGCAATGGTCAGACCAATATGTATCGATCATTCTGATTTCTGTAATTGTCGGGTTACGGTTTTCACTCTTAAAATATGCCTGACAGAAAGCGATGTCGTCATTGTCCATAGCAAGACCGTAGTCCTTAACAAAAGCTGCAAGACCGTCCTTGTCAAGGTCATTGAAGCCATCGAGAGTTTCAACAGTTGTGGGAATTTCATACTCTACCTTGAGAGTTTCAACAGTTTCAAGTGATGCTTCACGTGACTCAACGGGGTTGATTACGTATTTCTTAATCTCATCAAGTTCGTCAGCTGAAAGATTACCGTAAAGAAGGTAAACCTTTGCAGCACTTACTGTCGGACGCTCGCCCTTTGAGATGATCTGGATACACTGAGCAGCAGAGTCAGCTCTCTGGTCAAACTGACCGGGAAGGAACTCAACTGCAAAAACTGTTGCATCAGTCTGCGGAAGCTCGTCATAGATAATATCGAGCTGCGGCTCTGAGAAAACAGTTTTCTTTGAATAATTGAACAACTCTTCGTCGATGTTTTCAACGTCATAACGGTTGAGAACACGGACTTCTTCAAGTGATTTTATCTGAAGGATGTGTCTGATATCGTAACGAAGGCTTCTTGCCTCGTTATCAAGACCTTTTTTCTTTTCAACATAGATGCGATATACCATTTATTTAACCTCCGCATTCAAAGCTTTACGGCCGATATCTCTTCGGCAGAAGCCGTTTTCAAAACCAACCTTATCGGTAAGTTCATATGCATTTTTAATTGCTGTTTCAAGGTTTTCTGCAACTGCTGTTACGCCGAGCACTCTTCCGCCTGCACTGAGGAGCTTTCCGTCTTCAAGCTTTGCACCTGCAACGAAAATCTCACTTTCTGCATCTGTTTCGGGAAGTGTGAGAAGGAATCCGCTCTGATACTTAACGGGATAACCCTTTGAAGCAAGGATTACGCAACAAGCTGATTTATTGCTGAATTTAACCTCTGTTTTATCAAGCTCACCTCTTGCAGTAGCCTTCATAACCGTGAAAAGGTCACTTTCGAGAAGAGGAAGAACAACCTGAGTTTCGGGATCACCGAAACGGCAGTTGTATTCGATAACCTTCGGGCCGTCCGGAGTAATCATAAGACCGAAGTAAAGGCAACCTCTGAACTCCCTGCCCTCAGCTTTCATTGCTCGGATTGTCGGAAGGAAAATCTTTTCCATACATTCCTCTGCAACAGCGTCTGTATAATAGGGATTCGGAGCAACTGTACCCATGCCGCCTGTGTTAAGACCTTCGTCGTTGTCAAAAGCTCTCTTATGGTCCATTGAAGAAATCATCGGTTTTACAACGTTACCGTCTGTAAATGCAAGAACCGAAACTTCGGGACCTGTGAGGAATTCTTCAACAACAACGTTGCTTCCGCTGTCGCCGAACACCTTATCTTCCATCATAGAGTAAATTGCATCCTCAGCCTCGTCACGAGTCTGAGCGATAATAACACCCTTACCGAGAGCAAGACCGTCAGCCTTGATAACTGTAGGAATCGGAGCTGTTTTGATGTACTTAAGAGCATCCTCCATATTGGTGAATACTTCGTACTTCGCAGTCGGGATATTATACTTTTTCATAAGATTTTTCGAGAAAACCTTACTGCCTTCGATTATAGCGGCATTTGCCTTGGGACCGAAGCATTCAATGCCTGCTTCATTAAGTGCATCAACTGCACCGAGCACCAACGGATCGTCAGGAGCAACAACAGCAAAATCAATTGCATTTTCTGTTGCAAACTTAACAAGACCGTCAATATCCTTTGCACCTACGTTTACGCAGGTTGCATCTTCTGCCATACCGCCGTTTCCGGGAAGTGCAAAGATTTCGTCGATTTCATTGCTTAATTTAAGTTTTTTTATAATAGCATGTTCACGACCGCCTGAGCCGACAACCATTACTTTCATTGTGATTTCTCCTTTTCAGCCGGGATAGTCATTAATAAATCGGGAATTTAGCACAAAGCTCTGTTACTTCCTTTGCAACCTGCTCTTTGCTGCCCTCAAAATCTGTAGCAATCTTCTTGATCCAACCTGCAATAAGAAGCATTTCTTCTTCCTTGAAGCCTCTTGATGTTACAGCCGGTGTACCGATACGAAGACCGCTTGTTACAAACGGGCTCTGTGTTTCGTTAGGAACTGTGTTTTTATTAACAGTGATGTGAACCTCGTCAAGACGGTGCTCCATCTCTTTACCTGTAATATCAAAAGCACGCAAGTCAACGAGCATAAGGTGATTGTCCGTGCCGTCGGAAACGATCTTGAAGCCTTCCTTTTTGAGAGCATCACAGAGAACAGCCGCATTTTTAACGACCTGCTGCTGATAAGCCTTGAACTCATCTGTCATAGCTTCGCCGAATGCAACAGCCTTTGCTGCGATGATGTGCATAAGCGGACCGCCCTGTGTGCCGGGGAAAACAGCCTTGTCGATTGCCTTTGCATATTCTTCCTTGCAAAGGATAAGACCGCCTCTCGGTCCTCTGAGAGTTTTGTGAGTTGTTGATGTAACAACATCTGAATACGGTACCGGGTTGGGATGAAGTCCTGCTGCAACAAGTCCTGCGATATGAGCCATATCAACCATAAGGTATGCGCCGACTTCATCACATATTTCGCGGCACTTCTTATAATCGATAATTCTTGAATATGCGCTTGCACCTACAACAATCATCTTCGGCTTGCATTCGAGTGCGATACGGCGCATCTCTTCATAATCGATTACTTCTGTTTCTGAATCAACACCGTAAGGTACGATATTGTAATACTTACCAGAAATATTTGCGGGTGAACCGTGTGAGAGGTGTCCGCCCTCAGAAAGGTTCATACCCATAACTGTGTCGCCCGGTTTAACAAGTGCAAAAAATGTTGCAAGGTTTGCATTTGCACCGCTGTGAGGCTGAACGTTTGCATGTTCCGCACCGAAAATTTTCTTTGCTCTTTCGCGTGCAATTTCCTCTACCTTATCAACACAGTAACAACCGCCATAGTATCTCTTTGACGGATAGCCTTCAGCATACTTGTTTGTAAGGACACCGCCTGCTGCAAGTAAAACTGCCTTTGAAACGATATTTTCTGAAGCGATGAGCTCAATATTATGACGCTGACGCTCAAGCTCTTCACTGCAGGCACCTGCAACCTCGGGATCAAAATTTATAAGTTCTTCAAAAAAATTCATCTTAAACCTCTGATTTATAAATTAATGGTGGAAAAGTCTCATACCTGTGAATGCCATTGTGATGCCGTACTTGTCACAGCACTCGATAACAATGTCATCACGGATTGAGCCGCCCGGCTCTGCGATGTATGAAACGCCACTCTTCTTTGCTCTTTCAATGTTGTCGCTGAACGGGAAGAGTGCATCTGAGCCTACCGAAACGCCTGTGTTTGTTGCGAGGTAAGCTGCCTGCTCCTCATCTGTGAACGGTTCGGGTTGAGTTGTGAAATACTTCTGCCAGTTACCGTCTGCGCAAACATCTTCTTCGTTCTTATTGATATAACCGTCGATTACATTATCGCGGTTCGGTCTTGAAACATCATCTCTGAACGGAAGGTTAAGAACCTTATCACTCTGGCGAAGGTGCCAGATATCCGCCTTATTACCTGCAAGACGTGTACAGTGAATTCTTGACTGCTGACCTGCGCCAACACCGATTGCCTGACCGTCCTTTGCATAGCAGACTGAGTTTGACTGTGTATACTTAAGAGTAATAAGAGCGATGATAAGGTCACGCTTTGCCTCTTCAGGGAACTCTTTGTTAGCTGTAACAACGTTCTGAAGCTGTGACTCGTCAATCTTATAGTCGTTTCTGCCCTGCTCAAATGTGATGCCGTAAACAGTCTTCTGCTCGATCGGCTGCGGAACATAGTCAGGGTCAATCTTTACGATATTGTAGTTACCGTTTCTCTTTGTCTTGAGAATTTCAAGTGCTTCGTCTGTATAACCCGGAGCAATAACGCCGTCAGAAACTTCACGCTTGATGATTGTTGCTGTTGTCTTGTCGCAAACGTCTGAAAGCGCAATCCAGTCGCCGAATGATGACATACGGTCTGTACCTCTTGCTCTTGCATATGCACAAGCAAGAGGAGATTCGTCAAGGCCTTCGATATCATCCACGAAGCAAGCCTTCTTAAGCTTCTCGGAAAGCGGATTACCGACTGCGGCACAGGTCGGGCTTACGTGCTTGAATGATGCTGCTGCGGGCATACCGAGAGCTTCTTTGAGCTCCTTTACAAGCTGCCATGAGTTGAAAGCATCAAGGAAATTGATAAAACCGGGTCTGCCTGCAAGAATTTCGATCGGAAGATCTGTTCCGTCATTCATAAAGATCTTTGCAGGCTTCTGGTTGGGGTTACAACCGTATTTAAGTTCAAATTCTTTCATTTTCGTACACCTACCTGTAATTATTTGTTTTTGTTGATAAGACGGTTCTCTTCTGCACCTGTTTCAAGGTCGATGTAACGAACGTAAAGAGAAATCTTATTATCTTCGTTAAGGTTTGTCCAGAGTGTGTTTGTAAATTCATCGATATCGTCGGGAATCATAACTCTTTCGGGCTCACCCTGGAATGTCGGGATCGGATTACCGTCGCAGACATATGTGTGGATAAAATGACCGAGACCTGCCTTTGAAGGATACATAAAGAGGTAACGTGCACAGTCTGAACCCTCTTCGTCAAGGCTCTTGAGGATGCTCATTTCATATTTGAAATCGTTATTTTCAAACTTGAGCATACCGCTGATTCTCGGTGTGAAGTTCGGTGCATCGGGCTCAAACTCACGAGTCTTGAGCGCGCCGTTGAAGCACTTACCTTCCTTGATGAATTCGTAAATTGTATCTGTCTGATCACCGTTTGTTACGATGAGCTTATTTTCATGCTTTCTGATAGCGGCATAAATGATAAGTGAAGGATCTTCAACCTTTGAAGCATCAAACGGCTCTGTGAAAACTGCTCCGTCCTTCTCTGAGAAAATACGGTTACGGCTGTTTTCACTCCTGCCCATAATGAAATAAGCAGCAACTGCCTTCTTAGCGTCTGCAGTTTTACCGATAACAATACCTCTGCCTACATATGAATTATCGCGGATGAGTTCGCCGATGTCATTAACCTTGTATATGTTCATAATCTTCACCTTTTTCCTTAATTTCTTTTGATACTAATTCTGCCGCTTCAGGCAGGATATTCCATTCTGCTTCCTGCATAACTCTTTTCTGCAGGGTTTCGGGAGTGTCCTGAGGCTCGATATAAACTGCTCTTTGGAGAATAATCTGTCCGCCGTCGGGAATTTCGTTTACAAAATGCACAGTTGCACCCGTAACCTTGACACCGTAAGCAAGAGCAGCTTCGTGAACCTTAAGACCATAGAAGCCTTCACCGCAGAAAGAAGGAATCAGCGACGGATGAACGTTGATGATTCGCTTCGGATAGCTTGAAGTGAAGCTCTCTGTAAGAATACACATAAAGCCTGCAAGGATTATAAGCTCAATTCCGTTTTCTTTAAGAACTGATTTAACCTCTGCTTCAAAAGCTTCTCTTGTATCGTATTCCTTATTATTGATAACTGCAGTTTTTATTCCTGCGTTTTCAGCTCGTGTCAAAGCGTAAGCTCCCGGCTTATTGGAGATTACAAGCTCAATTTTACCGCTTTTTATAATACCGCTTTTTTCGGCATCGATCAGAGCCTGAAGATTTGTTCCGCCGCCCGAAACAAGGACAGCAATTTTTGTCGGAGCAGTATTCATAGCCTCTCCCCCACTATTCAATGATAATCTTCTCGTCACCTGCAACGATTTCGCCGATTACATAAGCGTCCTCGCCGTTTGCCTTGAGAATTTCAAGTGCCTTGTCTGCATCTTCCTTAGCAACAACAACACTCATGCCGACACCCATATTATATGTGTTGAACATATCGCGCTCAGGAATATTGCCTGTCTTTGCGATGAGGTCGAAAATCGGAAGAATACGGATTGAAGCCTTGTCAATCTTTGCACTGAAGCCGTCGGGAAGGCTTCTTGGAATATTCTCGTAGAAGCCACCGCCTGTGATGTGAGAAACTGACTTAACAGTAACTTCCTCAAACAAAGCAAGCATCGGCTTTACATAAATCTTAGTCGGAGTAAGAAGTGTTTCGCCGAGTGACTTGCCGCCAAGCTCCTCAAGAGGAGTTTTGATGTCTGCATTTTCGATATCGAAAACTTTTCTTACAAGTGAGAAACCGTTTGAGTGAACACCCGATGAAGGAAGAGCGATGATAACGTCACCCTCTTTAACAAGCTTATTATTGACAATCTTATCCTTATCAACAACACCTACTGAGAATCCTGCCATATCGTATTCGTCAACGGGATAGAAGCCGGGCATTTCTGCTGTTTCGCCGCCGATGAGAGCTGAGCCTGACTGAACACAGCCTTCTGCAACACCTGCAACGATATCTGCGATTTTCTCCGGGAAGTTCTTTCCGCAAGCAATATAGTCAAGGAAGAATAACGGCTTTGCACCGCAGCAGATAACATCGTTAACACACATTGCAACACAGTCAATACCTACCGTGTCGTGCTTGTCCATAAGGAAAGCCATCTTAAGCTTTGTGCCGACACCGTCTGTACCGCTTACGAGAACCGGCTTTGAGATACCCGTAAGGTCAAGCTCAAAAAGGCCGCCGAAACCGCCGATGTCTGATGAAACTGCATTTGTCATTGTTCTTGCGATATGAGCCTTCATAAGCTCAACTGCTTTGTAACCTGCTGTAATGTCAACGCCCGCTGCTGCGTAGCTGTCTGATTTAGAGTTTGTATGCATAATTCTTATTCCTTTCCGTTCCAACAATATGTGCAAAGGTCGCATTCATCAAGTCCGATTGCCTCGATAAGACCTTCAAGTGACTGAAATTCGAGTGATGAGAAGTGGAATTTCTCACAGATTTTCTGGCGAAGCATCTTTCCGCGTTCTGTTGAAGAATCGCTGTACTCGTTAAGATACTTTTCGCCTTCCTCGCCTTCAAGCTCCATAATGGTGCTTCTCGTAATAAGGTCAAGGTCGCTTGTGTTACGTGAGAAGTTAAGGTACTTACAACCGTACATAATCGGCGGACAGGCTGAACGCATATGAACCGCCTTTGCACCGTTTGAATAAAGGAATTCAACGGTTTCGCGAAGCTGAGTACCTCTTACGATTGAGTCGTCAACAAAGAGAAGGCTCTTATCGTGAATGAGTTCACAGACGGGAACCTGCTTCATTTTTGCAACCTTTTTTCTGTCGCTCTGCTTACTCGACATAAAGCTTCTCGGCCATGTCGGAGTGTATTTTATAAAAGGTCTTGAGAATGGGATACGGCTCTTATTTGCGTAACCTATCGCGTGAGGTGTTCCCGAATCCGGCACGCCGCTTACGTAGTCAACGCCTTCTGCGTTGCCGACTTCCATATCGTGCTCTGCAAGAATCTCGCCGTTACGGTAACGCATAACCTCAACGTTGACACCTTCATA
>JAZNPE010000094.1:0-14032 GCA_045589535.1 Acutalibacteraceae bacterium | reverse complement strand
TCAACACTTTTTTTAATATTTTTTACCCCTCTTTCAACCCTCCCGCGTGTTCCTCGTATATCTTGTTTTCTATACCGTTCAGGGATACTATATGTTGGTTTTATTTACCTTTTATCTTCTTTCTTCTATATATGGTATGTTGATTTGTTTTTTGCTTTCTTTGATAAAACAGGTCATTCCTTTTTAAATATCGCTGTTTTCGGGACGAGAATCCCGTCCCCTACTGACCCTTGTTTCAATCACTCGGTAAAGACAGATGTCCCTAACAGTTACATTATATGCGTAAACTGAAAAATCATCGTAAGGGGTTGCATTTTGTCACGGATTGTCTTATAATCTTATAGGTTAAAAAATAACAATGCTAACGGAGGTTTTCAAAATGAAAAAAGAAGTTTTAGTTGAAACATCTGCACGTCACGTTCACGTTTCAAAGGCAGACCTTGAGACACTTTTCGGTGCAGGTTACGAATTGACAAAGAAGAAGGATCTTTCACAGCCCGGCCAGTACGCTTGCGAAGAAAGAGTTCAGGTTATCGGCGCTAAGGGCAGCTTCCCTGCTGTTTCAATCCTTGGTCCCACACGTCCCGACACACAGCTTGAGCTTTCAGCTTCTGATGCTCGTTCAATCGGCGTTGTTGCTCCCTGCCGTGAATCAGGCGACGTAGCAGGCAGCGGTGCTTGCAAGCTTGTTGGTCCTAAGGGTGAGGTTGAGCTTAAGGAAGGCGTTATCGTTGCAAAGCGTCACATCCACGCTACTCCTGCTGATGCAGAGAAGTACGGTCTCAGCGACAAGCAGATTGTTGACGTTAAGGTTGAGTCTGACGGACGTACACTTACATTCGGTGACGTTATCGTTCGTGTTAACCCCAACTATGCTCTTGCAATGCACATTGATACAGACGAGTCAAACGCAGCTTTTGCAACACCTGGCATGATGGGCGAAATCCTCGCATAATCAGCTTAATAAAAAATAAAGGAACTTGGATTACTCCGAGTTCCTTTTTCTTTATGCTATTTTACCAGAACAGTCAGGACACCGTTAACCTCGCCCTGATATTCACCGTCCGAATATGCCTGTGCGGTATAGGAGCATTTGAATTCGCCTTTGCCGACGACTGCGGAAAGCTTATCCTTTTCAAGATACTGTCCCGGCTTTATCATCGGTGAAGTGTAAATCATTTCGCCCTTTGCATTATAAATCATAAACTGCAAGTCGTATCCGCAGCTTTCGGGATTTTCGAGCATTACATCGCCCTGAGTATACGGATTTTCAAAAACAATCTTTTTGTTTATAAGGTAACGGATTTCGCCTTCGGGCACTTCCGTTATATGCAGACTTTCATCAACATCGGGCAGGACACCGTCACACACCTCTCCGCCCTGAGCCAAGCTGAGCCGCATTTTCGGCACCGCCTGAACAAGGGTCAGCGTTGACAAAACGATTGCGAGCAGAGAAACCGCAACGACGACCGCAATTTTCAGTTTTGGTTTTTTATCTGACATCTTCATCAACACCGACACTCAGTTTAACGTGAGCATATTTTGTTCCGATCTTTTTATTTGTTTCTTTATCGTATGCATTGACAGCAACCTTCACTCTGTGTGTGCCGTATGCAACTTCTTTGAAAAGCTTCACTTCATTGATTTCTTTTTCGCTTTCAATTCCGAGCGAACGGTAAAGCACTTCGCCGTCCTTGTCAAAAACGGTTGCGACAAGGACATAATCCTCTTCGTTAGGATTGCCGAAGCAAAGCTCCTCTATCTCCCCGTTATCGCCGACAGGAATTGAAGAATTGATATAAAAATCAAACTTTCTGCTTCCCTTTGCATCAAGAGTTTCGATAAAAACATTTTGCTGCTGAGAGTTAAATGCAGATTCTTTCGCAATAACACTACTTTCAATTCTGCCGTTGAATTCATAATTTCTGATTTCGGAAGGAACATTGAAAACTGTCGCATGAGTAAGCACAGATATTCCGAAAACAAGAACAACTATCGGCAGAACTACAAAAAGAATTATTCGGGTGTAATTGAACGAGCTGAGAAATTCCTTGCTTGTGTAATAGCTTACCTTTGCCCAGACTTTTTTAAACAGCTCTGCAAGTTTTTTCAGTTCACTTGAACGCTTTTCTTTGCCGAGGACTTTCTTCTCAATTTTTTCATCCTTCGCCTTTTGCTTTTCACGGCGTTTGCGGATATCCTCGCTCTTTTTCGCACGCTCACGCTCAGCCTTAAGCCTTTCTTCCTGCACACGCTGTGCCTGTTTTGCGGCTTCGGCCTTCTTTTTTTCAAGCTCTTTTTTTGATTTGTTCGGGATATTCTTCCCTGAATTAGTTGCGCCTGCGACAGACTTACCTGCCGCAGGCTTCTTTTTCTTATTAGACATAACAATCAGCTTCCCTTATTCCCAAGGAAATTTTTCGATATTCCACATCTGCGGATAGCGGTTGACCTGAACCGCATCAACCTGAACAAGCACCTTAAGCGTTACGCCCTCAACAATTGCAGAAGTGTCAAAGCTTTTTTCGTCAAAGCCTGTTATAAATTCTGCAGTTCTGAAAGAAGCTTCGCCTGTCTTATCCTCGCCTGCATAGTAAACTGAGTAGTCAACATCACGGTTATCGAACCATTCTTTTGCAAACACATAAGGAACTGCAACTGCATTCTGTGCAACCGTTCCGTCAGCAAGAGTCCACTGGTGGTTCATCGTAACACGCACACAAGCCTTTGCACCGCTGTGGGTAACGTTTGCACGAAGGTTTCCGAGATAATTCACGTCGTCCTTATTCAGGCTGAGGACATAAAGTCCGTTTTCGTCCTTGTATTCGTCAGCACTGATTTTTTCTTCACCGTCAAGGAAATAAACATCTGCACTGACTTCGAAAGAGCTGAGGCTGAAATTCTGAAGCAAGGATGTGCGCGATACAAACCAAGCAAATGAAGAACCGACAACAGCAACAAGCGCAACGATTGCAACGATTATTACAGCTGCCTTTTTATTAAGTTTATGCAACATCCCTGTTCACCTCGCTTTTATCTTTCTGCCGCACCATCAACATCCTGAGTTGAAATCAAAGTGAATTCAATATCGTAAGAGTCGAGGGTAGCCGAGCCTTTAAGCTCATCCTTCACTTCATCGTACTCAATCCATGATGCGATTTTCACCGTTGTGATTTCGCCCGGATTAAGAAGAATGTAGTGTCCGCCGTTTCCGTCTTCGCCGACGTTGTATGCGTTAAGCGCCTCGTCCGTCAGCTCGGGAAGAGAAGCTTCAATTGTCTTTTTTACACTACCGTCAACAGCTGTTGCATCAGAGAAGAAAAACCAACGGAAGCCTTCACCGCTTCCTGTGTTGACAGCGTCTGCATAAATTCTTGCAGGAATTGTACCTGAATTGTAAACCAAAATTTCTTCGACATTTACAACCTTGTCAAAAAGCACTTCGTCCTTATCCGCAAACTTTGTTGCACCGTTGAACACGACCTTTGACTTTGTATTGAAAGAGGTATCCACCGACAAGTCACCGAAAACAAATGTATCTCCGCTGTCAATTACACCGCTGTTATAAAACCACGCAGATGTTGTTGACATCAAGGAAAAATATCCGACACACATAACAAGAACAAGAGCCATGATTACGGCAGATATTTTTCTTATTTTACTCATCGCTGTCACCTCGCTTCTTTTTGGATTTTGTTTTTATTATTGCAGAGTTGATTGCAACAAGCGCAACAGCAACCACTGCAAGGATTATTAATCCCGTTGAGCGTGAAAAATTAAGGAAAAAGATTGAAAGATAGCCAAGAAGCGGAACCTTATACCACATCTTGCCGACAATTCTTTCCGCTTCGCTCGGCATCGGATCGTCCGAATTATTTGCATCGCCCTTTGTTGTCACCGTTTTGTTTTCACTGTCGATTCCGACAACACGGTGTGTGAAAAAATACTTCCCGTCCGTTGAACGTACGGTAACAACATCACCGATCCTGAGCTCATCAAAGCTTACATTCTTTACAAAAACAATGTCTCCTCGTACAAGCGTATCCTCCATACTGGGACTTGTTACGGCGTAACCCTTTGCTCCTGAAAAAAGATTGAAGCCGATAAACACAACCGCAACCAAAGTCAGGATTGCAAAGAAATTAAACAAAACATTTCTGATTCGGATTTTCACTTTTCAGCGCTCCTTATTTGCCGATACCTGAAACGTCGTAGCTGTTAATTGAGGACCAGGTTACATTTTCAGCCTGCTTGGATTCAAAAGAAACCTTTACGTTTATTTTCTTGCCTGAGTACGCATCTGAGATGTCGTCCTTATAGGCAATTTTTGAAATTACGGGAATCTTACCGACAAGAGAAGATATTGCCGGCAAGGAATCGATATCCGAAACCGTGTCCGAACCGTAAGAATTCCCGACATAATAGAAATAGCTTACGCCGCCGATATTGACATCCTTTGCCCAGGCATCCGTTGCGAATTCAACGATAATGTCGTCTTCCTCACTTGCGGAGTAAATAACCTGTCGCGGGCTTCCGGTACGGTAGCTTGTGTATTCGATTGAAACACGCACCTGCGTGTCTGTTGTTGAATGGTTTTCAATCTGAAGAGCTGCTGAATTTCCGTCAACATTAATGAGGTTGTCGCCCTGCATAATAATTGTATTTTCAGCAGGAATAAGATCTGAAATATCTGAAGAAAAAACATTACTTACAACCGAAACTGAAATACTCTGATTGCGCTGAGATGATGAAGCAAACCACGCGTAAGAGCTTCCTGAAGTTATAAGTCCGAGCACAACGGCCAAGGAAGCAACAAGTATTATTATTCTTTTAATCATATCTTTTCTTCCTTTCCGTTAAAAACAGTTCAATTTCTATCGCCGCCCATGCAACGTAGAAAACTGCGATTATAATTTTCGCCGCTGTGTGCTTCAGCGCGGAAGCAACATAGCCGAGCAGAGGGACTGCCATTTTTACCTTTCCGACAGCCAATGAAGCTGACGTCGGTTCAAGGTCTTCGATTTCGTTCGCATCACCCTTTGTTGTGAAAAGGTATTCTTCCTTATCAATTGCAACAATTCTGTGGGTAAAGCTTTGTTTTTTTATATCATCTGTAAAGGTGACAACATCATTCACCTGATAATCTTCAAAATCACTGCAGGGTTTAACATAAACCAGACTGCCTTGCGGAATTATCGGTGCCATACTTCCCGTTTCAATCGCATATGTCTTGTATCCAAGCATTGACGGAAACCATACTATACCGACCGCAACAAGCGAAAACAGCAGAACAACCGCTGTCAGTATTGCACTAATTTTTTTCTTCGGGGTCGCCATTGCTCTCTTCCTTTTTCTGAAATTTGCTTTCAGCAATCAAGCTGACAAGGTTAACGGCTTCGCCGAATGTAATAAAAATCAACGGAAGGACGATGACAAAGAAAATCACGTTCGGGTTGCGAAAAACTCCGATGACCGAACCGCTTACCGTTCCAAGATCATAAACAACCTTTCCGACAAGCTGTGACGGCCAGACCTTCGTTTTATCGACCTCGTTGTTATGGTCACCTTTCGTTGTGAAATACGGTGCGTTATCGTCGCCGCCGTGTTCAATTTCAACAATCCGGTGGGTATTAACCTTTCCCGAAATATCCTTATCCAAGGAATAAAAGCTGATTACGTCGCCGACTTCAAGCTCCCTTGCATCGACTTTTTTTGTTACAACCACCGTTCCGATTTCGTATTCGGGAACCATGCTGCCTGTCTGCACCTGAAGAAGGCTGAAGCCAAAAACGCTCGGAACCTTTCCCGCAGATGCGTTCAGGACACAAACAAAAACAACAAGACCGAAAACAAACAGCAAAGCCGAAAAGGCCGTAAAAATACGCGTTAAAATACTTTTGACTTTCTTCATCTTTTAACTGATGCGCTGTGCGCTTATTCTGATGCTTCCGAGAGAGGATTCAAGACCGCTGATTTCAGCCGGTGCGTTCTCCGAAAGACCGATTTCGTAATAGATTGCAAATCTGTCCGATGATGTTTGCTGATAACTTTCGAGTGTAAGCGAATCAATAATAACTCCGTCAGGAACTTCCGAAAGAGGAACATAATTTTCGTTCTGCGCAATAAGAACAGCATCAACATATGTAACCGTTCCGTCAGTATTTGTTTTCTTTTTCTGTGAGTAGAGAGAATATTTTATCTGCACCGACTCTTTGAGCTCCTGTGGCATATCCTCAGGAACACCTGTAATCTCAAACTTGAGTTTAAGCTTATCTGCAGTTTTTGTTGTTATACCAAATTTATATTTGTTGTAGGCTCCGGGAACAAAATCGTTGAGCTCAATGTCACCGGGCAAATGCTGATAAACACCCTCATCATCCATCTGATAATAATCAATCTTGACTGTATCTCCGCCGACAGAAACCTTGTACTGCTCAAGGTTCGTTGAGAAGCTACTGGTAAACCAAGCGAAAGAAACAGCAACAAGAGTAAGGGCTGATGCCACTACCATTATTAAGTTTTTAATCAGAGATGAATACTTTTTCATAGCTGCATCAACCCCCTTTCATTTATTTTCCGATTGCACTCCAGATGCTTCTGAGACCCCAGACCTCTTCCTCTTCAACGAGTGAGAGTGTGAGAGAAACTGACTTTGCACCCTGTGCATTTACGAGGATACCCTCATTTGCAACATCCTGAGTTGCGAGTGTATTGCCGTTTTCGTCAACCGCAACAACATTAAATCCGTAGCCTGCAGGAAGGTGCATATTCACATAAAGAGCACCGTCTGCAAGTGTAACGGCTGCGATATCAACAGGCTGAGCTTCAGCTGTTGTGAAGAAGTCGAATGCTGTTGAATCTGAGCCTACCTTTGTTTTGAGCATTACACCGATAAGCTCGTCTGCGATTTCTGACTTTTCGTCTGCAACGATTGTGCAACTTACGTCAACCGCACTTGACTCAAGCGGATTCATATAACGTGAAACCTCATTCTTTGTGCCGGCATAATCGACCGTCGGAAGAAGTGTTACCTTAACGTCCGGAGTCTTTTCAAGCTTGACTTCGTTCGAATTGACTGCTGAATCAACAACTATATCTGTGTAATTATAAACCGTACCTGCACTTAAACCTGCAAGGTATCTTACTGTCATAGCAGTAAACTGAACACCTGTTGCGAACTTCGCTGAGCCGTCCTTTGCGACTGTTTCAGGTACGGGATAACCGCCGAGTGAAACAAATCCGTTTATGTCCGCTCTGATAAGCTTTTCGGTTTCAAGAGCAGTAACAGCCTTTTCAGCTTCTGTTCTTGAAGTTCTCGAATCGCAGTAAGCGTTTGCAATCTTCACTTCCTCATTTACAGTGCCGATGATATTGCCTGACTTGCCGTCAGCCTCAACCATATTTGCAAAGATTACTCCGTCAAGAGTTGCGAATGAAGCTTCGCCCACGATACCGCCGACAGACTTACCGCCGAGAACATATGCAGTTGAAGTTACGTTAAGGATTTCCGCATTGATTACAGAACCGACAACACCACCTGCTGCAAAACCGTTTTCGCTGATAACCTTACCGCTTGTTACGGTATTCTTAATAACTGCGCCGTTGATTGCACGGCCTGCAAGGATACCTGCATCCTGCTTTGTGCCGTTTGCATTAACCTGAGCAATTATGAAACAGCTTTCAACAGTACCACCGTCAATTACAGCAGCGACTGCACCGACTGAATCTGATTCACCATCCGTAACATTGAAGCCTGCGAAGCCGACGTTTGTAATCACACCGCTTACTCTGCCGAAGAGGCTTGTGCCCGAATAGTCGTGAAGAACAAAGCCGTTACCGTCAAGATTTCCTGCGAAATCTGCTCCGCCTTCAAAACCTGCAAGGCTTATATCGTTTGTGAGGACGTAATACTTGCCCTCGTTTGAATTGTTAAGCATAAATCCGAAGTCATCCGCTGTTGCTATTCGATACGGATTTTCCTTTGTGCCGTTGCCCTGAAGCGCTTCGTCGGATGTGATTCCGATTGCAAGTTCAAGACCGCCTGAGTACACAAAGACAAGCTTTGCAGACTCATTGACTGTTGAGGTAAGTCTGACTGCAGATTTCTCTGCGTTGTATTCAACAAGACCCTCAACGTCAGAAGTGATATTTTCAAGAGTAAATGTTCTTCCGCCTGCTGTGAAGGATTTATAAGTACCCGTTGCATTATTAAGAACAATGCCGTTTTCGGGAAGTGTTGCAAACTCTGTTGTAAGCTCAACAGTTTCGTATACACTTTCGCCGACCTTATATGCAAGTGAGCTGAGGTCAGTTACCGCATATTCGCTGTTGCGGTAAGCATTGAACTGTTCTGCACCGAATGCACCGAGCTCGTTCTGATACGAAGAGTAGTAAACATTCATGAATGCATCATTCTTCACATTTTCATTATCAACGGCAACTGCTTCGGAAACCTCACCGATTACAAGAGCCTTGACGTCGCCGCCCTTTATATCTGCCGCAATAACAGTTTCCGTTACGAAGTTACGGTTGAGCTTATCAAATGCATCGCCTGCATTTTCTGACGCAATCTGTGCAATTACGCCCGAAGCAACCTTTGCGCCGTCAACCTCACCGCGTACAACAGAACCGTTTACCGAGAGAGCCTTCGGAGCCGAGATTCTGCCTGCGAAGCCGCCTGCGAAAGCAGCCCTGACATTTACATCTGCGTCCACGTTCACGATGTTTGCCGGTTCAGCCTTGACTGCACCAATAACACCGCCGGCAACTGTTCCGGAAACAACAGTTACGTTGTTAAGCTCTGAATTCTTGATAAGGCCGTCATATACACCTGCTGCACCGCCCGCAATTTCAAGAGTTGCGCTTGTTGAGTCAAGTGTTGTTGAAACCTCAACATTGTTGAGAGTTACATCTTCGATAATTGTTGACTGTGCAATACCAACAAGACCGCCTGCAACAGAACCTGACTGAGTTGTTACAACCTTTGCAGAGTTTACTGTTACATTCTTGATTGTTGTGTCGTTTGCACGTCCGATGAGTACACCTGCATCAGCCGAAGCTGTGATGTCTGCACCGTTTATTACAAGATCTGTGATAACCGCACCGTCAGTTGCTCCGAAGAGACCGCCGAAGGTTTTGCCGTTCATACGAAGACCTGTGATTGAATGAATCTTTCCGCCATAAAGACCTGAGAAGTTACCGTTGAATGCAACTTCTGTGTTGCCGATTGTCACAATACCGTTGCCGACATTGTAGAACGAACCGCCGAATTCGTAATCAGCATCCGTGAGTACGATATCCTCTGCGAGAACGAAGTATGCATTCTTGTCAGCGTAATCTGCCATTGCTTCAAGGTCATATGCGTCCTTAATAAGATACGGCATAGATGCTGTACCCTTACCCTCAAGAGGTTCGGTAACATTTGCAACCATTGCGAACTCAACCGGGATACGGATCTGCTCATCTTCGGCGAGAATATAATAAGCCCTGATTGAAATGTTCGCCGGGCGGTTTGCCTTAAGCACAAGTGAATCCTCTGTTGAAGAAACAACGCTGATTCGTTCCTCTGACTCTGAAATCCAGCCCGTTGCGGAATCGAACACGAATCCGTTAACCTTCGGAAGTCCTGAGAGAGTAACCGTTGTTTCGTTCTTTGTTCCAAGAGCACTTACAGACGGGGTGATGCCGCTGTTCATATCTGTGTATCCGCCGCTGAGAGCTTCTGAAGAATAAGCCTTCATTCCGCCGTATGTTGAAAGAACAACACCATTGACTGCGGAAGAAATATCTGTTGAGGCGAAAATGTCGTCGTTAACATCACCGATAATAAGAGCTGCAGATTCTGCATTTTCAGCTGAAAGCTGTGCAAAAACAATGCTGTCGGAAACTATCGGAGTTGATGCCTTGAATTTTGTTCCATCGGTGATGATACCGATGAGACCGCCAAGCACGCCTGCACCGCTTACGCTACCGCCGACCTTTACACCGCTGACTGTAACGTTATTCACAGCAGAGATACCGATTCTGCCGAGTGCTCCTGCTGCAGAAACCGCATTTGCTGTCAAAGCTCCGTTTACTGTTGCGAGTGTTTTTGAATCTGCGAGGGTGAGGATGCTTTCTGCACCTGAGCAGTCACCGACAAGACCTGCAGAAACAGCTGCACCGCTGATTACGGTAGCTTCATCCGCTGTTACACCGCTGATTGCCACAGCACCGTTTGTGTTATGAACACCGAGGATACCTGCAACAACAGTATTTGCTTCTGATGATGTTATTTCACAAGCCTTAACGCTTGCTTTCTTAATTGTAAGATTGGTGTCTGCGATTGTCTTACCGACGATACCTGCGGCAACACCTGCAGAAACCTTCACGTTTTCAACTGTTGCGTTTTCAACCGTTCCTGCGAATACTGCGGAAACACCGCCTGCTGTAAACGCGGAAGAGATTGCAACTGTTGAAACCTCAGAATCCTTAACGAAAGCGAACTTGATTGTTCCGTTACCGCTTGCGATACCTGAAATCTCGGAAACACCGCTGATTTCAGCCTTATTTACATTCGCATTGCTGATTGAAACTTCACCCTGGATAAGACCTGCAACACCTGAAACGTAGTTTGCACCCTCTGCCTTGAATGAGTCAACAACAATTGAATTAATCTGTGCTTTTGTATTGATACGTCCTGCAACTGCGCCGATGTAGCTTGACTCTGACTTGACGGAAGAATTCTTCACAGTTACATCTGAAACAGAAACCGTGTTTTCTGCGCCGTCAATTGCGCCGATAACTGCTGATGCATAAAGCTCAGCTGAAGTTACTTCTGCATTTTCAACGATGATACCGCTGATCTTTGCATTTCCCGTAACCTGACCTGCAAGCACGCCTGCATAACCGCCATCTGATGAAATCTTTGCATCAACAAACTTAAGATTCTTCACTGTTGCGCCGTCAAGCACTGCAAAGAGACCGACCTTTGCGTTGCCGTCGATTGCAAGATTACGTACAGTCTTGCCGTTACCGTCGAATGTTCCGCTGAAGCTTACTTCTGCAGAACCGATCGGTGAGAATGAGCTGAGCTCTGCCATATCAACATCGCTCTTCATAATGAAGCTTGCGTTGCTGAGTTCGGCAATATTTTCACTCACATAAGCGAGATCAAATGCTGAATTAATAACATATCTTCCGCTTGCATCCTTTTCAAGTCCGTTTGAAACGTTGATTGTTGCAGAAAGACCTGTCTTTGTATTCACAACAGTTACAGGGATTGACTTAACGGTGATAACACCTGCCGCACGCTGTACGTTAAGAACGAGCTTACCGCCTTCAACGTTTACTGTTGCGATGAGCTTTGAAGCGTCACAGATTACGGAATAATCTCCGCCGTCTGTTGCGCTGAATGCCTTGATTGCCGGAAGAGTCGCTGTGAATTTGCCGCCGTTTCCTGTAAAGAATCCGGCATTTCCGCCGTCAAATGACCAAGCCTTGAACTGATTCTTATCAAAGCCGTCGAATGATGCGATTTCGCTTGAAGCGAGGTCTGTGTAAATATTCTTGACCGTGAGCTTCTCGCCCGATACTGTGCCGATAAATGCATACCTATCTGCAAGGTTTTCGCCGCCGACATAACCGTCAGTGATTGAAACTTCGTTTCCTGTAACCTTGCCTGCGAAGATTGCTGTGTCTGCAGATGTGATATCCTTCTCTGCCGCGATATCCGCAACAGCACCGCTGTTTCTTATAATAACCTTGTCGCCGTCAATAAGACCCGCGAATGCACCGATTGCAGAAAACTTATCTTCAACGATCATGACGTTACCCTTAACAAGAGCAGAATCAATAACCGTACCTGCGGCGATTCTGTTGAAGAGGATACCTGATTTGTTTGCATTTGCCTTGAGTGAAACACCCTCAGCCATTGCAACTCTTACGTTGTTCACAGATGCATCGATTGCATCACCGAAAACAGCTGTTGAGAGGTCAGCAGTTACGATAACGTTAAGATTCTTCACATTGCCGTAAACAGCACTTGCAAGAGGCTTCGCTGTGTTGATTGTGTATCCATTACCGTCAACAGTGCCCTTGATTGCAGTTGCACGTGAATTAACTGTAATATCCTTACCGAGAACGATGTTCATTCCCGGAGCATATCTGAGGAGATTGAAGTCACCTGCTGACATAACAACAAATGGATTATTTGCTGAGCCGTCACCCTTTGCGTCCTTTGCAACCGTGAGAAGCTGAACACGGAAATACTGCTTGAGAGTATTGCCTGCAGAAGATGAACCTACGTTTGCAGGAAGAGTTATCTTTGTGTTATATGTTGCAGACGCAACACAGCCTGACGCAGTTGCAGTAATTTCAACTGCTCCGCCGTTTACAGTTTCGCTTACGCCGTCACCCTTAACCGTGATTTCACCGTCAAGCTCAAATGTTGCCTTACCCCACGATGTTGACTTGACATCGTTTGAAGAAAGGACAGCCATCTTACCCTGCGGAATGAGGATAAACTGACGGTAGCTGAGCTCGTTGATACCGCAACCGTAGTCACTGAGCATTGTATCCTTGCCACTCACTTCGCCTGACCAGAAACAATCCTTAACCATTTCAGCCTTGCCGTCAGCACCGATGATTCCGTTGCCTGTTACTGAAGCTGAAATTGCGACGAGTGAATAGTTATTTGTAAGAGTTGATGTGACTTCTGTACCTGAAACTGACTTCACAGCCTTGCCGACTACGCCGCCGACAGAATCTGCAACCTTACCGCCCATAACGTTACCCGTTGTAACGCTGTTGAGAACGGAACCTGAATTGCAACCTGCGATGCCACCGAAAATAACTTCGCTTTCAACTGCAGGAATAAACATTCCGACATTGATTGCAGAAGCATTGCTGATTGTTCCGTGGTTAAGTCCCGCAATTGCTCCGACGTTACCTGTTGCAGAAATTGTGTGGTTTTCAGCTGAAGCCGCACTGATATTAGTATGCTTACCCTTTACGGTTACGTCAGAAACCGTTCCGTAGTTTTCAGCAACAATAAATGCTGCATTCACTGCTTTTTCAGCTGTGAGTACGGGATATGTAACCGTTACGTCAGAAACCGTTCCCTTATTTACTGTTGCGATGAGAGCGATATCTGCCATTTCAGCAGAAGCAGACTTCATTACAGGCTTTTCAATCTTAAGGTTTCTGATTGATGATTTTTCGTTGAGTGTACCGAAGATAGATGTGGCATTACCCGAAGCGATTTCAACATTAAGACCCTTGAGTGTGTATCCGTTACCGTCGAGGTTTATGAATACATTTGCGCTTGTTGATGCAAGCTTCTTATCGATGCCGACGAGTGAACCGCCGTTCTTTGCAAACTCACTTCCGCTTACACCTGAAAGGTCGATGTCTGCAGTAAGAACAAAGTATTTATCAGCGTTTGACGTGTTGTTTACCTTACCGCCGAGTGAAAGGAACTGTTCTGTTGTTGAAATCTTGAACGGATTTTCTTTTGTGCCGTTTCCTTCGTCAATTACGACGATTGCTCCGCCTTCCTGCTCAACTGAAGGAGGTGTGATTTCTCCGCCCTCCTGAGTAACCGTTGACGTTGATGTCGAGGTTGATGTTGTTGAAGAAGCTGTTGAGGAGGTTGAAGACTGAGTGGAGGATGTTGAGGGCGCAGACGAAGACTCACTGACGACAGTTGTCGCCAATGATGACACTATTCCGGTTGATGTCACAAGCATTACAATGCTCAGGAGCATAACCGCAACCTGTTCAAATCTCCTTCTTAACATACTTTCTTTTCCTCCGAAACCGTCGTAACGGTGAAATTAATAATTATTCGGCATTCTTCTGAGTGTTTTTCGCTTTGAGTGCCTTTTCTTTAGCCTTTGCCTTTTCACGGGCAAGTCTTTCCTGTTCTTTCGCCTTGGCTCTGGCTTTTTCACGTGCTATACGTTCTTTTTCCTTTGCCTTTTCCTTAGCGATGCGTTCTTGCTCCTTGATTTTTTCACGTGCAAGGCGTTCCTTTTCTTTCGCTTTTTCTTTT
>JAZNPE010000093.1:0-45782 GCA_045589535.1 Acutalibacteraceae bacterium | reverse complement strand
TTACACGGTGTTTTCACGCTTCCAAAGCCAACCTCAAAACCCACTTTGTTAACAGCCCTCAACTGGATGTCAAGTGCAAGGGAACGCTTGAGAAAGTCAGAAAAGAAAGCACTATCCATTGAAGAAAAAATGGAAGAAATCCGTATCGTTAACCGTGCAAAATGGTTGCTTATCAGCGAACTGAAAATGGACGAGCAAGGAGCTCATCGCTACATAGAAAAACAGGCAATGGACCGATGCATTTCAAAACGGATTGTTGCAGAAGAAATTATAAAAACATACGCATAACAGCAACAGCACGGCTTACAGTTTCTTGAAAGTCGTGCTGTTGCTATACAATATTCAAATGCCTGGCTGTTTTTATTTGTATATCAGTTCATCAAGTACAATTTCTTTTGCTTGTTGTTGAATGTTATTCATTCTCTGTACCCATTCAAGTTGATTTTCTCCTTTCAACTGCTCAGTAACACCCTCAGCCGCTTTCATTTGTACAATGAGAGTATCAAACATATCACGAGCCTGCCTCTCAACTTCAGCACAGTGCTGATAAAGCTTACCTTGCATAAGCAGTGTGTTAAAGAATACATACTTATGCTTTTCAAGATATGTTTTATGCATAATACCCCACTTCCCAAGTGTGACTTTTGCTTCTTCGGGTGGTAAGATGAGGTTAGGAATTAAATAGTCACCAACACGACGATATTGAATTTTGTTTGACATAATGACAGCCTCCTTATTTTTCACTTTTATCAATGATTTTCAATAACAGCTCGTCAACATCCTCGGTGGGCAAATTCTCCGCCAAGAGCATATTGCGAAACTCATTCATACCGTTGATAAGTAAGTTGCACTCAAAATCCGTAAACTTAATTTTTGTCTTTCTACTCATAAAAAATGACCTCCTGTTATTTGGTAGCTTTATTCTACCTTATAACAGGAGGTTAGTCGAATGTGTGGATATGTAATTTTATATCATATTAAAATGTATTAATGCATCCATTATGGCTTCTTCTTTTTCCTTCGGACATTTCGGCACTCGGTGTCCTTCTTTGCCCTTGTTATAATTCTCACGCTCAATAATACCACACTTTGCCTTAACCTGTGATATGTAAAGAGTTGACACTTTAAGACCGTGTTTATCAAGCACATAATCCTTGATTTCCTGATAGGTTGCCTTGGTTTCAGCAGAAGTAATATCAAGCTCTGAAAGATCCAGTTTTATGTCGATATGTGTGTCCGGTCTGCGTTGGGACAAAAGAACAACCGTCTCTACATTTCCGGTGCGCGGGAACATGTCTACGGGTGTTGCCTCGCAGACTTCGTAACCTACTTCAAGGAAACGCGCACAGTCACGCGCAAGAGTTGCACTGTCGCAGGAAACATAGACAATTCTGTCGGGCGACATTTTTGAAACGGTTTCAACGAGTGCACCGTCGCAACCTTTCCTCGGCGGGTCAAGGATTACAACATCCGGCTTTATACCCTCTTCAAGAAGTATTTCTGCCGCCTTTGAAGCATCTCCGCAAATAAAGCGTGCATTATCAATTCCGTTGAGCTCAGCATTTTTCTTTGCGTTTTCAATCGCCTGCTCAACGATTTCAACACCGACAAGCTGTTTGGCATCCCTCGCCATTGCAAGACCTATCGTGCCCGTACCGCAATAGAGGTCGATGAGGGTTTCATTTCCTGTAAGAGCCGCATATTCCTTCGCTTTGTTGTAAAGAATCTCAGCACCGTCGTGATTGACCTGGTAGAACGAAAGAGGAGAAATATTGAACTTCAGACCGCAGAGCTCGTCCGTTATATAATCCGAGCCGTAAAGCGTTATGCACTCGCTTCCGAGCACAACGTTTGTGTTTTTCGTATTTATGTTAAGGATTATGCTTTTAAGTCCTTCGATTTCAGCTTTGAGCATTTCAATGAGTTCATCTGCAAACGGAATTTTTCTTCCGTTCACAACAAGGCATACCATAACCTCGCCTGTTGTAAAACCTTTTCTTACATAAATATGGCGGATAAGACCCTCGCCCGAAAATTCATTGTAAACGCTTATTTTCTTTTCTCTTATCCAATCGCGGAAAACATCGACTACTCTTCTGAAATCCTCGGGCTGGAGCAAACAGTCTGCACAGTCAATGATTCTGTGTGTCATCGGTGCATAAAAACCGATTGAAGCAAATGTACCGTCCGAACCAACGGGATACTGTGCCTTATTTCTGTAACGATAAGATTCGGGTGACGGGATAATGGGATTAATTTTAACATCAAGTCCGCCGATTCTTTTAAAATTATCTTCAACCTGAGTCTGCTTGATTTCAAGCTCGGCATCATATTTAATATGGGCAAAGCAACAGCCGCCGCATTTTTCTGAAACCGTACACCGAGAATTAATTCTTATCGGTGAGCGCTGAGTGATTTTTTTGATTATACCTACGGCATAGGTTTTCTTTACCTTTATGATATGTGCAATCACGTGGTCGCCCGTCACAGCACCGCGCACAAAAACCGTCATGCCGTTGTAATCGCAGACACCGCTGCCCTGTACCGTACAGCTCTTCACCGTAAGCTGAATTTCATCGTTCTTTTTAAGCACAGTTTCGCCACCTTTCAAACCACTATAAATTATACTATACGTGAAAGCAAAAATCAATAAACTTATTACTGTATTGACAAAAACGTTTAAGGTGATATAATTAGCTCAAGTGAACAGTTATCTTCGGGGCGGGGTGAGATTCCCCACCGACGGTGTTGGGGTAAATCCCCTGAGCCCGTGAGCATTTGCTGATCCGGTGAGATTCCGGAGCCGACGGTACAGTCCGGATGGAAGAAGATTTTATTTATTAATTCAAGCCCCGTACATTTTTTGTGCGGGGCTTTTTCGTTGATAACTCTCGCTGAAAATTATCAGGAGTTGAATTTTATGGCAAAAGCTATTAACAACAGAAACCGTGTAAGTATGATTCGAAAAATCACAGTAACAGCAATCATGTCCGCATTATCCTTTGCACTTATGATGATTGATTTTCCCGTGCCGATTATGCCTTCATTCATCAAGTTTGATGTATCCGAGCTGCCTGCGCTCATCACTGCCTACGCATTCGGTCCGCAATACGGTGTGCTTGTATGTCTTTTGAAAAACGCTCTGCATCTGCCTGTAAGCTCAACACAGTTTGTCGGTGAGCTTTCAAATTTCCTTATGGGTGCGGTATTTGTTTTCATTGCAGGACTGTTTTACAGAATCAGGAAAAACCGTACATTTGCTTTGGTCGGTGCACTTGTCGGCAACTTTGCAATGGCAATTGCCTGCTTTGTCGTAAACCTTTATATCACCTACCCTATTTACATGGAAATACTTATTCCCGAACAGGCTATTTTGGGAATGTATCAGGCTATTCTTCCGTCTATGGATTCAATCTGGAAATCAATTCTTGTTTTCAATGTACCCTTTACTTTTGTGAAAGGACTTGTCAGCGTTATCATAACTTTCCTTATTTACCGTAAACTTTCTCCGATTCTTAAGGGGAATTTGCAAAATAAGTCTTGACTTGAAACAGCTATTGGTATATAATTTCTAAGCAATAAATTAAATAGCGCTCAACACTTATTAAGAGCAGCTGAGGGAACAGGCCCTATGAAGCTCAGCAACCTGCGTTAAGCAAGGTGCTAAATCCTGCGGTGCAACCGAAAGATAAGTTTTTTAAAGCTCTCGGTTTGTACCGGGAGCGTTTTTTTCGACAAAGGAGGACTTTTAAAATGGCAAAACATCTTTTTTCATCAGAATCAGTAACAAAGGGACATCCCGATAAAATCTGTGATCAGATTTCAGACGCAGTGCTTGACGCAATCCTTGCACAGGATCCGAACGGCCGAGTTGCTTGCGAAACATGCTGTACAACAGGCATGGTACTCGTAATGGGTGAAATCTCAACTTCAGCTAATATCGATATTCCTGCAATCGCACGTAAGGTTATCTGCGACATCGGTTACGACAGCGCAGAAAAAGGCTTCGATGGTAACACTTGCGCAATCCTCACATCTCTTGACAAGCAGTCAGGCGACATTGCAATGGGCGTTGACGCTTCATTCGAGCTCAAGGGCGGTGAAGAGGACAAGTACAACCTTCACGGTGCAGGCGACCAGGGTATGATGTTCGGTTACGCTTGCGATGAAACACCCGAGCTTATGCCGATGCCGATTTCACTCGCTCACAAGCTTGCTCTTAAGCTCACAGAAGAAAGAGAAAACGGCAACCTCGGTTATCTCCGTGCTGACGGTAAGACTCAGGTTACAGTTGAATATGACGACGACAAGGTTGTAAGAATTGATGCTATCGTTGTTTCATCACAGCACAGTGCTGACGTTGAGCTTGACAAAATCCGTGAGGACGTTATCAACCTTGTAATCAAGCCGACAATCGACGCTTCACTCATCGACGAAAACACAAAGATTTACGTTAACCCGACAGGCAGATTCGTAACAGGCGGTCCGCAGGGTGACTCAGGTCTTACAGGCCGTAAGATTATTGTTGATACATACGGCGGATATTCACGTCACGGCGGCGGTGCTTTCAGCGGTAAGGACCCGACAAAGGTTGACCGTTCAGCAGCATATATGTGCCGTTACATCGCAAAGAATATCGTTGCTGCAGGACTTGCAAACAAGTGTGAGGTTCAGCTTGCATACGCTATCGGTGTTGCAAGACCCGTTTCTGTTATGGTTGATACGTTCGGAACTGGCAAGGTTTCAAACGCTGAGCTTGCAGACGCAGTAAACAAGGTATTTGACCTCAGACCCGCTGCAATCATCGACAATCTCAGCCTTCGACGTCCCATTTATCAGCAGACAGCCGCTTACGGACATATGGGCAGAACCGACATCGACCTTCCCTGGGAGAAGACAGATAAGGTTGATGAACTCAAGGCTGCACTTTAATCTTATAAAAATCACAAAGACTACACAGGATTTACTCTTGTGTAGTCTTTTTTTGCGCTCTGACAGGCAGTCTTACGGTAAATTCACTGCCATTTCCCTCTTCACTTTCAACAAAAACCGATGCTCCTATAAGTTCCGCAATACCCTTTACAATTGCAAGACCCAAACCGTTTCCTTTCGACTTACGTGAAATATCTCCCTGATAAAACTTTTCAAAAATGTGCTTCTGAACATCTTTACTCATTCCGATACCGCTATCTTTGACCGTTACCGTTACATGATCCTTTTCGTTGCTGTTTATACAAATTTTTATAAGACCGTTTTCTTCCGTAAATTTGACAGCATTACCTATAATATTCATCCACATTTGATTAAGCATTTCTTCATTCCCGCAGTACTGACATTCAGGCAAGTCAAGATCAAAGCTTATATTCTTTTTCTGCCAGTCCTCCTCAAACATAAGAACGGTTCTTCTGAGCTGTTCATCAAGGCTGAACTCCTTTATACGTGAAACTATGTTCTGCGACTCAATTTTTGAAAGACGAAGCACATTGTCAACCAGACCCGTAATCTGTCTTACGGACTCCGAAAGCTTCTGAAAATAAAACATCCTTTGTTCCTGCGACAAAGATGAATTTGAAAGTAAGGTAACATATCCCTGAATTGTTGAAAGCGGGGCGCGAAACTCATGAGAAACATTCGAAACAAAGTCTGATCTCATAACCTCTATGCTTTTAAGTTCTGTTATCATTTTATTTAAATCCATTGCAAGAGTTTTCATTTCATTTTTAAATCCGCTTGAATCAATCTGCACATCAAAATCTCCCTGTGCGATCCGATTGATAGCTTCCGACAGAATTTCAACAGGTCTGTTGATTCTGTAATTCCAATAAATCGTAATAACCTGCGAAACAATAATAAGTGAAAGAACACTTGCCACAACAACCAGCCCTGTGTTTTCGCTAATTATCTGAGTTTTGAACAAGCTTGTACGCGCAAGAAGAAAAATAAGAAAAAGAAACAAAAGAACTGACATCGCAAACGCAAAAATTACCAGAACCAAAGTCCTGTGATACACTTTATTGAAATTTTTAATCTTCATTTTTTACACCTCTGTAACCAAGACCCCTGACCGTGCTGATTTCAATATCCTTACAACCTTTAAGCCTTTCGCGCAACCGGTTTATATGAACATCTACCGTTCTTTCCTCCGAGTCCGAATCATAACCCCAAAATTCATCCATAAGCTGACGACGAGTAAAAGTCCTTGACGGATTAGACATAAGTTTATACAGCACAAGAAATTCCTTCTGAGGGATTTCAACCTTTTTATTGTCAAATTCTGCCGTATATGTATCAAAATTCAGCACCGTACCGCCTATGCGCATTTTTCTTTCGCTGACGTTTTTTGCACGTCGAAGAAGAGCGCGTACCCTAAGCATCATTTCGTTAAGATCAACAGGCTTTACCATATAATCGTCAACGCCTGCAAGAAACCCGAACCTTTTATCCTCAAAAGTTTCTTTTGCCGATATCATAAGAATCGGCAGTTCGGGATAAAGCTCCCTTATATGCTTTGTAAGTTCATATCCGTCAATTACGGGCATCATTATATCAGAAATAACCAAATCAAAAGATTTTTTATCCATAGTATCCAAAGCTTCCTGACCATCAAAAGCCGATACTGTGTTAAATGAATTGTCGGCAAGAACAGAGCAGTAAATCTGATTCAATCTTACATCATCTTCAACAACAAGAATATCAAACATATCTGTCACCTCATCGTAATACTATCATATAAAAATAAACTTTCTGTTAATTAATCGATACTTTATGTAAAGTTTAAGAAAAGTTTACATAAATACTTTATTTTTAATCCGGAGGTGACGATGATGGGTAAAAGCAACACTTCTGCAAAAAAGCAGCAGTTTATGATGAAGCTTGCAAAATTGCTGTTTGACCCTGAAATAATATTTGATGATGAAAGTGTATTGAACTTCATCATCAACAACCCTTGCGTAATAATAAGTAACCATTCAAAACGAACAAAATCAAATAAGCTGACGAGTTGTGACGGACCAATACTGCGCTACGTTTTCGAGAATCGTAATATTTGTTCGCTTATGGGTGCAGATCTGATGAAAAAGCCTTTTTTCAAAGCAGTTGTCAGCGGTTGTGACTGTATCCCTGTCAGCAGAACTGCCGCTTCGACAGACTGGATCCACAAATGCATACATAAGCTCAAAGAAGGTGTTTCCGTTATAATTTTTCCCGAGGGCACAACGTTCAAAGAGAAGGATGTTGACAGATTTAAGCCTGGGTTTGCTCTTCTTGCCGGTCTGTCGGACGTTCCCGTTATTCCCGTCACAATAGCAGGAAAATACAGACTATTTTCAAAAAATAAATTAAAAATACGGGTCGGTACACCAATCAATCTCGAATTAAGCAAAAAAAGCAAGTGCGAATACGAAAAAGAAACCTTACGTTTTCAGAAAATAATCAAAAAAATGCATACTGAAATAAATCAACAACGCAATAATGCATACACAGAAATCATTAACAGTGAAACAGCATAAGGAGGATAACTATGGTTTATAATACAAACGCTACCCAACGCGAATACTTCTACAGTATGCTGACCGAAGAAGAAAGGAGATTATTAAAATACATACCTACGGTCAACGGGCTTCTTGACTTTGCAATTGAACACTATTACAATTTGCCTGCAATTTCAGACGGAAAAACTACATTCAACTATGCCGAACTCTTTAAACGAGTTGCGATACGACGCGGTTTTCTCAAAAATTTGGGTCTGAAACAAGGCGACAGAATTGCCGTTTTTTCTCCAAATACTATGGACGCAATGGAACTTTACCTCTCAATAGTCAGCGGCGGTTACGTAAGCCTCATGCTTCCCGGACAGCTCGACACAGCTACACTTACGGCAATCTGCCAAAAATTCGATATATCTGTTCTTTTCTATGATAAGGAATTTAAAGAAAAGGCAACTGCAGCTTTTTCAGTTTCATATCCTACCGTTTTCCGTGAGTGTGAGCCTGCACCTGCCGCTGAGGTAACATCCGATACAGTATGCTCCATCTGCCTTACCGGAGGAACAACCGGTTCGCCTAAGGGTGCTGTTCTTAATCACGGTGCGATTATGCGTGGTGCTTTTAACGGTTGCTTCATTTCATGCGGTGTACTTTATCAAAAATATATAGCAATTCTTCCTCTTTCGCATATTTTCGGTCTTGTCAAAGGTTTTCTTTCTTCTCTTTATACAGGCGGACTTACCTTTGAATGTCGCGATATCCGTCAGGCTTTCGGTCTTATCCCTGTTCTGAAGCCAACAACTCTTGTTCTTGTACCCGGAATGGCAGAAATCGTAGTAAACCTCACAAAAATGAAAGGAAAAGAATATTCACAAAGTATCCGAACAATGATAATCGGTGCTGCTCCGGTCCCACCGAGGCTTATGAAAGAAATCAATGCTCTCGGGATACAAGTTCTTGCAGGATACGGGCTTACAGAAGGAGCAAACCTCACATCCGGCAATAAGGATGTTATGAATAATCCCGATTCCATGGGAATGATTTACCCTGAGCAGAAGTATAAGATTGTTGACGGCGAACTCAGAATCAAAGGCGATAATCTTATGAATTGCTACTATAATGACGAAACTGCTACAAAAGAGGCCTTCGATGAAGATGGTTGGTTGAAAACTGGTGACCTTGTAAGAGTAGACAAAAACGGATATGTTTACATAGTCGGAAGAATCAAAAATCTTATAATTCTTTCCAACGGAGAAAATGTTTCTCCCGAAGAACTGGAAGAACTTTTTTATAAAACAGACATAGTCAAAGATTGTCTTGTAAAGGAAACAGAATTGAACGGTAAGCGAGTTATCGGAATTGAAATTCTCCCTGAGTCCACAGCTGTCAAAGATATGGACGATGATGCCGTTTACAATCTTTTCCGTCAGCTTGTAAACGACACCAATCAAACACTTCCGTCTTATAAGCAGATTGCAAAAGTAAGCATCAGAAAAGATGACTTCAAAAGAACAAATTCAATGAAAATTTCAAGAAAGCAGGATTAAAAATGACCACTTTAGAGCAACTTAAAAAGATTATCTGCGAAACAATGCCCGAAATTGATATAAGCCACGTTAAAGAGAGCACCTCACTTCAAAACGATCTTGGTCTTGACTCACTATCAATTATGATGATTTCCATTGTTGTTGAAGAGGAATTTGATTTTGAGTTTGAGGGAAACATCAGTTTTGAAACTGTTGGCGAGCTTTGCAGATATATAGAGAACCGAATAGGTTAAAGCAAAAGAGAGTATAAAAACTATTTGTTTTTATACCTCTTTTTGTTTGCAATTTTTTTATATTTATTATATAATTAAATGTTGTACGGAGGTGGTCATATGGCAATTACAACAATAGTTTTCGATATGGGCGGTGTGCTTGTTGACTTTGATGCAAAAAGAAGTCTTACAACTCATTTCGCACCCGAATATCACGAGCTTATCAACGAAAAAACCTTTGCGTCCCATACCTGGAAGCTTATGGATAAAGGCGACTTTAAAGTTGAGGAAGCAATCGAAATTATGTGCCGTGACCTGCCTGCGGAGCTCCACGAAGAAGTCAGCAAAATGATTCTCGATCACGAGGGTGAAATGCCTCCGATTGAAGAGATGTATTCAATTGTTAAAACACTCAAGGAAAACGGATATAAAATCTATCTTCTTTCAATCGGTCTTCGCCGTCCGATTTACCAGCAGACAGCTGCATACGGACATATGGGCAGAACAGACATCGACCTTCCCTGGGAGAAAACAGATAAGGTTGACGAGTTGAAATCAGCTCTTTAATTAAAATAAAGGTAAGAACTCATTAGGGTTCTTACCTTTTCCTTTTTATAAATAACAAAAGCACCCTTTCGGGTGCTTTAATAATAACCGGACAGCTGCAGCAAGCAGATGAAGGTTACTGATTGTTTTTATTATATCACCCCAACAAATTCGGTTTTGTCGGAGTTCTTTGATTTCGCACAATCTGACTCTGTGCTCGTAGGGATCGGTCTCCCGGACGGTCCGCAGATTCTGCTGTGTTAACGGACGGTCGAGGACGCCCGTCCCTACGCAGTTGACTGAAGCAGGGTTCGTAGGGGCGCGCATTGCGCGTCCGCTTAATCAATTACGTTTTTTGCGGACGGCCAATGGTCGCCCCTACAATTGTTGATTTGAAATCTGTTCAACAAACCCGAATTTTCTTCTCTTTTTATAAAGCACGTCTGCTTCAACATCTTACTGTTGTATTTTCCGTACTCAATAAGTATAAAAGTAAAAATAGATTGCGTTCTCTTTTGTTGATAAACATACGAACGAATAAAACATAGATTGGAATTCTTCAGAAATCAAATATGTTTGATTTGTTATAACATCTTCAAATTCACCGGACAATTTTTTCGAATTCATCGCTTGATAATCCAATATTCCTGAACGCTCGCTAAAGCTATATGTTTCCAATAAATTTTCGTAATATTCTTCTGAAACATTAATTTTGCCGTACGAGTAAAACTCTAAGACACCTCCGAAAAAAATCACATCGTTTTTTTGATAAAAATCACACGATTCAATCGGTATATCAGCAAATTCAGGGTTTAATTCTATCAATGTTTCAGCATCCGTGTAGTGATGAGGAATCCTATTATACACATAAGCAAATGTTGCTGTTATTATTATAAATATAACTACTGCAATACTTATTTTCTTAATTTTCATCATTCTCTCCCTACTTTCGTCAGAGTATAGTTCAAAGCTTTTCAGTTTGATTATATCACCCTGAAACAACCCTGTCCAGTTTTATCTTTGTTGATTTTTATTTGCATTTTCATTCGTTTTATTATATAATTAAATGTTGTACGGAGGTGGTCATATGGCAATTACAACAATAGTTTTTGATATGGGCGGTGTGCTTGTTGACTTTGATGCCCAAAGAAGTCTGTCAACTCATTTTGCACCCGAATATCACGAGCTTATCAACGAAAAAACCTTTGCATCCCATACCTGGAAGCTTATGGATAAAGGCGACTTTGAGGTTGAGGAAGCAATCGAAATCATGTGCCGTGACCTGCCTGCGGATTTCCACGAAGAAGTCAGCAAAATGATTCTCGATCACGAGGGTGAAATGCCTCCGATTGAAGAGATGTATTCAATTGTTAAAGCACTCAAGGAAAACGGATATAAAATCTATCTTCTTTCAAACTGTCCTTCGTGGTTTGACGAATTCAAAAAAAGTGTTCCCGCATTTGATTTTTTCGACGGATTTATTATTTCTGCGAAGTATAATTTAATTAAACCCGGTAAAGAAATTTTTGACGTTCTGTTTAATGAATTTTCGCTTAAGGCTGAGGAATGCTTTTTCATCGATGACTCTCCTGCCAATGTCGCAACGGCAAAGGAACTCGGAATGAAGGCTCACTGCTTCAGCAAGTACAAGATAAATGAACTCATTGATAATCTGCGAAATGCAGATATAAATATTTAAGGAGCAACCATGTCCTGTTTTACCAAGGCTCTGAAAAGCTTAAATGAATATCGGTCAATTATTTATGACCTTAACAACCGACGCCTCCCTGCAGGAGTTGTCGGTCTTTCGGCTATACATAAGGCTCACGTTATCAGCGCTGCTTGTGAGGATTTAGCACCGCACAGGGCTATTATCATCACTCCCGATGAGGCTCAGGCATCAAAGCTCTGCAAAGACCTCAACGCATTCGGTTGCGATGCACAGCTTTATCCTGCAGGTGATATCACTCTGCGTCCCGATAACGTCAAGTCACGTGAATACGAGCATAAAAGACTGAGTGTTCTCGGTAACCTTGTTGACGGCAAAATCCGTGCTGTTGTCTGCTCCGTTGAAGCAGCTCTGCAGTATACAATTCCTCCCGAAGAGCTGATGGCAAAAAGAATCACGCTTAACGTTGACGATGAAATCAAGCAGGATGAGCTTATTGAAATGCTTATCAATGCCGGCTATACACGAAGCGCACAGGTTGACGGATCGGGACAGTTTTCCGTTCGCGGAGGTATTATTGACATCTTCTCGCCCGACTGTGAAAACCCGTACAGAATCGAATTCTGGGGCGATAACATCGACTGCCTTTCAACTTTCGAGGTTGAGAGTCAGCGCAGAATCGATTCAACCCGTTCAATTACAATCACACCCACAAATGAAATCTGCTGCAGTCCCGTGAAGCTCATCGAGTTACTTGAGGACTTTATGAAAAACGCACGCGGTAAGGGCACAAACAAGGTCAAAGAAAGCATTAAACTTGACCTCGAAAAGCTTGAGGGCGGTATTAACCTGCCGAATATTGACAGGTATCTTCCTCTTATCTATCCCTACCCTGCTACGATTTTTGACTACATTGAGCAACCGCTTGTTTTTATAACAGAGAGTTTTTCCGTTAAAGAATCAGCAAATGCCTGCCTTAAGATTTTTCACGAGGATCTGAAGGCTTACCTTGAAGACGGCATCATCTGCAACGGTCTTGACAAATATATGATGGAGTTTTCCGAGCTTCTCGGTCTTTATGAGGATCTCGGTGCTGTTTACCTTGACAATATGACGCGAGGTTCTTTTGACACTCCCGTCAAAAGTCTTATCACATTCAACGCAAAGCAATTCAGTCCGTGGAGCGGCTCGCTCTCCGTGCTGATTGACGACATCCGTCCCGTTTACGGCAAGAAAGGAAACGCTGTTTTCGTTGTTGCGGGTACGGAAAAATCGGCAAGTGCACTTGCGTCTGACCTTGAAAACGAAGGTATTTCCGCAATGTATCTTGCGTCACCTCCCGAAGAGTGTATACCCGGTAAGGTCATTGTTCTTCCCGGCGGTTTTTCGGCAGGTTTTGAGTATCCCGACGCAAAGCTGACAGTTATCACTTACGGAAGCAAGGCATCCTTACCCGTCAGAAAATCAAGCAAAAAAGTAAAGAAAGCTAATATGTTCAACTCCCTTGAGGATTTGCACAAGGGCGACTATATCGTGCATACGGCTCACGGTATCGGTCTTTTTGACGGCATAACAAGCCTTGAAGCTGACGGCAAAATCAAGGATTACATCAAAATCCGCTACGACAAAGGCGACGTGCTTTACGTACCCGTAACTCAGCTTGACCAGGTTTCCAAATACATCGGTGCAAGAAGTGAAAACGGAACAGTCAAGCTTAATAAGCTCGGCGGTAAGGAATGGCAGAAAACGCGCTCAAGAGTACGCAGTGCCGTCAAGGATATCGCGAAAGAGCTTATCGACCTTTACGCAAAAAGAACGCAGATTAAAGGTCACGCTTTCTCGCCCGATATTGATATGCAGAATGACTTTGAACGCAGATTTGAGTTTGACGAAACTGAAGATCAGCTCAGGTGCATTTACGAAATCAAGGAAGATATGGAAAAGCCGTACCCGATGGACAGACTTCTCTGCGGTGACGTAGGCTTCGGTAAAACAGAAGTCGCACTTCGTGCCGCATTCAAGTGTGTTGCGGACGGAAAGCAGTGTGCAATCCTTGTTCCGACAACAATCCTTGCATTGCAGCATTATCAGACAATCTGTAAGCGTTTCGAAGGCTTCCCGATTGAGGCACAGATGCTTTCACGGTTTGTTCCTGCAACACAGCAGAAGAAAATTAAAGAACAGCTGAAATCCGGCTTTGTTGATATCATCGTCGGCACACACCGTCTTATTTCAAAGGATATCGAATTCCGCAACCTCGGACTTATCATCGTTGACGAAGAACAGCGTTTCGGTGTTGCACAGAAAGAAAAGCTCAAGGAAAACTATCCTGATATAGACGTGCTCACATTGAGTGCCACACCCATTCCACGTACGCTTAATATGGCAATGTCGGGAATCCGCGATATGTCAATCCTTGAAGAAGCTCCGCACGACAGACATCCTGTGCAGACTTACGTTGTTGAATACAACTTTGAGGTTATTCTTCAGGCTATTCATTCAGAATTACGTCGCGGAGGTCAGGTTTACTACCTGCACAACCGCACGGAAACAATCGAGCGTACAGCCGCAAAACTCAAGGAATTTCTCCCTGACCATAATGTTGCCGTTGCTCACGGTCAGATGTCCGAAGACCAGCTGAGTGAAATATGGCGCAAGCTCCTTGAGGGCGAAATCGACGTCCTTGTCTGCACAACGATTATCGAAACAGGTGTTGATGTGCCGAACGTTAACACAATCATCATTGAAGATGCTGACCGTCTCGGACTTGCACAGCTTCATCAGATAAGAGGACGAGTCGGACGTTCCGCAAGAAGAGCGAGCGCATATCTTACTTTCCGCAGAGGTAAAGAGCTTACGGAAATCGCCGCAAAACGTCTTACAGCAATCCGTGAATACACCGAATTCGGTTCAGGTTTCCACATTGCAATGCGTGACCTTGAAATCCGCGGTGCAGGCAATATACTCGGAGCGCAACAGCACGGTCATATGGAAGCTGTCGGCTACGATATGTACCTTAAAATGCTCGAACAGGCAGTCAGCGAAGAAAAGGGCGAAGCTCCACCGGTTTCCGAAAAAGAATGTCTTATCGACCTTCCGATTGATGCTCATATTCCTGCGGATTACATTGAAAACGTACCGCACAAGCTGAAGATGTACCGCAGAATTGCAGACATCAAAAATCAGGAAGATGCAGATGATGTTATCGACGAGCTTATTGACCGTTTCGGTGAACCGCCTGCCTGCGTAATGGGGCTTATAACTGTTTCGCTTCTTCGGAATTCTGCGCTTCAGCAGGGTGTTTACGAAATCGGCAGAACTGGAAACAACGTAAAGCTTTACATTGAAAGCCTGCAGATGGAAAAGATTTCCCAGCTTGCAAAATATATGCCCGGCAGAATAACCGTTTCTGCGGCAGGCAAACCGCACATTGCCATTAAGGTTAACGTTGGCGAAGACCAGCTTTCTGTTATAAGAAAAGCCCTTGACATAATGTCAAGGACTGATGCTGAATAATAAGAACAAAAGCCTATCGCTTTGTGCGATAGGCTTTAAATTTTATCTGATTATTAAATAAAGAAGAAAATCTTATCGAAGATATTTGTCACAAATCCTACAACCTTATCAAAAGCAGCCTTTATGAAGCAATCATCTTCAGCTTCAACATTTTCTGAAAGGTCCTTGTGAATTGCAAAAGAGTCAATGTTGCTTACGTCGCCTGTTTCGGGGTTAACCTCGTAAGCATCGAAGTAAAGTGTGTCGCCTACAATCTTAATACCTGAGAACACTGAATATTCAACGTCAGCAATAGCTTCAGCTCTCGGGAAAAGCTTGTCTGTAAGTGACGGATCCTTCTGCTTATAAACCTTAACACCTGAGCAGCCGCTGATTACGTAAATTGAACCCTGCGGATTTTCTTTGACTTTGTATTCCTTACCGTCGAAAGTTGTTGTTGATGTTTCAAGGTTCTTTTCAACCTTGTTATCAATCATTGAATCCGTACGGAGGTAAACGTGGTCGTGACCCTGGAATACCATATCAATATCAAGCTCGGGCATAAGAACAGAGAACTGCTCTCTCATTGCAACAACATCGCCGTCATCGTAGTGTGAACCATTTGAATAAACAGCTCTGTGGAATGCAACGAACTTCCAGTCAGCATCGCTTGCGTTCATATCCTGCTTGAGCCACTCAATCTGAGTTTCTGACAAAGCATCGTCATCATTAAGATCATTTGTATTAAGAACAGCAACGTGAACGTTGTTGTAATCGAATGAGTAATAAACACCTGATTCGACATTCTGCTCGGGAGCGTTCGGAACAACATAGTTTGTAACTGTTGCATTTGTGCCGTGTCCTTCGTGGTTACCTGAAACAGGCATCATAGCTGAGTGCATAAGTGTGTCTGATGACTGGTCAAGGAGCCACTGCCACTGATTGAAGTTGTCACCGTGGTCAACAAGGTCACCTGTGTTAATCGCAAAGCCTGCATCAGGATACATATCGTAAGCCTTATCAATTACAGTTGCGAATGTTTCATACTGATGTGCTGACATTGACTGCGGGTCAGTTACATGGATGAATGAAACTGCATCTGAACCGTCTTCAATTACAAATGTACCTGCATCGCTCCACCAGTTTCTTGAAGCATCACCAACACGGAATGCATACTTTTTGCCTTCTTCAAGGCCTGAAACAGTAATTGTGTGTCTTGTCATCGGGATTTCGTACTGCATAATACCGATAAGACCGAAGTCGATACCCGGATAGCTTCTTATTACACGTTCATTGTTTGTTTCAAGTGTAATATCTGCAGGAATTTCATCTGTGAATGTGATTGAATCTGAATATTCAACAATCTGGATATCCGTACCCTGTACAGTTGACTTTGTGTACCAGCTGATGTTTCTTTCTGAAGCATCCTCACCGAGAGTTACTGTAAGTGCTGTCGGAAGTCTGTAGTTTTCTCTTGTTGCTTCAACAGGAACTTTGCCGTCGTAAACAATTGTTGCGCTGTAATCGTCAGGGAAATTATAGTCTGTTGCAAAGTCGCGTACAATAGCTGCAAGAGAATCACCGATACCGTCAAGGAAGGACGGAGTGATGTATTCTCCCATAAGGTGCTCAACAACGCCCATAACTGAGCCGCCTTCAAGCACACCGAATGCATCAAGAAGAACCATAACCTTGTCTGCAATATTGAGAATTGTTGTATCGCCAAGGAATGCAACGTTGAGAACAACATTAAGAGTCTTGCCGAGTGCAAAACCGAAATTACCGAATGGGAAGAGTGTATCAACTCTCAACTCAATATCGTTAAGAAGATGATCCTTAAGAAGGTCCTCTACAAGAATTTCAAAAAGAGCATTAAAGATTTCAGTTGCAAGCTCAGGTTTATTTTCGAGGTTGTACATAGTGTCAAGAAGGAATGCATCGCGATTGACGTCAAGTGTACCCTCATATGTATAAAGGATTGTGTTCATAACAGCATCCGCAAATGTGCCCGGCTCTGTTGTGCTGCCGAGACCGTACTCTTCATAGAAAGCCGAGTTCGGAAGCTCTGACATCTTGATGTTGAAGAGCTTTGCGAGTGTTTCATCAACAAAATCTGCCGTAGCCTGCGGATCTGTGAGATAAAGCTCCTGAACCTGACCGAGGAAATCTTCAATGAAAGACATAAGGTTTTCTGTTGTGAAGATACCGATAGGCCCGAGCTTGATACCGTCACCGAGGAGACCGCCAAGAAGCTCTTCGAGGTCAAGTCCCATATCCTTAAGTGCAGGAAGAACACCTTTTTCTGCAAAAATGGGAGCAAACTTCATAATGTAACCGCCAAGGAAATCACTTGCAAAGCCTGAAAAACCTCTTTCGTCGAAGTACGAAATCTTGATTGATTCCTTACGGAACGGCTGTTCATATGTTACACCGTTAACTGTAACGGGAAGTACACAGTCGATATCATAGCTTTCAACGTCAAGTGTAGTTTTGTCTGCACCGTCAGTTGTGAACTGAAGCTCACGGATATAGTTAGGGAAAGATGTTATTGAAGACATACTTACTTCAGTAAGCTTTTCACCGTTATCGCTTACGATTTCTGCGATATCATTGATATGAACGTGACCTGTGAGTGAGAAATGCATACCTGCATCTGCAAGCATCTCTGTGATTTCGTTCCAACGGTCAACGTTAAAACCTCGCATAATCTTGTATTCATTTGCAAAGTGTGGAACAAGGTTGTGGTGAATAACACCAATTACTGTTTCACCATCAGCCTTTGCGTCTGCGATTTCTTCAAGTGTCCACTGAAGGAATTCATCTGAAAATGCACCTGCAGTCTCACCAACGTCAGTTCCTGACTTTGTAAGGTCAGAGCTGTACTTTGTAACGTCCATCATAATGATTCTGAAGCCATTATCACGTACAGAATATGAAAGCATATTAGCCTTGCCTAAAGCAGGCTTGTATGTATGATAAGCAAGGTCATATCCAAGGTTTTCATAAACCTCAAGGAACTCTTCGGGAGTGATTGCTCTTGCCTTCTCTTCATAGCCGTTTTCAAATGTAGTTGAAGTATCTGTTCTGTTCATATCGTGGTTACCGCAAGTGACAAGAACCTTAAGACCTGTTTCAGCCTCGAACTGCTCCATACGTTCTGCAAACTTTTCGTGAGCCACATATTCACCGTTAGCTGAGAGGTCGCCCGAAACAATAACGTACTCCATTCCGTTTGTCTTTGCGTGTTCCTCAAACGCTGCCAATGCCGAATCAAGAAGTCCTTCTGATTCATATGGCTCTCTGCCGATTGATGTTGTGAGTGAATCCATAAAAGCTTCACCATAGTTATCTGTAAGCTCTTCAGGATAGTAGTGAATATCGGAAATTGCACCGATGCTCAATGTTTTCTCCGGAAGAACCGCTGATTTGATGCTGTCCACAGCGTTTGCATTCATCGGAATTACTGAAAGTAACAATACCAATGCAAAAACAGCTGACAGAATCTTTTTTGAGATTCGTGTTGACTTTCTCATAGTTTTTTCTCCTTTATGCTAAATTTGCTTAAGCCTGAGTAAAGTTTTCGCCGATGCCGAGGTAATCCTCCGCTGCAGCTGTGTCGATTTCCTCAATGTTCTTGAGTTTTTTCTGAATTATACGGTTTCTGTCCTGAGCTTCGTCAAGGGATTTACCCGCTTCATCAATCTTCTTTCTTGCCTTGTCAAGCACTGTGCCGAATTTTTCGTACTGAGCTTTTGTTACTGCAAGAAGCTGACGGACTTCGTTTGCCTTTTCATTTATTGCAACTGCTTTGAAGCCCATCGACAAGGTATTAAGCAAAGCAATAATAGTCGTCGGTCCTGCGACCATAATGTTTTCACGCTGGATTTTATCAAGTATATCCGAGCTTGATGATGTAATCTCCGCGTAAAGTCCCTCAGTTGCAAGGTACATAATTGCAAACGGTGTTGTTGAAGGAACATTGATGTATTTTTTGATTGTTTTTGCTTCCGTAAGTACCCTGTCGCAAAGAGCCTTTCTTGCAGCTGCAAGTGCTGTTGCGTCCGCATTGTCTGCGGCTTCGCAAACTCGCTTGTAGTCCTCCATCGGGAACTTTGAGTCAATCGGAAGATATGTAATCTTTGAAGAATCGTCGCTTGATGGGATTTTTACCGCGAATTCAACAAGGTCTCTTGACCCCGGCACAGCCGCATAATTTTTGACGTACATATTCGGTATTGTCTGGTCAAGAATTCCTTCAAGCTGAATTTCCGCCCAGGTACCTCGTGCCTTGACGTTTGTAAGAACACGGTTGAGCGCAGTTACGTTTGTTGTAACACCCGTTGAAAGCTCTTTCATTTCGCCGAGAGATTTATAAACATTTTCAAGCTGTTCCGAAACAGTCTTGAACGAAGAATCAAGCCTTGTTGAAAGCGTTGCCGTAAGCTTTTCATCAACGGTTTCACGCATCTGGTCAAGCTTCTTTTCGTTGCTTTCCTGCATTCTGCCGATTGCGGCATCAAGAGTGCGTGTCTGTTTTTCGTTGAGCTCTGCACTGCTTGTACGGATAAGGTTGAGAGAATCCGTCATATCCTTATTAAGCTTGATAAGCGTTTCGTAATTCTGCTTTGTCATTTCGTCAAGCTTTGAAGTCATAAAATGAAGGCTTTCGTTAAGCTCACGTCTGTTTCTTTCAAACTCTTCGGCATTACTACCCATAACACGCTGAAGATACATAGAAAGCGCAGAAACCTGTTTTTCAAGCTCGGCAACCCTTTGCGAATCTCCAACCGATCTGACACTTTTTAAAACAACAAAAAGCAAAGCAACTATAACAACAGCTAAAACCGCGATAATCAAAACAAGTATATCTGTCAAATAATCACTTCCGTTAAAAAATATTTAAAATATTATATCAAATTAATTCACAATTAACAATATAAAATCTCAAAAATATATGGCTTTTTTGAAATTATTTTGTTATAATATCTCTGTTAATTTTCGGCTTTATTACAAAACTTCATTAATGTAAAAGAGGTTTTTCTATGATTAAAAAATCACTTTGTATCCTGCTTTCTGCAGTTTTGCTTTTATGTACATTCAGTGCCTGCGGAGATGACGATGACATAAGCCTTGTTATGCCGATTTCATCTGACCCGCTTTGCCTTGACCCGCAGATTGCCGAAACACTCACCGCTAAAACAATCATTAACAACTGCTTTGAAGGTCTTGTAAGGCTCGACAAAGAGCACAAGGTTGTTCCGGGTGTTGCGGAAAGCTGGACGGTTTCCTCTAACGGACTCGAATACACTTTCAAGCTTCGTGAGAGCACTAACTGGCAGCTTCTTAAAACATATAAAGACGTTCTCGATGACGAGAATTATATGGAGAATTTCAAAACTCAGGTTACGGCACACGATTTTGAATTCGGACTTAAAAGAGCTGTCGATAAAATCACGGACTCACCCGATGCAGACAAGCTCTACTGCATTAAAAATGCTCAGAAAATTCACAACGGTGAAGCGGACAAATCCACACTCGGTGTTAAAGCGACGGATGACAGCACACTTGTTATAACCCTCGAAAGACCTGACCCCGATTTTCTCCGTATTCTTACACTTCCGCTTTGTATGCCCTGCAATGAAGAATTTTTCAAGGCAACACATGCGAAATACGGTCTTGAACTTAAATACACCTTCTGCAACGGCCCGTTTTACCTCGGCAGATGGACGGTTGACCATTCGCTTGTTATTTACAGAAACGAAGGCTACAAGGGCAACGAAAAAGTAAAGCCGACGGCTGTTTATTTCAACATAAATAAGGAAGAAGAGTCTGTTATCTCCAAACTCAAACAAAACGATTATCACTCAGCCTATATTTCAGACTCAGCTAAATCTACACTTGAAGACACAAAAATGAATTTTGCAGTAAGCAAAAACTCCGTTTACGGAATTGCATTTAACTGTAAAGATACTTTTTTGAGCAACGAAAATCTCAGAAAAGCTCTTGTTATGCTTACAAAAACCGAAGGAGTTGAGATACCTCATCAGGCAATTGACACCGCAAGGGGTATTATCCCCGAAGCCTGCCGTTACGCAAACTCATCATACAGACAGGCTGCCGGAAACCTTACCGTACCGAAGTACGACGAGGCAGCAGCTCTCGAGCTGTGGAATAAAGGCCTTAAAGAAATTGAAAAAGAATCTGCTGCAGTCAAAATCATCTGTCCGCAGGAATATCTCGGCATTATGCAGGGTATCATTCAGAACTGGCAGAAAGTTTTAAGTACGGCAATCGTCGCAAAGGTTGAAGCAGTCAGTGCAGAAACTCTTAAGGATTCCGTCAGAAACGGCAAATATCAGCTCGCTGTAACCGAAATTACCGCAAGCTCATCCACAGCATTTGATATGCTGAAAACTTTCAAAACGGGAAACAGCAAAAACATTTTCGGCTATTCAATGCCTGAATTTGACGGACTTCTTGAGAAGATTATCCGCACTTCTTCAGGTGCCGTAATCCTTGCAGACATCAAGAAAGCTGAGCAGATGCTTATCGACAGTGCTGTTTTTCTTCCGCTTCACAATCACGGTGATTACCTTGCCTTCAGCAGTGAAGCAACGGGTATTTATTCTTCACCCGTTTTTGAAAATATATGTTTCATAAGCGGAGGGCTGAGCTGATTGATTTTTCTTAACAAAAACAAATTTCTTGCAGGGATTTTCTGGCTTTTAAGCGTTATCGTTATGGTTCTGATTTTTATGTTTTCAGCCGCAACGGGAGACGAATCTGAAGCTGTCAGTCAGAATCTGCTTGATAAAATTATCGAATTTATCGGTAACTTTATTTCCCACAACACCCTTCGCAAGCTCGCACATTTCAGCGAATTTGCAGCTCTCGGTTTCTGCGTGTCGGGTGCAATCCGCTACACGTTCGGCAAACAAAAATTTTATGTGCCTCTTATCCCCTGTTTTCTGTATGCTGTGAGCGATGAGGTGCATCAACACTTTGTTCCCGAAAGAGCTTGCCGTGTTTTCGATATATTTGTTGACACCTGTGGAGTTATGACGGGAATCGGCATTTTCATTTTGTTAATTTTCATAATTTCAAAAATCATAATGAAAAAGGAGCAATGTGTACGAGGTTGTTAAAACCAACCAACTAAACAGTAATTTAATACCGTGCTTTATAACTAAAAAGGAAAAACCAAGAGTTAATCTTTCTTGGTTTTTCCTTTTTTATATTTTATGTTTAATTATCCATTGCAGAACAGCCTCATAATCAAAGCTTCCGTCTGCAACTGATAATCCGAGAGTTATGAGTTCAGCTTGCGTGTATGAAATTCTTACAGAATTGAGTTTTAAAGTCATCAGCATTACAAAAACTCCTATACGCTTGTTGCCGTCAACAAAAGCGTGGTTGTTTGTAATTGAATAGCAAAGCCTTGCCGCTTTTTCCTCTAATGTGGGATAAGCATCTTCACTATCAAAATTTGCTTGTGCAGAATAAATTGCAGACTCTAAAAGACCCCGGTCACGGATTCCATGGCTTCCGCCAGTGCGTTCGATCAGCTTTTTGTGAAGCCCTATAACTTCTTCTGTGGTTAAAAGAATCATTTTGCCAATTCTCCCAATGCTTCCATATTTTCATCAATAAGAGTGTCTGCAAGAGAGTCTATTTTTACTTTTCTCATTTGCATTGCGGCGGCAATTGTATCGTACTCCTCAAAATCGACCACAACATATCTCGGCTTATTGTTCTTTAAAATAACAGCCATTCCGCTTTCATCAACAGCACGAACAACCTTTGAGAAGTTCTGATTTGCGTCTGTCATAGGAACCAAATAATTTGTATTAACCATCATTATAATCACCTCTGATACTATTATAACTGAAAAATAGGATAAATGCAACCTATTTTAATATATTTAATTGCATCTATCGGTTTTATTTAACGGTCTATTGTTCCTTTAATGGCGCATTTGCTCGCATCGTGCTCTCTCTGAAGGTGCACAAATAAACTGTTTTCAACGAGTGTTAAAACATTTATTATATTCAACTCAAAAAAAGAAAACTATTGTATCCCTTCTATTATATCCGCAAAGAAGCTATTAGTATATCTGTTCATTTCTTCGCATAATGGAATTGTTTCGGGTAAATAACAATTATTTTTATTTAAAACGTTTCTTTCCATAAAATTTAATGTCTCAATCAATGATTGACCTCTGACAGAACCTGTAATTAATGTTTTTACGATTAAATATGTCTTACCGCCTTCTAAAATATGAGCATCATGTAAAATTTTCCCCTCAATAGTTTCAGGTTTTTCGCTCCTTTGTGACTCCCAGGCTATTTTGATTGTTTTAGCAATCATTTCGTTATCATAGCCCTGAACAGTCAACCATTGCTTAATTCTTTTTTCATCACTATATATAAAACCGTGAAAATAAGTAGCTAAAGTCAAACATTCTTTATCAACATCATAATTGCTGATAGCAAGAATTTTATTAACCATTTTTCGTACCAACTCAATATGCCACATATTATGCATTATATCTTTATCGGCATAATAAGGGCTTACAAATTCAAATAAAGCTTTTTCGTTCAACATATTCATTTCCTCGTAAACGCTTATTTATTGTAATTATTATATCACAACCAAATCAACAAAAACACTATTTTATGAAACTTTTCTGCTTTTATAGTTTCAGGGGCTTCTTCAGAGCTTTAACTCTCCGAAGAAACCCCTGGCTTTTTTCATTTTATGAGGTCTGCATTTTTTACATTCCCTGATTTTTTATATGCTGTCGATATCGTACGGTGTGGTCTGGTAAACAAAATAGTTCAGCCAGTTTGAGTACAGAAGATTTGCGTGTGAACGCCACGTTGCAAGCGGCATCTTTGTCGGGTCATCATCCGGGAAGTAATTCTTCGGAATCTGAATATCAAGACCCTTTTCTCTGTCACGGAAGTATTCGTCACGAAGCGTTGTTGCATCGTATTCGGAATGTCCTGTTATGAAAATCTGCTTTCCGTTTTCGGTCGAAAGCGCATAGATTCCCGTTTCTTCTGACGAAGAAAGGATCTTGAGCTCTTCAACCTTTTCAACTTCTTCACGGCTGATTGATGTGTATCGTGATTGCGGCACCATAAACACATCGTCAAAACCGCGGAAAAGAATTGAACGCTTGTATTCAACAGTATGCGGATAAACGCCCGAAATCTTCTTATCAAGTCTTAACTTATCAATACCGAAATGGTAGTAAAGTCCCGCCTGAGCTCCCCAACAGATATGGAATGTGCTTGTAACGTGAGTCTTGCTCCATTCCATAATCTCGCAAAGCTCATCCCAATACTCGACCTCTTCAAAGTCCATAAGCTCAACGGGAGCACCCGTTATAATCATTCCGTCATACTTTTTGTGCTTAATTTCTTCAAAAGTCTTGTAGAATGTAAGAAGATGCTCAGCTGATGTGTGCTTTGATTTGTGCGAACTTGTGTGAATAAGCTCAAGCTCAACCTGCAACGGTGAGTTACCAAGAAGGCGTGCAAACTGTGTTTCAGTTTCAATCTTCTTCGGCATAAGGTTAAGAAGCAGGATTTTAAGCGGGCGGATATCCTGCGTTATAGCACGCGTTTCCGTCATAACAAATATATTCTCTTCATTGAGCACCTTTACTGCAGGGAGCTCGTTGGGAATTTTAATCGGCATAAATTATCAACTCTTAATCAACTATTAGTCTGCAACTTTTTCAAGCGCCTGTGCAATATCTTCGATAAGATCTTCAGCACTTTCAAGACCGCATGAGAAACGTACAAGGTTTGCAGGTACACCTGCTGCTGCAAGCTCTTCGTCGTTCATCTGACGGTGAGTTGCACTTGCGGGATGAAGACAACAGGTTCTTGCATCTGCAACGTGTGTTTCGATTGCGGCAATCTTAAGATTTTTCATAAATGTTTCTGCAGCAGCTCTGCCACCCTTGAGTCCGAAGCTTACAACACCGCAGGAACCCTTCGGGAGATACTTCTGTGCAAGGTCGTAGCACTTGTCACCTTCAAGTGACGGATAAGTTACCCAGTCAACCTTGTCGCTTGACTGAAGGAACTTCGCAACCGCAAGGCCGTTTTCGCAGTGTCTTGCCATTCTTACGTGAAGACTTTCAAGACCGAGGTTGAGCAGAAATGCGTTCTGCGGAGACTGGATTGAACCGAAGTCACGCATAAGCTGTGCTGTTGCCTTTGTGATGAATGCACCTTCAAGACCGAAACGTTCGGTATATGTTACGCCGTGGTAGCTGTCGTCGGGAGTGCAGAGACCCGGGAACTTGTCGGGATATTTTGTCCAGTCAAACTTACCTGAATCAACGATACAGCCGCCTACACCTGCGCCGTGACCGTCCATATACTTTGTTGTTGAATGAGTTACGATGTCTGCGCCCCACTCAAACGGACGGCAGTTTACGGGAGTTGCAAATGTATTATCAACGATAAGCGGTACACCGTGTGCATGAGCTGCCTTTGCAAAACGTTCAATATCAAAAACGTTAAGAGCAGGATTTGCAATTGTTTCGCCGAAAACTGCCTTTGTATTCGGTCTGAATGCTGCTTCAAGCTCTTCATCGGAACAGTCAGGCTCAACGAAAGTGAAGTCGATACCCATTCTCTTCATTGTAACTGCAAAAAGGTTATATGTTCCGCCGTAGATTGTTGAAGAAGAAACAACGTGATCTCCGCAGGATGCAATGTTGAAAACAGAATAGAAAGAAGCTGCCTGTCCTGAGGAAGTAAGCATTGCAGCTGTACCGCCTTCAAGCTCACAGATTTTTCTTGCAACCGCATCGTTTGTCGGATTCTGAAGTCTTGTATAGAAATAGCCTTCCGCCTCAAGGTCAAAAAGCTTACCCATATCTTCGCTTGTAGCATATTTGAAAGTTGTGCTCTGAATAATCGGAATCTGTCTGGGTTCACCGTTGCCCGGTGTGTAGCCACCCTGAACGCATTTGGTTTCAATTCTTAAATCGCTCATAATAATTTACCTCCAAAAGAAAATAAAAACCGTCCCAAAGCTGAGAACTTTGAGACGGGAAATATACCCGCGGTACCACTCAAATTGCAGTAAGCACTGCCACCTTTAGACTCTGACAAGTCCTATACCTTAACGCGGTAGCACGAAAAGCCCTACTTGATTTCAGACTTTCAACTCGGAAGCCATAGGCATTGAGTAATCCGTTATCAGCTCGCACCGTCCGCTGACTCTCTTAAAACTTCAGACTCTGCCCTCTTCGTCACAGTTATTAAATGAATGATAACACTAAAAAAGTTAAATGTCAACTTGTAATTTAAAAAGGAGCTGCAAAACAGCTCCTTTTTAAAATTATTTAACTAAAAACTTCCAAATAAGCTCAAGAAACCCTGAAACAAAATTAATCCATTCCATAATTAATCTGACAACGGAGAAATCATCCTCTTCAGTCTTTGTGTCCTCAGGTTCAACAATTTCAGCTTCCTGTGAAATAAGACTTACATACTCATTCCATTCCGACATTGTTTCAAGCTCTTCAATCGTCTTTGACTGGTCGATTGAATTGAGAAGAAGACCTGCTTTTGAAAGAACATCAATATCGTGAACTGTGATGTTGCCGTCGTGCGTACAGTCTGCCGCAAGCATTCTTGCACCGCCGATTATTTCTTCGGTAAGAAGTCCCGTACGGATTGCCTCAACGTAAACAGCATCCTGACCGTCATACCAACCGTCGGAATTAACATCACCGAAAATGACAACCTCATACTTTGCAATAACCTTACCCGTGGAATTATCTGTTACGGAAATCCTGGTACCTGTACCAAGAATCTGAGTATCATTCATAAACTCATACTCATATGTCACATTTTCGTGGTTCAGATAATCACTTTCAAGCTTATCTTTGGTTATGCCTGCGTACAAGCCACAGAGATATTCGGGTTCGAGCTCCTTCCAATGTGCGTAAAGAACACCGGAAGAAACATTATAGTTCATAGTTGACGGAGTAACCTGAGTTCCGCCTACAGGTTCTGTGAACCAACCAACAAATTCTGCATCGTTTCGTGTCGGCTGATAAAGTGAACCGTATGCCTCACCGTAGCTGAAGTGCTTACCTGCAGGTGAATATACAGCTTCGCCGCCGTTTACAACCTCAGCTTTGATTCTGAACTTATAGTGATCAAATGTCTGTCCTCTGCCGTGGTAATAAACCCAAAATCTGTAATTAGCCATATCATTTGCAGCCTTTTGTGTATCGACTGCAATATTGTATGTACCTGCTGAATTCATATCGGCAAAATGTCGTTTTCCATCCGGACTTGCATATGAATCATTGAAGAATTCGAGAACAATAACGCCGTTTGACATTGTTCCGCTGACAGGTTCAAGTGTAACGCGAACGGTATCCCCTACCTTGAACACTGTGTTGACAGGAGTAAGATCCTGGATATAGAAACTTTCGGTAAGCGTGCCGTTGAGCGTGATTGTTTCGTCGCTTTCATTGTAAGTTACAGTAAGTCCGCCACCTGATTTGACATCCTTAAGATTTGTCATAAGGTTCTGTGCAATATTTTCGTAATTAAGGTCAAACTTGATGTCTGAACCGAAGTCAAAAGTTGTACCCCTTGATGTTTCACCACTGTTGTTATAAGCGTACATATGAACTGTATAAGTACCGTGTTCATTGTTGTGTGCTGAAACAGGAATGTATGTTCTGAAGTTATATGTAAGACCGCCGATTATCCAGTTGCCCTTTTCACCGTCGTGCCAGATAAGGTCATCACGGTCATTGTAATCTGTCCAACAAGGTGTACGTACGTACTCAGTGTTGATACAGTTTGTATAAACATAGAAACCGTTTGCATCTTCTGCAATCAACTTGTATCTTGAGATTGAAACCTGACCGTTTGTTTCGATTTCTGCCATTGCTGCTGCGTATTTACCGTCGATTGAGTTCATTTCAGTGATATCAATTTTAAGATATCTCATATCTGTTTCAGCAAAATCAAGCAACATATAGTCGCTTACACTGACGTTACTCTTTGCTGCAATTTCCTTCCAGACATTACCGTCCTCAGATGCGCTGACTGTGAATGATTTCGGGAAATAGCCGTTGTATCCTGTTGAGGGATCAACTGCGTGCAGTGTAAGAGAGTTCAATGTCTTAACTGCGCCAAGGTCAATCTTTACATATGTTTCGAAAGATTCGTCCTTAAGCTCTGAGCACCAACCGTTAAGACCTAAGCCTGACTTAGCATCAATATAACCGTCTGTAAGACAGCTGAGATACCAGCCGGGAAGTTTATCGTCTCTTGTGCCCGGAGTACCGAGTGAGCTGTTACCGTAAACCGTCTTATGATACAGTACGTTTGTGCCTTCTGTTTCGTTAATTTCACCGTAACGGTAAGACTCCGGTAAACGGATCAGCGCAGCTCCGCCTGCCTGAAGCGTAATGTTATATGCACCGCGGATTGTGGATTTCGACCAAACACCCGTATCATTATTCAACAATTCAACACTACCGATACCGCTTGCGAAGTTAATCGGTGCTGTTACTGAATTTACAAGGTCGTTGTTGACTACCATAAGATAGTTTCTTCCTGTATCCTTGTCCTTAAGATACGAAAGAAGAAGCGTCTGATTGCTGTTGCCCGGCTGAGCAAAGAACTCTGCAGGCACTGCAGTCTGTCCGTACTGATTCGGACCTGCGATGTAAACTTCTTTTGCATCGCAGTTGTAAATCTGTTCACCGACCGTATGTATAATCGGATTGACAGCCTTCATTCTGTCGTATACGGGTGTTGTATTACCGTCAAGATCGATAGCACCGGGATTGTGTCGTTCTGTTCCTACTGATGCAGAAGAACTGTACTTCCAGTATGAAAGATGCTTGATACCGTACGCAAGATATACCATACCCTGATAATGCATATCTGTGTAAGTCGGGTCTCTGTGTGACGGGGTTCCGTTTGCCGGACCGTAACCGTGTGTCTGCATACATGCAGCTGTATTCTGACTGTACTTAAGACCTGACTGACGTATTGCTTCAAGTGAATTAAATAGATAGTTATAGTTTGTCGAACCGTCATACATAAACGGATAAACGTCAAACATCATATCAACCTTACCTTCTGTAAGAGCTGCAAGGTCATCGTACGTGTATTCGTACTGTTCGTATGAATTATAAATGTAACCGGGGAAGAAGTTGAGGTAAACGAAACTTCCGGGCATTACGTCTGCAAGGTTTGTTCCGGATTGAGCGTAGATGTTTCCGTTCCACGGCTCGTCATAAAGGTAAACACCCTCAAGGTTTGAGATACCCTTATAGTCCTGATAAACTTCTTCAGCGAGTTCCTTCGGGATATTTTCCTTAACGCTCCAGAATCTGTTGTCTGCTACAATTGAGTTCATTCCGTTGTTACGCGCAAGTTCAAGCATTTTAAGGTTATCTTCAACGGATGTAACATTGTAGGAGTTGATAAGCAAATCAATACCTGCCGCCGCAACTGTTGCATAATGCTCGTTTGTAAAAAGCTTGCCTGTCGGCGGTGAGAAAGCGGAAATTGTGATATTATCACGCTTATAAGGTAACTTTTCGCAGACATTGACATCAACCTCTGCTGAGTAACCTATAGTTGTATTAGTTGCAACAATCTTAGTTTTACCGATTGACTTACCTGTTACAAAGCCTGTGTTTTTATCAACAGTTGCCACAGTTTCGTCCTTGGATGTCCACTCGATTTTGTGTTCGTAACCAAGATATGTATTCTGTTTTTTTGTCTGCCATTCGAGAGTAAGTGTGTCGTTAAGAAGTAAGTTGATGCTTGATTTTGTAAGCTCGGCATCAAAAACATTTCTGACGCCGTAAATTGCAATTTCTGCACACTGAACCATACTTTCGTACGACGTAAATCTTTCGGTTACAAATATCTGAACGTGTGAAGCGAATGTCTTTTCGGGCAAATCAAAAGTGAAATTTTCGAGGACTTTATTTTTGCCATCCTTGTTTTCGTTATCCTGTGCAACACTTTCAGGAATTGATACAGTCCTGACTGTTTTATAATTCACACCGTCAAAAGATGTGCGTATCTCGAAACTCTTCGGTGCAACACCGTTCGGGAAAAGAACAACTCTTCTTACCTCAGCAATACTACCGAGGCTGAAATCTATATTTGATGCGCCGTTTTCTAAAATTGTAAAACCATCGTGGCGTGAAGTGTCTTCATTATTAATATTTGCTACACTCCACAATCCGTCGCCTGACTCATAGCTACCGGGTGCTGTTACAATACTTTCGGGTGCAAGGTTGATACAATGCTCTGGTGCGTATGAATCTATATCAAGGTCCGAATTAGTCGGAGCCGCAGGTATACCGTAAATTCCGATTTCATTTAACTGAACAAAGTGAATATTGTTGCCGTCAAGATTACCTCTTTTGGTAACATACAGACGTACAAAACGTGCTCTGATAGTAGCGAAATCAATGGTAAGTGCTTCCTGATTGAATCCCGCATAACCGCTTCTTGTAGCAACTGTTTCGTATAACTCGCCGTCCTCCGATACCTGAATTTCAAAAGTATCGGGGAATGCACCGAATTTAAACATTACAACCCTGCCGATATCGTAGAAACCTTCAAGGTCGAATGTCATTGTGAATTCCTTAACCTTTGATTCAGCTTGAGCAGCGGCTTTTTCTTCCTGGGTCATATTGTTATTGTATGCAACCTCATCAGTCGCAGTACTGAAACCTGCATCTATACCGTTAAATTTAAATTCACCGTCATTGATTCGATCAAGATGCCATTTACCCTCAGCTGAATTATAGGTACTTGAAGCAGTTACACTTGCCTTAAGTGCCAGATCATCCGTACCTTCGGGAGCGTATTTCATAATAGTATCTTCAAGTGCTGCTGCATTGACAGAGAATATGTCTTTAAAAATCCTCTGCAATGTCGGCTGTGACAACGACAAGAAGCTGAAGCTCAGCATCATCGTAAAAGTCAGAACAACAGCTATCGCTTTTCTCATTTTCATATCTGCGCCTCCTGAATTTAATAATTTAGCATTTTATTATAACATTTTATTTTTGTTTGTTCAATACAAAGCGCAGAAAATGTCGCGTTGCCCAATCCCGACAAATTCGGGTTTGTCTAGTTCTTTAAACAACGAATTTGCTTGGTTTTTCAGGCTCCCTTGTGTAAAGGGAGCTGTCGCGGAGCGACTGAGGGATTGTTAAGAATTTTAAAAATCAAACAATCCTCCCGACACGACTTCGTCGCGCCACCCTCCTTTACACAAGGAGGGCTTGGAACTGTGCAAACTTTTAATCATCACGACAAACTAGAATTTATTTATATCTATATTAACAAGTAACATTTCGTCGGGATTTGCGCTATATACTTATTTTGCTGTGTCATCCTCCAACCTGTTTTCATATTATAACTAATGAGGTATTAACCTCAAAAACTAAAAGGAGGAAGAAAAATGGCAACGTTTTTTAACCAGGCAACGCTGACTTATAACGGCACTTCGGTTAATTCGAATATCGTTACCGGTGAGCTTGTTGAGGTTCTTTCTGCGACCAAAACAGCACTCACGGGCGATTACACTACGGGCGACGTTGTAAGCTATGCAGTTAACATTATAAACACCGGCACAGCAGACTTCACAGGTCTTACGATAACGGACGACCTCGGCGCTTATACCTTCGGTGACACAACACTTGTACCGCTTAGTTATATCGACGGCTCAATCAGATATTTCGTAAACGGTGATCCGACAGCGGCACCGACTGTAACAGCAGGACCTCCGCTTACCGTAAGCGGAATCACCGTTCCCGCAGGCGGAAACGCAACAATTATCTACTCGGCAAGAGTTAATGAATTTGCACCTTTGGGAACAGACGGAGTTATTACAAACACTGCAACGGTTACCGGTGGCGGAGTAAGTGCAGACATTACTGCTCAGGCAACTGTTCCTGCATCTACAGGGGTATCTCTCAGTATCACAAAGTCACTTAATCCGACTACGGTAGCAGATAACGGTCAGCTGACTTATACTTTCGTTATCCAGAACACAGGCAGTGAACCCGCAACAGTCGATGACAACCTTACCGTTACAGACACATTTGACCCGATTATTGACATTACAGCCGTCAATTTCAACGGCATAGCCTGGACAGAAGGCACAAACTACACCTACGATGAAACAACGGGTGCTTTTTCTACTCTGCCCGGTCAGATTACTGTTCCTGCGGCAACCTACACTCAGGACCCAGCAACAGGCGCATATATAATCAATCCCGGCACGGTAACTCTCACCGTTACGGGTACGGTATAACAGCAAAAGGCTGCCGCTTGTGCGACAGCCTTTGAATTTTATATTGAGAATTAATACTCTACAACGCCTTCGTAAACTTTCTGTGTGTCACCGTTAACAAGGATTGTTTCATCTGTGTAAGTGATTACGAGGTCACCGCCCGGCATCTTGACTGTGATGTCCTCGCCCTTCTTGCACATTCCGAGCTCTGTTGCAACAACAACACAAGCTGCTGCCGATGCACCGCAGCTGAGGCTTTCGCCGTTGACCGCACGCTCGTAACATCTGAGCTTGATTGTGTTCTTGTCGATAAGTCTTGCAACACCTGTATTGATATATTCGGGAAGAAGCTCAGAGTTTCTGATCATATCGCCGAATTCGTTGATGTTTACAGAATCGATATCATCTCTGAATACAATACAGTGCGGGTTACCGACTGATACACAGTTGAGTGTATACTTCTCGCCGCCGATTTCTGCTTCGTAACCGATTGCATTTTCTGCATCAATGTTCATCGGGATGCTTGCAGGGTTGAAATCAGGCTTGCCGATATCAACTGTTGCTGAGCGAACCTCACCGTTGAATGTATAAAGCTTAACCTTCATAACACCGCTGCTTGTTTCGATTGTCATATTCTTCTTCGGAACAATGCCGTTATCGTAGAGATACTTAGCAGCACAACGGATGCTGTTTACAGCCATACGTGTCTGTGTACCGTCGTTGTTATAAACAACCATCTTTGCATCTGCGATGTCTGAGCTTTCAAGAAGAACAACACCGTCTGCACCGATACCGAAGTGACGGTCTGTGAAGTTAACTGTAAGTGACTCAGGTGACGGAATAATCTTGCAGAAATTGTTGAAATAAATATCGTCGTTACCTGTTGCCTGCATCTTTGTGAACTTAAGCTGCATCTTCTCTTCGCGGAGGTTGTTGATGTCAACAAGCTCTGTATTTCTCTGAGTAAAACGGCTTGCAAGAGTATCGCAGAGAGCGTTTGCTGTGTCGAGAGATGTAAGAGTACAGATTGAAAGCTGAACAGCACGTCTGTGAATCTTGATAAAGTTCTGGATAGTTGCCTGCTTTGTTGAACCTGTGTAAACGATATAGTCAATCTTACCTGTTTCAAGAACATCGAGGACTGCACTGCAATCGTTGAAGTCGCCGATTGTTTCAACCTCGATACCTGCTGCACGGAGACCTACGCCTGTCTTTGCTGTTGAGTATATCTTAAGACCAAGGTCTGCAAATTTCTTTGCGATACCGACGATTTCGGGCTTGTCCTTATCGTGAACGCTGATGAGAACACCTGCGTTGTACTTCTTATCGTGATATGTGCTTTCAAGACCTACCTTGAAGCCTGCAGAAACAAGACCCTTGAAGAGTGCCTCATTGAGCGTTCTGCCGATACCGAGAACTTCACCTGTTGACTTCATTTCAGGACCAAGCTCTGAGTTGATATCACTGAGCTTTTCGAATGAGAATACGGGAACTTTGATTGCGAAGTACGGCGGAATCTTGTAAAGTCCTGTGCCGAAGCCAAGCTCCTTAAGCGGAGTGCCTGTCATAACCTTTGTTGCAAGCTCAACCATCGGCACGCCTGTAACCTTACTGATATAAGGAATTGTACGTGAAGCACGCGGGTTAACTTCGATAACGTAAAGCTCGTTTCGGAAGATAAGGTACTGGATATTAACAAGACCCTTTGTGCCGAGTGCAAGAGCAAGGTTTGTTGAACATTCAATTACCTTGTCAAGCATCTTATCGGGAATGTTATAAGGAGGATAAACAGCGATTGAGTCACCTGAGTGAACACCTGCACGCTCGATATGCTCCATAACACCCGGGATAAGAACATCCTTACCGTCAGAAATAACATCAACTTCAAGCTCGTCACCCATAAGATACTGGTCAACAAGAACAGGGTTTTCAATCTTCTGAGCGAGGATGATGTCCATATAGATACGTACGTCTGTTTCGTTATATGCGATTGTCATATTCTGACCGCCGATAACGTATGACGGACGAAGAAGAACAGGATAGCCGAGCTCGTCAGCAGCCTTGAGAGCCTCGTCAACGTTCATAACTGTAAGACCCTGCGGTCTCTTGATATTGAAGGATTCAAGAAGTGCATCAAAACGTTCTCTGTCCTCTGCGATGTCGATACCTTCAGCTGATGTACCGAGGATTTTGATTCCGCTTTCGTCAAGGAACTTTGTAAGCTTGATAGCTGTCTGGCCACCGAAAGCAACAACGACACCAACAGGATTTTCAACCTTGATAACGTTCATAACGTCTTCGTCGTTGAGGGGTTCAAAGTAAAGTCTGTCTGCTGTGTCAAAGTCTGTTGAAACTGTTTCGGGGTTGTTGTTTATGATAACAACCTCATAACCGAGTTCTTTAAGAGTCCATACGCAGTGAACTGATGAGTAGTCAAACTCGATACCCTGACCGATACGGATGGGACCTGAGCCGAGAACGATTATTGTTTCCTTCTCACCGCGCTTGATTTCTCTTGATTCACATTCTGTGTCGTATGTTGAGTAGAAATACGGTGTTTCAGCCTTGAATTCAGCACCGCAGGTATCAACCATCTTGTAAACAGCATCAAGTGTCTTTTCGGGAAGCTTACCGGCATACTTGAGGATTGTTGAATCCTTATAGCCAAATTTCTTACCCTTGATGTAGTAATCCTCGTCAAGGTTACCGCTTTCAAGCATCTTTTCGTAGTCAGCAAGATTCTTGAGCTTTGCAAGGAACCATTCGTCAATCATTGTGATTGAGTGAATTTCATCAATACTTACGCCCTCTTTAAGAGCCTTGAAAACTGTGAAAAGTCTAATATCATCCTGGTCATGGAGTTTTTCGATAACATCCATATTCTCAGGGAATTTATTGTAGTTAAGTGTATCAAGACCGATTTCAGCACCGCGAACAGCCTTCATAATTGCCATTTCGAATGAAGGAGCGATAGCCATAACTTCGCCTGTTGCCTTCATCTGTGTGCCGAGCTTACGGCTTGTTGAAACGAACTTATCAAACGGCCACTTCGGGAATTTAACAACACAGTAGTCAACCGTCGGCTCAAAGCAAGCGCAAGTCTTACCTGTGATATCGTTTCTGATTTCATCAAGAGTATAACCGAGAGCAATCTTTGATGTAACCTTTGCAATCGGGAATCCTGTTGCCTTTGAAGCAAGAGCTGACGAACGTGAAACTCGGGGATTAACCTCGATAACAGCATATTCAAAGCTTTCAGGGTCAAGTGCAAACTGACAGTTACATCCGCCTTCGATACCAAGCTCTGTGATAATATCGAGTGATGCTGAACGGAGCATCTGATACTCTTTGTCTGAAAGCGTCATTGCAGGAGCAACAACGATACTGTCACCTGTGTGAACACCAACGGGGTCGATGTTTTCCATTGAACAGATTGCGATTGCATTACCTGCGCTGTCACGCATTACTTCAAACTCGATTTCCTTCCAACCTGCGATATACTTTTCAACAAGCACCTGAGTGATGGGAGAAAGCATAAGTCCGTTGTATGTAATAACTCGGAGTTCCTTTTCGTTGTAAGCAACACCGCCGCCTGCACCGCCGAGTGTGAAAGCAGGACGAAGAATTACGGGATAGCCAATTTCTTCAGCGATTTCTGCCGCACGGTCAACAGTTGTTGCGATATCTGACGGGATACAGGGCTGACCGATTTTAAGCATCGTGTCGCGGAACATCTGTCTGTCCTCTGCCTTGTCGATAGCTTCAGCGTTTGTGCCGAGGAGCTTAACTCCCATCTTTTCAAGGTAGCCGTCCTTAGCAAGCTGCATAGCGATTGTAAGGCCAGTCTGTCCGCCAAGACCTGCAAGAATTGAATCAGGACGCTCTTTTTCAATAATTCTCTTTACTGTTTCAACTGTGAGGGGTTCAAGGTAAATCTCGTTTGCAAGTGCACTGTCAGTCATAATTGTTGCGGGATTTGAGTTAACAAGAACAACATCAAGACCTGCATCCTTAAGGACACGGCAAGCCTGTGCGCCTGCATAGTCAAACTCGGCAGCCTGACCGATAACAATCGGACCTGAACCGATAACAAGTACTTTTTTTATATCTTTATTAAGCGGCATCAGTTTTTACCTCCCATCATAGTGATAAATTCGTCATAAACGTAGTGTGTGTTCAATGGGCTGATACAAGCTTCGGGCTGGAACTGAGTTGTGATAAGAAGCTTGTCCGCATATTTCATACCTTCGCAGGTACCGTCGTTCGCATTCACAAAGCTTTCGAAACCGCAGTCAAGACTCTTTGCAACTACTTCATAGCCGTGATTCTGGCTTGTGATGTAAGTCTTGCCTGATTCTGTGCTCTTAACCGGCTGATTTGCACCGCGGTGACCGTACTGAAGCTTTACTGTTTCGCCGCCGAGAGCAAGGGCTGCAAGCTGGTGGCCGAGACCGATACCGAGCATCGGAGCTTTGCCGATAAGCTTTTTAATTTCTTCAATCGCATCCGGGATATCCTTCGGGTCAGCAGGTCCGTTTGAAAGAACGATACCGTCTGCACCGAGTGCGAGGATTTCATCCGCAGATGTATTGTAAGGAACAACTGTTACGTCGCAACCACGCTTTGTAAGCTCGGCAACCGTAGCCTTAGTCTTTCCGAAGTCAACAACTGCAACTTTCTTGCTGTGTGCTTCTGACTCAACCGTGTAAGCTTCCTTTGTGCTTACTGTTGCAACTGCATCTGTGATTTTATAAGCTTTGAGTTCATCAAAGTTAACAGTTGACGGGTCGTCAACGATTCTTGCATTCATAACACCGTTGTCACGGATAACACGTGTGATTTCACGTGTGTCAACACCGCAGACACCAACGATTCCCTGCTTTTTGAGGTACTCGTCAACAGTATATTCACATCTGAAGTTTGAGGGAGCATCACACCACTCACGTACAACATAAGCCTTGATGTATGACTTATCACTCTCGAAATCTTCTTCCATAATGCCGTAATTTCCGATAAGCGGGAAAGTGTGCATTACTATCTGTCCGTAATATGTCGGGTCAGTAAGTGTTTCAACATAAGCACCCATTCCTGTGGTGAAAACGAACTCGCCTGTTACTTCGCCGTCAGCGCCAAACCTTTCACCCTCAAAAACGTGACCGTCTTCAAGTACAATGTAAACTTTTTTCATCCGAAAACCTCCTATTTACTAACCTGTCAAAGCGTCGCCGCCATTACGGCTTTGATCGTATGCATTCTGTTTTCCGCCTCTTCGAAAACGATTGATTTTTCACTTTCGAAAACCTCATCCGTAACTTCCATTGCGTCACGTCCGAATTTTTCGCCCATCTCCTTACCTACCGCAGTTTTGTGGTCGTGGTAAGCGGGAAGACAGTGCATAAACACAACGTTTTCCGCAGCCGCATCCATAAGTGTTTTGTTTACCTGATACGGTGCAAGGTCGTTGATTCTCTCCTGCCATACTTCAATCGGCTCACCCATTGAAACCCATACATCCGTGTAAATTACATTTGCATCCTTAACAGCCTCAATCGGATCCTCGCAGAAACGGATAACAGAGCCTGTTTCCTTTGCGATTTCAAGGCATTCGTCAACGAGTGCCTTGTCCGGGAAGTACTTTGCAGGTGCGGCTGCCGTAAAGTTAAGTCCCATCTTTGCACAGCCAACCATAAGTGAATTACCCATATTGTAACGGGCATCGCCCATATAGACGAAATTTATACCTTTAAGGTAACCGAAATGTTCCTTGATTGTAAGGAAATCGGCTAATATCTGAGTCGGGTGGAATTCGTTTGTAAGACCGTTCCATACCGGAACCTTTGAATACTTTGCAAGCTCTTCAACAAGCTCCTGGCCGTAGCCTCTGTATTCAATTCCGTCAAACATTCCTGCAAGAACTCTTGCCGTGTCTGCAATGCTTTCTTTCTTGCCGATCTGCGAACCCTCAGCAAGGTAAGTTGAGCCCATACCGAGGTCGCTTGCGGCAACTTCGAAGCTGCAACGCGTTCTTGTACTCGTCTTTTCAAAGATGAGAGCAATATTCTTGCCCTCGTGGATTCTGTGGGCTGTTCCTGCCTTTTTCTTTGCCTTAAGTTCTGCGGCAAGGTCGATAAGATATCCTATTTCTTCGCTTGTAAAATCAAGCAGTTTAAGGAAATCTCTGCCTTTCAAGTTTACCATTTGTAGTCCTCCAATATTCGAAAAAGAGGGCGGATAAAATAATCCACCCCTTTTTATCAATCGATAAAAGTGCTTACATATTCAATCTGCTTCTCAACAGAGTCAATACCTGTACCACCTGCAGAGATTCTTTTAGCAACGCAGGTTTCAAGAGATATTTCTTTGTAGAGGTCTTCGCAGAAAAGGTCACTGTATTTATTATAATCCTCAAGTGACATTGTTTCAAGCACTAAATTATTATCTATGCAATATGCAACAATCTGACCGACGATTTTGTATGCACTTCTGAAAGGCATACCCTTTTTTGTAAGATAGTCTGCAAGGTCAGTTGCGTTAATAAAACCTTTCTGTGCAGCTGAGTACATATTGTCTGTAAGCACAGTCATTGTTTCAATCATAGGTGCAAACACCTTAAGGCACTTCTTAACGGTGTCAATGCTGTCAAAGATACATTCCTTGTCTTCCTGCATATCCTTGTTGTAAGCAAGCGGAATACCCTTGAGCACCGTAAGCATTGTGAAAAGGTCACCGTAAACACGTCCCGTTTTACCGCGGACAAGCTCTGCCATATCAGGATTCTTCTTCTGCGGCATAATGCTTGAGCCTGTTGTGTAGCTGTCATCAAGCTCAATGAACTTGAATTCCCAGCTTGACCAGAGGATGATTTCCTCCGAAAAACGTGAAAGGTGCATCATAATCGTTGAATAAGCCGCCATAAGCTCAACGCAGAAATCACGGTCGGAAACACCGTCGATACTGTTAAGAGTAATACCGTCAAAGCCGAGAGCCTCAGCAACGAATTCACGGTTTGTGTTATATGTAGTACCCGAAAGAGCACACGAGCCGAGCGGAGAATAATTCATTCTCTTCAAAGCATCTTCAAGTCTGCCGATATCACGTGTGAACATCATTGCATAAGCAAGAAGATGATGGGCAAATGTAATCGGCTGTGCTCTCTGCAGATGTGTATATCCAGGAAGAATAGAAGTCTTGTGGGCCTTTGCCTGAACAAGGATTGCTGCAAGAAGTTTTTTGACAAGAGCTATAATCTCGTTTGTTTCGTCACGAAGGAAAAGACGGATATCAACCGCAACCTGGTCGTTGCGGCTTCTTGCCGTATGAAGTCTTTTGCCGACGTCACCGATACGCTTTGTAAGCTCGGATTCAACGAACATATGAATATCTTCAGCATCCATGTCAAAAGCAAGGTCACCGCTGTTAAGGTCATCAAGAATAGACTGAAGACCTGCGGTTATCTTATCACAGTCGTCATCACTGATAATGCCCTGCATAGCAAGCATTGCCGCGTGCTTCATCGAGCCCGTGATATCCTGCTTATACATTTTGCAGTCAAAATGAATGGAAGAGTTAAAATCGTCTGCCTCTTTATCAAGAGCCTTCTGGAATCTTCCTGCCCACATTTTTTCCATAGTAACTTCTCCGAATTGATTAATTGATTATTTAAGGTTATTCTTAGCCTTCATCTTAGCATAAACCTTGATGGGAAGACCGTAGAGGTTGATGAATCCTGCTGAGTCAGCCTGATTGTAAACGTTATCCTCGTCGAAAGTTGCGATCTCGGGATCGTAGAGTGAGAACGGTGATGTAACGCTTGCATTAATCATATTACCCTTGTAGAGCTTGAGCTTAACGTCACCTGTAACCGTCTTCTGTGTTTCCTTAACGAATGCAAGGATAGCTTCTGTAAGCGGTGTATACCACTGTGCATTGTATATAAGTTCAGCAAGCTTCTGAGCAACGAGTGCCTTGTAGTGTGCTGTTTCCTTATCAAGTGTGATTGTTTCAAGAACTTCGTGAGCCTTGTAGAGGATTGCACCGCCCGGTGTTTCATAAACGCCACGGCATTTCATACCTACAAGTCTGTTTTCAACGATATCAAGAAGACCGATACCGTTTGCACCGCCAAGCTCATTGAGCTTCTCAACGAGTGAAACTGCATCCATTTCTACACCGTCAACAGCTGTGGGAACACCCTTTTCAAAGTGAATTGTAACGTATGTCGGAACATCGGGAGCCATTTCAGGAGAAACGCCCATTTCAAGGAAGCCTTCCTTGTTATAAAGAGGCTCGTTTGCAGGGTCTTCAAGATCAAGACCTTCGTGTGAAAGATGCCAGATGTTCTTATCTTTTGAGTAGTTTGTTTCACGGCTGATCTTAAGAGGAACATTGTGTGCCTCAGCGTACTCAATTTCTTCCTCACGTGACTTGATGTCCCACTCTCTCCAAGGAGCGATAATGGGCATATCCGGTGCGAAAGCCTTGATAGCAAGTTCGAATCTTACCTGGTCGTTACCCTTACCTGTGCAACCGTGGCAGATAGCGTCTGCACCTTCTGCGATAGCGATTTCAGCAATTCTCTTTGCAATGGGAGGACGAGCATAGGCTGTACCGAGGAGATAATCCTCATACTTAGCACCTGCCTGGATACCCGGGAATACATACTCCTCAAGGAATTCCTTTGTGAGGTCTTCGATGTATATTTTTGAAGCACCTGTCTTGATAGCCTTTTCTTCAAGACCTTCAAGCTCGCTTGCCTGACCAACGTTACCTGAAACTGCGATAACTTCACAGTTGTTGTAGTTTTCCTTGAGCCAAGGGATGATGATTGATGTATCAAGACCGCCCGAGTAAGCAAGGACAACCTTCTTTATGTTTTCTTTATTCATAATAAAACCTCCAATATGCATTTCTGCCAACGTTTATGCACATATATTAGCACGTTATGCATAAATATGCAACAGAAATTTCATAAAAAATCACTTTTTGTAAACCTGCACAAGCCACCGCAAAAGAAAGCGAATAATCTATGCAAATTTACGAGTTCATATAAATATAACACTTTTTTCGCCTGATTTCAACACTTTCGGGCAAAATTGATACAAGAATTTTTCATACAGTTTTCTTATGATTTACGTTTTTGAATATTATTCATAATAATTGCATAATTTCGATTTTTTTGTATATTTTTGCAGTTATCTCAATAAAGCTTTTGCGAAACACAAAATGTGATGCTACATCCGAAACAATGTCAAAGATCTCGTCAAATTCGGGTTTGCGGATGAGATTTTCACATTCATCGGATAACATCATATACTTTTCAACACATATAAAAACTTATCAGAGATTTCCTCTGCAGAATTCTATTCTTTACTGTTTGAGTAAGTCACCCTTATCAACAGCTACACTATACAAAAACTCTGCGTATCCTGAGAAATACGCAGAGTTTTCTTTTAAAACTTTATATCGCCCTTTTTAAAGAATTTGTGTACAAATTCAGGCTTGAATTTTCTTGGATTTCTTCCGACATATATTACAAAACCCACGTATAACAACCACACAATAACTAAGCATAAAATGAAAACAGCCAAAATTTTCCTTTCAGACTGATAGAATTTATAATAATCTTCGGGAGTGGTATAAACCGTACCGTTTTTATCCTTTACATATTCAATTCTGTATTTCGTTACGCGGTCATCAACAAATGTTTCATATCCGATTTCAAATTCTGATTTGTTGTTAAGCAAGGAAATAAATCCATTATAATCAGCTATCGTCTGTTCATAACCGCGCAGATACGGTCTTGTTTCAAAACCGTCAATATCAAGCTGAATTTCGTCACCTTTTATTCTGTAGCTTTGTACCGCTACGGTTTTAAACTCAAGCGAATCCATTTCAGTTGGTTGATTATAAAAAAGAACAAACGCAATTACAACCAACCAGAGTACCGTTATAAAAGCATAAACAAATATAGGCGCACCAGGATTGCGGACATTTCCTTTAAAAACAAAGTCAAATTTCGAGGTCTTATTCTTTTTAGGAATCGATTTTCCGCAATTTGTTTTTTGATACTGTTTTTCTGCAAAAGCGATAAACTCAATTTTTCCTATCGCAATTTCATCGAGATGAATCTTTTTACCTTTAGCGATGATTTTAGTATCCTTTTCGAATCTGCCTGAAATATATTCTATATCGGAATACAAAAATTCTCGTTTATTTCCAAAAAATGTTTTTGAAACAAACCCACTTTCGTCGTAGTAAATACGTTGGTTAAAGTATCCGATAATCATTGAAGATGACAATAACGCCATGGCAAGGAAAGCAACCCCTCCGCCGATTGATTTCATTATGAAGAATCCAAAGAAAGCAGGAATCAATAGCACAGCCGTACACACAATTCCGATTATAAGCAACAACGGAGGAAGATACACCGTTTTCCCATCACCCTTTTTCGGTTTATGAAGCTCTTTGTCTATTATCTTTACAATCGGACGAATTAATGGATTCATCTTTACACCTTCTTTATTTTCTGAGTACATTATAAAAGAAACCAAAGTGAATTACAAGAATGCAAATTTTGGCATTCATCTAACTTACGGATTTGTTCATAAAAGCAAAAGACCGCCAAGACGATCTTTTGAAATATTATTTAATTAAAGAATACCTGATGTAAGCAATACAAGCACTGCATAAGCACCGACAAAAGGAAGAATAACCGGAGCGAACGGAAGCATAAGAAGTGAACCGATAATACCCGTACTTACCTTGATAAGCATTGTGCTTTCTGCTTCTGAAATGTTCTGCCAACTGAAATGGATGTCGTTGCCGTCAACGTAAATCGAGTCAACGCCCATCGCATTTTTGCTGTTTGCTTTTGCAAGTCCGCATTCTGCAAGTCCGTCCGCAACAAGGCTTGTCATCTGTGCATCCTTCAAGGTGATTCTACCGGTAAGACGAAGCTCATCCGCAGGCTCTTCCTGACGGAGATGTCCGTTTTTGAAGCCTGTGCACCACCAGTATTTATCATACTCTCTTGTGAATTCACGGTTCCAGTTGCCGTTGATATCTTCGTGCCAGAGAGTCATTTCCATATTAAGCCAATCTTCTTCTGCAGGGCAGTTGAAGAAGGTCCACTCGTTAATACCCTCGTCTGAGTGCTCTTTGGTGTAAATACCTACTTCACCGCCGTAGAAAACAAGTCCGTACTGACCCTTCCACATCTGAAGCATCCAGTCCTTGTTTTCATAGGTAAAGAAAACGCGTATATAGTCATATTCAAGCAGAATATAAGGTGAAACGAAATCGTAAATTTTACCGAAGCCAAAATTGTACTGCCATGCATCCTTATCATTTGTGTAATAATAATCGTCAATATAGCTGTACTGGTAACTGAGAATCTGCTTTTCTTCAAGAAGATTTCTGAGGAAATTATTTTGTCTTATAACATTAATTTTAAACTCACCGCTGAGAACTTCACCGTCAACAACAGCTGATGCCGTAATAACAACATCTCCTACCGAAACACCCTTTACCACACCGTTGCCGTCAACAGTTGCAACACTTTCATCCGTTGAAGCCCAATATATTACAGGCTGTTCTTCAACATTTGTTACTGTCGCTGTCATCTGAATTGTTTTTCTTCTGGCTACCGTAAGATTATCACTCTTGATGACGAGTGCGTGGCCTGTGCTTTCTGACGGTGCTGACTTTTTAAGTGCAGCCGCATTCAAGGGTAAAACGGATGCAACCATAATAAGCACAAGCACGAGTGCAACGAATCTTACTGATTTCTTTGTGGTTTTCATAACCTACCTCCCGATTTCAAATGTATTTTATTGAATTAAAATAATGAACTTTTAAAAATGCAAATTATTTTACCACAGTAAAAAAAGCCTGTCAACAAATAGCTGTAAAAATTTTTCAACATAAATATTGATATTAAAAAACTTTTATGGTATACTACATTGATTTTTGTTCTGACAGTGTCAGAAAATTACACACGGCATATTATAGTAAAAATGTATTCATTCAGGAGTAGTTCAAATGATTTATAACAATGTTCTGGAGGCAATGGGTAATACACCCCTTATAAGACTCGCAAATATGGTTGACCCTGACAGCGCTGAAATCCTTGTAAAATACGAAGGTCTTAATGTCGGCGGTTCAATCAAAACAAGAACTGCATATAATATGATTGTTGATGCTGAAAAACGCGGCGTGATCAACAAAGACACAATTATCGTCGAGCCGACAAGCGGCAATCAGGGAATCGGACTTGCGCTCGTCAGCGCAGTAAGAGGCTACAAGGCTATTATCATCATGCCCGATTCCGTCAGTGAAGAAAGAAGAAAAATCGTTGAGCATTACGGTGCGGAGGTTATTTACGTACACGATGCAGGCAATATCGGCGACTGCATTGATGAATGTCTTAAGCTCGCCCTTAAGATGCGTGACGAAAACCCGAACGTTTTTGTTCCTCAGCAGTTTGAAAACCCTGCAAACGTTGCAATTCAGCGTGAACAGACAGGTGTTGAGATTCTCAATCAGGTTAACGGACCGATTCACGGCTTCTGCTCCGGTATAGGCACCGGCGGTACAATCACGGGTATCGGCGAAACACTTAAGGAAAAGAATCCCGAAATTGAAATCTGGGCTGTTGAACCCGAACATGCTGCAATCCTTTCAGGCGGCTCAATCGGTACTCATATTCAGATGGGCATAGGTGACGGTCTTATCCCTGCAATTCTCAATACTTCAATTTATAACGATGTTTGCATTATTAAGGATGAAGAGGCTTTGCAGACAGCACGTGACCTCGCTTCAAAAGAAGGTATTATGTGCGGAATTTCAAGCGGCACAAACGTTGCCGCGGCAATGAAGCTTGCAAAGAAGCTCGGCAAAGGTAAAACGGTTGTAACCGTACTCCCCGACACGGCAGAAAGATATTTTTCCACTCCGCTTTTTGAATAAAAAATCATCCCGTACTCACGATTTTGTAGTAAGTACGGGACTTTTTATTTCACAGAAATTTTAATATCTGTTTATTTCTTAATGTGCTTTTCTGAGCAATCAGAAGGCACGTTCTTTTTTGCGATATGCAAAACCAAACAAAGAACAAACACTCAAAATCCAAAGAACTGCTGCTGTACCGAGATTTGCTTCGTCGCCTGTATGAGGATTGTCTACCTCAGGTTCCTCGGGATCTGTAGGCTCCTCAGGTTCTATAGGCTCCTCAGGTTCTGTAGGCTCCTCGGGATCTGTTGGCTCTTCAGGATCTGTAGGCTCCTCAGGATCTGTAGGCTCCTCAGGATCTGTAGGCTCCTCAGGATCTGTAGGTTCTTCAGGTTCTGTTGGTTCCTCAGGATCTGTTGGCTCCTCAGGTTCTGTCGGCTCCTCAGGTTCTGTGGGTTCCTCAGGATCTGTTGGCTCCTCGGGATCTGTGGGTTCCTCAGGTTCTGTAGGCTCTTCAGGATCTGTAGGTTCTTCAGGATCTGTAGGTTCC
>JAZNPE010000092.1:0-21024 GCA_045589535.1 Acutalibacteraceae bacterium | reverse complement strand
TGCCAAGAATAAGTAAGCAAAAATAAACAGCCGCACGTGAGCGGCTGCTGAGAATGTAATGCGTTGCTAAATATCAGAGACCCCTTTCAGGGGCAAAGCCAGGATTAACCCCTTATAGGGGTGGGTCAAACCACCGGTTGAACCGGTGGTTTTGATTAGAGTTTATTTCTGATAATCTTTCCGCTTGTTGTTTTCGGAAGTTCATCCTTGAATACAACGATTCTCGGATATTTATACGGAGCAGTGTGTTCTTTAACATACTTCTGAATCTCCTTTTTGAGTTCTTCAGTAGGTTCGGTTCCCTTTGTAAGAACAATACTTGCTTTAACAACCTGTCCTCTTACTTCATCCGGTGCAGCTGAAACACCACATTCAAGTACATATGGAAGCTCCATAATAACATTTTCAATTTCAAACGGTCCGATACGGTAACCCGATGACTTGATAACGTCATCGATTCTGCCGACGTACCAATAGAAACCGTCTTCATCGCGCCATGCAACGTCACCTGTATGATAAAGTCCGTCATACCAGCACTCAGATGTTTTATCCTCTGAACCGTAGTAACCCTTGAATAAACCGCACGGAATTGTATCACCTGTTCGGATGACGATTTCTCCTTCTTCACCGACAGCAACACTGTTACCCTCCGCATCAACAAGGTCAACATCAAACGACGGAACTGGTTTACCCATTGAGCCGAGGCGATGATCAGAGCCAAAGAGATTACCGATAACAAGGGTTGTTTCACTCTGTCCGAAACCTTCCATAACCTTAAGACCTGTAAGCTTATTGAGCTGACGGAATACTTCGGGGTTAAGTGCCTCACCTGCGATTGTTGCGTGTTCAACTGAGCTGAGATCGTACTTTGTAAGGTCTTCCTTGATCATCATTCGATACATCGTCGGCGGTGCGCAGAACGTTGTAATATTGTACTTTCTGAACATCGGAAGAATATCCGCAGCATTAAAGCGGTCAAAGTCATAAACGAATATTCCGCCTTCGCAAAGCCACTGACCGTAAAGTTTACCCCAGAGGGCTTTTGCCCAGCCTGTATCCGAAATTGTAAGATGGAGTCCGTCAGGATTTACACAATGCCAATAGTTGGCTGTAACAAAATGACCCAACGGATATTTATAGTTATGTGTTGCAATTTTCGGATATCCGGTGGTACCTGAAGTGAAGAACATAAGCATTTCATCACTGCCGCAAGCAGAATCTTCTGTTCTTTCAAACACATTGTTGAACAGTTTGTATTCTTCATTAAAACTATGCCAACCGTCACGAGTCTCACCGACAATAATCTTAGTTTTAACTGACGGTGCCTTCTTAATTGCAAGTTCAACCTGATGTGCTGTATCTCCGTCTGAAGTACATACAATTGCACTTACCTCAGCAGCATTGAATCTGTACTCGAGATCATGCTCCTGCAGAAGATATGTTGCAGGAATTGCAACTGCGCCAAGCTTGTGAAGAGCAAGAAGAGAGAACCAGAACTGATAATGTCTTTTGAGAATAAGCATTACCTTGTCACCCTTCTTGATTCCGAGTGACTTGAAATAGTTTGCTGTCTGTGAAGAATATTCCATCATTTCACGGAAAGTAAAACGACGTTCATTCTTGTTCACATCAACGTGAAGCATAGCTGTTTTATCAGGACACTTCTTACCAAGACCGTCAACAATATCAAAAGCAAAATTGAATTTCTCTTCGTTTTCATATCTCAAAGAGAGAAGTGCACCGTTTTCATCCTCTTTAGGATGAATAAAGTTATGATAAATTCTTTTGCCTGTTCCCGTTCTTTTCGGAGACTCATCGTCAATCCTGGTATCACGTGCAACGATTTCTCCTGATGTACTCAACGGGATAGCATAGAAATATGACGGTTCCGCACTTGCAGAAATCATACCGTGAGGTGTTGAACTGTCAAAATAAACCGTATCACCCGCGTTGAGGATTTCAATATGCTTACCTATCTGGAATTTGATTGAACCGCTGAGAACGATGTCAAGTTCCTGTCCTTCATGTGTTGTAAGAGCGATATCTGCTGCATCCGGTGCAGGATCGCACTTAACAAACAATGGTTCACAAATCTTATTTTTAAAAGAAGATGCAAGGTTGTAGTATTCCATTCCGTGTGCAGCACTTACCATCTGACCTTCACCGCGTCTTGTAACAGTATATGTTGCAAGCTTCGGGCTTTTACCTTCAATAATATCAGTAACGTCAACATTGAAAGCCATAGCGCATCTGTAAAGGAATGCGAAATTGAGGTCAACATTGCCGCGCTCACATTCAATATATTCTTCGATGCTTACGCCTGTTTTTTCCGCCATCTCGGCAGGAGTAAAACCAACGATTTCACGAAGTTCCTTAATTCTGTTCGCCATTTCGTTGAGGCGAAAATCAAGTCCTGTAATTTCCTTAGCCATAAAATCACCTTTCTTCAGGGACATAAAAAAACCCGTCCCAAAGATTTTTACTTTGAGACGAGTATATAAACCCGCGGTACCACTCAAATTGCACAGAAAGTGCCCCTTCAGACTCTTATAAGCCCTATGCTTTTACGCAGCAATACGAGAGGGTTCTACTAACTTTCCGCTTTCTTCCCTCCGACTCAGAAGCTACAGACCCAAGGTAATTATCTGCCGGCTTGCACCAACCACCGACTCTCTGAAACAAACCACAATGGGCACTCTTCGTCACAGTCTTTGAATATTTTGAAAAATATTATCACAATATTTCCCTTTTGTCAATACCTTTCAGGAATTTCGGGCTGCGATTTTTTTGAGGTTTTCAAAGCTGATTTTAGCAGATTCAAACAAATCAATGTCACAGCTGTCCTGTTCAATTATTATGTACTCAACACCGCTTTCAACGCACGCTCTGTAGCACTCGTCAAGATTGAGATTGCCTGTTCCGATTTCAGCAAACTTTCTTTCATTATTTTCGATTTTATAGTCCTTGAAATGACAAACCTTCATTCTGCCACTAACTTTTCTTATATAATCCGGAGGATAAACTCCTCCAGCCTGAAGCCAATGCGTATCAAGTATAAAATTGAACAAATCAGGATCTGTATCCTCAATCATAATATCAAGCTGAGTTCTGCCCTCATAGCGTTCCAATTCAAAATGGTGGTTATGATAAGCATACTGAAAACCTGCATCTTTAATTTTCTGTGCGGCAGGTGTAAAATCAGCAATATATTTTTTCATTCCTTCAACCGAACGGTATTCCTCAGGACTCCAGCCAAGACCTATATTTTTACATCCGAGAGCTTTGTGTTCATCAATAAGTGCATCGGTATCATTAAGAATCCTGTCCATCGGAACGTGTGTAAGGCAAACTTCCATATTATACTTTTTACAATATTCCGCTACTTTATAATTATCCAATTTGCCTATTCCTGAAACCTGAACAACCTCAACTCCCATTTCGGAAAGTTTTGAAAGAACATTGTCAAGGTCATCAAAAGTGTCGATAATGCTGTGAAAATTAAATAAAGTAATACCAAGTTTCATAATGATACCTCCAAAAGTAATCAATCAATAATTTTTTCCTGTATTTCTTCCCAAAGAAGATATTTTTCGTCAAGCTCTTCATTTTTTTCCTTGAGCTTTTCAGTAAACCCAATAAGCTTTTCGTAATCAGTCTGTACCTCAGTTGAATTGAGGATATTTTCGATTTCAGTAATCTCTGCTTCAAGCTGTGATATTAATTCTTCTGTTTTTGTTAACTGCGTTTTAAGCTTTCTTTGTTCGGCTGCAAGTTCTTTTTTAAGCTTATATTCATTTACCTTACTTTCAGGTTTTTCTTTTACTGTAATGTTTACAGGCGATGCGGATTTTCTTTCAAGATAATAATCATAATTCCCAAGATGTTCCGTTATACCGTTTTCATTTAATTCAAGAATTCGTGAACTGAGTTTGTTGATAAAATATCTGTCATGAGAAACAATCAGCATTGTACCGCTATAATCAAGCAAAGTGTTTTCAAGTTCTTCTCTTGAAAAAGCATCAAGGTGGTTTGTAGGCTCGTCCAAAAGCAAAAGATTGAATCCACCGAGCATCAATTTAAGTAACGCAATTCTCGCCCTCTCACCACCGCTTAACTCACGCATTAATTTAAAAACATCGTCACCTTTGAATAAAAATGCCGCAAGAGCGTTTCTGATCGCTGTCTGCATCATCTGCGGATAAGCTGACCAGATTTCTTCGATTGCAGTTTTATTAAGATCAAGCTTTGCCTGAACCTGATCGAAATAACCCTTTGAAACATTTTCTCCAAAAATAAACTTACCGTCGTCCGGCTTATATTCACCCATAAGTGTTTTCAGAAGTGTTGTCTTACCGCATCCGTTATCACCGAGTAAAAACACTTTTTCTCCGCGCGTGATATGAAGATCAATATTTTTGAATATGCATTTATTTCCGAAAGATTTACTTAAACCGTTTGCAATTATTACATCATTTCCGCTGACATATTTGGGTTCAAAAGAAACACGTATGCGTTCAACCTTGCTGTCAGGAACAACCAATTGCTCCTTGATTCTTTCAATCTGCTTTAATTTACTTTCAGCTGTCTTGATATTTTTCTCGCGGTTCCACTGGCGTTGCTGTGCGACAATTCCTTCAAGACGTTCAATTTCTTTAATATCACACTCATATTTTTCTTCAATTGCCTTCTGTTCAGCTTTTTTCTTTCTGATAAAATCAGAATAATTACCCTTATAACATCTGACTTTATTACCTTCGAGCTCAACAGTTTTATCAGTTATTTTGTCAAGAAAATATCTGTCGTGTGATATTACAAAAACAGCACCTGTATAATTCTTCAAAAAAGATTCGAGCCACTCAACAGATTTTATATCAAGGTGATTTGTAGGTTCGTCAAGTAAAAGAAGATTGCTTTTGGAAAGAAGTAACTTTGCAAGTGCAATCTTTGAACGTTGGCCACCGCTGAGTTTGTCGGTAGTCATTGAAAAATCCGACTCATCAAACCCAAGACCTGTCAGAGCACTTCGTGCACGGTTTTTATAAGTCAGTCCGCCTTCATTCTGAAATTTCAGCGTGAGTTCGTCCTGAAGCCTTATATTCTCGTTTGCATCTCCGATACCCTTAAGAAGCTTATAATTGACACTTTCAAGTTCAGCTTCCATATCAGAAAGATAGTCAAATACACTTAAAATTTCATCAATAAGCGTACGACCCTTCTCCGAACAGGTGTGCTGTTCCATGTAACCTACCCTTACATCCTTTGATTTTACAACAACACCCTCATCGGGTTCAAGTTCACCCCTGATAAGATTAAACAATGTAGTTTTACCGACACCGTTTGCACCTATAAAACCAACTTTTTCTTTGTCATTGATATCAAAATTAACTTTAGAAAACAATTCCCTTTCACCGAAGGAAAAGGATAGATTCTGAACATTCAATACAGTCATAATAATCTCCGAAATCTTAATAACTTGATTTTACAACAATATTCTCAATAAAACAAGTATAATTTTAAAAGCTCCCTGTTTAACAGAGAGCTTTATTACACAATTATTCTGTTTCTTCACCTGATGGTGTTTCATTATCCGGATTATTGTCCGGCACTTCCGATTCTGTGTTGCCAGCTGTAGGACGCGTCGGGATTGACGGAATTAAATCGCTTATATTCGGGAATCTATCAGATGTCGTCGATTCTGTTGTGCCGGAATTATCATTCTGCGTACCGGAATTTCCGGTCGGATCATAATCGCTGCCGGTTACTGAATTTGAATTTCCTGATGAACCGTTGCCGTTATTATAATCGGAGTTATTCCCTGAGCTGTTGCCCGTTCCTGAATTGTTTGAGCTGCTAGGTTTACGGTTGTTTGTTACAAGATCAAGAACACTCTTTCTATCCTCTGAAAGAATAATATTTGTTTCACCGTAAAGTGCTTTCTGCAGTTTCTGTGCACAAGCAGCATAATCTGCAACCCAAGCCCAATGGCCGTCAATTTTAGTAGACACCCTGTCAACATAATCCTCACCGGGCAAAACAATTTCAACAAGCTTGTAATCCATCCACCCGTTTGAATAAGCCTGAGCTATCAAAGTTGCAACCTCAGACTGTGTATAGCCTGTCCTGAGATACGGAGAAACCTGCTTAAAAGCATTAAGAAGCTGTCCGTTTGTTGCAGACTTGGCACTGTCAAGAAGACCCTTGATAACTGAACGCTGTCTTCTTGTTCTGCTTATATCGCTGTCTGCATCGCACTTACGGATTCGGCTGTAAATAAGAGCCTGAGAGCCGTTAAGTGTCGCTTTACCTGTCGGGAAGTTTTTGTGTGAAGATGTACGTCTGATATACTTTGATTCATAGTCCTGAACTTCAACAGTAACTCCGCCCAAAGCATCAATAAGCTTCGGAAAAGACTTAAAGTCAACAGCAATAAACTGATCTATTTCAATTTTGAAGTTATTTTCAACAGTATTAAGAAGTGTTGTCGGTCCGCCGTAAATATAAACGGAATTAAGCTTGAAATAATAATCGTAATAGGTTCCGTTTGCTCTCGGCAAAGACATATATGTCCAACTGTCACGTAAAAGAGAAACAAGCGTAATTGTTTTAGTTCTCTTATTAATAGAAACAAGCATCATAATATCTGAACGACCTGAATCAGCTTTACCTGTTTCACTGTCAACTCCGCAAAGAAGAACATTTATAACGTTCTTGCTGAACATCTTCTCTCCGCCGTTATTTGCCCACGAAGAAAGGAAACCGTTAAGAGAATTGGCATCAACATCACCCATAGCCTGCCAGTTATGATCTTCTTCATAAATGACCTGTTCTGTAAACGGATCGTTAAAGTCAAGTCCGCTGTCACCATAGCTACCGTCAGAAAAATAATACAAATAAAAATATCCGAGTCCGCCACCGCAACCTAAAAGAATTACAATTACAAGCAACAATGCTATTATCTTAAGGTTTTTCTTCTTATTTCTCGTAAAAAAATTACCCTTCTTTGTCTTGTTACTTTTTTCTTCCGTTCTGTTTTCAGTTGTTACAAAACTATTGATATTTGTAACTTCGCCTTCGTCACGAGGGTTCATATAGAAATCTGCGTTACCTTCTGAATATGAAGAAATATCAACATACTCATCATTACTGTCTGCAAAATCAACTTCAATATCGGCAGAAGGTTCTTCATAAGATTTAACCTCTTCATCTTCGTTTGAAAGATAATGCTTATACTTCTTATTGAATTCGTAAAGATCGTTCAATTCATCGTTAGTCTTCTTATCTTTATCCATCTTACCAAATCACTCCATTCAACAATGTAAAGTGTGAAAGTGTGCTTTAAAAGTCCAGAAGCGAACAATTTAATCTATTGTTCGCTTCAGATTCAAAAATATTCCTCTTAGTTTTTAGGCTCAATCTTTCCGTAAAGATTTGTGCCGGCGGAATCTGAACGCGGAGCACGTGTCGGCTGAGATACAACTGAAGATTTTGCAGCATTTCTGCTTCTGTAATCGCTTCTGCGTCCGCCTCTCTGACCCGGATTTGTAGCAACAAATCCTTCTGCAAGAGTGATTACAACTCTCCTGTCGCTTTCGGAACCAACTGAATGTGAATCAACACCCTCAATTTCCTGTATTGTTGTATGAATAATACGTCTTTCATACGGATTCATCGGATCAAGTGAAACGTTTCGGCCGTACTTTTTGACCCTTGCCGCATTTTTCTTTGCAAGCTCACGAAGAGTTTCTTCTCTCTTTTCTCTATAATTACCTGCATTAATCGAAATTCTCTTATAACCGTCATTTCCCTTGTTTATAACAAGTCTTGTAAGATACTGGATAGCATCAAGAGTTTCGCCTCTTCTGCCGATTATATAACCGTAATCATTACCGCAATCAAGCTGAGCAACGACACCCTCATCGTCCTCAGAAACTGAAACAGAAATATCGCCGACGCCCATTCCTTCAAGAATTGATCTGATATACTTTTCAGCCTTCTTTGAAGCTTCACCAACATACATCTCCTTTTCAGGAGCAACAGGAGCTTCACTAGCCTCTTCAACCTTTTTAGGTTCAATCTTCTTTTCTTCAGGTTTTTTAATAGCCTTCTGCTGAGGCTTAGCCTTTGTTTCCTTAACCTGCTTTTTAGGAGCCGGTTTAATTTCATCGGGAATTTCATAATATGCTCTCGCTTCTGCAAGAGAACCGCCAAAAAGACCTAATGTCTTTTTCTTTGCCATTTTAATAAGCTCAACCTGAACATCCGCATCCCACGGAGCATTGAGTTCAGTCTTAGCTGCTTCTATAGCTTCTTCATTAGTAGCACCTTTACCGAATGCTTCCTTAATCAATGGGTTCACCACCTGTAAATACTGTAAATTTAAAATTATACACTAAAAGTGTCAGTTTTCTGATTATTTATTAATTCGCTTTACACTGTCTTCTCTTGAGCGCCTTTCAATTGTTTCCTTCACCATATCTTTAGCAACATTCTTCTGCGGTGAATAGATTTTTCTCATAACAACAGACTGAAGCATAGCAAAAACATTAGAAACAATCCAATAAACACCGATACCTGTCGGGAACATAGTTGTAAACCAGACGGACATTGCAGGCATCATAAGCATAGTACAGCCTGCACCGGGTGCCTTGGCTCCGGGATTTGCCTTTTTCTGCTGTAACTGAGTAATATAAGCACTTGCAAGAGAAGTAAGACCGGACAAAACAGGAATAGCTGCATACTTTGATTTAAAATCAGGCTTAACACCAAGTTCCAAACCAAAGAAAATAAATCTGTCATTAGCTACAAAAGTTTCAACTTTCTGCAATGCAGCAGCTGAAACACCCTCAACTCCTGCACTGAAATATTCAGTGAATTTTTCAAAATGCTGAAGAAGATAAAGAGGATAATACATTTCTGATTTGCCGATATCAAGGCCTGTTTCGCCTGCCATTTTAACAAAAGCATCAACAAGAAGGTCAGTCGTGCCTTTATCAAGACCTATAGCATAACGCAACGGATTGTAAAGAACACCAAAAAGACCGATAATAAACGGAAACTGGATAAGAAGAGGAACGCAACCGGCTGACATAGGATTATAACCCTCACGTGCATAAAGGTTCTGTGTTTCTTCCTGAATCTTCTGCTGGTTACCCGCATACTTTTCCTGAATACGTCTTAATTTCGGAGCAAGACGCTGCTGCTTAGCCATTCCCTTCTGCTGATTGATTGTCGTAGGTAACATAACCATACGGGCAAAGATAGTAAAGAGAATAATTGCAAAGCCATAACTTGCGTTAAGTCCGTCAACAATACTGTAGAAAAACAGCATTATATATCCGAAGATAGGACTTATAACGTCATATAAAAATTCATAGATACCTGACACAGCATTCAAACTCCTTTAATGTTTATGACCCTTTTCTTTTTTAGGCGGAACAGGGTCATAACCACCCTTGAACAATTGGTTGCATCTGAGCAACCTACTTAAAGTTAAAACCGAGCCTTTAAAAGCTCCATGCACCTGAATTGCTTCAACCGCATAATGTGAACAAGTAGGATAATATCTGCACATAGGCGGCAAATGCGGCGAAATATGCCGTTGATAAAACACGATAACACTGATAAGGCACTTTTTCATTGTTCTATCACGCCTGCCTTTTTCAATTGTTGAAGCATAATCTTTTTGATATCGGTGCTTTTCTTTTTAATTGTTCTTGTACGTGCTACAAAAACAAAATCATACCCTCCGTCCAACATAGGAGAGATTTCACGAAATGCCGCACGAATAATTCTGCGGCAACGGTTGCGTTCAACCGCATTTCCGATTTTCTTGCTTGTTGTTATACCCATACGGCAAATTCCCGCGCGGTTATTTTTTAAAACATAAGTAACCAACGCAGGATCCGAGTATGATTTTCCTCTGCCGTAAGCCCTTCGGAAATCGCTATTTTGCTTTAATACATTAAACTTCATATCGGGCAAAAATATCAAATCCGTTCAACGGTGGGTACAACCCTGAAAATAGATTAGTAAGTCAACTGCTTTCTGCCCTTAGCTCTTCTGCGAGCAAGAACCTTGCGGCCGTTTCTGTCAGCCATTCTCTTACGGAAACCGTGTTCCATCTTTCTGTGACGCTTCTTGGGCTGATATGTTCTTTTCATCTTTCTGACCTCCGTTTCAAAACGTGAAAATTTTCGGATTATCCGATTTACTGCACTATACCGCCTTATCCGCATAGTGCCTACAGAATAGTATTATATATCAACATCATCAATATGTCAATGATTATTTTTCTATATATTGATGTTTTTTATAAAAACATTAAAGGGGTGCTCCAGCACCCCTTTAATTTAAAATTCTTACTTTTTCTTAGCAAATATTCTCTGGAAGAATTTCACAATTTCAACAAGCGGAATAATTGAAAGACCGAGGCTGAAAGCGATTGCATATTCTTCCCAACCGATAGGAACAAATTCAAAAGCTTTTGCGAGGAACGGAATTTCAATAACTACCGTTGTAAGAACAAGTGCCAATGCTGCTGCACCGAGAAGCCACTTATTATTCTTCTTCAACATAAACAAACTTCCGCGCTGTGAACGCATATTGAAGCTCTGGAAAATTTCTGCAAGGCTCATTGTAAGGAAAGCCATTGTCATACCGTCTGCACTTTCAACACCAAATGCCCATGTTTTTGTTTCAATAAAGTGACCGATAAAATATGATGCAATCGTAAGAATTGCAACCAAAATGCCCTGATATGCAACGTCAAAACCGACACCGCCAGCAAAGATTCCAGCTTTCGGATCACGCGGAGCTTTTTTCATTGAATCAGCTTCACCGTGTTCCATGCCGAGTGCAAGAGCCGGAAGACTGTCTGTTATAAGGTTAATCCAGAGCATGTGCACCGGCTTAAGGATTGTGAATCCGAGAAGAGTTGCAACAAAAACGCTCACGACTTCTGCAAGGTTTGAAGAGAGAAGGAACTGAATTGCTTTTCTGATATTTGCATATATCTTTCTGCCCTCACCTACCGCTGCAACAATTGTAGCAAAGTTATCGTCAGCAAGAATCATATCTGCAACATTCTTTGTAACATCAGTGCCTGTGATACCCATACCGATACCGATATCGGCAGACTTGATACTCGGTGCGTCATTGACACCGTCACCTGTCATAGCCGTTACCTTGCCCCTGTGCTTCCATGCGTTAACAATACGCACTTTATGCTCAGGCTGAACACGCGCATAAACACTGTACTTATCAATAACCTTATCAAGCTCTTCATCGCTTAACTTGTCGAGCTCCTGACCCATAATTGCCTGTGACGGATCATCAAGGATACCAAGCTCAGCAGCAATAGCTACAGCCGTATCAATATGGTCACCCGTAATCATAATAGCACGGATGCCTGCACCTTTACACTCTTCAACAGCGAGCTTAACCTCAGGCCTCACAGGGTCGATCATACCCGAAAGACCGATAAAAATCATATCTTCTTCAAGAGAAGTGGGTTCAAAAGATTCAGGCTTCGCTGAATACTCTCTGTAAGCACCTGCAAGAACGCGAAGTGCCTTATCTGCCATACCCTTGTTTGTTTTCCTGATTTCTTCTCTATGAGCATCAGTCATCGGCACTACTCCGTTTTCGGTAAGAACAGATGTACATCTCTTAAGAATTTCATCAGGAGCACCTTTGGTATACTGAAGAAATTTGCCGCCTTCAGAATGAACCGTACTCATCATCTTTCTCATTGAATCGAACGGAGCTTCACCCACACGCGGAGCAACCTTTTTAAGCTCATTCTTATTAAGATTAATTTTATAAGCATAGTTTACAAGAGCTGCCTCTGTAGGCTCACCGACAGCTTCACCGATATCTTCATCAACCTCGGCATCAGTACAAAGACACATTGCTTTTGCAAGCAACTTATCATCCTCAGAATAATTTTCAACAACAGTCATCTTGTTCTGTGTAAGAGTACCTGTCTTATCAGAGCAGATAATCTGTGCACAGCCGAGAGTTTCAACCGCCGTAAGCTTACGGATAACTGCATTTCGCTTTGCCATCTTTGTTACACCGATCGAAAGAACGATCGTAACAACAGCAGCAAGACCCTCTGGAATAGCTGCAACAGCAAGGCTGACAGCAACCATAAACGTATCAATAATCACTTCGGGGGTGAACTCGCCTGCCTTGATAACACCGACAGCAAACATAACCACACAGATTCCGAGAACAAGCCAAGTGAGGATTTTACTGAGACCTGCGAGCTTTTTCTGAAGCGGTGTCTGCTCATCCTGAGCAAGAGTAAGTGCATCGGCAATCTTACCCATTTCAGTATTCATACCTGTTCCGCATACAACAACAGTACCACGTCCGTAAACAACTGTACTGCCCATGTAAACCATATTCTTACGGTCGCCGAGAGGAACTTCTTTCTCGTCAGAAAGTGTATCCGCCTTTTTAACAACAGGCACCGATTCACCTGTCAAAGCGCTTTCTTCAACCTTCATTGACGCACATTCAAGAATTCTTGCATCTGCGGGAACCGCATCACCGGCTTCAAGAAGAACTATATCACCCGGGACAAGATCTTCACTGTGAACCACCATAAGCTTACCGTCACGGAGAACCTTAGAGTTTGCCGCCGTCATAGTCTTAAGTGCTTCAATAGCTTCCTCAGCCTTACTTTCCTGAATCACACCAAGAACCGCATTAAGTATAACTACAAACAGAATAATAAAAACATCTGCGAAAGATTCGCCTTCCCAAACTGCGGTAACACCTGAAAGAGCCGCAGCAACAAGAAGAACAATGATCATCGGGTCAGCCATCTGCTTGAAGAACTTGACGATCATACTCTCTTTCTTGCCTTCCTGAAGCTTATTTTTACCGTGTTCGGTAAGTCTTTTTTCAGCTTCAGCTGTTGTCAAACCATCTTTGACAGCTTTAAGTTCATCAAGAACTGAATCAGAGTCCATTGAATAGAACTTCATATTGAATTCTCCCTTCAAAATTAAATATAAACAAAAGACCAAGAAACAGCTCGCCGTAACTTGGTCTTAAATCACATAAAACTCCGTACAGCTCTGCTGCACATGAGTCTCGTTTATAAAGATATGCCAGGCCGAAGCCGTGCACTTGTTGACATATCCACACTATCGTGCAAACTACTCCCTCATGGGTGGTCAATTTCCTATATTTTAGCAAATAATATCAGTTATGTCAACTGTTCGTTGTTAAGCAAATGTAAATACACCCTGAATAAAGAATAAACTTTATAAAGTAATAATAAAGCTATCAGTTTCTTTAGCCTTTCCGTTTACGGTTACAACTGCATTTTCAGGAACATATAATTTCGCCTTACAAGTCACAGGATATTCAATGTCAACAACGGCACGTTTGTCGTCTGACTCATACTTAAACTTAATCAGTCCGTTTACTGTCGGAACAGTACAAACAATACTACGGTGCAAGTCATACTGCGGTTTAATTTCAAATTCGGTATACCCTGCCTGCACAGGTTTTATGCCCGAAATATACTTGCTCAATATAACAAGCGGTCCGCCCGTCCACGCATGGTTGGAGGTACCGTCATTTTTTATCCAGTTTTCCCACAAGGTTGAATAATCCTCATCAATCATTTCTTTGTATCTCTCGCACATTCTTTTTTCTGCAAGAGAGTATCTGCCCATGCGACACAATGATTCAAGCACGTAGTACTCCATATACGGGCTTGAATTTCTTATGTTGTAAAGCAATTTTTCTATCTGACGATAATTTTCTTCCGGACAAAGACCTGAAAGTACAGCCACAGCATTACCTCTGTCATCATAACCTTCATTACCAGGACTTCTGTATCCTTCACCCGCCCACAAGGTCTGGTATGCAAAATAAAGCTTCTCCATTCTTCCTGTAAACTCCGCTGTTACTTTTTGATCGCCCAACAGCCCTGCCATTTTCTTAATATTGGACAAAGCATAGTAATACCACGCATTTTCAAGAGGTACGACATCAATCTTCGAACCCCAGTCCTGCCAATCCCATGAACCGCATCTGTGTTCAACAAGACCGTTATCGCCGATTTCCCATAAATTAACGTAATCAACAGCTGATTTATAAACGTTCTTTATGAAGTTAATATCACCCGTGTACATATAGTATGTCCAGAATCCGCACACACCCGCCAACTGCTGACAAGGAAGTTCAAAATAGTCATTCTTAATAGGCACAACCGTCTGTAACACTTTTGTTTCAGGATCAATATGAGAAAGCATTGTATTTACGCCTTTGAGATAAAGCTCATAGGATGACGGTTCAAGGCTATATACGGTCATCATCATTTCATTTGTAACATCGCCCCACCACTGCGCTCTTTCTCTGTCGGGACAGTCCATAAAATTATCACGCATTGTAATGTAAAGTGTACGTAGCGATTTTCGCCAAAGAACATTCATATCGTTGTTTTCGCATTTAAAATCGCCGCAGAACTCCGTGTTATATCCACTTTCTCTGTACTTAAGACTTAATATTTTTACACCTGACGGAATTTCATAAGTAATATATTCACCGTTAAACCATGCGGGCGATTCAAATTCCTGTACACCGTCTTTTGTTACATATGTACTGTGAATTGAGCCTGTATGTGTATTTTCGGTAGTAATTACAATCTTCTTGCCGGCTTTGGACTCAACCTTGAGATACGGTGTAAGCTGAGCGTTATACGGTACTTTAAGTGTGATTTTTTTCTTCAGACTGAAACTTGTGTTTTCAAACTCACTGCTGTTTACATAGTCTTTCAATCCAAAATCTTTAAACAAAGGAATCTCTCTGAGATATGTTTCTCCCCAACAGCCTTCTCCGCCAACCGAATATTCGGTTGCATTATTCCAGTCAGAAAAGTTATATCCCGGTTGATTCCAGTCTGAAATTTCATCACGTGCATCGAAGTAAATGTTACTTTCGGGAAGCCTGTAGTTAGGCTGAATCTTGCCTTTGTCCTCTTTGAATGCAAGGTTTTTAATAACTTTCCAGCTGTTATCTGAAAGAACTGAAAAATCATCATTTACAGCCTCAAACAGTAAGCCGCCCTGACCGGCATCTGAACTTGAATAGCTTACTTCATTACCCCAATACCAGACAAGAACACTGATAAGATTCTCACCACAGACAAGATGTTCTGCAATATTGACTTCGTCATAGTAACATCCTGTCGGCGTAGGACCTCTTTTCAGTCCACCCTCACGAACAACGCATACTCCGTTTATATAAAGCCAATATTTATTTTCTGCCGCAATCCGTGCTATAAGTTTTCCGGGAACTTTTGCAGCATTTATCTTTTTATTAAAGCAAAGCCATACATTTTTATCGTCTTTGGCACGGTCAAGCCAAATCCACCTGGCTTTCCAATCGTTTTTCAATAATCTTTTACAACTCATAACATCCCACCCGAACTGAAACATAATACTGTAAATTCATTTTATCATACTGAATCGTACTTTTCAAACAAAAAATAATAGCCACCGAAACTATTGTTTCTGTGACTATTATGGTTCGAGTGGCGAGACTCACATTCTTGCCTTCGGCAACGAATGTGAACATTCATATTATATGTCCCTCGTGTCTCCGCCTTCGGCGAACCGACACGAGTTGGACTATGAGTTCGAGTCTCGCAATAAACAAAAAAATAGCGGGTACTCAATTGTGTAATGAATACCCACTATGGTCCGCCTAATACGTATAAATCCGAACTTGACACAAATTTTTTAACTTCATCTGTCTGGACGGCTTTTGAGCCGTCCTTATAGTTGAAGTTAATGACTATTTTGTCGTCATACAAATAAACTGAATTAACAAAAATGTTTATAAGCTTTCGCTTATGTTCCAAACGTTTAATGCCGTATTTCTTGAGACTTTTCAACCAATCAATAATCTGCTCTTTGGTGAGCATTGGTCTTTCCATCTCATCTTGTGAAATCTGAACTGTTAATTCTGTTTTTGCTGTTCTAACTGCTCAAGTCGTTCCTTTGTTGAAGAAGTAATAATAGATGAAAATGAAAAACTGTTATTAATCCGTCTTTTTCAGCTTTACAAGATTTTTGAAAGTTTTTGCGTACGCAACGGACTTTCAAACCGTCCACCTTTCGGAGTTAAACTGTTCAATGGCTCATTCAAAGAGCGACGAATTTTGTTTTAAAATTCATCCGTAAGGGTCGATGCAAACCCGTTACACCGAAGTGCAAAACACTTCTTCGTCCTGCTAACTGGTTATTCCGTTAAATAACTGAATAACCGTTAGCATGGACCGGTTCTTTTCTTTCAAAAAGCAACCGTTCCGGGACAGAGTTGAAATTTTAAAATAGTTTTTTCAACTCTGTCCCCAAACCAAAACTGTAAACTGTTTTAAAATATCTTTTTGGTTTGAAAGAAGATGCCTACCTGCGAAATTTAAAACAATTCGCATCTCACGGCACCTCAGCGGACGAACAATACTCAGGGAAACAGCATAAATCCGAACACGCCCAAAAGCCGTTCTTTTTAAGGCTTTCCGGCGTTTAGAGTTTGAAAGGCGACAGCCTTCCTGCACTCTCAGCCACCGAAAATCCAATAAAAATCTTCGACTTTTGGGTCTCTGATTTTTTACGAGGGAGATTTTCGGTATACCAAGGCACAAAGCACAGCAAATCCTCGTGGATTTGCGAGTATTTTAACGAAGGGATGACGGAAATCCACCCGTAAAAAACGGGTTGGGATTTGTACTGTTTCCCTGATGCATATCCGTATCGCTTATCCACCCACAAGCGACAAGAAGCGTCCCTGTGTGAGAAATTCCTATAGCCTGTGTCTTCATTTTTAATATGTTAGAAAGAATATTTTTTAATCATAATCACCGATTGAATGAACCAAAGATTATGATTCTCTCGGCTTCTCTGTTCCTTGTTTTTTTCTGTTCCACAATCTTTTACAGGGTGTGATTGTAATTTTTTGGCATAACAAAAACCTCCTATGGTAGTTTTTAAAATTCTACCATAGGAGGTTATTTCATTATCCGTTTATAATGTATCACTTCAGAATTTTGAATTTTCCGATTATCGGCAATTCTTTTGCTTTACCGCCGAGGGCATTAACGATACCGATAACCGCAAGAATAGTAATTATAATACCCGCGATTGGAGCAATTATCCAGCCAATGATGGGAATTGCGGCAATTACTGACGAGAGAATTCCGCCGATAAAAAGTACAAGACCCTGATTGGTGTGGAAACGTGCAAACTTTGAGTCCTTGGCCGCAAGCAACGGAATAAGGAAGATTATGTAGGCGAGAACAGCCATAACCTTGTTCTTTTCGATATCCTGTGCATCGTATTCCGCTGTGGTGTCTGCCGTGTTGTTGAGCTGAGTCAGCTTTTCTGAAATATCAATCTGCTCCTTTTGCTGAGAAGGTGTTTCCATAGGTGCGCCGCAGGATGTGCAGTGCTTCATATTTTCCTCTACCTGTGTACCGCATTGTTTACAAGTTAACATAAATCTTACCTCCTTAAGTAAATTAAAGTGTGTGTTTAATTCAAATAATCATTGAGGGCTTCCTTGATTTCATCTTCATTCTCGGAAATATATTTTTCCGCTTCATCCATAGTGTCACTCATACTCTTCTGTAAACCTACTGCAATATCAACCTTTGCGCCGGTATAGTAGAACAGCTTGCCGAGCTCACTATCCTTGTCTTTGTCATATTCATCACTGATATAGACAACATAAATCTTATCATTCTTTCTGAATGCCCAGCCCTTCATAAGCCAGCCCTTAAGTGCCTTTTCGAGCGTTACCTCGCCGAGAGCATCCTCTCCGTCACCTGCGAACTCATAGCCTCTGATGTTGTGGCCATCCTGTGATACCTTTGCGGTAGCATCAAACACCTTTTTGTGCCACGCATTAAATTCATCATCAGTAATCTCACCCTCTGTTTTGGTGAAGGTGATTACTGCATGACCTGTACCTGATGCAGGGTCATCGGCATACGCTGAATAGTTGTTTTTGAGCTTCCATTCCCAATCAGGCTCGATGTCTGAAAGCTTGATGTAAACAGCCTTTTTGAGGTAGTGTTCCACAGCTTCCACGCTGAAGGATTCAAATTCCTCAGCTTTTTCAAGCTCTTTGTCGATAACGTCCTGTGCATCAATTTTTTCATCATTGTCCGCCTTGGTTTTTTCTGGGTCGTCTTTTCCGCCGCAAGCAGCAAAGCTGAAAATCAATACTGCCGCAAGCAGGAGAGCCAATAACTTTTTCACTGTGTTTACCTCCAAAAATATATTATGTGAACGGTTTTGTTAAAAACCGAACAATCCTTTCAGACCTACCTGTTTTTTGGGTTCGGGTTTAACATAATCATATCCGCCAAGCGGTTCTCTTGTGTCAAAGCCTATTGTCGGACAGTCGGGGTCGCCCTCAAAGCAATGCTCCGTGTCAACGTGATAAACCGTGCCGTCAATTCTTTTATAGAGATGTGCGATATTCGGATACTGCCCTGCCTGATGAAAGCCGTTCTGCACAAGATATCTTCTGTAGCTGTCAACAGCCTGGTTAGCCGCATAACCGTTGCCGCCGAAGTCTGCTGAAAACGAGAAGTAATTTTCCTCGTAGCACTCGATGGTATAATTGCATCCGCCGCAGTTCCACTTCGGGAAATTCGAGAGCTTTTCGTCCCATTCAGCCATAACGGCATCGTCGTTTGCCTTAGCCGCCTCTTCTTGCTGAATAGCGGCAGGCAGCTTTGTTCCGCAGTCCTCACAGAATTTTGTGCCGATTGAGTTCTGCTTATTACAATTAGGGCAGACTGCACTCTGTGCCACAGTTGTTTCGGGCAGCTTGCTTCCGCATTCGGGGCAATAGGTTTTTTCTGCATCCGTCGCTTTGTTGCAGTTGGGGCAGACCTTGAGGTTTTCGCTCATTTTTGTAGCGTAGCTTTGCGCTGCACGTTCAAGGTTTGAGAATGCGCCCTCTAAACCGCTTGTCGGATGTGATGATTGCTGTGTGTGATTCTGCGCCGCATTGTCAAAATGCTGTGCGGTTTTGTTTGCAAAATCCGTCACTGTGGGTTCAACAGCTTGTCTTACTGCGTTGCCCACCGCCTTACTTACGGCATCACTGACGCCGCGTCTGATTGCTCTTTCTAAAAATCCCATTGTCTTGCCTCCTTTATTATGAATAATTTAATAATTACATTACGAACGAAAAGATAGTCTCAAAGAATTTTTTAATTAAGCTGATTATAAATTCAATAAGACTCAGGGGCTCTTTCTCGGGAATTTCAATTACATTCTCCTCGGGTAGCTCCTCTGCTTCGGGAGTCTGGTCAATAAGCTCAACGTATTCCGCATAAGCTGATGAGGTATACATCTCCTCCTGACGCTCACCCGACTGGTTGACCTCTGCAAGAAGCATACCTGCCTCGTTAAGAATCCACACGTCCTGATCATCTATAATTTCATCGTGGTTACAGTCAGCCGCGCGGAAGGCAAGCTCACCGACATCCTCTTTCGTCAGCATTCCGTTCGCAAGGCAGGAAGCTAGAACTGCATCCTGACCGTCGTAGAAGCCGTCGCCGTTGATGTCGCCGTAGAGGAGAAGCGTGTAGGTCGCCTTGACAACGTCGCCCTCCATAATCTTAACCTGCGTACCTGTGCCGAGATAGCCGTCCGTATCGTAGGACCAGACATAGGCTTGGTTCACAATCTGAGTGTAATTATCCATCGTCTTCGTGCCGGGGTTGATGCCGTAGGTAACACCTGTGAGGAAGTCGATGTTAAGACTCTCGCTCCATTCGAAGCCCGTTGCCTGAATGTACCAGCCGGCTTTTGTGCCGCAGTAAGTACATCTCTGCCACTTCAAGCCGGTTTCCGTTGCCGTCGGAGCGTGGTCGAGCACCCATTGGTATGAGTGTTCACCGCCCTTGGGAAGCACTTCGGCATATTCGTCATTGCAGACGGTACAGATATAATAGCGTTTACCGTTAGAGCCGCAGGTGGGCGGCACCTCGGGCATATTGGGGTCAACGATATAGTTATGCAGAATCTCCGTGTAAGAGTGACCGCAGGAGCAGGAGTAAGCCTTCTCGCCGTGCTGTGTCTCGGTGGGCTCAATGTCGGTTATCAGCTCGTAGGGATGTCCGCCGTTTTCAGCCTGACTGAGGAAGTTATAAGTAACCCCGTCAAGGTTTTTCAGTTCATTATCGTAAATGAGCATCCAGTCGTGCTCCGAGCCGTTATAAGTTACGTTTTTAAGCGAAGTGCAATTGCCAAACGCATCTGTATCTGTTCCGATTGTTGTAACAGTTGTGGGAATTACGACAGTTTCAAGCATTTTACAGCTGTAAAATGCATCGCCTTGGATTTTTTCAACACCTTCGGGAAGAATTACGGTTTTGAGATTCTCATTGTATGAAAAAGCATTTTTAGCAATTGTCTCAGTTGCCTCATTAACGGTATAGCTTTCCCTAACCGATGCTACCGGATAAGATTTAAGTGCAGCAAAAGATGCAGTATAAAGAACACCGTACTCATCAGAAACGTAATTCGTGTTGCCTTCTTCAACTATAATCTCTGTCAGCGAAGAACAACTCTTGAAACTGCAAACAATACTTGTGACGCTTGCGGGAATCGTCAGACTTGTAAGTGATTCGCAATCATCAAACGAAAACAGTTCAATGGTTCTGAGATTAGCAGAAAGCTTTACATTTTCAAGTAATTTACAGCCACGGAATGCCGCGTTATCTATATGTGTAACGCTGTCGGGAAGAACTATACTTTCGATTGACGTTTTTTCGAATGCGCAGCCACCGATAGTAGTAACGGTATCAGGTAAGTTAACGTTTTTGAGAGAGGTACATCTGTAAAATGACGTACTGCTGACATTTGTAACACCTTCTTCGATTGTAACCGTCACAATTTCATCACGAAAATCAGTCCAAGGAGCAGGGTTTGATGTGGTATAATAGGACATAGTACCTGTACCGCTGACTGTGAACTC
>JAZNPE010000091.1:0-13781 GCA_045589535.1 Acutalibacteraceae bacterium | reverse complement strand
ATATCATAAACAACATATGCAACTGTTTCTTTTGAACCAACATAACGTCTGTTATTTGATATGGTTCTGCCGGCACGTATTTCCTGCTGCTCTGTTGTTTCTTTTACAGATACAGCATTTTCGGCCATCATATCGCCTCCTTGGTAAATGATATCAATATTATAACACACATAAAAACAAATTTCAATCAAAAACGTGTTTTCGTTTAATTTATTAAAATATTGTATATTTTAAACAAGTATGATATAATTTTTTTGTGAGGTGATACTATGAGCAACACAACGAAATTAAGCTTGATTTTTGCATTGGTAGGTTTACTTGTAGGAATAGTGATGTCCTTTATCATAAAAGGAAATGTGGTCATAGATGCAATAATCGGCACCCTTGCAGGTGCCGTAGTAGGGTATTTCCTTAATGCGTTTGTTCTGAAGAAATAAGGTCTGCTGTTCTGCCGTTAACAAGCTTTATAAGCTCGGAAGGGGATACTTCAATCTGTGCTCCGACTTTACCGGCACTGACGGCAACGGTTTCAAGCTTTTCAATATCAATGTGAAATGTTGTCCTGAAAAGCTTTTTCATTCCTACGGGACTGCAGCCGCCGTGGATGTAACCTGTCAGGGGAAGAAGCTCATCCTGCCGTATCATTTCAATTGATTTCTCTTTAACAGCTTTTGCAGCTTTTTTGAGGTCAAGATGCTCTGCGACGGGAATAACAAAAACATAATAATTTTTGCTTGCAGAGCGTGTTACAAGCGTTTTGTAAACGGAGCTTACATCCTTGCCGACAAAGTTTGCAACAGTAACTCCGTCAGTCGGAATACCCTCGCCGTGCGGATAAAAGTGCGGTGTATAGGGTATTTTCTTTTGCTCCAGGATACGCATAACATTTGTTTTTTCAGTTTTCTGTGCCATAAATATCACTCTAAATAGTCAACGATTTTTGCAGTTTTTCCGTTACGGATGTAAACTCTCGGAACACGGCGGGTAATACAGCAAAGGAATTCATAATTGAACCTGCCTGAAATTTCTCCTATTTCTTCGCAGGAGATAAATTCATCGCCGTCTTTGCCGACGAGAGTAACGTTATCGCCGATAAGAACATCAGGTATATCCGTAACGTCAACCATAAACTGATCCATACAAACTCTGCCGACGATTTTTGCACGCTTACCGTGAATGAGGACACAGCCCTTGTTTGAAAGCTGTCTGGGATAACCGTCTGCGTAGCCTACGGGAATTGTCGCAATAACGGTCGGCTTCTCTGCAACATAGGTCGAACCGTAACTTACGGTGTCACCCTTGTTGATCGTTTTAACGTTGATAACAACGCTGTGAAGCTCCATCGCAGGTTTTACGTCAAGATTTTCTTTGTTTACCTCGTCAGACGGATAAAGTCCGTATGTGATGATACCGCTTCGTACCATATTAAGGAAATTATCCTGCATATCGACGATCGCAGCGCTGTTGCAGACGTGCTTTGTAGGAATATTGATTCCGAGCGACTCAAGCTTGCTGACAAAATTTCTGAATCGCTCACGCTGAATATTCATTGAAGTTTTATCTGCTGAATCAGCACAAGCGAAATGAGTAAAAATACCGTCGATGACGATGTTTGAAAGTCCTGCAATGCGTCTGATTTCTTCAATACTTTCATCGTTGGGGATGTAACCGATTCTGCCCATACCCGTATCAACCTTGATGTGGATATGAGCTGTTGTGCCCATCTGTTTCGCAGCTTCGTTAAGACTTTTTGCAATACCGTATTGGAAAACAGTGAGCATAATATCGTTTCTTATGATAGTTTCAAACTGGTTCGGGAAAACAAAGTCGAGAATGAGAATCGGTTTTGTAATACCTGCACGTCGAAGCGCAAGCGCCTCACCGACTGTTGCAACAGCAAAGCCGTAAGTGCCGATTTCGCTGAGTGCTTTTGTAACTTCAATAGCACCGTGACCGTAAGCGTCAGCTTTTACAACGGGCATAACTTTGGTATCCGGACCGACTTTTTCAATTATTTTCTTTGTGTTTTCACAGATTCTGTCAAGGTCAATTCTTAAATAGACTCTGTTAAGGTAGTCAAGACTGCTCAATGTAAGCACCTCTTAGTCAATTACTTTAATTGTTTCAATAACCGGTCGCTGATCTTCGGGAATAGAATCGGAAACAGGAGTTTCAGAACAGATTTTGTCAATGATGTCCATACCCTCGGTAATCATACCGAAAGCGGCATACTGTCTGTCAAGACCGCTTGCGGTCATGTCGTTAAGGCAGATGAAGAACTGCGATGATGCGCTGTCATAATCAACAGGTGTACGTGCCATTGAAAGAACACCGCGCTTGTGTTTTATATTGTTCTGCACACCGTTAATTTCAAATTCACCTTTGATTGTGTCTTTTGAACCGCCTCTTCCGTCGCCGTCGGGGTCGCCACCCTGAAGAACAAAGTCTTCTACATATCTGTGAAGCCCGATTCCGTCGTAGAATCCGCTTTCAGCGAGCTTAATGAAGTTTGCAACGGTTATCGGAGCTTCGTTCGGGTAAAGCTCAATTTTTACTGTGCCGTAGTCCTTAAAAGTCATTTCAACGTGACGGGTTTCAACGTTTTCGGTTGAAGGGTTGTTTGTGTCATTGTCAGTTTCTTTGTTGCTGCCGCAACCTGCGAAAGCTGTAACGACAAAAAGTATGCATAAAAACAGGGAAAGAATTTTTTTCATTGTAAACACCTCATATACATATTAAAAACTATTATACCATACCGCGAACTTATAGACAAGTAAATTTTTTGTGTTATAATATCAACTGAGGTGTGGGTATGTTTATTTGCAATTCGTGTCCGAGAAAATGTAATATTGACCGCGATTCTTTCAAAGGTGTTTGCGGTGCGCCTGTAAGCTACAAGCTTGCAAGGGCGGCTCTTCATTTCTGGGAAGAGCCATGTATCAGCGGGGACAGGGGAAGCGGAACGGTTTTCTTTTCAGGCTGTTCGCTTAAGTGTGTTTTTTGCCAGAATTACGAAATAAGCCGGAATTCTTACGGTAAGGAAATTACGGAGGAAAGACTTGTTGAAATTTTCAAAGATCTTGAACAGCAGGGCGCACACAATATCAACCTCGTGAATCCTACACATTATTCTGCACAGCTTGCAGAAACTCTCGGAAAGTATAAACCGTCTGTACCTGTTGTGTATAATACGGGCGGATACGACTGCGTTGAAAGCCTCAGAAACCTTGACGGATTGGTTGATATATACCTTGCTGATATTAAATATGTAAGCGAAGCTGTTTCGAAAAAGTACAGCGGTGCCGAGGATTATTTTGCTGTCGCATCGGAAGCGGTGCTTGAAATGCAGAGGCAGGTTGGCGAAAATGTTTTCAATGAAGTCGGTATAATGCAAAAAGGTATTGTAATCCGTCATCTTGTTCTTCCGGGCAATGTCAGTCAGGCAATGCGAGTGATGGATTGGGTGAAATCAAATCTTCCTGAATACACAGTTCTCAGCCTTATGAGTCAGTACACGCCTTGCGGCAAAGCTTCTGAGTATCCGACAATCAACCGCAAACTCAGCGAAAGAGAATATGATATGGTGCTTGATTATGCGGAAAAACTTGGATTCGAAAACGTTTTTATTCAGGAAATCGACTCGTCATCAACAGAGTTTATTCCTGACTTTGATCTTAGCGGAGTATAAAGTATTTGACTTTTTAATACAATAATATTATAATATTATGCACTGATACAAATTTAATTCGGAGGAATGATGTAATGAAAAAGCTCAGCAGAGTAACATCTGTTTTTATGGCGATTATAATGATGATGTCACTTCTTACTTTTAACACTGCAGCGGCATCTATCAAGAAAATTGAGATTGTTTCTTTGCCTACAAAAACAACGTTTTATAAGGGCACAGACTGGGATTACGGTTACTGGAAATTCCCTGAGGATGAAGGTTTGGGTGAATTTGTACCTCTTGAAGGTGTAATTTCGTTTAAGCATCAGGGTGGTTACCATTCGTTCTATCAGGACAGAGGTATGCTCGATATGAACGGTCTTGTTGTGAAGGTAACTTATTCTGACGGAAAAACAAAAAATGTTACATACAAGGAAACAAAGCATAGTAACGGTGTTGTTACCCAAAATATCCTTGCTTCACCGAAAGGCGGAGAATATAAGGTTGGAGAAAACACAGTTGAAGTTTATTTTGAGTCTAATACTGCTGTTTATACGACATATAAAATAAATATTGTTGCAGGTGAACAACCTGCTACTATAAAGGGTGACGTTAACTCGGATAAGAAAGTCAACTCTTCGGATGCGCTTCTTGTTCTTCAGCATTCAGTGCAGTTGATCACTTTTACGGCGGAACAGGTTAAAATCGCGGATATGAACAGCGACAGTAATATAAACAGCCTTGATGCACTTATGATTCTTCAGAAGAGCGTTGGTATTATATAATATTGAAAACGGCATAATTTATTTATGCCGTTTTTTTGCAAAATGAGATATTCTTTTTGAGAACAAAGGAAGGAAAATATGGAAAAGTGTGCGGTTTATAAAATTGAAAACTACGATGATGAAGCTCTTTATGATGTGGTTTCTCGACACTTTGAAGCTCACAATATAAAATCTCAAATTCCTGCAGGGACAAAGGTTCTTTTAAAACCGAATCTTGTCGTTGATAAAGACGCGGCTTTTTCAGTAACGACCAATCCGCGTTTTGTTTATGCAGTTGTACGTTATCTTAAAAACATCGGTATTGACGACATCACCATAGCTGATTGTCCCGGAGGTGCGTTGCTACTGTTTTCTGAAATGCAGACAGTTTATAAGAAAACGGGATATTCAGCTTTGTCGGAGTTTGCAAAGCTAAATACGGATTTTGAAAGCAAAGATATCGATTCATCTGAAGGCAGTGTGAACAAAAATTTCAATATAATCAACGCTGTAAGCGAAGCGGATTTTATTATAAATATTCCCAAACTTAAAACGCACAATATGACGTGTATTACTGCAGGCGTGAAAAACCTTTTCGGAAGTATTCCAGGTTTACAGAAGCCGGCATTTCACGCGAAATATCCTGCGGTCAAGGATTTTTCGAATATGCTCGTTGAACTTGCACAGACAGTAAATGCGGATTTCACAATTGTTGATGCAATTGATATTATGGAAGGTGACGGACCGACAAACGGAAAGAAGAGACATCTTGGCCTTACTTTTTCGTCGTGTGATGTTTTTTCACTGGATGCTTTTATTGTTGATTTTCTCGGAATTCCTGATGAACTTGTTGCAACCGTTTCAGCATCAAAACAGAAAAACCTTATAAATGAAGAAATTGAGCCTGTCGGTGATATTGATTTCAGACTTGGCGAGCCGATACTTCTTCCAAGCGGATTTAATGCAACATCAGGCTTCGGGAAAATAACGGCAAAAGCAAAAACAGTAACAGAAAAAATGATTTCAGCTGTGTTTATGAGCTATCCACGGATGAATGAAAAATGTGTTCTCTGTAAAAAATGCGTTGCAACCTGCCCTAAAAATGCACTTTCGATTGAAAACAAGAAAATTGTACTTAATAAAAAAGTATGTATAGGATGTCTTTGCTGCGATGAAGTCTGTCCCAATGCTGCAGTAGATATCAAGAAGAAAATTAAAACTAAAAGATAGTAAAGGTAGGGATTTTGTGAAAATTTTATTTGTTCAGCCTTCTGCAGGTTTTCTTATGCGAGGAACTACATATCCTGTCTGCAGGAGCATAATGGTAACCGCATCATATATGAAGTCAATCGGCCACGAGGTTATGGTGTATGACCGCTGTATTGATTACCGTAAGACGGAAAAGATTTTTGATTCGTTCCGTCCACAGCTTCTTATGCTTTATGCACCACCCACAGCATCCCTGAAGGATGCAATCGATATTTCGGCGATTGCGAGGCAATATGGTTGCACGATTGTCTGGGCAGAAGTTGTTGCAGCTGCATTCTCGGAACAGATTGTCGGAGGCGGTTATGCAGATTTTGTTCTTACGGGCGAAACCGAAACAAAACTTGAAAATTTAATTTATGAGTTTGAAAACGGTAAAGATTTTTCGAATGTTTCAGGTCTGACGTATAAAGTTGACGGTGAAGTGAAAACTACACCTAATGTAAACGACACAAAGCTTGAGGATATTCCCGAAATAGACTGGGATTTGATTGATGTAAAAAAGTGTTTCAGAAAGTTTCCTCACTGTAAAAATATGCTTTATATGTATACTTCAAGAGGTTGTCCGTTCAGGTGTACTTTTTGTTATAACACGATGTTTTATAATTCCTGCCACAGAAAGCGCCCTATCCGCCACGTACTCAACGAAATAAAGTATCTTGAAGAGAATTACGGACTCGACGGTGCTAATTTTTCAGATGAATTTCTCTTGCTGACTGATGTAGAAATTGAAGAAATAAGCACTTTCAGGAGAGAGAACAATCTTAAGTTTTTCTGGGGCGCAGAAACCCGTGCGGATGCATACAAAGATATTGATAAGCTGAGAAGAATGTATGAATCGGGTTGCCGTTGGCTGATGCTCGGGCTTGAAACAGGCAGTGAAGAAACCCGAAGAAAGATTCAGAAGCCAATGAACAAGGAAGTTATAAGAGATTTCGTTGATATGTGCACTCAAGTCGGTATAACGACGTTCGGTTCATTTATAATCGGCTTCCCGGATGAAACTCCCGAGCAACTCAGGGAAACGGCTGAATTTGCCTTGAGCCTTAATGTTGATGCTTTTCTTTTTAACTATTATGTAGTAATTCCAAAAACACCGATGGGAAATGAACTTGTTGAATCGGAACGTCTTGATCCCAATAAGGCTTTCTTTGAATCAAGAGCCTCAAGTCAGATACAGAGCCTTTCCAAAAACTATTCATCAATCCCTGACGTTGAACTTAAGGTTGTGAAAAGCTATTTCGATTGGCTGACTTTCACAAGGAAGAAGAAAGAATCTGCTTCGAAAAATATGTTTATTGAGAAGGCTGTGGACGTGCTTGTTCATTTTGCAGAAGGCGGAATAAAAAATGCTGTATCAAATGTTTTTGATGCAGGTAAAACATTTTTGAACGTTGTTTATTATTCAACAATGTTCCCGAAAATCAGAAAGAAGTACGGACTATACAATGTAAATAAAAAGAAATAGACAAAGAAAACTGCTTGCGCTTTTGTAAAGTGCAAGCAGTTCAGCTTTTTATTCTATTGTGTCGAGGTTTACACCCTTTGTTTCTTTTACCTTTGTTGCAAACATTATTGCTGCAATGCCGACTGCAACAACGGAAATTGCAAGGCAGGTCCACCAGATGGGGAAAACAATCATACCGGCAATTGCCAGGCCGTAGCCGACAACGAGGCCTATAATAACAAGAAGCCCCTCAGCTCCGACAACGGAAGCACGTATATCTGTCGGAACTTTTTCCGTCATCATAACGTTCATATAATCTCTGCCGATCCAGTATGAACCCTGATAAAGTCCTGCAAACGAACCTATCAGGTAAGGATTCCAACCGAGGAGAATACCTGCTACGAAAAGAGAATATCCGATGATGCAGGTAACGGAAAATCCCGTAACAGTTGCTTTTCTGCCAAGCTTATCTGCGATAAATCCCGAAAGGAAGGTGATTGAAGCGTAGATAACGGGAACCATAAAAAGAGCCTTTGTAATCTCGCTTGTGCTCATTCCTACCTTGTGCATTGAAGACTCAAAGTAAAGCGCGATTGCAGGCATTGCAGAGTCGAAGATTATGTGAGAAATAATAAGGTTCTTTGTGTCGGCGTTTGAGAAGATATACTTCACACCGTTGAAAACACCTGATTGATTACGCTGTGCTTCCTTCTGCTGTTTTCTGAGCTCTTTTTCTTTCTGTCTTTCTTCAAAAGGACGCGAAAGGTAAGCTGTTCTTTCGTTTATGAAAACCTTTGTATCCTTGGCAAAGAGAATAACGAGCAACACGGCAATGAATCCGAGGATTGCGGGAGTGAAGAAAATTTCACGCCATTTTGTCGGATCGTCACCCATAAGCAGGTCACGGAGCGTCGGAATAAGAATAACGCCCAGAATACCGAAGCTCTTAAGAAAACTGTAAATTTTTGCGCGGTGCTTGTCGGGTGCTTCTTCAAGAATATATATAATCTGAATATCGTGTCCCATAAAGAAGCTGATGAAAGCAAAGCCTACAAGGAACATTATGTAGCTTGATGAAAGATAGATTATCAGCAGTCCGAGAGCCATTCCGAGAGTTGAAAATGCAAAAAGCGGTTTGCGACCCCATTTGTCGGCAAGTGCTTTGTAAAACGGGGTTATAATTCCGAACACATAGGTAACAATGCCTATTGTCGAATGAAGGGCAAGTCCTTCTTCATATTTGTAAAATTTACCCAAGAATGGATTGTTTACAAAAAATTCCGTAACGAATGAGGACTGTACCGTAACGGTCAGGTTACTTGTAACTTCATCAAGGATGTTGACAATGGCAATCAGCGAAAGCAACACGAGAAAGTAACCGCGGTAGTTGCCCTTGGATTTTGTTTTGTTAAGACGTGAAAGCTGTTTTGATTCACGTGTCATGGTTTTGTTGCTCATTTTTACACCTCTTAGTCAAGCATAAGCCTGATGAACAGACCGCCCTGTACGGTGCGGTGGCGGAAGCCTACCATTTCGGATGTGTCGGTGTAATACCAGTCGGTCATCGGCACTCTTGTGCGCATAGTATTGAAAGCTTTCCAGAGGAGTGAAGAGAAAAATTCAAAATCATCCTTGTTGTCAGCGAGTGAAGCAACCCAGATAAGCCAGTCGGATTTTGTATATTTTTCTCTTGAATCAAGAGGTACACCGTAGGGAAGTGCTTCTTTTTTATATCTTTCAATTTCACTTCTGAAGAAGCTGTCGGGGAAAAGGTCTGTCTTCCAGATTTTATCCCATACTGAATTATACTTAAGGCTGAATGTACCTGGTCTGTCATATGCAAGACGGTAGCTGCCATCCTCGTTTTCAGCATTTTTTATGAACGAGTCCGCATAATCCTTTGCGACCGTAAGAAGCTCTTCTGCTTCTTTTTCTTTGCCGATGTTCTTAAGAATATCCGCAAAGCCTGCAATACCCATGGTAGCCTTGAGCGAAAGGTTGCAGTTATGAGCAAGGTGACCTGCAAAGTCGTCAGTGCAAAGCTGATGCTCGGGGTCTTTGCCGTATTTGATAAGGTATTTACTCCATTTTTCAAGAAGCTCAAAGTTATCTTCAGCGAATGAATATTCTCCGTCAGCCTTGCAGATTGCGGAAACGAGGATAATCATATTTCCGCATTCTTCAACGGGCATCTGCCATTTGAGTTCGTTGTTACCGTAAACCTGGCCGTTAACAAGAGGATACTGACCTGCATCGTGCGGAGCGAAGTCATATTTCCACTCATCGGAAGCGGCATAACGGAAAATCGGACGGAGCATACCCTTGAGAAGCTCTGTGTTGTAAAGAAGATACATAGGAGCACTCGGATAAGTAACGTCAACCGTTGCCGCACAGCCGTTGGAGAAGCATTCCTTTGAAATGTAAAGGTTATTTCCTTCCTTGTCGACAACGAGCTTGTGAGCTGCCATAACCTGTCTGTATGCAAGAAGCAGAAGCTCTGAGTATTTTTCGCCGCCTTTTGTGAGTGCATCAGCTTCAATCTTTCTTGAAAAATCATCGCACTTTTTGCGAAGAGATACATATTCGTCTGCAGCCTCTTTAATAGCTTCTTCAATTGTTTTGCCGCTGTTTTTCCAGTATGCCTTAAGGTTTTCACCGAAGTAAACCATACTGTCAATATCATCGTAAGCAAAAAGGAAAAGTTTTTCTTTTTCAATTTCAGCTTCAGCATAAACTGAATAGAGATTTTCGATAACTGCATTTCCCGTTTTTGCTTCGCCCTCAACTGCGAGGTAGCAGTACCCCCAGTCGATTCTTACGTCGTCACCGCTTCTCCAAAGGATTTTCTGGTCGCCACTGCCGATTTTTACGCAGGAAAGACCGTCAATCGCTACATCTTCAGACCATGCCTTGCCTTCGTTAGCCTTGTTGAGAACAAGCTCTTCGGTAACGTAAATCTTTGCCGCTACTTTGTGAGATTTTCCGTCAACACTATCATAAGAAAGTTTAAGATATGAAACCGGTCGTGATGCATAATAAAGCTCTGTTACAAGCATCGGTGAAGTAAATTCAGCGGTAAGACGGATTTCGTCCGACTCATAAACAACTGTAGTTGTGAAAGCATCCGCATCAATGCTTACAACGTCCATTTTTACAACGCTTTTGTTATCGTCATCGCCGAGAAAACGGTATGTCTTACCGTCAACATTTACGTAGCCGATAATGTTGTTTTCAGCGGCCGTCCAATGTGTAGTGGGTTTGCCATTTATGTTTTCTGTCCATACCGAAAAGTACGGGTCAACCGTGATAAGCGGAATGGACGGCATTCTCATTTTCATAAAATCATTCCTCAATAAATTTTTTCATCATTGACGGACCGAAGTCAACATAAACTCCCGTTGCTTTTGCTGTTTCTTCGTTGATTGAATCAACACCGCTGTCCTTTTCTGCTGATTTTTTATAAATCATATAGGGGACGGGGTCGCTTGCGTGAGTTTTGGTAACGATAGGTGTCGGATGATCGGGAAGAATCATAATTTTGTAATCGTCTCCGATTTCTTCAAGACCGTTTATGATAACAGGAAGAACTTTTTCGTCAATGAGCTCGATTGCACGAACCTTGTTTTCAGGTTCGTTTCTGTGTCCGCACTCATCGGGAGCTTCAATGTGAACGTAAACAAGGTCTGCACCGTTTTTGAGTTCATCGACCGCAGCGTTTGCTTTACCCTCGAAGTTTGTGTCGATGTAGCCTGTTGCACCTTCAACCTCGGGTGTTTTCATGCCTGCAGCAATGCCGATACCCTTAAGAAGGTCAACTGCGGAAATAACAGAACCTTTGATACCGTAAAGATCCGTAAAGAGGGGAAGAATCGGCTTTTTGCCCTCGCCCCAGAGCCAGATTGAGTTTGCGGGACGCTTGCCCTCTGCAATTCTTCTCTTATTAACGGGATGGTCTTTGAGAAGGTTGTAGCTCTTTCTCATAAGCTCAACAAGCTTCTCTGCTGTAGGAGCTGTTGAAATGTAAGGACCGACAACTCTGTCAGAAATATCGTGCGGAGGTGTCATATTGCCAAGCTCGACAGTACCGCCGTGATGAATAAGACAATGTCGGTAACTTACACCGTTATAGAATGTGAACTCATCATTGCCGAAATGTTCCTGAACTGTTTTGATGATTTCAGCGGCATCAGCGCTTGAAATATCACCTGCAGAATAGTCAACCATTGTTTTATCGTCGTAGTTTTCCTCGTCTGAAAGAGTAACAAGGTTACAACGGAGTGCGATGTCGTCGTCAGCCATCTTAACGCCGATGCTCACAGCTTCAAGGGGAGAACGGCCTGTGTAATATTTAATCGGGTCGTAACCCATAACGCTGAGGTTCGCAACGTCACTGCCGGGCTTAAGTCCTTCTGCAACAGTGCGCACAAGTCCTACTTCGCCTTTCTGTGCAAGGCGGTCAAAGTTAGGCTTTTTTGCAAGCATCATCGGTGTTTTGTTATTGAGTGCCGGTACGGGATAGTCAGCCATACCGTCGTATAAAATTACTGCATATTTCATAGGTATCACCTGATTGATTAAAGATTTTTAAAAACAGCAAGACTTTCTTTTGCACATTCGATGAAATCCTTGCCGTCGGGAACTCGGGCTTCAAAGCTGATTCGTCCCTCGCGCTTGTCATAACCGATTTCGCGAAGAAGGTTAACGAGAGCAGCGTAATCTTCACCGTCACCGTGAACGGGATAAGCCCTGTTATTAATAACACTTGCTATATGAATGTGCACGATGTGCTCCTTGGCTTTTCTGATTGAGTCAAAGCTGTCTTTGTTGAAGCCGAAATGATAAAAATCAACGAGTATTTTCACAAACGGACTCTTGACTTCTTCAACAACTTTCAGAGATTCCTCGATCGTGTTAAGAATGTTACTCTCACCGTATGAAAGATTTTCGAGCGCACATACAACATTGTATTTTTCGCACACGGGAACCACGTGGCTTTTAAGGAAATAAACAAGTCTTTCAAATGCTGTGTCATAGCTGACCCCTTCAGGGAAGTTTCTGGCGCCTGAAGAGCCCATAACAACTATTTTTATGCCGAGACGTTTTGCTCTGCTGATCGCTCTTTCAAGGTATTCATCAGCAGCAGCATAGTCCGGATTATCAATTGTGATTTTGTATTCTCCGGGAATCATACAGTTTGCGACTTCGTAGTGGTAACCGTTTTTGGTTGCCTCGGCAATAAGCTCGTCAAACTTTTCGTCTGAAAGGTCCCCTAAATTACTGAGGTTTGCCTCGTGAAAGTCGGCACCGACGTTTTTAATAATTTCAGCGTCACCGAAACCTCTTGTAAAACCGAAACGGAAATCTGACATAGAAATCCTCCTTTAATCTTCCTCCTGCCAGTCCTTGCAGACATCAACCCAGCTTACATAATTCTGAGCGTATTTTTCAAGGTCAGCGGGTGTCATTTCAATTGCGCTGTTTGAACTGCCGACAGCAGGGAAGACGGTTTCAAATCTTTTGAGCGATTCGTCAAGATAAGTTTTTACGCCGTCTTTTATGCCGAACGGACAAACACCGCCGATCGCGTGGCCGATAAGCTCGACCACCTCGTCGGGAGTAAGCATTTTTGCCTTAGCGGAAAAAGTAGCTTTATATTTTTTGTTGTCAACCTTTGCATCGCCTGCGGCAAGAATGAGAATCGGCTCTTCACCGATTTTAAATGAAAGAGTTTTTGCAATTCTCTTGCCTTCAACGCCAACAGCCTGAGCCGCAAGCTCAACGGTTGCGCTTGAAACGTCAAATTCAAGAACCTTGTCCTGAAGTCCGAATTGACTGAGATAATCTTTACCTGCCTGAATGGACATAGCTGTTACCTCTCTTAGAAAATGATTCTTGATTTTACCTGCTCAACGATAAGCTCAACGAATTCGTCAATGCCCATAGCACCGATGTCGCCTTCACCGCGTTTACGTACTGATACGCAGTTTGCTTCGATATCCTTATCACCGACAAGGAGCATATACGGAATCTTTTCAAGCTGTGCTTCACGGATTTTGTAACCGATCTTTTCACTTCTTGTATCAACCTCGCAACGGATACCTGCTGCTTCAAGCTTAGCTTTAACTTCATAAGCATAGTCGTGATGTCTGTCAGCAATCGGAAGAAGCTTAACCTGTGTCGGAGCAAGCCATACAGGAAATGCACCTGCATACTTTTCAATAAGAAGAGCAAGTGTTCTTTCATAGCATCCGATAGATGTACGGTGAATGATGTACGGATTTTTCTTGCTTCCGTCTGAGTCTGTGTATTCCATACCGAATTTTTCAGCAAGCATCTGGTCAATCTGAATTGTGATGAGCGTATCTTCCTTGCCGAATACGTTCTTGATCTGAATATCGAGCTTCGGGCCGTAGAATGCAGCTTCACCAACACCGATTTTGTAGGGGATTTCAAGGTTGTCAAGAATCTTCTTCATAACGCCCTGAGCCTCATCCCACTGCTCAGCAGTGCCGATATACTTTTCTGTATCTGCAGGATCCCACTGAGAGAATCTGTATGAAACATCGTCATAAAGACCGAGTGTCTTAAGGCAGTAAACAGCAAGCTCAAGACAGCCCTTGAATTCTTCCTCAAGCTG
>JAZNPE010000090.1:0-15764 GCA_045589535.1 Acutalibacteraceae bacterium | reverse complement strand
ATTGTTGCTGTTGTGCCGTTGTTATATGTTGCTGTAAGTGTAAGTCCTGTTGAATCAAATACTTCGTTTGTGAAGTATGTTGTCTTATCAGGATTTGTTGCAATTGCGATTGATTCGAGTTCGATTGCCTTGACTGTTACTGTGAATGTAACTGTCTTACCTTCGTATTCAACCGTGATTGTCTTCTCTCCTGCTGTAGCTGAATCAAAGCCTGTTACTGTGTAATCCTCAACAATTGCTGATGTGCCGTTGTTGTAGTTTGCTTTGATTGTAAGTCCTGAGAAATCTGCTTCCTCGCCTGTGAAGTATTCAGGCTTCTCTGCAGGTGTTGCAATTTCGATTGATGTAAGCTCAACCGGATTAACCTCTACAGTGAATGTTGCTGTCATTCCTTCATAATTAACTGTAAGATTCTTTGTACCTGCTGTCTGTGAATCAAAGCCTGTTACTGTGTAACCGTCTGTGATTTCAGCAGTTGCGCCGTTTGAATATGTAGCGATGAGTTTCAAACCTGTATAATCAGCTTCATCACCAACAAGATATGACTTCTTTGTTGGCTGGTTCTTGATTGTGATACCGATGATGCTCGGTTCAACAACTGTGATCTCAAATGAATCTTCAAAATCTTCATAAACTACAGTAAGTGTAACTTCACCTGTTGTGCTTGTATCAAATCCGATAAACTCAAGATCACCTGAATCAAGTTCCTCAACATCACCATTATTGTAGTGAGCAACAACTACGATTCCGTCGGGTTCAAACTCAGTATCGCCTATAAAGTATGTTGTTACATAAGGAAGTTCGGTGATTTCGATTGATGTTATAATGATATCAACAACCGTGATTCTTGTTGTTGTTGTCTGACCTTCATATGTAACTCTAACTGTCTTTGAGCCCTTAGTCGAAGTGTTAACTGTGTTCAGTGTGAAACCTGAGTCAACAACAGCGGTTTCACCGTTGTTGTATGAAACAAGAATTGAAAGGCCTGCAGGGTCAAATGTTTCACCTACAAAATATGTCGTTTTGTCAGGTGCAGTATTAATCTCTATGCCAGTTACTTCAACCGGATTAACCTTAATACTTGTTGAAGCAGAGTATGTTCTGCCGTCGTAAGTGATTGTACCGGTAATCGTTGCTGTACCTTCTGAAACACCTGTTACAACACCGTTTTCATCAACAGTTGCAATTGCATCACTGCTTGATTTCCATTCAACTGCACTGATACCTTCTTCATTAGGCTCGAACATTGCGCTGACATTAGCCTTACCGTTTACAAAAATCTGATCTGTATCTGAGCTGACAATAACCGTAATATCCTTCTGTTCGTAAACAGGTTCAATAATAAGGTTCTTTGTAACCTTTGAGAAATCTGTATCCCAACCTGCAAATGTGTGTCCGAACTTTTCAGGAACATCTGCCACTGACGGTGCAGTTGCTGCATTGCCGTATGTGATGTTCTGTTCTGAAATAACCGCTCCGTCTTCACCGCGGAAAACAACAACACAAGTGTCAGCTTCCCACTCAGCTGTGATTATATCGATGTTTGTACCAAATGTGTAACTGTAAACCTGCTTTGAGTAAACAGAATTAACTACACCGTGAGCTGAACCACCGTTGTTTGATTTAGCCGTCCAACCACAGAACTTATAGCCTTCCTTAACCGGAATACCAAGATCCTGGGTTTCATTGTAAAGGCCGAAAATAGTTGTCTTAGAGTCAATATTCATAACACTAAGATTCTTGATTGTTACCTTTGCGCCTGCTGCAACATGAGGATCGTTAGAAAACTTGATTCTCAACTGACCGACCGCATCATCATTTGGACCCGTTGTAAACGTTACACCGGAACCGGTAAGATTGTAATAATTCATTGTTGAACCGTTACCGGAAATATAAGACGGGCTGTAAAGTTCAAACTGAACCTGTTCACTTGTAAGTCCGCTGAGTTCATAATCGAAACGGTATGTTGAATTTGGCTGAATATCAACATAATAAGGAAGAAGCTGGTACTGATCATATGTAAGTGTGCTGTAAGTAGTTGTTGCAACAAGACTTGATACACCGTTTGCAGTGTAGCTTACAGCTGTCTTTGTACCGGCAGGTGCAGAGTAAACTGCAGGATAACCCTGAGTTGTATCAATATAGAGCTCGTTTGAATCAGCCTTTGAAAGGCAAATATCACTGATTCTTATCTTTTTACCGTTTCTTGCTTCTCCAAGAAGTTCAAGTTTAAGGTAAACTGTACCTGAATCTACAGCATTAGTGGAAATCAAGTCACCGGAAGCATTAACAACATAAGTTGAAGTTTCGTTTCCGTTACCGCCCGTAAAAGCAGAATTATAAATTGAGAACTGCACATTTTCAGGATCAGTACCTGTAACGTCATATGTAAAAACATAATCAGTTGAAGCACTGAGTTCAGCATAAAACGGGAGGAACTGAAGCTGAACGGCAGTTGTTGCCTGAGAGCTCCATACAGTAATATCATTTGCTTCAATTTCATAGTTGAAGTCAGTATCTGTGTCTGCATGTTCAGAATATGAAGGATACGAAATGCTTCCTAATTCTGCAGGCATATCTTCAACCTTAGACTTGAGATAATTGAACTTACCGTCTTTAGTATTAACAATTGAAGTAACCTCAGCCGGAACATAGAAGAACGTGTATGAAAGGTATTCATCGGTTGTCTTTGTTTCAACCACAGAAGAAATCGTTCCGTCAATAAGAGCTGAATAGTCACCTCCGACTACCTGACCGACTGCAGCCTTCTTGCCGGCAGCATAACCGACAAAATCATATCCCTGAAACTCAGGGGCCGAAAAAGTTACATCATCACCAAAATTATAAGTCTTTGTGTAAATTGTAGCAATATCTGAAGTTGCAGCATCATATATGTCACGGATAACATAATTACCGTCCGCATTCTTTTCGAGCGAAGCTACACAAACAGTTGCCATTGAGGAAATTCGAATACTTTCAAGATCAGCAACAGCTGCGTTAAGTGCTGATGCAAGACCCTCAGCTGAATACGATACACCCGCAGCATTGATTGATGTCATTGTATCAAGATTTGCAAGAAAATAACCCGCTGCCTTATACAATGCCAGGAACTTAGACCACTTATCACTACTTGTGTTGTAGTAAGGTGATGTTTCATTATTAAGACCGATATAAGCAGACTTGCCTGTTGCTGCATTGTAAGCATCACGGAGAGTATCCTTATTGTTTGCAGTAACATTAAGTCTGAGAATACTGATATTGAAGCCTGTATCCTGACCCTGCTCATTATATAAGCTGGCCTGAACGTTACAAGAATTTGTTGAAGTCATACCTGCAATGCTCTTCTTGATTTTACCGTTGTACTTGATGCCTTCTGTTCCGCCCTCGCCGGTAGGATAATACGGATCTTCACCGCTTGCGATAATAGAATTGTAATTATACCAACGAGCTTCACCTTCAGATGTCGTATTAAGCTGTGATGTATAGTGACTGTCACCGTTTGAATTCTTAACATCAGAAACAATCCAAGCACCCGTAACCGCGCCATTTTCACTCCAGTTAGATGTTGCCATCAAACCAACCGTGAGGTTAGGAATCTGATCAAGATTGCCGTAACGGCTCGTATCAACCATAAGTTGTGTTCGAGGAGAAACACCGTAGTTAAGGAAAGTTACGTCACCGCCTGTCGGACCCGCATTCCTGTTTTCATAAAGATTGAAAGACGGAATTGTAAATATTGAGTTAGACATATTGTCAGTTACAAAATAGTTAACGTCAACATTATCGATAGAAGATCCATCCCATGCAAAATAACCGTTAGTCATCGGAAAAGTCGCCCACTGAGCATACTGATCTGTATCCTTGTTGTAAGAGTTGCTCATAACCTTATAACCCTCAGGGTTAGTTGATGAGAAAGGAAGGATAGATCTGTTATTTCCCTGACCGACAACCGGATAATACTTTCCGACAGCGTAGTTGTCAAGCGAATGATAGCCTGAAACCCAGGAAATAGAACTCGCATCATGGTCATATCCACGATCGTTCTTAATAAACATAGCATTACCTGCCGGCATAATGTTAGGCTTATAGACGTAGGTATACGCAACAACATTCTTTGTTAATCCGTCAAGTGAATCAACATATGTCGCGGTCCATTCAATATAACAACCTGATTCGGTTGAAATAATATACGGAGAGACACTTTCGTTTGTGATCGTTGTATCAATAAGGTTTGAGTTCAAAGAATAACGTGTTCTTGATGAATCCGTACGTGTGTTAACGGCACTGATTGCAGTTGAATATGTCGAGAACTTAATTGAACTGTTCATATTGACATAGTTCTTAGTTGAACTACTCTCCGACGTAGACGTATACGCCTGCATCAGATTGAAATTTGAATCCAGGTACTTAAACGTAATCGAAACACTACTTGCATTCTTATAATAAAAGTAGAGATTACCGGATGATTTTTCACCTGTATTAAGTTTTGAAATTTCATGAGTGTTTTTGTCGATTTCAGCATCAACAAACCACTGGAAATTCGCCCTTTCCTGATTCTTGTGTGCAGTAAGCGAAGGTTTAAGATAAACCTGCTCAGGTACATAAAAATATACCTTATCGCCTGAACCGCTATCGGTGACAGTAATTGCATCATTCGTTGCAAAAGCCATAGTTGCACCGATATCAAAAAAGACAAGAGTTGTCATTAAAAGTGCAATTGTCATCAATAAAGATAATGCACGTTTTGAAACAAGCTTTGCTTTTTTCATACATATTTCCTCCTTTAAATTAAAATCGAATATGATTAATCGCATTTTAACATATTCATAAAAATATTGTCAACAAAACAATATTTTGTGACGCTTATTTCGTAATTATCTACAAATCAATGTGGTATATTTCGTTTACATCTTACAACTTAATTGTAAAATGCTCTTTCAAAAGCTTTTCTCTGCGTTTATAATCAGGTAAAACACTTTCAATAAAATTATAGAATTCCTTGCCGTGGTTATGAAACCTTATATGTGCCAGTTCATGAACGACCACATAATCTATTACCTCTTGCGGATAAAGCATCAAAATATATGAAAAACAAATCGAGTTTTTTGTACTGCAGCTTCCGAAGCGCTTTTGTGCTGATGTAATTTTAATCTCTGTAGGTTCAACGCCCATAATCCTAGAATAATATCGCACTCGCTCCGGCAGCAGAATCTTTGCCGACTTTTTTAATTCAGCTATTCTTTTATCATCAAGCTGAACTTTATTTTCACTTATTTTCTTTTGCCGTTCAACAGCAGATTTAAGCCAATCGTTTTTTTCACTAATAAAAGCATTTATTATTTTTTCGGAGCACCAGAACGGTGCCCTTAAAATAACCTCTCCATTTTCTTTAACCTCGAGTGAAAGAGTTTTTCTTTTACTTCTGATAATTTTAATCTCTGTCATAACATCACCAAAATAATTTTATCACAAAAAACACACATATAAAAGTGCTATTTAAATTGATTTTTACACTTTATTGTGTTATAATATTATGAATTTTGTAAAATCTTCGTTCAAATACAAGGAGGAACTTATGAAACACTTAATGTCAGGTAACGAGGCAGCTGCCCGCGGTGCATATGAAGCAGGTGTAAAAGTCTGCTCAGCATACCCAGGCACACCGAGTACCGAAATTTTCGAAAATCTACCGCAGTATAAAGACAGCCTTTATTGCGAATGGGCACCAAATGAAAAGGTTGCAGCTGAAGTTGCATACGGTGCATCAATCGCAGGGGTTCGTGCTCTCTGCTCAATGAAGCACGTTGGCCTTAACGTAGCAGCTGACCCGATTTTTACAGCTACATACAACGGAGTGGGCAAAGGCTTTGTCATCGTCAGTGCTGATGACCCTGATATGCATTCATCTCAGAACGAACAGGATAACCGATATTATGCAAAAGCAGCTAAAATGGCAATGATTGAACCTTCGGACAGCCAGGAAAGCAAAGACTTTATGAAAGAAGCTTTTGCCATTTCAGAAAAGTTTGATATACCCGTTCTTTTCAGAACAACAACAAGAGTATGCCATTCCAAGAGTCTTGTTGAATTCGGCGATGTTGTTGTAACCGAACCCTATGAATATAAAAGAAATGTTTTCAAATATGTAAGCGCACCTGCAAACGCTAAAGCGCATCATCCCGTTCTTGAGCAGAAGCTCAGAGATATGGCTGAATATGCCTGTACCTCCCCTCTCAACAAGCTCGAGATGAACGGAAGCAAGATCGGCGTTATTACAGCTTCGGTTGCGTATCAGTACGCTAAAGAAGTTTTCCCTGAAGATACTTCATTCCTTAAACTCGGATTTACATATCCCCTTCCGATGAATCTCATAAAAGATTTCGCTTCAAAGGTGGAAACTCTTTACGTAATTGAAGAGCTTGAGCCGTTTATGGAAGAGCAGATAAAAGCTGCCGGAATCAAATGCATTGGTAAAGAGCTTATTCCTAACATTTATGAGCTCAATCCTGAAATCGTTGCAAAGTCAATCTTCGGCACTGAGGCAAAAACCAAGGAGCTTGCAGTCAAAGCTGTCGGCCGTCCTCCTGTACTCTGCCCCGGTTGCCCGCACAGAGGCTTCTTCTACACTATGAGTAAAAACAAGAGCTTCGTAATATCAGGTGACATCGGCTGTTATACACTCGGCAGTGCAAAGCCCTTGTGTGCGATGGACTCAGTTGTTTGTATGGGTGGCGGTTTCTCTGTTGGTATGGGTATGTCAAAAGCATTTGATATACTTGGCGATACAAGTAAGAAGGTTTTCGGTATTGTCGGAGACTCGACATTCTTCCACAGCGGTATGACAGGCGCTGCAGAAATCCTTTACAACAAAGGCAATATCATTCCCGTTGTCCTCGACAACAGTATTACAGGTATGACAGGTCAGCAGGAAAATCCCGGTAGTGGCGAAAACCTTATGGGGGAACCTGCACCGTCAATTTCAATTGAAAAGGTTCTTGAAGCTTTCGGATATCAGAATGTTATCATAGTTGACCCGCAGGATCTTACAGCGATGCAGAAAGCAGTTGATGATGCGCTTGCAAGTGAAGTGCCTGCAGCAATCATAACAAGACGTCCCTGCCTTCTTATTAAGCGTATAAAACATGATGTCGGCAAATGCTCAGTTAATCCGGAAAAATGCCGTTCTTGTAAGAAATGTCTTAAGGTAGGCTGTCCTGCAATCTTCATGAAGGACGGTAAAGCTACAATCGATACAACTCTCTGCGTCGGTTGCACAGTCTGCAACCAGGTATGCCCGTTCGGTGCAATTGAAAAGGAGGGCAAATGAAATGAATAACGTTAAAAGTATTATTCTTGTTGGTGTCGGCGGTCAGGGAGCAATCCTTGTCAGCAAGGTTCTCACACGCGGACTCATAAAAGCAGGTTACGATGTTAAAATGAGCGAAGTTCACGGTATGTCACAGCGTGGCGGAAGCGTTTCAACTCAGGTGCGCTTCGGTGAAAAGGTTTACTCACCTATCATCGGTAAAGGTCAGGCAGATATCCTCGTATCATTTGAAAAAATGGAAGCTGTAAGATACTCTGATTTTCTTAAACCTGAAGGCACTGCAGTTATTAACGATTATGAAATTGTTCCCATGAATGTTGCCGCAGGCGAAGAAAAATATCCAGAAGGCATTATTGAAGAAATGTCGGCTAACTTCAACACAGTTGTTCTTGATGCTGCAAAAATCGCTTTGGAGCTCGGAAACGCCAAGTGTATGAACATTGTGCTTTTCGGTGCTATGGTTAAGGCGTTGAATCTTGACAACATTGACTGGGAAGAAGCACTCAGGGAGACTCTCCCTGCTAAAATCCTTGATATTAACCTGAAGGCTTTCAAAGCAGGATACGAAGCATAAGGAGGAACTGAATAATGGTTTCAGAAAAAATGCTTGCCTTAGGCAGCAACCGTTCAACTATCCGCGAGCTTTTTGAATATGGAAAAATGAGAGCTGCAATCGTAGGAGCAGAGAATATTTATGATTACAGTCTCGGTAATCCGAGTGTACCCGCACCCAAAGAAGTAAATGAAGCTCTTATTGATATCATCACAAATGAAGCTCCGATTGCGGTTCACGGCTACACAAGTGCTGTCGGTGATAACGACACGAGAGATGCAATTGCCGAGAATCTTAACAGACGTTACGGTACAAACTATACAAAAGACAACTTTTACCTCACCTGCGGTGCTGCTGCCTCGCTTCTCTGTGCATTTCGTACCGTTATCATTAACGAATCCAGTGAAGTTATAGGAATAGCACCGTACTTCCCCGAGTACAAGGCTTTTGTTGAATCAAACGGCGGTATTTTCAGAATGATACCTGCCGACGAAGAACATTTTCAGATTAACTTTGATGCTCTTAATAAAACAATCAATGTAAATACTCAAGCGATTATCATTAACACTCCAAACAACCCATCAGGCGTTGTTTATTCTGAAGAAACAATAATCCGGCTCTCTGAAATTCTTACGCAAAAGAGTGCAGAGTACGGTCATCCGATCTATCTTATTTCTGATGAACCCTACCGTGAGCTTGTTTACAGTGAAAACGGAGTTCCGTTCACCGCCAAATATTATAAGAATACTATTGTTTGCTATTCCTACAGTAAATCTCTCTCTCTACCCGGTGAAAGAATAGGCTATGTTCTCATTCCGTCTGAAGCTGATGATTTTACTGATCTTTACAATTCTATTGCCGGTGCAGGACGATCCTGTGGCTATGTCTGTGCACCATCACTTATGCAGAAAATGATAAAAAGATGTGCAGGTGTTCTGCCTGATATCACATCATATAAAAAGAACCGCGATTATCTTTACAAGGCTCTTACGGAAATCGGTTATGAATGTGCCGATCCCTCCGGCGCTTTCTATCTCTTTGTAAAAGCTCCTAACGGAAATGCTGATGAATTCAGCGAAATCGCGAAGAAGCATGATCTCCTCCTTGTATCAGGTTCAGCTTTCGGATGTGAAACATATTTCCGTGCATCATATTGTGTTGACTACGATATGATTGTACGCTCTATCCCCGCTTTCAAAAAATCATTTGAGGATGCGACCAAATAAATGCAAACTATAAAATTATACGAAACAGACTCATATATTTCTGATTTCACAGCCGAAGTACTCAGCTGTGAGAAAAACGGCAAAACTTACGACGTTATCCTTGACAAAACCGCTTTTTTCCCTGAAGGCGGAGGTCAGTCTGCCGATTGCGGAACAATCAACGGTGTCAATGTGATTGATGTACAGATAAAAGACGGTGTGATTACACACAAAACAAAATCTGTAATCGACATCGGTACAGCATCCTGCTGCATTGATTGGAATGTCAGATTCAGAAGGATGCAGAATCACACAGGTGAACATCTCCTCTCAGGTATCGCTCACGAAATGTTCGGATGTACAAATGTCGGTTTCCATATGGGTAATGAAATCACAGTCGATTTTGATATTGAACTTACATGTGAACAAATTAATCTTATCGAACTTAAAGCCAATAAAGCGATCTACGAAAATGTTCCTGTAAGTATAGATTTTCCCGAAGAAGACATTCTCAGCACTCTTGATTACAGAAGCAAGCTTGAGCTTACCGAAAACGTTCGCATTGTTACAATTGAAGGTTATGATGTGTGCGCCTGCTGTGCTCCTCACGTTAAGGCTACGGGCGAAATCGGGATCGTTAAAGTTCTCAGTTCTATGCGTCATCGCGGCGGAACAAGACTTCAGATTATTTGCGGACTTGATGCATTTGAAGATTACTGCACAAAAGCAAATAACCTTTATGAAATTGCTGTTAAGCTCTGCGCAAAGCACAATCAGGAACTTAACGCATTTAATAAGCTTTGTGAAGAGAACAATGAGCTCAAACAGAAAAATATTTCTCTTGCTAACGATCTGATTTCTGTTAAGATTTCATATCCGCAGAAAATCAACGGTATTTCAGTATATTTTGAAAGCAGTACGGATATGCAGTTTGTAAGAAATCTTGTCCTTGAATCTGCTAAGCTTCACAATGGAATTTCCGCCGTATTTTCAGGTAAAGATGAGAACTTTAAATTTGCTGTTGCTTCCTCAGACACAAGTGTAAAAGCTCTCGGAAATTTATTGAGAACTGAATTTTCAGCAAAAGGCGGCGGTTCCGACGAGCTTATTCAGGGCAATATTTCCGCAAGCAAAGATGATTTAATTCTTTTCTTGAGTAAGGTGGAAATATGAATATTTGCATTTACGGTGCATCAAGCACATTGATTGACAATTCTTATATCAAAGACGGTGAAAAACTCGGAAAATTTATGTCAGAGCACAATCACAATCTTGTTTTCGGCGGAGGTGCTTCGGGACTGATGGGTGCCGTTGCAAGAGGAATGACCGAAACCGGAAAAGGAAAAATCATCGGAATTGCTCCGTCCTTTATGAACGTCGACGGAATCCTTTACGAAGGTTGTACAGATTTTATTTACTCAGAAACTATGAGGGAAAGAAAGCAGCTTATGGATGAAAAATCTGATGCTTTCGTTGTCACTCCCGGCGGAATCGGTACTTTTGATGAATTCTTTGAAATTCTTACATTGAAGCAGCTTGGCAGACATAATAAACCTATCGTAATTCTTAATACAAATGGTTATTACAATCACTTGAAAAGCTTTCTGCAGAATTGTATCGATGAAAAGTTTATGAAGCCTGCCTGCGCAGATCTGATTTATTTTACTGATGAACCGGAAGAAGTTATCTGTTATATCGAAAACTACACTCCGAAAGAAAACACGGTATCTGTATTCAAACCAATTAAATAACTAACAAAGCCTGCGTAAGTTAATCTTACACAGGCTTAAAATTTACTGCAATCTGTTCGGGTTGTCTATTCTGTAAATTTCCTTGTTTTCAATATCCATATTAGGAAGAATAATCGGCGGGATTCCGGCATTTGCAGTTATTGTAGTAATAATTGTCCTCGCATACGGAAAAAGCTCTTTATATGTCTGCACATGAATAACTTCACGTTGCATTTCCGGATCATATGAGAATATACCGCAAAGAACAAGTTTAACCAAAAAATTATCCGGATTCTCTTTATCAGTAATGTTTATTGTAAATTTTCCTTCGCATATATTCTGGTTTGTGTATCTCACATTATATGAATAACTGTTTTTAATTTCAATCTTCGTAGTTGACTTGATTTTATTAACAAACTGAATTTCTTCAATTTTATATGCTTTGAAATTTAATTTTCCCATAATAATTACCTCACAAGTTTTTTATCATTCTAACATAATTCCGATTAAAATACAATAATATGAATTCAGTTAATTTAGAATAGTCGGTTGCATCTGTTTACCCTTTATAGCCATCCTTGCCGCCTCAGGAATTTTATTAAAATCAGCAATTAACGAGTTTTCTTTATTTATACAGTCATCTTGCCTGAAAGGCACAAAAAATATGTTTTTATAGTTCATCAGCTGACCTATATTTTTCGCCGCACCTCCAAGACCGTCATTTGTTGAAACAGCAATAAGTACAGGTCTTTTATTTCTTAGATGTGATTTTGCCGCCATTGTAACAGACGTATCAGCAATTCCCGATGCAAGCTTAGCAAGTGTATTTCCTGTACACGGTGCAATAATCAAAAGATCGAGCAATCCTTTCGGACCGATCGGTTCAGCTGTAACAATTGAATGAATAATCGCTTTTGAGCATATACCTTCAATCTCAGCAATAAAATCTGTTGCTTTTCCGAATCTTGTGTCCGTAGAATAAACAATTTCAGACATAATAGGAATAACACTGTAGTTAAGTTTTTTCAGTTCGCGTATCTGCTCAACAGCAGTTTTCAGCGTACAAAACGATCCGCACATTGCGTATCCGATAGTTTTATCCATATACCTCCTCCTTCAGAATTTTCAGAACAGTATCAGCAATATTTTCTCCCGCACTTTCAGGTACAAATCTACCGGGTAAACTTTCAGCAAGAATATACCTGAAATTATATACATCAGTTTCAGTAATATCAAAACCGTAAGGCTTTGATGCAACCTCAATATAAATATCATTGCTATCAAGCCTCGAAATATATTCTCTTTTAATTATATTGACAGGAACAGTGTTAATTACAATATCTGTACTGTCAACTAATTCATCAATCTGATTAATTAAAACAGCTTTTATACCGTCCTCATGAGCTTCAAGTAAAGTTTTATTTCTTCGCGAAGCCGACACAACATTTATACCGCAATTCTTTAACAAACGAGAAATCGCCTTTCCGCATCTGCCATATCCTATAACGACAGCATTTAACTCAAGAAGATCACTATCTATACTGTCAAGAATCAGGCGAAGGACACCTTGTGCCGTCAAACGGGAATTGTTAATCAGAAAAGCCTCATCGTAGTAGTAACTGTAATAATTTTCAACAGAAGTAACATTAATATTACCGCAGAAAACTTTTTGTTCGCAATCTAACTTTTGCTTAAATTCATCAAAAGTCATATCTGTACCTTTTATCTTTCTGTTCGCAATTGTCGGAAGCGGCAGGATTATATTGTTGAATCTGTCAAAATCCTTGCAATTATCATACATTTCAGCCGTATAACCCATACGTCTCAACTTGTTACAACAGGAAATCATTTTCTTATCATTACCTAAAATTAAAAATTTTTCACCCTTCATTTTCATACCTCCACAGTATAATATGATATTTTGAGTGTAATGATAATATTTATTTTAAATAACTATTTATTTTTAACAAAATTTGTTTTATAATATTGTGAAAGCAAAAGGAGTTGAACTTATGTTTGAAATAGATAACTTACTGAAAAATGTCAAACGAGTACACTTTATCGGAATCGGCGGATCAGGTATGTGTCCGTTAGCTGAAATCCTTCATAACGAAGGTTACATCCTTTCCGGCTCCGACAACAATGAAACCGACACACTCGCAAGAATCAGAGATATGGGTATCCCCGTTACACTCGGACAGAAAGCTGATAATATTGACGGTGCAGAGATGATCGTATACACTGCTGCACTTCTCCCTGACAACCCCGAGCTTGTTGCCGCAAAAGCCTCGGGAATCCCTACATTTGAAAGAGCTGAACTTTTGGGAGCTGTCACACGTATGTATGACGACTGCTACTGCGTCTGCGGAACTCATGGCAAAACAACGGTTTCTTCAATGCTTACGCAGATTATGATTCAGTGCGGTAAAGACCCTTCTGCAGTTATAGGCGGTAAGCTTCCGCTTACTCAGTCAAACGGAAGAGTCGGAAAAACTCAGAATATGGTTTGTGAGGCTTGTGAATTCAAAGACACTTTCCTACGTCTTTCTCCCGATGTTGCGATCATCCTTAATGTTGACGCCGATCATCTTGAATACTTCAAAACGCTTGATAATATTATTATTTCTTTTAATAAATTTTCAAAAATGACAACAAAAGCGCTTATTGTAAACGGTGATGATGCAAATTCACTTAAGGCTATTGCAGATATTAACGACAAGAAGATTATCACTTTCGGAATCGATAAGAAAAACGATTTTTATGCAGAAAATATTGTGATTGATCACGCTTTTGCAGGTTATGATATTTTCAAAAACGGGGAAAAACTCGGTCATATCAAGCTTAAGGTTCCGGGCGAACATAATGTTTACAACTCGCTTGCCGCACTTGCCGCTGCAGATTATGCAGGAATTGAAATGTCCGATGCAATCAGGTCACTTGAACAGTTCGGCGGTGCTTGCAGAAGATTTGAGGTTCTTGCGAAAATCGACGGAATTACAATTGCAGACGACTATGCTCATCATCCCGCTGAGTTAAAAGCAACTCTTGATGCCGCAATGCAGATGGAATTCAATACAGTCTGGGCAGTTTTTCAGCCGTTTACTTACTCCAGAACTAAAGAGCATATGGATGACTTTGCAAAAGTCCTTCAGATTCCCGACAAATGTGTTATGACTGAAATTATGGGTTCAAGAGAGGTTAATGCGGACGGCGTTTACACTTCACAGCTTGCAGAAAGAATTCCCGGCAGTGTATGGTTTAACACCTTTGAGGAAGTTGCGGAACACGTTCTCGAAAATGTTAAATCCGGTGATCTGGTAATCACACTCGGTTGTGGCGATATTTACAAGGCCGCAAAAATTATGATAAATAAATTGAATCGCAAATGATTAAACAGCGTGTCAGCACAACAACTGACACGCTGTTTATTTAAAAGTATGTTTATCAAAATTATCTGCAAAATAGTCTTTAACAAGTTTTGAAATATTTTCAGCATTTTCACTTGAAGATTCAATATATGTTTCGACTAAGCAACTATTTACATGTTCTCAGCCAATTGAAGCATCGAAATATTCTCTTATTTTTTCTGAAGGGTTTTCGTTCAGCGGAGTTATCTATGTTTTATATTCAAAAGCAAAATCATTAATTGTAAAGCCTCTGACAGAAGTTGTAATATCTGTTTCATCAAGCATCTTGATTTTGCCTAAAGAAACCGGCTCTTCAAGCTGACATTCATAATAATTGATATTTCTTTCCGTCTCTGTTTTCAGCTGTAACTTCAGTACCTCCCAACATAAATTTTCTTTAATTATAACATAAAAAATATCTGTGTCAAACGAAAAGAATCCTGTTCATCTGTTGATAAATTTACAGAAATATGTTAAATTAAAATACACTCTTAATAATGGGGGGTTATTATGAAAGAAATCAAAGAAGTCAATCTTATAGTAATTACCGATGCACATTATTATTCAAAAAAGCTTGGTGTAGACACCGAGTCATATAAAAAGTACGATGCAGGTAATCAAAAGATGGTTAAAGACAGCGAAGAAGTACTCAAAGCAGCCTTTGCACAGATTGCAAAAAGCAGCTGTCAGAACGTTATTTTCTGTGGAGATTCAACATGCGACGGAGACCCTGACAGTCACGCCGAGTTTATTTCTTTGTTGTACGCGCTTAAGAAATGCGGTAAGCGCGTTCTCGCAATCACATCTACACACGACTTTCAGGACAACGGAATCACACACAAGTATACAGGACCCGTGAGAGAAGAGATTCCGTCCGTAAAACGCGAAGATATACCGAAAATGTACAAAAGCTTCGGCCCCGATGAAGCTGTTTCAGTTTTTAAGGACGGGCTTTCATATTTGGTAGACCTGGATGATACCTATTCAATTTTCGGTTTGAATTCTGACCGTGACGGTACAGGTAGAAGCGGTTACAGCGAAGAAATGCGCGAATGGATAGTTACAACGGCTCAGGAAGCACGTGCAAAAGGAAAAAAACTCCTTGCCTTTACCCATCATCCGCTTATCTCACCCTCCCCTTTTTATTCACTTATCGGTAAAAACGATATGATGGGCGGACACAAGGAAATCCGTGAACTCCTTGCTGACAACGGAATCAGTCTTGTATTTACGGGACACTCTCACGTGCACGATATTTCGTATATGTTTTCTGAAAAAGGAAACATTCTTTATGATGTTTCAACATCTGCACTCGCGGGATATCCCGGATACTTCCGTAATGTAAAAATAGTTAACGATACTGCTGTTATCACAAGTGAACATATAACTGAACCCGTAGGCATCAAGTTCAACGGCAAAGATTTACAGGAACATCTTTACAACAAATTTTTCGGAACAATCCGACTCACACTCAATGCTGCAGCAAAAGATATACCTACTTTTGCTGACTGTGCAGCAGGTATCAGTATCCCGAAACGTACA
>JAZNPE010000089.1:0-34444 GCA_045589535.1 Acutalibacteraceae bacterium | reverse complement strand
GGCGGTAGCTACTTGCACCGATATCCATTGAATTACCCCTTTCCGAAAAGTGTGCACATTTTACTTTTCACTTATTAGACGAACGAAGCTAAAAAAACTCTCACCAAATTATAACATTTTTTACACAAAAACGCCCCGAATTAAATGAGTTGAAAAGTACTTGAAAGAGGTAATGCAAAGATTCGCATTACCTCTCTTTTTCAGCACATTCATCTTTGCGACAAGCAAACTACTGCTTCTTTTTAGTTGCATAAGTTATATTCTGCCTGACGGCAGAGTGTTATTATTGTTTGCACAATAGTTTTATTGATACTTTCAGCTTCAGTGATATTTTATTCGCACAAAACTGTCCGAAGGACAATATTACTGTTTATAAAACAATAACACTGCGAAGCAATACAACTCGCCGAAAGGTGAATAAAACTGCGGAGTGTTCTTGCGAACACTCCGCTTGAGTCGAGGCGTTAAATTTTTGCTTTTATTTATTTTGTAATTGTGCGAACACGGATAACTCCGTCAATTCCTGCAACCTTTGCTTCATCTGCATTATCAGCAACCACATAGCCGTAGCCCTTGCGTGTGGCCGACTTTGCATCACCGAGAGCTGACTTAACAGCCTCAACAGCCTCTTCCTTGCAGATTACGCAAACACGGTTTGCTTCAACATCACCAAGACCTGTGAGGTTGGGAAGATTTACGCTGTTTTTGATTTCGCCCTTTTCAATGTAGCCGATAAGCTCGTCAGCGGCCATCATAGCACAGTTGTCTTCACTTTCGGGTGTTGATGCACCGAGGTGAGGAATTGCGATAATTCCGTCTACTCCGATAACATCGTCTGACGGGAAGTCTGTTACATAAGCTGCAACCTTACCACTCTCAAGACCTGCCTTGAGGTCATCGTTATTAACGAGACCGCCGCGTGCGAAGTTAAGGATTCTGACGCCGTCCTTACAGAGTGCGAGTGTATCCTTATTCACTGTGTTCTTTGTTGAATCAGTGAGAGGTACGTGGATTGTGATATAATCGCTCTGCCTGAAGATTTCGTTGACATCGTCAACGAGAGTCATATCAGCAGACATAGCTGACTTGATAGCCTCAGAGATGTACGGGTCGTATCCGACAATCTTCATACCGAGTGCCTCAGCAGCCTGAGCAACCTTAAAGCCGATTGCACCCATACCGATAACACCGAGTGTTTTACCCATAATTTCAGGACCTGCAAACTGTGACTTGCCTTTTTCAACAAGCTTGCCTACTGCATCGCCTTCACCCTTGAGAGTTTTACACCAGTCAAGAGCAGCCGGTACACGGCGTGAAGCCATAAACATACCGCAGATTACCAATTCCTTAACTGCGTTAGCATTTGCACCGGGTGTATTGAAAACAACAACACCCTTTTCTGCACAAGCTTCAACCGGAATATTATTTGTACCTGCACCTGCACGTGCGATTGCGATTGTTTCGGGAGCAAGCTCCATTTCGTGCATTGAAGCTGAACGAACCATAATCGCTGTAGGATTTGTAATGTCTTCGCCGTATACGTAGAGGTTTTTATCAAACTTATCCGTTCCGCAAGCAGCGATTTTATTAAGTGTAAGAATGCTATACATTATGACATCTCCTTATGAATTTGCTTCTTCGAACTTTTTCATAAATTCAACAAGTGCTTCAACACCTTCAACAGGCATAGCATTGTAGATAGAAGCTCTCATACCGCCGACTGTCTTGTGACCCTTGAGGTTGATGAAGCCTGCTTCTGTTGATTCCTTGACGAACTTCGCATCGAGCTCAGCATCACCTGTAACGAACGGAACGTTCATAAGCGAACGGTCTTCCTTGACAACTGTACCCTTGAACATCTTGCTTTCTTCAAGATAATCGTAGAGAATCTTTGCCTTCTTTTCGTTGTGTGCCTTCATCTCTTCAAGACCGCCGAAGCCCTTGATCCATTCAAGAACAAGCTTGCAGATATAGATGATATAGCACGGAGGTGTGTTGTAGAGTGATTCGGCATCAGCGTGTGTCTGATAATTGAGCATTGTCGGTGTGTAATCACGTGCATTGCCGAGAAGGTCTTCACGTACAATTACGATTGCAAGACCTGCAGGAGCAACGTTCTTCTGTACACCGCCGTAAACAACACCGAACTTTGAAACATCAAGAGGCTCAGAGAAGAAACATGATGAAACGTCACAAACGAGAGGAATATCACCTGTGTCAGGGATATAGTTGTATTTTGTACCGTAGATTGTGTTGTTCATACAATAGTAAACGTAGTCAGCATCCGGACGGAAGCTTTCACGTGTTGTTTTCGGGATGTATGAGAACATCTTATCTTCTGAAGAAGCGGCAATCTGAACATCACCGTACTTCTTTGCTTCGTTGTAAGCCATCTTTGCCCAACGGCCTGAGATAATGAAATCTGCCTTTCCTGACTTATTCATAAAGTTGAGAGGAAGAGCAGCAAACTGAGTTGATGCACCGCCGTGAACAAAAAGGATTTTGTAGTTATCGGGAACGTTGTAAAGTTCCTTTACGAGCTCGCGTGCACCTTCGATAATTGACTGGAAAACCTTTGAACGGTGTGACATTTCCATTACTGAATGTCCGCAGCCCTGATAGTCAAGCATTTCCTCTGCTGCCTTTTTAAGAACTGCCTCAGGCAACATTGAAGGACCTGCTGAGAAATTATATACTCTTGCCATAAGAATGCCTCCATATTACATCGGGTTTACCCGACATTTTTATATTATTGCAGAGTATTATACTCCTATTGTTACTTTATTGTCAATATAAAAATTTTCTTTTTTTGACAGTAAAAACTGCGGAGCAAAAGTTCCGCAGTTCACTTACTTTAATTTACCAATATCGTCAGAATTATATCGAATAACTTTGTGATTAATCCGACTATAATTCCCATAATATTGAATGATATTTCCGTACTTTCAGGCTCAGTCAAAGTTTCGTTTTCTATACTATCCTTTGAAGTTTCTTCCTCAACCGAAGCAGGCGACTGATCTATAATATCAATATACGCCGAATATGCCGAAGATGTTTCAAAAAGTATTTCTGCTGTCTTTGTCTGGTCGACCGAAGCAAGCAGAAGTCCTGCCTCGTTGAGAAGTTTAATATCATTTGCATCAACATATCCGTTATGGTTACAATCCGCAGCCGTATAGCAGACTTCAGGTAAGCTGTCCTTGCTAATCATATTATTAACCAAACAGTTTACAAGAACGGCATCCTCACCGTCGTACCAACCGTCACCGTTAACATCACCGTAAAGAAGAATGCTGTATTCGCCGATGATTTCCTCACCGTTTTTAAGGAAGGCTTTAGTGTCTGTTCCAAGTCTGCCTTTGTTTTCATATTCCCACGAACAGTTTTCGTCAACAAGCTCGAAATACGGATCAAGAGAGGTTTCACCCGCTCTGATTCCGCTGATGATGCCTGTGATATAGTCAACCGTTACTCCTGATTTTGTTTCGAAACCTGTTGCTTTTATAACCGCGTTTTCATTTTCGGAGCAATAAACACACCTGTGTGTCTTTTCACCGTTTTCCGTGGAGGTCGGTGCTTTTACAAGTGCCCATTCGGAATACTTATGCTCACCGGTCGGCTCGATACTCTCCTCATAAAACTGCCTGCACATAGAGCAGGTGTATTTTCCGACGCCGCTATTTTTACAAGTCGGGCTTGTAACCACACTGTAAATATAGTCGTGATCAACTTTAGGAATCGGCTGTGATTCAAGTATCACACCGCATGTTTTACACAGTTTTGCCAGAGTTCCGTCTCTCAAACAGTTTGTTTCTACCTTAACCTCCCAATCGCCGGGACTGTGTCCGGTCACCGGAATATCCTGTGTTTCAAGTATCAGACTGCATTCGGTACATTTTTTTGCAAGAATACCGGCTACTGTACAAGTCGTTACTCGTTCAACCACCCAATCACCCGGAGTATGGTCAATCATGGGTATTGCTCGTGATTCAAGGAACTTCCCGCACACCGTACATTGCCTTTCCTCTCTGCCTTCTTTTGTGCAGGTTGCTTCCCTATCAATTTTCCACTCAGCTACATGCTCAAGCATCGGTATTTCCTGAGTTTCAACTGTCTGGTTGCAAACGGTACATATTTTAACTGAAAGTCCCGTTTCTGTACAGCTGGCTTCTTTGGCAGTTGTCCATGCACCCGGGGTATGAGCTATTCTCGGATAGAGCGTTTCCTTGAGAATCCCGTTACAGTCCAGGCACACAATTCTTTCGTATCCCTGACCCGAACAATCGTCATATTTTTTTATGACCGTATCCTGATTCAGATGATCGCAGGTGGTGACAGAAAAAGCCTGGATAAGGAAATTTTTATATAATTTTTCAGCGTTATAACTCTCCGTCGTATACCAGTTGTCCCCTCGCAAAATAAAGCTTTGACCTTCAGTCGAAGTTGCGTTCTCACCCGCTTCTATCGGGACATTTACAGATCCGGAAGCCGTAGACATTTTCAGAACAACAGAAAATACACATCCGTGTTCAAGAGGCACCGTCTGCGGCAAATCAATTGTGTGGTAACCTATATGCGGCAATGTCACGGCAAAAGACTGCATAAGCTCTCCGTTTGTAGGGTCATCTGATTCGCCTGTTGAAACATTCTTATAAACACTTACCTCTACATTAACATCTTCGTTGTGGGTATAAGTCGAAATTGCTGAGAGCTCCTCGCTGTATTTTGCAGTAAAAACATTCGCTATTGTAATTGACGAACCGAACGATATTGTGTTCCAATATCCGCTTGCGTTGTATGTATAATTATTGTCGAATTTATCAACGGTCTGAGTTGTATAGCCGTAAAAATCTTTTATTGTTGTATCGTAATACGAAATCCAGAAATATCCCCCTCCGTTGCCCCAGCCTGAACCCCAGCTGTTTTTGCAAAGCCAGGCACCATTGCCTGCAGGAGCCTTTTTTGAATTAAATTTACTTGCCGAAAAGTTATCATCCCAACCTACAACGGCAATCATATGGTTCGTTGCAAAAACATCGTTATCAGAGTAACAGTATGCAACATAATTACTGCCGTTTTTTATGTAGTCTGAAGAATTTGAATGATGGTAGGATGCAGTTATACTTCCGTTATCCATAATCCATTGCTTAACTTCATCCTCAGTCGTGCAGTTTTCCATTGACCTGATTATAACACCCGAGCTTGTATTGTATCTGTCCGCATCAGTGTATTTAGGAAGCTTTGAAAGCTGTGACGATGTTGTAGGATAGCTTGATGTGACACCGCTTCCGTCAGCAATACCTGCCCAACGGGCAAGTGCTTCCGTAACATCGTGGTTGTTTCCTCCGCTAAGATACGCATCACCTGTAACACCTTCACCGAAGTTAAGGTCGCTCGTATCCGCAGTTGCCGTATTCACTGAAAACCAAGCCAGATGCGGCTCGGAAAAATCCGTCGCACTGAGCTGAGTATAGCCGTTAACGATACTGTTTGTTTCAAGAACGCTCGTTGCTGCAAATGCCCAACAGTTGTTTGAGGCGCCCTGATTTTTGACAGATGTTACAAAACCTTTTGAACGCGAATCGTATGAGGACGGAAGTGCAGAGGTACCCATCGTCTGAAAACCTGTTTCGTTTTTAAGACGGCCGTCAGTTTCGATGGCATTTCCGTTCTCATCATAAAAAACAGTCGGCTCATAGCCATACCCGCCCACCTGACCGTTTTCGATGTCGGTTACTTCGAAATCAGCAGCCGAAGCTGAGATTAAGGTTATCGGCATAACCGAAACAATCATAATCAAAGTAAAAATAAGACTGAGACACCGTTTCATATCGGAAACCTCCCACAATAAATTGTAACTCTGATTTTAATTATATCACTCATGTTGCTCACACGTCAATAAGCCGTTTCCTTTCAGAGTTATATACATATTATATTACAACCTGAAATTGCACAAAATTGTGAATAAACAGACGATTTTTAGGCAAATTATGTATATACTGATAAATGTTAATTTTTTGACATGATTTTACTTGCAATATTTCCCTTTTTAGTATAAAATACTACCTGTAAAAAAATTAAGCATAGGGTTTAAAGGCCTGTGCAGTTATTTTGAAAGGATGAAAACAATGGATGCACTTAACAAGATGACCGTTGAGGATCTTGAAGTAAGCGGTAAGCGAGTTCTCGTTCGTTGCGACTTCAACGTACCTCTCAAGGACGGCGTTATCACAAGCGACAAGAGAATTGTTGCTTCACTCCCCACAATCAAGTATCTTATCGAAAACAACGCAAAGGTTATCCTTTGCTCTCACCTCGGCAGACCGAAGGGTGAATTCAAGCCTGAGTTCTCTCTTGCTCCGGTTGCTGTTCGTCTTTCTGAGCTCCTCGGCAAAGAAGTTAAGATGGCAACAGACGTTGTCGGCGAAAGTGCACAGAGCCTTGCCGCTTCTCTTAACGACGGTGACGTTATGATCATCGAAAACGTTCGTTTCCACAAGGAAGAAACGAAGAACGATCCTGAATTTTCAAAGAAGCTTGCTGACCTTGCTGACCTTTATGTTAACGATGCATTCGGTTCAGCTCATAGAGCTCACAGCTCAACAACAGGTGTAGCAGATTACATTCCCGCAGCTTGCGGTTACCTCATCCAGAAGGAAATCAACTTCATCGGCGGTGCTCTCGCTAACCCGAAGCGTCCCCTCGTTGCTATCCTCGGCGGTGCTAAGGTTTCTGACAAGATCGGTGTTATCACAAACCTTCTCGACAAGTGCGATACAATCATCGTAGGTGGCGGTATGGCTTACACATTTATGAAGTCACTCGGCCACAGCATCGGTACATCCCTTCTTGAGGAAGACCGTGTTGAAGACGCTAAGCAGATGATGGAAACAGCTAAGGCTAAGGGTGTTAACTTCCTTATTCCCGTTGACAACAAGGTTGGTAAGGAATACGACCCCAACACAGAGGCTATGATCGTTAACAGTGACGATATTCCTGACGGTTGGATGGGTCTTGACATCGGTCCTAAGACACAGGAGCTTTTCGCAAACGCTATCAAGGGCAGTGGTACAGTTATCTGGAACGGACCTATGGGTGTTTCCGAGTGGGAAAACTTTGCTCAGGGTACAATCGCAGTTGCTACTGCTGTTGCTGAGTCAGGTGCTATCTCAATCATCGGCGGCGGCGACTCTGCAGCTGCTGTTCAGAAGCTCGGCTTCGCTGACAAGATGTCTCACATCTCAACAGGCGGCGGCGCTTCACTTGAATTCCTTGAAGGCAAGGAGCTTCCGGGTATCGTTGCTCTTAACAACAAATAATTGAAAGGACGTCACAAAGATGAATAAATCACTTCGTAAAGCAGTTATCGCAGGTAACTGGAAAATGAACAAGACTCCTGCTGAAGCAACAGCTCTCATCAACGAAATCAAGCCTCTCGTAGCAGATGCTGACTGTGACGTTGTTGTTTGCGTTCCATATATCGACCTTTTCGCAGCTCTTGAAGCTACAAAGGGTTCAAACATCAAGGTTGGTGCTGAAAACTGCCACTGGGCAGCAAGCGGTGCTTTCACAGGCGAAGTTTCAGCTGAAATGCTTAAGGCTTGCGGCGTTGAGTATGTTATCACAGGTCACTCTGAAAGAAGAACATACTTCGGCGATACAGACGTTACTGTACGTGACCGTACAAGAGCTGCTCTTGACAACGGTTTAACAGTTATCCTCTGCGTTGGTGAGTACCTTGAGCAGAGAGAGCAGAACATCACAATGGAAGTTGTTCGTTCTCAGACAAAGATTGCTCTTGCAGGCGTTTCAAAGGAAGAGCTTGACAGAATCATCATCGCTTACGAGCCTGTTTGGGCTATCGGTACAGGCAAGACAGCTACAGCTGACCAGGCTGAAGAAGTTTGTAAGGCTATCCGCGAGCTTATCGCTGAGCTTTACGACCAGGAAGCAGCTGACAAGTTTGTTGTTCAGTACGGCGGTTCAATGAACGCAGCTAACGCTGACGAGCTTCTCAGCAAAGAAGACGTTGACGGCGGTCTTATCGGCGGTGCAGCTCTTAAGGCTCCCGATTTTGCAGCTATCGTTAAGGCAGCAAGCAAATAATCAATCAACAATTATTACGTGGGACGCCGAAAAGCGTCCCATATTTTTGGAATGGTGATTAATTATGAAAAAACCCGTAGTATTATGTATCATGGACGGCTTCGGCATCAACCCCGGCGATAAGGGCAACGCTATCGAAGCTGCCAACACACCTAACCTTTCAAAGCTTTTCGCTGAAAACCCGTTCACAACAATCGGCGCTTCAGGTCTTGACGTTGGTCTTCCTGACGGTCAGATGGGTAACAGCGAGGTAGGACACACAAACATCGGCGCAGGTCGCGTTGTTTATCAGATGCTCGTTAAAATTTCAAAGTCTATCACAGACGGCGATTTCTTTGACATCAAAGCTCTCAAAGACGCTTACGCTTCATGTAAGGAAAAGGGCACAGCTCTTCACCTTATCGGTCTTCTTTCTGACGGCGGTGTTCACAGCCATATTGAGCACCTTTTCGGTCTTCTTGAAATGGCTAAGAAGGAAGGTCTTGAGAAAGTTTACGTTCACTGCATTATGGACGGCCGTGATGTTTCTGTTACATCAGGTGCAGGCTTTGTTGAGGACGTTTACAACAAGACAAAGGAACTCGGCGTTGGTGAAATCGCAACAATTTCAGGCCGTTACTATGCAATGGACCGTGACTTCGCATGGGACAGAGTTGAAAAGGCTTATGCAGCTATGGTTTACGGTGAAGGCATCCAGGCTGAATGCGGCAAGGCTTCAATGGAAGCTTCATACGCAAACGGCGTAACTGATGAATTCATTGTCCCCACAGTTCTTAACAAGGAAGGCACAATCAAAGCTGACGACAGCGTTGTATTCTTTAACTTCCGTCCTGACCGTGCACGTCAGATTACAAGAACTTTTGTTGACGAGTCATTCGACGGTTTTGAGAGAAAGAACGGCTTCTTCCCGCTTAATTTCGTCTGCATGACACAGTATGACGAAACAATGCCGAATGTTACAGTTGCATTCCCGCCGGAAGAGCTTACAATGACACTCGGCGAGTATCTTGCTTCAAAGAATATGACTCAGCTTCGTATCGCTGAAACACAGAAGTATGCTCACGTTACATTCTTCTTTAACGGTGGCGAAGAGAAAACATTTGAAGGCGAAGACAGAATTCTTATTCAGTCACCCGACGTTCCGACATTTGACCTTATGCCCGAAATGAGCGCATATCCCGTATGCGATGCAGTTGTTGAAAAAATCAAGTCAGGCAAGTATGACGCAGTTATCCTCAACTTTGCAAACTGTGATATGGTTGGTCACACAGGTATCTGGGAAGCTGCTGTTAAGGCTGTTGAGGCTGTTGACGAGTGTGTCGGCAGAGTTTGCGACGCAACACTCGAAATGGGCGGTGCAGTGCTTATCACAGCTGACCACGGTAACGCTGACAGAATGATTGGCGACGACGGAAAACCGTTTACTCCGCACTCAACAAATCCCGTTCCCTTCTGCGTAGTAGGTTATGACTGCGAGCTTAAGGAAACAGGCAGACTTGCAGATATTGCTCCCACAATGCTTACAATCCTCGGACTCGAACAGCCCAAGGAAATGAACGGTGAGAGCCTGATTAAATAAAACTCCTTATAAATCTCAAACCGCCGATACATGAAAGTGTTCTCGGCGGTTTTTTCTTTTATGTATTCAACTCACAGTTGAAAAACATCACTTATTATGTTATTGTTTTTATGCAGAGCTCGTGTTATATTCTGAACAACACAAACAAGGCGGTGTAAAAATGAACATTGGAAACAAAATCAAAGAATTAAGGAAATCAAGAGGATTAACACAGGAACAGCTTGCAAATGCAATCGGTATTTCTTTTCAGGCTGTAAGCAAATGGGAAAACAATATCGCCTATCCTGATATAACGCTTGCACCGGTACTTGCAAATTTTTTCGGAGTTTCTATGGATGAGCTTTTCGACTTCTGCCTTGCTGAAAAAGAAAAAGAAATTAAAGAAATAGCTAATGAAGCTTACAAATATAGAGAAGATAATCCGTCGAAAAGTCGTGAAATTCTTGAAGAAGGCTTAAAGATATATCCTGAAAACGATATACTTCTCAATAATCTTCTTTATGTCATTACTGACCCTGATGAAACAATCAATATCGCATCAAAGCTTACTGCACGAACCACCGATAACGAAATTAAATATGATGCTTTTCGTTTTCTTGCATATGCTTATAAAAAGAAAGGCGATTTAACAAGTGCTGAAAATGCGATAGAACAGATTCCCGAAATATACTTTACCAAGCTTACTGAAATTGCTTATCTTCTGGACGGTGAGCCTAAGTTTAATGCGGCTGAAAAGCAGAAATGGATTTCTTTCGAAAACTTAATTCAGATGATGTGGAAACTGGCAGAATGTTATGAAGCAAAAGGAGATTATGCTGAAGCTATCCTGGAAGCCGAAAAAGCACTTGAACTTTTAGCGATTCTTAACCATCCGAATTTCAGCATATATACAGACTATTTAAACAAACAAATCGACCGACTTAAAGCTGAACAATTGTAATTTTAAAAAAAGCGACAGCCCTCTGATTAATTTCAGAGGACTGTCTTTTTTCAGGAGATTATTCAAAATTTCAACTTATTGGTGTAATATCGTGTCAGCTTCCTGAGCCTTTTTCGTGAAGCTATTGTTTTTCCACCATGACCAGACTGCTGAAATCACGGTAAAAATGTATGTAGCGTACTGAGTCCATGTTTCAAGCTCGACTTCGTTATCAGTTACTCCGAACATTACGAGTGCCTGATTGACAAGAGCAAGAATGAGCACAATCGTTCTCACCCACGTCTGTTTTGACACGCCTTTAAGGTTTATATTTTTCACTTAATTTCCTCCCTTAATTCATCTATTCTGTGGTGTGCAGACTTAACTGAGCTTTCAACGCAGAACATTCTTTCAACAAGGTTGTTATGCTTGGAAACTTTTTTCTCAAGCTGTTCGATGCGGTATACCGTGAGCTTGTTTGCCGCAAGTATTCCGCCGAAAGTACCGAACATTGTACCGCATAAAGCTATCAACGCTGTTATGATGTCCGTCATGTTGCCTCCTTCACTTTGCAGTAGTCAAGGCAAATCCAGCCCGACGGAATCTTTCCCCAGTTGTCGTCAACCTCAGATACTGTACACACACAACCCTTTACAAGTCCGTGTGCAGAATTTCCGCCGTTAAGCTTTCGTATCTGTGACTGAGCATTCGGAGTGAGGAACGAAAACTTCTTGTAATCATAATCAGTTGACGGTCCGCGTCTTACCCTCAGCAGGTTGGCAGTTACAACATATGTTCCCTTTTTATATACGGTCGGTTCTTTATATGAAAGTGCGAACTTTTCGGGATCTTCGTAGTTATCTGTCTTTAAATCCTTGACACCAAGATGAAGATGAACTCCGGTCGCCTTTCCTGTTTTTCCCGTATAGCCGAGAAGAGTGCCTTTCTGCACCGTCTGCCCGGTTTTAACCTTTATACTGTCAAGATGATAGTGGAGCATCTTTTTATTGATACGCGGATATTTAACCCAGATGTACTTTGCGCCGTCCGAAGCCTTTCCGCAGCTTATGATGCTCCCCTTTTCAATCGCATACTGCGCAATTTTCTTTCCGTTTGTGCCGTAATCCGTACCGTAGTGAAACGGATTTGTAGCACCTGCTGAAGTGTTCATCACCGCACGTCTGCCGTATTGTGATGTTATATAGTGATTTTTTCCGTTAAAAATTATATTGGTGACTTTACTCATTTATTACTCTTTTTCTCCTTTTCATTTTCATATTCCCTTATAATTTTTGCAAAGGTACGAAAAAGTGTAAAATCGTCGTCACTGTTGAGTCTGCACAACTCAACTTGCTTTGTAAGTTTCAATGCAAGAAAAAGCGACGACAACTCCATTTCAACACTAATCATCGTATCTCGCATCATTTTCAGTAACAATCTCCTTCGGATATAAAACTTCCTGTGTAGGCACTTCGTGCTGGTTTGTGAAGTCTGTTGCATTACCCATAGGTCTGCTGATTTCAACAGCCTTGCCGTAATTACTTCCGAACGCAGTAAGTGTAAATGAGCAGCCAATTATATCCGCGACCGAATCGGTATCCGAATTGACCGCCAAAGCGAATTTAATCTTCTTCGGATAAACCGTTGTAACCTGCGCATTTGTGTCTGATGCATATGCCTGCAAAACAGACTCAACAGGAATAACATGAATACCTTCACCAAGCATCAGGTCAAGAGAAAAGGCATCTGTTTCAGCTCTCTTTTCATAAGTCTGCTCAGGTGAATCTTCCTGCCACAGTACCGGATTAACAGTAACATTACAACTGTCTGACACCCTAAGAATCACAAAACCCGTAAGAGTCATACAGCAAGGCTTTGAAACATCAAGTTGGAATGCACTTATCGGCACTTTACGGCATGTGTCAGAAGCAATTATCTTGTGCATGTCGCCGTCACCTGAGCTTCTCCATGAAAAATGCTTGACAAACGGGAGTTTTTCCTCTCTCAGCGTGTAAGTGCTGTTTTTCGATAAAGTATAAAGTACGTTTCCGATGAATTCAGCAAACTTTGTTACCTCATCACCCAAACACGAATACGGTGACCAATTGATACTGCAGGCATTTATACCAAATGTTTCAGCAAGATAATTCGTCAGGCTCGGGTTCACCGTAGGTGCAAGAATCGCCTTGCCGAGCACATCGTCTTCTCTGTTTTCGTAGTTGTATCTGCCGAGAGTTTCAGCAAGTGAGCTCAGGCAATTATCCTTATATCTCGGATAAAACAGCATTTTTGAGCAGTAATTAAACAAGCCGGAATTAACATCAAGTGCCGCACAGAATTTATCCTCATAGATTCCGGTGAGCAGACTGATAATCGCAACAGATTCTTTTTCACTCAACGGTCCGTCACCTTTATTAACATCATAGCATTCATCCCATTTGTAAGGAAAATTCTTTCCGAGGTCAACACCGTTTACGTTACGTTTACTCTTATTAACAAAACCGTACGGATTAGCAATAGGTATAACAACAATTTTCACCTTTGAACGCAGATAAGAAAGCGTTCTGTCTTTTTTGAAATTACGGCACAATTCATCAAAGAAGTGTGACATTGCCCTTACTGTTATGTCGTTGTTGCTGCGCATACACCCTGTTACAAGAACAGTCTTTTCATAATTAAGAGGTTCAAATGTATATGCATAAATCGGAAATGTTCCGCTTTCATCCGTTCCGATATTCTCAACACTTACATATTCAGGGAACTCTGTTGTAAGTACTCCGAATATCGCATTCAGGTATGAATTGTATTTCGCAGCACCTGTTGCTGTCGGAAAAGCTGAAGACTTTTTGAACTCCGACGGTGTATACCAATCGTCAGGCTCACCGGGCAATACGTCTATATCACTGATGCTACCTTTATTTCGCAGGTTTTCAAGCAGATCATTGAATCTGGTTTCAAGCCCACCCTTATACTTTTCGATTGCGCCCTCAAGCTCTTTCAGGGCATTGTAAACAAACAGATTATCCTCTTCGTACCAGTCGTTTACTTCTCCGACACCTTCGTTCACCCGGTGCGCAACAGCATTCGTTGTAATAACCACACCGTCACTGTTCACACCGTATACACCGATTTTAATAAAACCTTCATCCTGAAGGCAGATTGCAGGTATTTTGCATTCGTCCTTATCGAGTTCAACTCTTGTATAATCCGAATTACCGAATCCGAAAACTGCAGTTTTAATAAATCCGTTCCACGTGTTGTCAAAGTCGAACGAACAGCTGTCATAATTTACGCTGCCACCCGTTGTGTATGTATCCTTTTCAATTTCAAGGCGGTTTGCCGTAACCTTCAGAATAATTTTATTCACGCCAACACCATCCTTCTGTCTTTTTCATAATAATTCTTTAACGCATATGCAGTGGCAAGGATATCCCTTTTCTGGTCATAGAATATCGTTAATTTTCTCTTGATTTCATAAGTCTTAAGATAATTGTTTGACATATAAGCTTCATTAAGCTGTTTTCTGTATTTCGCAATCAGGCAATTAATATCCTCAGCCGCCTTGAAATAATCTTCGCTGAGTTCTTTCAGACTTCTTTCCATTCATATCGTCCCTTTCCGTTTATAAAATTAAGATTGATTTCAACACCAAAAGCTTTGCTATATCGCTCAAGAATTTCCGCAGACGGTATTTTTCTTCCGTTCTCAATTTTCTCCAGCTCATTAACGGTAATGCACACCGCCTGTGCTGCCTGCTCAGGCGTTACCGCTTTTGAAAGACGTATGTTTTTCAGTTGTCCGGCCAACTGAGTTTCATTCTTTTTAAAAGCTGAAGCTATTTCCATTATTTCACCCAAATATAGCGGTGTAATCTCTGCCGATACAAGGTCCTTGTGGTATTTTACGAGAGGTGTTATCAGTTCCTTTATTGTTTCATTTGCTCTTGTTATCGTTCTGTAAACATTAGCCTGTGAAACTCCGCTTTCTCTTGCGATCTGTGCCGTATTTTTGTTAAAATACCAATATTCTTTCACAAAACATCTCTGTGTTTCGCTCAATCTTTTTTCAATTATTTCCTCAACAAGCTTTGCTGTTCCGACTTTGCGTATCCGATGAACAAGGCTGTCTATACTTTCAAGTGCCTCTTCTTCATCAAAACTGCACAACCGCATACATCGAAGAGCAGCGCGTGCTTCCTCAATTGAAATCACTTCGTCAGATATGCTTTTCATTTTAACCTCGCTTTCTGTTTCCGTCCGACGGCTTATTCAATAGCACATCTATTATTTTAGGAACATTTGTTCTGTTTGTCAAGAGTTTCAATAAATTTAATATTATTTTTATATTTTCTCTTGACTTTTTCAATAGTATCGCTCATAATATCAATTGTAAAAGAATGCAATAAGGTGAGTTTTATGACAATTATCAAGGACCTGAGATTAAAACGAGGAATAACCCAACGTGAGCTTGCATCGCTCTGCGACGTGCATCAGACAGCCGTCAGCCAATGGGAAAAAGGACGCACCCTCCCCGACAAAGCTGCGCTTATTAAGCTTTCTGATATTTTCGGAGTATCAATTGATACTCTTATAAAAAAGAACACACCTTCAAAACCAAACAGCATCCCCGTACTCGGATATGTCCGTGCAGGCTGCCCCGCGGAAGCTATAGAAAACATCATCGATTACGAAGATATTTCTCCCGAAATGGCGGCCAAAGGTGAGCATTTCGGTCTTAAGGTTGTTGGCGACAGTATGACACCGAGAATCTGTCAGGGTGACGTTGTAATCGTCCGTAAACAGAACTATATTGAAAACGGTGAAATCGGTGTTGTACTTATCAACAACCTTGATGCAACCATAAAAAAGGTAATAAAAAGCGGTACCGGACTTACCCTGATACCGTTCAACAATGATTATGAGCCTCTTGTTTTCACAGCGGAGGAAATTGTCACTCTGCCTGTTACAATTATCGGCAAAGTAGTAGAGCTAAGAGGAAAATTCTGATAAAAAAAGCGACTTGCAAAAATGCAAGTCGCTTTCTGATTTTATAATTCTGCGTAAGCTTCCTTCACGGCATAGTATGAAGGCTTCGGGTTACCGTTATAATCAACAAGACCCCACTTGGTTTCAACGGGACATTCTTCCTGACCGCAGACATAGCAGTCACCGCTGTCCTGCCAGCAGTAAACAAACATACCGATAACGTAGTCAAGATCTGCTACCATCGGAATTGTATCCTCAAAGAATTTTGCCTGACCTTCGGGTGTATGCTCATATCTGTAAAGGCCGAATCCTTCCTGAAGCTCACAGTAAAGGTGGTTGCTGTACTCACCGTCAAAGATAAGGTCGCCCTTTTCTTTGTCCGAACGCTCACTGTAGTTCTCAATAATTTCTTCCTTCATATCTTCGGGAAGATTGTTAATGAAATTATTTATATCAGCACGTGCTTCCTGTTCACTGTTGTAGCCGTACTGCTGAAGAATTGCAGTTTTCTCTTCTTTACTCTTCGGTTCACCAAGTCCGATATATCCAAATTCACAAAGGATGATCGGTTTGTTAGTTACGCGACGCACAAAATTAAGAATAGTTTTGAACTGTCTCGGTGTTTTAAGTACCGGCTCAAAGCAACCGAGATACATATCAACACCAACATAATCACAATACTGATGGTACTTCATCATTTTAAACGGTAAAGTAATAATTGAAAGACCGCCGAGATTGTAACCGATAATTACATCCCCTCTTACAGGATACATCGCCTCAAGCTGCATACCGATAAATTCCGCAGCCTCATCAAGAGTGAGAGGCAGGGTAAAGCGATCGATACCCATTTCATTAGTAACCTGAAATGCACCAACAATTCCCTTAAGGTCTTCAACATAAAAACGAGCTATATCCTGAATTGCCTCCCTGTCGGCAGGGTCACGCGGATCAAGGCCGTATTCCATATAATCATCAGGATACGGTGTAATACCAAAAATTCTTACTCCGTTTTCAGCAAATTCTTTGGACTCTTCTTTCCAATTAAGATAGCTCTTTGAAAGTTCGCCGTTCGCATCATAAGGAAACGGTATATCATCACGGAACCATTCAATATTGCCTTCATTCAACAACTCATAATCAGGTTCCGCGTGGCAGACACCCTTCATAAATCCGTCAACTTTTTCTTCCGCTACGGTGACATCCTTGTCAAATTTCGCAAACGGAGTTCCGACGATCATTGTTAAAAACGGTGTTATAATTGTCAGTAACAAAGCTATGATTTTCATACAATATTCCCCTTTTCTGCTTTTAACCATACTAACACAATAAAACTGTATAATCAATAACAAATCTGTACGAAATGCTGATTGTTATACAAACTCATAACAATGTATACTTCTTTTGGAAAGTGCAATAATTGCAATTATCATCGCTATCGGAAAAACAACTGTAATCATCAATCCGAATTTTAACGGATCAAAAGTTATTGAAGATGCTCTTACACTATCCGAAACAACACCTGCGAGCCACGGGCCGAATGCACAGCCGAAGTCGCCGAAAACCGCAAGCATAGCAAAAAGAGGTGTACCTCCCCTCGGGAATATCTTTGCCGCGAAGCTGAAAACTCCCGGCCACATCGTCGCAACCGACAATCCGCATAATCCGCATCCTATAAGCGAAGCAATCGGATTTTTTGAAAGAGTGGAAATCAGGTATGCTGCAACGCACAATCCTGCACTGAAAACGAGGACTTTTTTTACATCAATCTTGTCCCCTACCAAACCGAAAACAACTCTTGCAGATGCCATTAAAAAAGCGAAAAGGCACGGTCCCAGAAGGTCACCCGTCAGCTTGTCAACACCAAGACTTTCTTCTGCAAAAGTTGATGCCCACTGCGACATTGCGAGCTCGCTCGCTCCTGCACAAAGCATAAGGAGCGCAAGAAGGATAAACGTACCGCTTCTGAAAAGCTCACTCACCTTCATTTCGTCTTCGCCTTCGGGCACCGGAGGAAATATCGGTACTTTCATAAACATAAACATATTTACGAACGGAATTATTGCCCAAAGCATCGGTGCATAAATCCAGTTTTCGCTGCCTGCGAACCTAATTGCTATTGTTGTAAAAAGAACAACCGACATCTGTCCCCAACAATAGAACGAGTGTAAAAGACTCATTTCACCCGACTTATTTTCAAGCGGTAAGCCCTCAACAATCGGGCTGACAAGCACTTCGATAAGTCCCGAACCTGTTGCATATATTATAATTGGGATAACAAGTCCTATGTAATGGTTTTCCATCGCTCTCGGCAAAATTCCGAGCAACAACAAACCAAGCGAACTGAAAACGTGTGCAAGTACAATTGATACCCGGTAACCTAACTTTTCAATAACCTTTACGGACATAACATCCACAAAAAGTTGTGTTACGAAATTCAGCATTATCAGCCAGCTGATTTTTGTGTAATTAATTTCAAATTCATTCTGAAAAATTACGTAAAAAAGGGGTGCTAAATTATTAATAATCGCCTGCACGAAATACCCCGTGTAGCAAGCGATTTTTGTTGACATATACTTTTTACTCTTGTTCATTTTCCGTTTCTGTTTCCTCACTGCTTACAAGCGCATCTTTCCAATACCACCAACGAAGCTTTTTCGGGTCAGGCTTCACTTCATTTGCAAAGTAAACCGCAGCACGCATTTCGTAAAGAATTACGCGGTCCGCAACGCCTCCGCTTTCCACGCAATAGTCAAGATAAAAATTATCCCCTTCCTTACCGCGAAGCTGTTCTGTGCTTTCGATTTCAAGAATACGGAAGGCATCTTTTGCCTCAGGTGTAAGGAAATCGAGGTCAGCAATTTTCATAATTTTAGGTTCTTTATTTTTTCGTGAAAATAACATATAATCACCCGTTGCATTTTTTATTAGAGTACCATATTCAAAGAATAAAGTAAATAGTAAAAATCATTTTGTTTATTGATTTTACAACTCTCTACGTGATATAATTTCTCCATGGGAGAGTGAGATTATGTTTAAACTCAAAGAAAACGATGTTATCCTTTTTCAGGGAGATTCAATAACTGACGGCAACCGCGGAAGAAATAATGACCCAAACCATATTCACGGTCACGGGTATCAATACATCCTGGCAGCTGAAATGTATGCGGATAACTTCAACAAAAACATCGAAGTCATAAACAGAGGTATCAGCGGCAACAGAATTTCTGACCTTCACGCAAGGTGGAAGGAAGACTGCATTGACCTTAAACCGACAGTACTCAGCATTCTTGTCGGCATCAATGACCTGAACTATCATTTTGAAACCGGTTCAGCTCCAACACCCGAAAAATACAGCGAAACTTACAGAAGTATTCTTGATCAGGCACTCAGTCAGAATCCAGATTTATTTATAGTAATTATGGAGCCGTTTTTCGGCGTTTCAGAGTGCAAGGAATACAGCGACTTTATGCAGACTAATGTCGGCTGGTATGCTGCAGAAGCAAGAAAAATTGCAGATGAATACAATGCTGTCTTCGTTCCGCTTCAGGATATGTTTGATGAATATGCAAAAACTACGGATATCTTTAAGCTTCTCTGGGACGGAGTACATCCGACTACGGGCGGACATCAGCTTATCGCAAGAAGATGGAAAGAATGTGTACTTGAAAAAATTAACACAAGATAAAAAGGAGTGGACCTGATCCACTCCTTTAATTTTTTAAAGTATGATTCTGAATGTTCTTACCTGATTCGGTGTGATTTCAAATTTAAACTCGTTATCGCTGAAATCAAGCTCGGTTTCGTCAACCTCCATAAGGTTACATTCGATAACCTTTTTCACATCCGCAAAGTTGAGTTTAACCTTTACGTTACCTCTTGATTTTCCTGCTTCGTACATACGTATGATTATTCCGTTTCCGTCCTGTGCAGGCTTAACTGCGTCAACAGCGATATTTCTTCTGCTTACCTCAACAAAGGATTTTTCAGAACTGATTGAGCCTGTCTGAGCCTTTGCCGCATATCCCTTTAACGGCTGATTGAGTTCAAAAGCATACTTGACCGTATCAGCCTGTGACCAGTTGCCTGCGTGCGGATAGAGTCTGTAAACGAATGTGCTTACGCCCTTGTCACCAACGGGGTCGGGACAAATCGGTGCTCTCATAAGAGTGATTCTCATAAGGCTGTCCTTGATATCGTAGCCATACTTGCAATCGTTGATGATGCTTACACCGTAGTCACCCTCGGAAAGATCTGACCACTTGTGACCGCAGACCTCGAAGCGTACAAGATCTGTGCTGTAATTCCAATGAGTCGGACGTTCGATTGAACCGTGTGCGATTTCATATGTTGCGTGTGAGCTGATAACGCTTACAGGGAAGGCTGCCTTAAGCACCTTTTCTGTTTCGTACCAATCTACCTTTGTGTCAAAGTCAATATAGTCAGCATCAGCATAAAGAATAATATCCTGTGTGATTGTTGACTTATTGAAGCTTCTTACAACTCTTATAACACCCTTGACCTCATCAGAAGCAACAACTTCAATGCTGTCAGCTTTTGTAAGATCCCAACGTTTTTTCTGATAGTTGAGTTCAAGGTTCCATGCGCTTTCGTGAATCGGCTTGTCCTGGAAAATTGAAAGTGCATTACCCTTTGCTGTAAGAACTTCTCTGTCATTAACCTTATCGTAAATGCTTGCAATCTCAGCATTTTCGTCAATAGTAACCTTAAGCTTTGAGTTTTCAAGAAGTGTCTTTTCAGCGACAACCTTATCAAATGAAGCTGCTTCCTTTTCAACCTTGTAAACTCTGAAGCCCATCTGTGGAACATCCTTTGCGATGAAGATTACATTCTCTCCATCCTTTACAAAACGGCATTCGTTACCGTTTTCGTCAACAATCTTTCCTGCATCAAACGGAAGCTTCACGCTGACTGTTCCCGTAATCGGCATTGAGTTCATATTCCATACGATAACACCGTCAGTTGTAACATTTACGTTTTCGTTGATGTGTTCAACCGCTGTTGAAAGAAGACCGTTACCGATTTCGTTCATCTGAACGTATTCTTCACGTGTCATTTCCATAGCTTCGTGGATTGATGTACCCGGAAGTATATCGTGGAACTGATTTGTAAGAAGGAGCTTCCAACCCTCTTCCATCTTCTCTGCAGGGTATTCGTCACCTAAGAGTGTATTTGAAAGAACGTTTGCAAATTCAGCATTTCTGAAGAGGAATTCACCGCGACGGTTGTTCTTCTTTATGAATGCCTGGCTTGTGAATGTACCTCTGTGGTTCTCATAAACAAGCTCGTCGTTGAATGTCGGAATTTCGTCCTTGAACTCTTCCGTTCCGCGGAAGAAATCTGCAACAAATGTATTCTCTGCCTTCGGCATACCGGGCATATTTCGGAAACGCTTTGAACGTTCAATCTGACCGATTGTTACACCGCCGCCGCCGTCACCGTATCCGAATGAGCCGACAGATTTCTTTGTAATATTTTTCTGGTTTGTGCGCTCCCAGTTATCCTTGATATAATGAGCGTCGTACTCACCCTGATAATGCTGCTGCTGAACGCAGGCAACAATTTCATCACCTGAGTGTGAACGCCAGTTAAAGACAGAATAAGGGAACTTATGGGTTGCATTAAAATAAAGCTTTGCCGTGTAGAAATATTTCATACCTGAGCGCTTGATAACCTGCGGAAGAGCCCATGTGAAACCGAAGCAGTCGGGAAGCCAATAAACATCCGAAGAAACACCGAACTCCTTCATAAAGTACTCTCTTCCGTAAAGAAGCTGACGTACAAGCGACTCACCGCTTGCAAGGTTTGTATCCGCTTCACACCAAGTGTTACCAACAATTTCCCAACGTCCAGCCTTAACAGCTTCCTTAACCTGCTCGAAGATATCGGGGTAATATTTTTTCATATAGTCATAGACAATCGCCTGACTCTGCGTAAACTTGAAATCAGGATATTCTCTCATCATCGCGAGATTATTTGAAAATGTTCTTGCCGTTTTCCTTACAAGTTCACGTGTTGTCCACAACCATGCGACATCAAGATGCGAATGGCCGATCATACAAAGAGTGCCCTGCTTTGCATCAGGAATTTCCGAAAGCATCTTCACAAGAAGTTCGTTTGCCGCCGGTACACTCTTATAAAATGTTTCATCGTCAAAGTCAAAATCAAGAACGTGGAGAGATTCATCAATTGCTTTATAAACACTGTCATAGATAACCTTGTTGTCTATCTGCTCAAGGCTGTCGTATGCACTTTTTATATCATACCAATATTTCTGAGTTTCAACGTTGATTGCGGAAAGGTGTGCATACTTCATTGTGTAAGTATGGTCTTTTGCACCTGCCATAGCTTCGTCACAGAACATACCGCAGTTAACAGTTGCTTCAAGCTCAATATCAAGCTCGTCGCCTGCCCTGTTACTGTCAACAATTACAACTGTACGGTCTTGCCAGCCTGCTTCATCACTAAACGCACCAACGATTTTTCCATTGATACGGACAAGTGCTTCACCGCCGAAGCCAGCATAAAGATAAAGCTTCTTACCGTCCATACTTTCAGGAACGGTTACCTTAGCCTTGAACCATCTTGTTGCGTCATAACCAACGCTCCAGCGGTCACCTATCTTCATAATCTGATGCGGCATATTGTCGTATGTAAACTCGCCCGGCTTATGGTGCCAGCCTGTGTAGCTTTCCCACTCAGTTATAGGCAAGGATTCCATAATGATTTTCTTTTCAACCTGCTTTATGAGGTTGCCCATTATTGATGCCATTGTCGTCTGCATAAAATTCCTCCTTTTAGCACTTTAAAGCAAAGTACTATAGTTAAATTTTATTAAAATAAAAAAGCTTTGTCAAGCAATATGAGAAAAAAAGAATCGGTCTTTCCCGAAAGAGAAAGACCGATTTAATTTCAAGAATTAATACCAGATCCAACCAAAGAGAACGATAACAATAATCCACTGCCACCACTGATAGCTTACGCTAACTTCGCAGCTTTCATTTACTCTGCCGTCAGCACTTGTTACAGTAACTGTTGCGTTACCTGTACCCGTAGTTGTAAGTTTACCGTTACTGTCAACCTTGACCACGTCTTCATCTGAAGAAGTCCATGTAAGCGATTCAGGCGCATAATTTGTTGTGTAGCTGATTGTGTATGCATCTTTATAATACATCGCTACTGATGTATCGTTAAGTACAAAGCTGTAAAAATCAAAAGTAACTTTTACTTTATCCGTAACCTCAACACTGGCACTTCCGTCTGCTGCCACACCAGTTGCAACAGCACAGTTGCTGATTACGGCAGTAAAATCGGCACTTGATACCGGCGCAGAAGTTTTCTTTGTAAATGTAAAGTCATAAATATCAAAAGGCTTGTTGAAATTAACTGTTGATGCAATTGCTACCATCTTTGTTACCGGATTTTCTGAAGCAGAAAACGTTGCACCGTTATTTACGCAATCAACAATCGCTGCTTTAAACCCTTCAGCCTTGTCAATCTTTGTACACTCTTTGATTGCTGATGAAGTACGAAGTTCAAAATCCAAAGCGCTGAATGAACCCTTCACTGCAGAAAATCTTACAACAACCGTTGAAGCTGTTTCTGAAACAAGCGATACTTTGAATTCAGGTGCTGCAGGTGTTGCTGCTGAAGCTGAAAACATTGCGATCGGCATAACCATAATCACAGCGAGCACAACAACGAGAATCTTTTTTATTTTACTCATAAACATATCCCCTTTAATTCTACTTGCAGTGTTAATTTTAATATTTTTCTTAATATATGTCAACAATTATTTCTTTTTTCTGTACATTTGTTTTTCTATTTGTTATAATGTATGATGTATCAGTTTTAGTCAAGGATGGTCATTATGGCGAAAAAGAAATACAGTGTAGATATGACAACAGGCGTACTGTTCCCTAAAATTTTAGGCTTCGCTTTTCCTCTTATGGTTACAGGGCTTCTGCAAATTGTTTACAATGCTGCAGATGTTATGGTCGTCGGCAGGTTTGCAGGAAGTGTTTCACTTGCAGCTGTAGGTGCAACCTCAACGCTTGTTAACCTTATGCTCAATCTTTTTCTCGGTCTTTCAATGGGCTCGGGCGTTGTTGTTGCAAAACACATCGGCGCAGGCGACGGTGCATCCGTACACCGTACCGTACATTCGGCAATGCTTCTTTCTATCCTCAGCGGTGTTGTCATCGGTCTTCTCGGTGTTGTTATTTCGCCTTATGCTCTCAGTGCTATGGGAACACCCGACGATGTTCATTCGCTTTCCACTCTTTACCTACGTATCTTTTTCCTCGGCACACCTGCAAATATGGTGTACAATTACGGTGCATCAATACTTCGTGCCACGGGTGACAGCAAAAGACCACTTTATATTCTTACATCAACAGGTATTCTCAATGTTGTGCTTAACCTGATTTTTGTTGTTAAATTCAATATGAACGTTGCAGGCGTTGCACTTGCAACAATCATTTCGCAGTATGTTTCCGCAATATGCATTCTTTACATTCTTCTTAATATCAACAGTTACATACATCTTTCACTCAGAAAGCTTCGGTTTTATAAAGATGAAATCCGCGATATATTAAAAATAGGAATTCCTGCAGGTCTTCAGGGCTCTCTTTTCTCTCTTTCAAATGTTATTATCCAATCATCAATCAATTCCTTCGGTGCAGCTGCAATCGCAGGAAACACAGCGTCCGGAAACGTAGACAGTATTATCTTTACTTGCTGCAACTCTGTTTCGCAGACTGCAACAACCTTCACGTCACAGAATCTTGGCGCAAGACAATATAAAAGAATCCGTAAAATCTACTTCAACTGCATCGGTGTAAGCATGGGAATTGCGGTAATTTTCGGCGTCGCCCTGCTTGCTTTCGGTCCGCAGATACTGACTGTTTTTTCCACTGATGCTGAAGTTATTGATATGGGACTTATCCGTTTACGTCTTTTTGCCGTAACTTATATTGTAAACAGTGTTCTCGACGTTACAACGGGACAGATGCGAGGACTCGGCAAATCCGTCATTCCGATGATTGTAACTATGGTCGGCGTATGCGGACTCAGAGTGCTTTGGGTCTTTACAGTTTTTCCGCAATACCGTTCTATGTTTACTCTTTATTTGTCATATCCCGTTTCATGGCTTATTACGGGAACGGTACTCGTAATCATGTATGCCGTAACATTCCGAAAAATTTTGCAAAGGAGCAAAAACGATGAAAATACTTGCGTTGGGTGACGTTGTCAGCAGCAGCGGATGTGAATTTGTCCGCAAAAAGCTTCCGGGCCTAAAAAAACTTTATAACATCGACATATGCATCGCTAACGGTGAAAACTCCGCAACAGGAAACGGTATTCTCCCCTTTTCTGCCGATCATCTTTTTGCAAGCGGTGTTGACATAATAACAACAGGCAACCACGTTTTCAGGAGAGCTGAAATCCACGCCTACCTTGATGAACGGGATGACATCATCCGCCCTTACAATATGCACGCAAGTGTACCCGGCAAAGGCATTGCCAAAATAGATATGGGTGCTTACAGAATTGCCGTAATCAACCTTATCGGTACAGCCTATATAAATTCAAATTTTGCTAATCCTTTCGACAGTCTTGACAAAGCGATTGAAGAAACAAAAGACTGTCGGATTAAAATAGTTGATTTTCACGCTGAATCTACGGGTGAAAAGAGAGCTCTTGCGATTTATGCTGATTCAAGAATTTCTGCATTTTTCGGAACCCACACGCACGTACAGACTGCCGACGCGCAGACTCTTGCAGGCGGTACAGGCTACATCACAGATCTCGGAATGTGCGGTTCTGCGGATTCCGTACTCGGTGTTGAAAGCGAATGCGTTATCAAGGCACTGAAAACAGGACTTCCGACAAGATTCAAGACAGACGAAAACAATATAAAGCTTGACGGTTGTATCTTTGAAATAAACGAAAAAACAGGACTGACAGTTTCTGCCCAACCGATATCGGTTATGTGAATGAGGTGAGCTGATGAAAACAAAAAGAATAATATCTGCATTGCTTTGCGCTATACTACTCATCGTAACATTTGCAGGTTGCGAACCTCTTGACCTTTCGATTGACCCGTCAGATAAAAATTCAGTAGCTGCATCCGTAGAGGGCATCGATGCAATCGGCTACACTATCCCATACCTTCGCACGGATTCACTTAATCCTTATGAATGTGAAAGCGAAGTAAACAAAAGCATTTCTATGCTTTTATTTGACCCCCTTTTCAATGTAAATAACGATTTCAGCACAACAGCTGTTATTGCAGAAAGCTCTTCATTTACAAACAAGAACAAGCTCAGCGTTAAAATCAGGAACGGTCTTACTTTTACTGACAACTCTGCAATCACTGCACAGGACGTTGTTTATTCATTCGTACTTGCAAAAAGAAGTGAATTGTATTCACCGTTGCTTCTCAATATCAGCGATGCATCCGCGGACGGAAACGGAAGTGTTGTTTTCACCTTAAAAACAGCTGATCCTTACGCGGCGGCAAATCTGACTTTCCCGATTATAAAAGCAAACAGCGATAAGGACACAAACAGCTCCGACGATTACTCCGCTGCTACTCCCGTCGGAAGTGGCAGATATCAGCTTGCAACAGAAAGCGAAAACCGCAAGCTTATTGCAAATAAAAACCGACTTGGAGGTTATTATCCTGAATATAAGCAGATCGGACTTAAGGATATCACAGAAACCTCAGCGGTAACAAGTCTTTTCGAGCTTAATCAGATTGATTTTTATACAGAAAGCTTCTCAGACGGTGTTTACAAAAGATACACCGGTGCAAGCACAGCTTTCGATACAACAAACTTCGTATACCTCGGAATAAATTCTAACTCTAACATTCTTAAGGATCCTGCTGTACGCCGTGCAATATCCTTGCTTATCGACAGAAACAATATTTCTTCAGTTGCTTTTGCTGACTTTGCAAAAGCAACATCCACCCCTTTTCATCCCTCATTTTACGGAACAGAAGGTTGTTCTATGATTCCCGTAAAATATGATAAGGATGCCTCAATTGAGTTGCTTGAGCGAGCAGGCTTTGACACATTCAACAGCGCAGGAGTACGTTATTCGCCAATCTCGGGACAGATTCAGTTGCGACTTGCAGTTAACAAAGATAACGGTTTCAAGCTTGCAATGGCAAGAAACATTCAGCAGACACTTGCTGAAGCTGACGTCAAGGTTGTTCTCAAGGAATATTCATACAACAGCTACGTAAACGTTGTCAAAGAAGGTGCTTACGAGCTTTATATCGGCGAAGTAAAGCTTCCCAACAGCTTTAATCTTACCGGATTCTTTTCAGAAAACGGTGCGTATTCCTTCGGCATCAATCCCGAATGTAAATCAGCAATTGATTATAATCTTTTCCTTAACGGAGAAAAAACCATGCAGGAATTCCTTGATACATTTACGGACGAGCTTCCGTTCATTCCCCTTTTGTACCGTACAGGTATAACTGTTAAAAGTTCAAAACTCAAAACAGATACAAAAACAATTGTCAGCGACTATCTTTACAACGTTAACGAATGGACTGTTGAATAATGGATAAAAACACCAACATTCAATATCTTAAGGGCGTCGGTGAAAAAAGAGCTAAAATTCTTAATAAGCTCGGTATTTTCACCGTCGGTGATCTTCTGCGCTTTTATCCGCGTGATTATATGGATTGGAGCAAAATCACATCTATCGCAGGTGCTCCTTTTGATACAAACTGTTGTGTGCGCGCAATTGTAAACCATAAACCGCGCGGAGCAAAAATCCGTAAAGGGATGACAATTTACAAAACAGTTGTAACTGACGGAGAATCGTTGATGAACATCACGATTTTTAATAACAAATATGCCGCTGAATCGCTTGAAGCGGGAGAAGAATATCTTTTCTACGGCAAGGTTGGCGGAAACTTTCACAGACGCGAGATGTCATCGCCTTTGATTGCACCTGTTGAAAACGGGATAAGAATCCGCCCGATTTACCACCAGAGTGCAGGAATTAATTCAAAGGCTATCGAAAAGCTTGTCCGTCAGGCATATGAAGCAAGAAAAGATTATTTCGTTGACTGTATTCCGCAGTCACTCCGCGACAAGCTCTGCCTTACGGAAATCAACAAAGCAATTTACGAACTGCACTTTCCGACAAACGAGGACACGGTTTCCGAAGCACGTCGCAGGCTTATTTTCGAAGAGCTTTTCATTTTCCAACTCGGACTTATGAAGCTCAAGGGAAACAGAAAAGAAAGTACACCCGTGAGCATTGAAAAGGATTTTACGGATGAATTTATAAAGACACTGCCGTTCACTCTTACAGGTGCTCAGGAGAGAGCCGTGAGAGAAAGCGTAGCACAAATGACATCCAACTTCACTATGAACAGACTTCTGCAGGGTGATGTCGGCTCGGGTAAAACCGCGGTTGCGGCGGCACTTATTTATACAGTTGCCAAAAACGGATACCAGAGTGCCTTTATGGCACCGACGGAAATTCTTGCTCAGCAACACTATAAAACCTGCCTTAAGTTTTTTGAAAACACGGATATTAAAATTTCTTTGCTGACAGGCTCGGTAACTGCAGCAAAAAAAAGAGAAATCAAAGCACAGCTTAAAAGCGGTGAAATCCGTCTTATCGTCGGAACTCACGCACTGATACAGAATGACGTTGAATTTGATAATCTTGGTCTTGTTATAACCGATGAGCAACACCGATTCGGTGTTAAGCACAGAGGCGCACTCAGCGGCAAGGGCGACAGACCGCATACGCTTGTTATGTCTGCAACGCCTATTCCCCGTACGCTCGCACTGATGCTTTACGGTGACCTCGATGTTTCAATTCTTGATGAGCTTCCGCCCGGCAGACAGCCGATCGAAACTTATGCCATTGATACAGCCAAAAGGCACCGGGCCTTCAATTACGTAAAAAAGCATCTTGACGAAGGAAGGCAGGGTTACATTGTCTGTCCTCTTGTCGAAGAAGGCGAGACTGACCTTGCGGCGGCACAGGAATATTCAGAAAACATCTCAAGAGGATTTTTCAGCGGATACTCCGTAGGACTTCTTCACGGAAAGATGAAGCCTAAGGACAAGGAAGAGGTTATGGCGAAATTTATTTCGGGAGAAATCAAGCTTCTTGTTTCAACAACAGTTATTGAAGTCGGCGTTGACGTTCCGAATTCCGTTATTATGGTTATTGAAAATGCTGAGCGATTCGGCCTTTCTCAGCTCCATCAGCTCAGGGGAAGAATCGGCAGAGGTCAATACAAATCCACGTGTATTCTCATCACAGATGCACAGAACGAAGCCGCACAGCGCAGAATGAAGGTTATGACAAGCACGACCGACGGCTTTAAAATTGCAGACGAAGACCTTAAGATGAGAGGACCCGGTGATTTCTTCGGGTCACGTCAGCACGGCCTGCCCGAGATGAAAATTGCAATGCTTACGGATACAGCAATCCTTAACGAGGCAAACCGATTTGCAAGAGAAATTATTATTGACGACCCTGATTTTATAAAAAAAGAAAACCGCAACCTAAAGGATGCGATTTCCGAGCTGTTTTCAGGTGAATATGTTATGAATTGAATATAAGCAAAAAAATGAGGAGCAGTAAAAACTGCTCCTCTTATTCATTCATAAAAGCTTTTAACTTTTCCATCTGCAATTCTGCAGAAACCTTGCCTTCATTATAAAGTGTCACAAGCTCTTCCTTGTTTCTTGAAATTATTGAAACTCTTTCTGACTGCTCGGGACAAAATACAAACGCCTTCCCCTGCTTTTCAAGCTCGAATAAATTTTCAAGCGTTTTGTTATAAACGTAATGTCGGACATTCATCGCCTTTATAATTGCAGGATAATCTTTCAGGATTTCCGAATAAATCGTCTTTCCCATTTCAGGCTTTTTGACGTAACCTCGCGGTCTTGTAAGCACAGCCACAACCTTATCGCAACCGTCCTCTAACGCACGTCTGACGGGAATCGAATCCGAAACACCGCCGTCAAAGTACAGCTTGCCGTCAATTTCAATCGGCTGACACATTGCAGGAATTGAACACGAGGCTTTGAAAACATCACCTCTGTGTTTCTCCACATCTTCCTTACCGAAGTAAACAGGCTTACTCGTCTCGGCATCGGTTGCTACAACATAATATTCCGTTTTACTGTTTACAAGCTTTTCAAAATTTATCGGGTCAACATATTCGTTAAGCTCGGAATAAATATAATCCATTCCAAAAAACGAACCGGTTGTTATATAGTTTTTGAAGCTCATATATCTTTCATCGAAAGCGTAGCTTGTGTAAAATCTGTAGTTTCTGCCCTCCTGCTCTGCAATAAACGAAGCAAGATTTGCCGCACCTGCAGAAACACCGATACCATAATGAAAGCTGATTGAATTTTCAAGAAAAGCATCAAGGACACCACACCCGTATATTCCGCGCATACCGCCGCCTTCAACAATCAATCCGATTTTTGACAAATTAACACCACCACATTGTTCTTAATGATAAAAACAGCGGACAGCACCAAAGCCGTCCGCTATAAATATTTTAGCTTTGATTATTCAGCAACAACGATTTCAAGCTCGCCGTTTGCATAAGCTTCAACAGCTGCATTAACAGCTTCCTGTGTGCCTTCTGCAATGTTAGCTTCGTTGAGGTCAGAAAGATATACGATACCTTCAAGATATCCGCCTTCAAAAGCTGTTTCAGGCTCTTTTTCATCAACAATAGCCTTGATTGCATTTACATAAAGCTGAGTGTAGTTGTAAAGAGGAGCGCAAAGGAAAGCTGACTCATAAAGCTCTTCGCCTGTTTCCTCGTTTGTTGCGTTAGCATATGTTTCTGAACCGAAGCCGCAGAAGAATACCTTTGCATCTGCTGCTGCCTTAGCAATTTTCTCGTCCTCATAGTCTGATGCAAGAACTGCACAACCTTCCTTGATAAGCTGATCTGCAGCCTCAGTACCGTAAGCAACTGAAACTGTAACGTCAGCAGCCGCAGCCTTAACACCCATTTCAAATGCATTGAAGAGGTCTGTATTTTTTTCATCAGCAGCAATGAAGCCAACCTTCGGCATTTCAAGCTCAACGGCCTTCATACCTGCAACCATACCTGTGAAGTACATTGCAGCTGTCATATCAGCCTTGTAGCCGTATATATTCTTGCCATTATTTTCTGCATTATTCACAAAGAACTTCATACTCTCATTGTCGCCTGCGATCTTTTCAATATCATCAAGATAAGCAACATCAGTACCGATGATAAGGTTACATTCTTTATTTACAAGCTCTGTAAGTGCAGCTGAAACTGCAGCCTCATCGTCAGGGTTAACACCTTCAACTGTATTGAATCTTTCCTCGCCGATGCCGTAGCCCATACCAAGAACTTCGTTGATTGCAGCCATAGCATAACCTGTGTTGCCTACAGATGCATCCTTTACATCCGCAAGGATAACACCGATTTTGATGTTGTCGTTTGTTATGTCAACAGGCTCCTGTTCAACCATTGAGCAGGACGCAAAACACATCATCATAACAACTGCGATTACCAAAGCAATAATTCTTTTAAACTGTTTCATGGATAGTCCTCCTTGAACCATAAAATGTTAACTTAATTATAGTGCATTTCGACAGGAAAATCAAGGCATTTTTAAAAATAGAGTTAAGATAAGATTTATTTTTTATATTGGCAATTTATAAATTATGTGTTAATATATTCCCAAGGAGTTGATTTTATGAAGAAAACTTTTAAAACTGCTATCAGCGTAATACTCTCAGTTATTATGGTTCTTGCTGTTTTTGTCCCCTCTTTTGCATCTGAACCCAAAACAGCATTTGTCGTAGTCAGCGGAATGAACACATTTCCTCTTATCAACAGCGACGGTGAGCAGGCTTTCCCTCCATCTTCGGATTCTATTACGGAAATGGTTTTTAAAGTCGTACCGCACGTTCTTTCTTTCCTTGTAACGGGCAATTACGATGCACTCGGCGACGGAATCTTCCCTCCGCTTTACGATTGCTTCGGACCGCTTGCTTTTGATACGAACGGTGATTCACTTTACGACGTAAACGGTACACTTTTTGACTGTTCACTTGTTGGACACGAAGATCATTTTGTTACAGGCGAATCAAACGAATTTGCTACAGTCCGCGCAGGTATTGAAACTTTCGGTCTCGAGAATACATACTTCTTCAATTATGACTGGAGAAGAGATCCGCTTGAACACGCTGACAGACTTAATGCTTTTATTGAGAAAATCAAATCTGAAGGCGATTACGACAGAGTTGCTCTTGCTGCTTTCAGTATGGGCGGTACAGTTACGCTTTCATATCTTTATAAGTACGGCAGTGATGACCTTGATACAATCATCCTTTGTTCAACAGCTTTTCAGGGCACATCCTGCGTCGGAAGCCTTTTCTCTGCCGATTTCAGCCTTTCACTTTCAGGTCTTTGGCACAGACTTGCACTTCTCACACGTGACAACACTTGGGAAAACGTTATTGATTACCTTGACGAAGTGCTTGAATCTGCAGGAGTAAACAGTTTCCTTGAAACCTTTGCAAACGGCATTACGGATAACCTTAAAGAAAGAATCTATGCAGAGCTTCTTATTCCGATTTTCGGCCGTATGCCGGGACTCTGGGCGCTCGTACCCAATATGAACTATGAGGATGCAAAAGCAACCATGCTCAACGGTGAAGAAACTGCAAGGTTCGTTGAAAGGATTGACACATACCACTACAACGTTCAGCAGAATGCAAAGAAGCTCCTCAGCAATGCTATGGACAACGGCACTAACGTTTATCTCCTTGCACAGTATAACTGGCCGTCACTTCCCATAAGCGACTACGTTTCAAAACAGAATTCAGACAACCTTATCGATGTTGAATACGCAAGCGGCGGTGCAACAAGTGCATACTTAGGTGAAACATTTGCAGACGATTATGTGCAGAAGGTTCCGTCTGAATATGATTACATCTCACCTGACCGCCAGATTGACGCTTCAACATGTATGTTCCCCGAACAGACCTGGTTCTTCCGTGATATGGGACACGTTGACTATCCTTACGGTGAAAGCACAGATTTCATTATGTGGCTTGCAACAAGCAAGGAACAGCTTACAGTCCGCAGCAATCCTGAATATCCGCAGTTTATGACTTACGATTACGACAACGCAAAGCTTCTTCCCCTCACCGAGGAATCTGTTGCACCAACAACTGCAGACACAATCTTCGATGTGCTCGAAAAGCTTACACGATTCTTTGCAGACTTTATGAAAAACATTTTTTCATACGCTGCAGTTTAAAACGTTAAAAGCGGAGAGGCAACTCTCCGCTTTGCTTTTGTACAGAACATATATAAAGTAAAACAACCGCTCTGTTGAGCGGTTGTTTTGTTTGTGTCGGCATCGCCTTATCTTCCCGGGCGGCTGCCCGCCAAGTATTTTCAGCACAGAAGAGCTTAACTACCGTGTTCGGGATGGGAACGGGTGGACCCTCTTCGCTATCAACACCGACTTTCAAGAGCTATCACTCCCGAACGCTTGATTATTATACAACGGGTTTTACGCTTTGTCAACACTTTTTTATAAAAATTTTAAATTATTTTTCAAGTACTTTTTCAATCTCACCGATATAGACAAAATGGTAGTCACCTGAATGGTAATTAGATTCAATTGATTCATCAATAAAGCCTGAATTATCCATTTTCTGCACGGAAATTTTGCGGCACTTGATAACAAGGCGTGCCTCCGACGGATAAACAGCTTCACCGTCAAAAGCAGGTGTCAATCCTGCCAGGTTTATTTTATCGCAATCTCTGCCCGACTTTGTTCCGCAGATTTTAAGAGCATCCTTGTACTTTTCATCAAAAAAGCTTACCGTGAAATAATCGCTGTTGTCCATAAACTCTTTTGTATATCTCTGCGGACGGATAAATGCAAAAACAACATCCTTGCCCCAAAGCTCACCGACTGTACCCCAGCTGATTGTCATTGTGTTCCACTTTTCTTTGTCACCTGCAGAAACAAGTGCCCAATCGTCCGAAATCAGCTTTACAAGGTTTTCCTTTACTTCTTTGATGTTTGCCAACTCTTTCATATCAATCACCTCTTATAAATTTATGAAACTTTTCTTTTAATAATTCCGATCAAACTGAATATTCCGAATGTTACAGCATTCACGGCAACAACGCTTGCTCCCGCAGGCAGCGAATATGCGAACGATATAAACAGACCTGCAAAAAAGCAAACAATTGAAACTACTGCTGATGTTACAACAACCTTTCTGAAAGATCTGCAAACTCTCATCGAAGTGAGTGCGGGGAAAATCACAAGACTTGAGATAAGCATTGCACCCATTATTCTCATTCCGATTACGATCGTTATTGCCGTAAGCAGAGAAACGAGAGTGTTATACATCTTCGTTTTTGTTCCCGTTGCACGCGCAAAGCTTTCGTCAAATGTAACGGAAAAAATCTTGTTGTAAAAAACAACGTAAAGTACAAGTACCGCAACAGAAAGAATTATGCTTACAAGCACGTCGGCATCGCTCATAGCAAGAATACTGCCGAACATATAACCGTTGACATCCGAGTTTATTCCTGTCGTTGTTGAAGTGATAATAACACCGACAGCAAGCGCTGTGCTTGAAATCAGTGCAATTGCGGCATCGCCTTTGATTTTGCTGTTTTCGCTTATCTGCAAAAGGAAAAATGCGGCAATAACAACTACGGGCACAGAAACCGTCAGTGGCACGAGGTTCATCGCAAGAGCAACACACAATGCACCGAAGCCGACATGAGAAAGTCCGTCACCGATC
>JAZNPE010000088.1:0-29896 GCA_045589535.1 Acutalibacteraceae bacterium | reverse complement strand
AGTATACTTTAATTGCCAACAAGCCATAAGGTTTTGAAAGGTATCTTTCCGCCTCGGCTTCGTTAAAAATCTTTGAAATAGCCTCGTATTACTTCAGATTTTTGCCTCGCCGATACAAAAATCTACTCTTTCAAAACTGCTTCGCATCTGAAATGCAATAGATTGCGTACAGTCGGGCAGCTTTTCGATGCAGGCATACGGGCGTATGGCAAAGAGAAAACTGCACGAATGTGCGTGATATTATTACTTTTCAGACTTATGTGTTGTTGGCAATTAAAGTATAAATTTTTTTTGGAGAGTAAGCTATGTCACATCTCATTGAACTGAAAGACGCATATAAAATATACAACCCCGGCGAAAATGAAGTCAGGGCGCTTGACGGCGTTGACCTCTGCATTGACAGAGGCGAATACGTTGCAATCGTAGGACAGTCAGGCTCAGGCAAATCAACGCTTATGAATATGCTGGGTCTGCTTGACGTTGTTTCAAGCGGCACATATATCCTTGACGGAAAAGATATCAAGGATATGGATGACGATGAGCTGAGTGCAATAAGGAATCAGGAAATCGGATTTATCTTCCAGGGCTTCAACCTTATTCCCAGCCTTACAGCAAAAGGAAACGTTGAGCTTCCTCTCATTTACCGCGGAATGAAAGCAGAAGAAAGGGAGAAGCTTTCAACAGAGGCTCTCAAAAGAGTCGGTCTTGAAAAGAGAATGAATCACCTGCCGAGTCAGATGTCGGGCGGTCAGCAACAGCGAGTTGCAATCGCACGTGCCGTTGCCGCAAGGCCTCCCGTAATCCTTGCCGATGAGCCGACAGGTAACCTCGATTCCAACTCAGGTAAGGAAGTTATGAGAATCATCAACGAACTCTGGGCAGAAGGCAGAACGATCATCCTCATCACCCACGATGACAAAATCGCACAGAAGGCACACAGAGTTATCCGTATCAGCGACGGAAAAATAATTGAAGATTACATCAATGAGGATGTAACACCTCAGAGTAACTTATAAAAAACTTCACCGATTGCAGAAAGCAAACTGCAATCGGTGTTTTTTATTTAAATCAATTATATACAGCCTTTCTCTGCCTTGGCTGACAGCAACGTTTCTGCGGATTGAGCGTGTGTCGGGCAGAAAACGCTGAAAGCTTCAGGAGTATCAGGACTGTCCAAAAATTTTCAGATATGAAGAAAATTATTCCTGCATTATGAATAAAAGCTTTCCGCCGTTTGTTATTTCATCGTATGTGACGGATGTACCGTCGAGCTTGACTGAGTTAAGATATATTTCCTTGATGTACGGATACTTCAACGGATCTTTATCGCACTCAACGGTAAACGTATCTGCAACTGTACAGGGGTGATACTTTCTGTCAAGCTTCAGAGTAGCCTTTTTAAACAAAGGCGAGTTCATTTCATACACTGGTACACTCGGACACACCTGAGCTAAGCCGAGAGCAGACAGTACGTACCAGGCCGAAAGCTGACCTACATCCTCATTTCCGCAAAAGCCGAAAGCACCGAGTCTGTACGCTTCCTTCTGCACACGTCTTGTCCAGTACTGAGTTCTTTTGGGCATACCCATTATATTAAAGTAGTGTGTCAGGTTATGACACGGTTCATTGGAATGGTTATAATCATCATTCCAGAGAGCAGAAAAATCAGCCTTTTCAAAATGCTTTTCAAGAAGGTCAATAAATCTTTCCCTTCCGAAAAGCTCTGCCAATCCTTTTATATCGTACGGAACAAACCAGGACTGTTGGTATATATTACTTTCCACACAGCCGTCAGTATCATACTCAAATTCATCCAAAGGCATAAAACTGCCGTCTTCGTACTTTGGCCCCATAAACCCTGTTTCAGGGTTATAATTTACAGGATATTTTTTTACAGTTTCATAAAAGAATTCGGCATCGGCGTCCTTACCGAGTGCCTTTGCAAACTCTGCAAGGGTGAAGTTGCTGAGCAGTTCCTCAAGTGTAACACTTAACAGCTCAGGTTTGAAACCTTTTTCGTTAAGAAAACCGCACCTTTCTCGCAAACAATTAAACGGTTTTCCGAAAAGAGTTTCGCTGCCCAATGAACCTGCCTTTGCAATTTCGTAGGCTTTATTAACATCATAATTACGGATACCCTTTATATAAGCGTCAGCAATCACAATTATTCCGGGATCACCGACCATACAATCTGAATTGATTCCGAGAAGTTCCCAACGAGGGAAAGATCCGTTCCTTGCTTCTGCGATGCTTATCAGAGAATTCACCTCATCGTTGATAGTTTCAGGTGAAATCAACGTAAGAAGCGGAAACTCGCTTCTGTAAACATCCCAACCGCTGAAAACGGTACGCTGAATGTAATCGGTATCAGTCTTTACCGTACCGTCGGCCGCCATGTATCTGCCGTCCGCATCCGCACAAATTCGCGGATCAAGAAGAGTGTGGTACAAGCAGGTATAAAAAAGTATTTTATCTGTTTCATTATCGGTATCAATCGTTATGCATGAAAGTGCTTTTTCCCAGTTGTCAACCGCCTTTGTATGAATATCGCTAAAAGACTTTCCGTTAACTTCTGCGAAGTTTTTCCTTGCACCCTCAATATCAACATAAGAGACCGATGTTTTCAAGGTTATTTTTTCTGCATTTTCAAATTTCAGAACAAGACCTGTATCAGCACCTTCAACCTCGTTGCTGAATCCGATATATTCTTCTTCGCTGAAAAATTCAGCTGATCTGAACGGTTCTGAAAGCTCACAGCAAAACCAGAGTTTATATTCAATTCTGCCGTGACCGTGACCGAATCCTCCACCCTTCGGTGAACATTCAATCACACCTTCAAGGTGTGTGCTGTCAACAATTTTTACAATCGAATTATCAACCCGTCCGCCGATACGGCGCGAAAAATTAAAAATAATTCTCGCATCGTCAGTTTCGGGATATGAGAATTCAAGAACACCGCAATGCGGAGTTACGGTCGCTCTTACATCAACATTATAACGGTCAAGATGAACCCCGTAATAACCTGCAGTTGCAGTTTCTTTTTCGTGGGTAAACGGTGATTTCCAACCTTCTGTTCCCTTTTTAAGAGGAAAGAATTCATTGCTGCCGCTCCGAAGGTCAGTTTCACCTGTAACGGGCATTATCTGCAGATTTCCGAGGTCGCCGTACCAGCCTATTCCGCTCATACGGTTAAAGCTGAAACCTTCAATCGTGGACTGACAGTAGTTATATCCGGTACCGTTATCACCGCCCGTAACGGTGTCCGCACAAAGTTGTACACAACCGCCCGGAAGGCAAGCACCGGGATGAGTTTTGCCGCCGCCGTGAGAATAATCAGAATCTTCGTCACCGACATTTCCTATCGTCGGATCAACATAATTAACGCAAGACATTTTACACACTCCTTGTGATGTGCTGAGATATGATTAATTACTGCAGACACCTTAAGCACCGATGCCTGCGGATAAAATTAATATTTTCGGGAAAGCATTGTTTCCGCCCGGTCTCTTGTGATTTTACCGGCATTACAGTCAGCCATAATCTGTACATCCTTATCGTTGAGCTTATAGAGCATCCAGGTAAGCAAGGAAAATACATAGCCGATTGCAGGTACCATAACGTAAACGAACCACAAAACATTAAGCGCGTGCGGTGACTGCTGAATATTGAGAGCCTGAAGTTCTTCGAAATTCTTTGCGGGAACACTTATCCAGCCTGTGTATTCAAGTCCCATCCACAAAAGGCTGACAGAGCCCGAAACAGCACCCGTAAGCTTACACATAAATGTCTGTATCGCAAACGTGATACCCTTTGCATCGATACCTGTTTTGAATTTACCGTATTCTGCACAGTCGGGTGTGAACATAAAGAGTACACAACCGAAAATCGACATCGGAATTGAACGGATAACAGAAAGAACGGCAAATGCAATAATACTCGTATAGCCTACTGCCCACATAACAACACTTGAAACTATTATGCCGAGCGTGCACCATTTAAAAAGCACCATTTTGTCGATTTTCTTAAGAATTTTCGGAGTGACAATTGAAAGAACAACCGACGGAACGGCACTGAATGCACCGACAACGAGCGAGAACAGACTGTCGTTGAAAAGATAGAACGACACCCACATATTAAGTGCGCCGATAATGTTTACGCTTGAATAGAAGAAAAATCCTATGTAGAAAATAAGGAGATATTTGTTTTTAAAGAGATACACAAACATCTTGCTGACAGAGAAGTTTTCCTCTTCCTTAGGGGGAGTGTAACGCTCCTGAAGAGTGAGGCACGACGGAAGCATCGTAACAAATGCGATTATCGCAACAGCAATAGCTGCCACAAGATATGTACTTCCGACCTTTTCACTGATGAGAACAGGAACAACAACAGAAGTTACAGTACCGCCTGCACCGCCCCAGATGCTTTTATAAGCCATCATTGAGTTGCGCTCTGAGATGTTTTTCGTCATAGACGTAATAATTCCGTAAATCGGCACATCACAAAGGGTGTACACGGTATCCCAGATAAGATAGCTGATTGCAAACCATACAAGCTTTGTAGTACTGCTTGAATTGAACGGTGCCGCAAACATCAGAACCGTTGTAACAACTATCAGCACAAGCGAAACACGAAGCCACGGCAGATATTTCTTTCCGCTTTTAAACTTGACCGCATCAAATACAACACCGAAAATACAGTCATTAACAGCATCCCAAACTTTGATTGCAAGCATAATTCCCGTTGCCTGTGTAAGATCAACACCGATAAGCATAAAATACGTTGTCAGGTATGATGTTACAAGGGCATAAATCGCGTTCTGACCGATAAAAAACGCATAGTAACTTTTTCTTTCGAGCGAATTTGTTGCCCAGCCATCGGGCGTGTCTTTCAATAATTTTTTAACTAAATTCACTTTACCCCTCCTCTGCTTTTACCGAAATTATTATACCAACACAACAAATGAAAATCAATAGCACAAAAGGGTTGCTTTTTAACGTTTTTTATGGTATTATTCCGATGTAGATTTTTGATACATTAACTGCCACCGGGTAGTGTGATGCGTTGCATCCGTCTGCACATCGTTAGGTCTTTGAAGATGTGCTGCGGGTGTTATTTTTTTGGAGCTGATAATATGAACATTTTGAAAGCAATTAAAAGTCTCAATAAATTTGAATTATGCCTTTGGTCAGTATCTGTCCTGATTATTGTTGTGTCCTTTTTTCTTTCTCGCGGAAGTGATTACCTTTCACTGACAGCTTCTTTGATAGGCGTAACCTCGCTGATATTCCTTGCGAGAGGATTTGCCTTCGGGCAGATTCTGATGATAATCTTCAGTACAATTTACGGGGTAATCTCGTTCAGCTTTCAATACTACGGTGAAATGCTCACCTATCTGGGAATGACTCTTCCCATGGCTGTGATTTCACTTATATCATGGTTGAGACATCCTTTCAAAAAAAGTGCCGAAGTGGAAGTAAGCAGTAAACTCGGTACAAAAAAGATTATATTTATGATAATTTCATCAAGCATAGTCACAACAGCGTTTTACTTCATACTTAAAGCCTTAGGCACAGCAAATCTTCTGCCTAGCACGGTTTCGGTTCTTACAAGCTACATTGCCGCCGCACTGACAGCTTTCCGCAATCCGTATTTTGCACTCGGTTATGCAGTAAACGACCTTGTCCTGATCGTACTTTGGATATTGGCTACCAAAACAGATATTTCGTACCTGCCGATGACGGTATGCTTTATAGTATTTTTTATCAATGATATGTACGGCTTTATTTGTTGGAAAAAGATGGAAAAACGGCAAAAAGGATTTGTTAATAACTGAACAAGAAAACAGCAAGGATGTACATCAAATTACACCTTGCTGTTTTTATATTATCTTATTCTTTCATCAAGAAGAGTCCTTATTGCGCGGATTGTCTGTGCACCTACGATACCGTCTTCAGCTATTCTTGCGGCACTCTGGATTTGCTTTACCGCAGCTTCCGTTCCGTCACCGAAAATATTGTTGTTGTCTACATTCTGCGTTATCACACCTGCTTTTCGAAGGAGAAGAATATTCTGCTTGAGAAGATATACACCTGCATTTCTGTCTCCTTTTTTGATTATTCCGACATTTGACAGCGGTGTTACGGGATTTATAACGGGTGTTCCCTCTCTTTCAAAACCGTTCAGACCGTAAGACTTTATTATGGACGAAAAATCCTTATACATATAATTCTGGTCAACGTTAAAACCTGCAATTACCGGACTTCTCAGGCGGTTTGTACTTCCGCCGAACTGCCATATTCCGACAACGCTCATATCAGGATAAGTAAGCTTTGTTGACCACTGTGCAACCCAATGAGTATAAGCTTTGAGCTGTGAATCGTCGAGATATGTCGCAAAGAAATATGTTGATGCGTAAACCCCTGCAAAGTAATCGTTTGCTTCAAGAGTGTCACAGAAAGCCTTTACAACCGCACTGTTACTTGCTTTCGGACGTGAATAGTACCGTTCATCTTCAATATCTATGTAAACAGGCAACTCAAACTGTTTACCTCTCAGCACGTTACCGATAAGGAAATTTGCCTCTTCCCTCGCCTCCTGCGGTGTTGTTGCAATTGTATAAAGATACACGCCTACAGGAAGATTTCTTGCCTTTGCCTGAGCATAAAAGTTTTCGAATTCACTGTCCTTTGTCAGATGATAAGCACCGCGAAGAATTGCAAATTCAACACCTGCATCTGTAAGTGCATTAAAGCTTATCCCCTGCTGAAACCTTGACAAATCTACCCCGAATTGCTGAAACGCCATATAATACCCCTTTTTTATTTTGTTAATATATGAATATTCAAAAAATCAAAAAAGATGTGTTATTAAATTAAAAGAGTTGATAAATTCGGGTTTGTCGAGTTCTTTAAATAACGAATCCGCTTGATTTTTCAGGCTCCCTTGTGTAAAGGGAGCTGTCGCGGAGCGACTGAGGGATTGTAAAAAATTTAAAAATCAAACAATCCTCCCGACACGACTTCGTCGTGCCACCCTCCTTTACACAAGGAGGGCTTGGAACTGTGCAAACTTTTAATTATCCCCACAAACCCGAATTTACACAGAAAAACGGCGGTGGAAGACCACCGCCATACGGAAAAATTTAGTATTTTCATCATAATATTAAACAAGCATCACAGCATAATATTCACCGTCGTATTCGGGTCAAAGAGGTGGATTTTGTCCGTGCGGATTGCAAGAAGTGCGGTGTCATTTTCATTTTGCGCATTCTGTACTCTTGCAACAATCTTTTCACCGGCATAATCAAGATAAAGATACATTTCGCTGCCCATCATTTCGTTGACTTCAAGCTCGGCGGTAATCAGCTTATCCGCATTCTTCTTCACAAAGTCCTCATCATTCGTGATATCTTCGGGACGGATACCGACCTTTACGTATTTATCGGCATAGCTGAGAAGTCTTTCGTCAAGACCGAAAACTCCCGTTACATTTATTTCGTTCTGCGAAAGAACGAGATAAACCTGAGAATTTCTGATGCTGACGAGAGCATCGAGGAAATTCATCTGCGGCGAACCGATAAATCCTGCGACAAACATATTGAACGGCTTATCGTAGAGATTCCGGGGAGTATCGACTTGCTGAATAACCCCGTCCTTCATAACGACAATTCTGTCTGCCATTGTCATCGCTTCCGTCTGGTCGTGGGTAACATAAATAAATGTTGTACCGAGCCTTTTGTGAAGCTTTTTGATTTCCGTACGCATCGTTGTACGAAGCTTTGCATCAAGATTTGAAAGCGGCTCATCAAGAAGGAACACCGACGGTGATCGCACCATTGCTCTGCCGAGGGCTACACGCTGACGCTGACCGCCCGAAAGAGCACGGGGTTTTCTTTTGAGAAGATGCTCTATATCAAGAATTTTTGCGGCTTCACGGACACGGCTGTCGATTTCAGCCTTCGGCACTTTTCTGAGCTCCAGCCCGAACGCCATATTTTTATAAACACTCATATGGGGATAAAGCGCGTAACTTTGAAAAACCATCGCAATATCCCTGTCCTTGGGAACAACGGAATTCACTACCCTGTCCCCTATCTTCATCTCGCCCTTTGAGATGCTTTCAAGACCTGCGATCATACGAAGAGTCGTTGACTTACCGCAGCCTGATGGGCCGACAAGGATAATGAATTCCTTATCTTCTATTTCAAGAGAAAAGTCATTGACAGCCGTGGTGCCGTCCTCAAAGATTTTAAAAATATTTTTAAGACTGATACTTGCCATAGTTTATCCTTTCACGGCGCCTGCAACAATGCCCTTAATGATATATTTCTGACAGAAAAGATAGAATATTATTATCGGGATGATTGACAGCACAAGCATCGCCATCAATGCACCCATATCGACAGAACCGTAACCTCCTCTGAGATACTGCACAGCAATCGGAATCGTCCTGTACTCGCTTCCTATGAGAAGATACGGCAGAAGATAATCGTTCCATATCCACATTGCGTTGAGAATTGCGACCGTCACCGCAGTCGGTTTGAGTATCGGAAAAACGACCATAAAAAACGTCTGCAAGGGGTTACAGCCGTCAATCATCGCCGCTTCTTCAATTTCAAGCGGTACGGATTTAAGGAATCCGCAGAACATAAAAACGGCAAGTCCTGCACCGAAGCCGAGGTAAATCAGCACAAGTCCCCACGGTGTATCAAGAGAAAGCTCAGCCGCCGTTTTTGTCATTGTGAACATAACCATCTGAAACGGGACAATCATTGAAAAAATAAATATGAAATAAAGAGCTTTGGTAAAAAAGTTTTTCACCCTCACGATATACCACGCTGTCATCGACGTAAAAAGTACGATTGCGATTACCGAAAACACTGTTATAAAAAGTGACCAGAAAAAAGCCGAGAAGAATTCTGTTTTTTCAAGACCGCTTGTGTAATTTTCAAGCCCTGCAAAGGTTTCGCTGTCCGGCAATGAAAACGGTTCTTCGCTGATATAGAATTTGCCCTTGAAAGAATTAATTGCTACAATTATCACGGGCGCAAGGAAGGCTGCAGAAACACCGATCAAAATGACATAAAGAAGTGTTCTGACAGCTGTATTTCTGCCTGAAACGGTATTCACTGTTCAACCTCCCTTTTACGAGTAAGCATCAACTGAATGAAGGATATTGCCGCAACAATAATGAAGAATATCACGGCCTTTGCCTGACCGACACCTTCCCAGCCTATTCTGCTGTAAAACGTGTTGTAGATATCAAGGGCAAGCATAGCCGTCTGCTTTGACGGTGCGCCTGCCGTGAGTGCAAGATTCTGGTCGAAAAGCTTGAAGGAATTTGTAAGCGTCAGGAAAAGGCAGATTGTGATTGACGGCATAACAAGAGGAATCGTGACGTTGCGCAAAGTCTGTAGCCTATTTGCTCCGTCAACCTTTGAAGCATCGATGAGATCGGTCGGAATATTCTGTATACCTGCAATGTAAATTACCATCATATAACCGATAAGTTGCCAGTTCATAAGGATTACAAGACCCCAAAAGCCGTACTTCGGGTCATAGGTTATTGTAACGCCCATCGTCTGCAGAATGCCGTTGATTATCAGCTGCCAGATATAACCGAGCACAATTCCGCCGATGAGGTTCGGCATAAAAAACACCGTTCGGAAAATATTTGTGCCTTTCAAGCCTTTGGTAAGAATTGATGCCAACGCAAATGCAATCAGATTTACGGTTATTACGGAAACAACGGTAAATCTCACAGTAAACCACAGCGCATTGAGAAAATCGTCGTTTGAAAAAGCCCTGATATAATTAAGAAAACCTACCCATTGCGCGTCCGCTACCGTAGTGAATTCCGTAAAAGAAAGATACAGACCGAGGACAAACGGCACTGCAAAGGCTATCGTGAATGCCGCAAGTGTAGGCAGAACGAATATGGGAAAATACTTTTTCAGCGCCATTTTATCCTCTCCAAAATATTATTTACGTTCAGATTTCCAACTGTTCTTAAATGTTGTTTCAACGTGCTTCCAATCCTTTTTGCCCTGGGAGTATTCAAGCATCGCATTGCCGAAATCGTCTTTGAACTGCTGACTAGGGAATGAATTGAATGCCCATTCCAGATTGGTAACATCCTTTTCCATCCATCTGAAGATTTCCTTTGCAAGCGGGTCATTGGGCTTTTCATCATCCTTGAAGGTATTAAACGGGGCGATGAAATTCAGCTTATTAACAACGTAATCCTTGCCTGTTTCACTTGAAAACAGCCATTCAAGAAAAGCGATTGATGCCTTTCTGTCCGCTTCGGTGGCATTTTTATTGATTGCCAGATAATTTTCCGTGCCAATGCAAAGGCCTTGCTTTTCTTCACCCTTTATACCCATATAAATCGGAAGATACTTTATATCCTCAGCCTTGACAACATTACCTTTAACATTTGAAATCTGTTCCCATGCCCAGTTTCCGTTCTGCACCATTGCTGCTTTACCGAGAGCAAATTCTGCCATTGCATTGTCAACAGTCTTACCTGAAAGAAGCTCTTTCTTTGTAGTTGAGTTGTTGAGATACATATCGAATACTTTTCTGAAGTTTTCAGAATAGCTGAAATCGATATCCTTTGCATTGAGAGTTGTCAGTGTCGGAGAATCGTCGCTTTCTTCCTTCATTTCGTAGTATACTGGAACATTGGCAAGGTGTGTTGTCCAACGCCACTGTTCTCCGCTACCCATTGAAGTTGAAGCAAAAACACCGTCAATACCAAGTTCCTTCTTGTGCTTCGTCATATCCTCTACAACAGCATTCAGAGTTTCAAAGCTCCTGATATCATCAGCCTTTGAAATACTTACAGCCTTATCCTTGAGGGCAAAGTATTTTTCCATAATCGCGTTGTTGTAAATAATTCCGTAGCCCTCAACAACGTACGGTATGCCGAAAACACCGTCGGAATTTTTAACGGCAAGATTTTTGTCGGTCAGGTAGCTGTAAAGCTTTGTATCGCTCAGGTCAAGGCAATAATTTGCCCACGACTTGTATCCGACAGGTCCGTTAATCTGAAAAATTGTCGGTGCTTCCTTCTTTGCGATTTCAGACTTAAGGGTTGTTTCATAGGTATTGCTTGCAGCTGTTACAACCTTGACGTCAACACCCGTTTCTTCCTTGTATTTTGTTGCGATTTCCTTGTAGATATCCGCAACCTCAGGCTTAAAATTAAGGAAATATACCTTACCTGCATTTGCCGTCTGGGTATCGGGTTTCGGGTCTTTTTTCATACCGCATGCCGTAAGCGTAAATCCAAGCACGGCACAAAGCAAAATAGCAATTGTTTTCTTCATTATTTTTCCTCCTTATAAGGTTCTTGAATAAAGCTTTGTCATATCAGCGATTTCTTTTGCAAGCTCGTCGGTGAGCATACCGTCGCTGAGGCGCCACTCCCAGTTTCCGTAAGGTATTGACGGGACGTTCATCCTCGCCTCGCTCCCGAGAGACAGCCAATCCTGCATAGGTATAATCACGGTTTCGCTGACACTCATATATAACGCTCTAATACAATCTTTGACTAAACATTCAGCATTATTCACGTTAAGATATTTTTTGGCAAAGGTCAGTGCCGCATCATCAGAAATAAGCGACCACTGCTTCATTGTAGGATTGTCGTGAGTACCTGTGTAAGCAACGCTGTGCCGCGTATAGCTGTGCGGAAGGAACTCCTCGGCCCCCTCGAAGCCGAACTGCAGCACCTTCATCCCCGGAAAATCGCTGTAACAAAGAAGGTCACGCACTTTATCTGTGATATTTCCTAGGTCTTCGGCAATAATCCTGATTCCCGGAATATTTCTTTTAAGTGCATCGATGAATTCCCTTGACGGTCCTTTATACCATTCACCGTGTACCGCATCCTGCGAAGCAGCATCTACGGCATAGTAATCTTCAAATCCCCTGAAATGGTCAATACGGACAATATCGTAGACAGCCGATGTTTGCTTCATTCTTTCAATCCACCATGAAAAATTATCCTTGCGGTGATGCATCCAATCGTAGACGGGATTACCCCACAGCTGACCAAGCGGCGAATATTCATCGGGCGGACAGCCTGCATAAAGTGCAGGATTACCGTCGTCATCTGTTATAAAAAGCTCGTTATGAAGCCACATTTCACACGAGTCGGCAGAAACATAAATCGGCACATCGCCGATAATTTCAATATTTCTCTTATTTGCATATTTTTTAAGATTATTCCATTGAGTGTAAAAAACAAACTGAACGGCTTTCCATTGCTTAATCCTCTTGCTGAATTTTGCTTTCAGGCTGTTAAGCATATCTTCATCAGGCAGACGGATTTTTTCATCCCACTCCTTCAGGGATTTCATTTCAAGGCTTTCCTTAACCGACATAAAAAGAGAATAGTCATTGAGCCAGAAACGGTTTTCTTTTTCAAACAAAGTGAAATCATCACTCTTCACATCCACTGCATCGGCAGCTTTCAGGATAAGTCTGAGTCTTTCTTTGTAAAGCTTGCCGTAATCAATTCTGCCGTCATTTTTTTGAAACGGAAGGTCTTTTTCTTCGATATAACCTGACTGAAAAAGCAACATCGGGTCAATATAATAAGGGTTGCCTGCAAAAGCTGAAAAGCATTGGTACGGACTGTTTCCGAAGCCCGTATGACCAAGGGGCAGAATCTGCCAGTAATGCTGACATGAAGAGGAAAGAAAATCCACAAAATCATACGCTTCTTCGCCGAACGTACCTATACCGTAATCGGACGGCAAAGCACTTATCGGAAGAAGTATACCACTCGCTCTCAAAATGAATCATCTCCATTGACATATGTTTTTATTTTGCTATAATTATTTAAAAATATTCATAGCGGAGGTCAAATATGGTTAAGCATATTGTATTCTGGAACGTAAGAGACGATGAAAAGAAAGAAGATAATATGAAAGAAATGAAAAAACGCCTTACTTCCCTTGTCGGAAAGATAGACGGTCTTATCAGTGCGGAGGTCGGATTCAATTACAATCCCAACGGATACGACCTCGCATTATATTCAATTTTCAAGGATAAGGAAGCCCTTGACGGATATCAGGTGCATCCCGAGCATCTTAAGGTAAAGGAGTTCGTTCATTCCGTTATCACTGACAGATGCGTTGTTGATTTTGAGTTTTAAAAGTTAAGACTCCTGACCCGAAAGTCAGGAGTCTTATTTTATACTGATTTTTTGAGTTTCTTTTTGATTATCAGAAGTACAACCACACCGAGCAACGGGAAGATTGCCGCCGTCAGCATGCCAACCTTCATGCCGAGCTGTTCGGCTGTAACGGATATTGTCGGGGCAAAATCTGCCGCCCACGCACTCGCTGAAACCTTATCGGCAACTGCGCCAAGCATCTGCGGAGCTACGGAAGCTCCGAAATCTCCGCCTGCTGCCATAAGAGCATATGCGGTAACACCGGGATTGTCAAATTTTTCTTCCATAAGGATAAGCGTTCCCGGCCAGAGCATTGAGGTACAAAGTCCCGTCAGGATACACGCAAATGTTGCAATAATTGCGTTCGGCACAAGACCTGCAACAAGGTAACATCCGAGAGCACCGACCATACTTATAAAAAGGACGTTCGTTATGTTTTTGCCGTGCTTCGCATAAGCTGTTCTTGCAAGACCGAGAAGAACCGCAAAAACCAACATTCCGAGCACATCACCTGTTGCTTTCGGGATATTCAGGGCATTTTCCATATAACCCGAAATCCAGTTGGTCATAGTATTTTCCGCTGCACTGCCAAGAAAAATACAGAGAACACAGAGATACATTCCCCTGTGACGTTTTTTCATTTTTTCACTTTCTCCGTGTGAAAGATTCATTTCAGGCATCGGTGAAACACTGAAAAGAACGAAAGAAATTATCGGAAGTACCGCCCAGAAAAGAGTAAGATACATCCAGTTTTGTGTGCCGAAAAGCTTAAAAAATGCCGTACTTATAAGCACAACCGATACTACTCCGTAAGCATAAAGGGAATGGAGCAGACTCATATCCTTATCGGGCGTTTCAGACGGAATTGCGGCAATAAGCGGACTGAGAAGCACTTCGCAAAGCCCTGCAGCAACAGAAAACACCACCGTTCCCACAACAAGTCCGTAATAGGCATACTGCGGGAAGAAATGCGGAACAAGGGCATAAATCATAAGCCCCAGTGAAGTAAGAAGAGGCATAACCCTTACTGACAGCTTAGGGTCGAAATACTTTGTAAAAAAAGTAAAAAGTAAGTCAACTATCAGCTGAGTACAGAAGTTTGTGAGCACAAGAGTTCCGAGAAGAGTATACGAAATTCCGTACATTTCACGAAAAGTCACAAAAAGCAACGGCGGAAGGCTGAAAACCGATGCCATTGCGAGATATGTATAATAACAGGCACGCTTTGTTCTTGTAAAGCTTTTGATTGAATCTGACATTTCATTCCCCTCAAATCAATTAAGTCACTCAGTTGAGTACCTTATCTTTTTCTGAAAATTTTTCTTACTGTCCTTTGCCATTTTCTGTAGTATGCTATTTCGAGCATCATCAATGCCTTGTCGTAGAGCATAAATGCAAATATACCGAGCACGATGACAAACGGCAGAAGGTATTTTTCACCTTCTTCAAGCATTTCGGTTGAAATACCGAAAACAAAAATCATAACACTGTATGCCGCAACAGTTACAACGGTGAAGAAAATGATTTTTAATATTGCCGATATAACCTTTTTGGGTTTATCAAAAAACGGTTTGACAAGCGGATAATATCCGAGCAAGGCGATATAAATTCCGACCGCTTCCTTACCGGGTACAACAAGTGCGCCGACAACGGCAGTACCGAAATAAACGCTTAATCCCCATTTCCATCCGCACTCAACAGACATAAAAAGCACAAGCAACGCCGCCATTGCCGGCAAAGCATATGTGAAATACGGCAGAATTGAGGAAGCGAGCATAACAGCCGTTGAAAGAGCAATACACATTCCGCCCAAAGCGGTTTTTAAGGTATTATTCATAATTTCTGTCCTTCAGATATTTTAACAACAACGGATAAGGTCGCCACCCATACATTCACAGCAGCAGTCCGCACAGCAGAGCCCCGTACAGATATCGCAGCCGTCGCAACCGCAGGGGTCACAGCAACCGTTGTTTGTATTTGTGTTTCTTTCCTGACGGTAATGCCCCTTCTTTTCTCTGTTGAGCTGTTTGAATGCCGCTGTATATTCAGGATTCTGCGGTTCCATATTGTGGGCACGCTCAAAGCTTTCCGCCGCACTTTCAAGCCAACCGCGACGGTGCTGAATTATACCTTTGAGGTAAAACCATTCGGCATTTCGTCGTTGGTGCGGAATTCCGTCAAGAAGCATTTCCGCATCGTCGATTCTTCCGCCGTTGAGCTTTGCTCTTATATCTCCGAATTCGGATGTGCCTTCGGTTGTATTTGACTCGTAGGTGTACTGAGCGTTTGTATTTGCATATGTGTTACTTCGGTTTTTGTTTCCGAAGTTCATCACAATTGTATCATAAGCCGCATTGAGCTCATCCATTTTCTGATAGTCGTTGTTGTGAATGCGTGCAAGCTCTCTGTATGCCTTTTTGACTTCATCAAGACTTGCACCCTGTTCAAGGCCAAGAACCTCATACGGATTTCTCATCTTCTGCGCCTCCTTTTTTCAGTACTTTCTGTGTAACGGCATAAACGCCGTCATAAAGTACATTGGTTAATATATCATCAAATCGAAAAATTTTCAATCTTTTATAAAAAATAATCGCTTCGCCGATCGTAAGATTCATCATTTCTTCGCAATATTCCGTAAAGTTTTCGTCACCTGCTCGTTTTTTCAGCGGATTGAAGCTTCCGTTTCTGATGTCATCTTCACAATCGTTGACAGCATCCGTGATATAAACCCACCTGCCGACCATATAGCCGAACTTTCTGAGCGATTCACTATCTTCACATTCAATATTATGTACAAGAAGTTCCGAAAGCATCACAGCACTCGGATCAGCGGCTTCGTCAAGGTTGCCGTTGCGCTTTTCAATCTCCTGCTGACGCGCCATCTGCACTTCAAGTATTTTACTGACATCACCCGTTCTTTTACAGGCTTTTTTGTAAAGATGCTTTGCATAGGGCATAATAAGCTCGCAAAGGAATCTTTTGAAAAATCCGCTGTCCTGAATATTATCGCACAGCTTATGGTACATCATAAGAATTGTGACATCCGCCGTGTATGCTATATCCTCATTATCACGGTTGCAGTCGAGACATTTTTTTGCAGGATTAAAAGAGCAGTGTGACTGTTTAAAACCGGGGCAACGATTTCGTACCGCCATCCTTACCATTGCAAAAAACGTAAAATCATAAGAGAGGATGAATCGCGGAATAAAACCGTAACGCTTGCCGAGTGCCTTGCAAAGAGTACAGTATACGCCCTTATAAAGCTCATAATCTTTAAACTTCATTTCGGGTTTATGCGCTCTTATATAGCCTAACACTTCATTCACCCCTTACAATAAGATTTAAAATAAAACAAAGGTTTTGATTTTTCTGCCGCAACCGGGACAGGTTATATGCCTTACACCGCGCTTTTTACTCAGGCGGAGATGCTTGTCACACTGAGGGCAGGTACGGAAACGGTGTGTCCTTATCTGAGAAATTCTTATTCCGAGTCTTTTCATTTTTTTGTTCATAACACGTACAAAATCCTGAAAACGGATACGCGTGAGGAAGTTTTCAAACTGCTGTGATTCGTATCTTCTTTTTTCAAGATTCTTTGAAAGGAATCGCATAACAGACACTGCAAGGAATAAAAGTGCAACCGCCCACAGAGAAAAATAAACAAATCTGTTGAACGTAAAACACATCTTAATTCCGTTAAAAAGAAGATACATGAAGACAGTGAACATACCGAGTCTGTCAATGCCGTTTCTGCCGTACATAAAAATTCTGATTTTTTCAATAAATTTCTGCATAGAATTACTTCCCGTTTAAATTATTTGCACTGTTACATATAATACTATACTTGACAAATCGGGTCAAGGTGTTACAATTTTATTAAATTTTATTAAAAGAAGGATTTCCATGAAGGTTTTTAACAACTTTTCGGAGCTTGTAGGCAACACTCCGCTTATGAAGCTTAATAATTTCTGTAAAAAGAACAATCTTGAGGCTGAGATTTATGCCAAGCTCGAATATTTCAATCCGGCAGGAAGCATCAAGGACAGAGTTGCTCTTGAAATGATCAATGCCGCCGAAGCTGACGGCAGACTTAAAGAAGGTTCGGTTATTATTGAACCCACAAGCGGAAATACGGGTATCGGACTTGCGGCAATTGCTGCTGCTAAAGGATACCGTGCGATAATTATTATGCCCGACACCGCGAGTGAAGAAAGAAGAAAGCTCATCAGCGCATACGGTGCTGAACTTATACTCATTGAAGGTGCAAAAGGTATGGCAGGTTGCGTTGAAAAAGCAGAAGAGCTAAAAGCATCCTTACCTAACAGTATTATTGCCGGTCAGTTCACAAATCCATCAAATCCAACGGCACACTTTAAAACAACAGCTCCCGAAATATGGAACAACCTTGACGGTGATATTGACGTTTTCGTTGCAGGAATCGGAACAGGCGGAACAATCTGCGGAAACGCAGAGTTCCTTAAAGAGAAAAATCCTGAAATCAGGATAGTAGGCATTGAGCCTGCATCCTCTCCCCTTATATCTCAGGGAAAATCGGGGGCTCATAAAATACAGGGAATCGGAGCTAACTTTATTCCCGAAATACTAAGAACAGAGCTTATTGACGAAATCATTACCGTGAGCAACGATGACGCATATGATTTTGCACGTCAGGTGACTGAAAGCGAGGGTGTGTTCGTCGGAATTTCTTCGGGTGCGGCACTTTTTGCAGCAACTGAAATTGCAAAACGAAAAGAAATGAAAGAAAAGAAGATTGTTGTAATCTTCCCTGACGGGGGTTCAAGATATCTTTCTACTCCTGAATTTATATAATTTTACAAAAATAAAAGTCCGGTCACCCGGACTTTTTATTCTGTCAGAACAAATTTACAACCTTATAAGCTGTAATTGTCTTTGGATTTTTTTTAGAAAGTTTTCCGTTATAATGGATTTCAAGAGTATCGCCTACAACAAGGTCTTCACGTGAAATCTCGTTGCCGTCCTTATCGTAAATCTTCTCGCCGTCCTTGAATTTGATATAAATTCCGTTTTTGTCATAAAGCTCGGAATACACACCGCCGAGATCCTGAACCTCAACGATAAATTCACCCTCAAGGCTTTTAAGACTGTATGTAGCCTGAATCGTTGCAACCTCTTCATCCTTATCCGAGCCACATGCAACACAGGCAAAAAGCATAAGAACCGCAAGTACCAAAGCTACCGTCTTTTTCATAAACAAACCTCTTATCTCCAGCAAACTCTTACTGTTACGCCGTCTTCTTCAAGGAAGAATTTAGCCTTTGCGGCTTTTGTTTCATACTCTTCAGCTGAAGTCATTTCAACGAACGAGATTCTGCGTGTTGAGCCGCCTGCTGTGTTATTGTAAATTGTGTCAACCTTTCGAAGACCTTCAATAAATGCCTGAGCCATTTCAGGTGTCTTGAGGGTAAGCTTCGAGTCAACACGAAGACGGTTTGTATAGTCAGCATTTACATTGTACTTTGCAAATGCAAGCGTGCCGGGAACGAAGCCTGTGCACCACCATGTGTATGAGGGATTTCTTGAAAGAATAAGCTTGTATTCGTTTGAGTCTGCTGTTCCGCACTGGTAAACATTCATACTCTGAAGAAGCTTTGTTTCATCATCTGCGCAGTTGTAATGAGTACTCGGAGATGAAGTTTCAGGTCTGTTGTAGATACCGATTTCAGCGCCTACAAGAACAAGGCCATACTGACCCTTCCAATACTGAATCATCCACTGAAGTCCGTCATAATCGAAGTATACGCGCATTGTATCGTATGAAATTGCAAGTACGGGAGCAGAAGCATCATAGATTTCGTTGTAACCGTACTGTCTCTGCCATGCATCCTCAGCTGTGATAAAGCATTTCTCTGTTGTTGAATATTTGAAGCCGAAAAGACCAGTATCCTTACCTTCATCGTTTTTGATGGTAAGATTACCTTTATCGTCAATTATAACGTTGTCCTTCACTACAGACTGAACCGCTTCAATGACATCCTTCATTGAAGGTGCCGGTTTTGAGTTATCAATCTGCTCTTTGTCGGTGCTCGGTCTGTTATTATTTGAGCCGCCTGAGCTACCACCGTTTGAGCCGCCGTTCGGTCTGCCGTTAGAACCGCCTGAACTTCCGCCGTTTGAGCCACCGTTAGAACCACCGTTTGAACTGCCGCCGTTTGATCCGCCTGATACACCGGGAACCTGAACAAGATTTCCGTCCTTGTCGTAAACTTCGTAGTTTCCGTCGTTTGTTCCCCACGTTGCACCGCAGTCACCGCAAGTGAAGAAGCCCTTATCGTCGGGGCCTGTGAAGTTAGTTGACTGACATACGGGACAGCCCTGTGTGCTTAATGTGTCATCAAGTGCAAAGGGATCGTTTGTTGTTTCTTCGGGAAGATCAGCTTTACCTACGAAGCTGCATCCCGGTAATACGGTAAGAGCCATCATTGTGATGATGCCGATTACGGCAATTGCCCTTAAGATACTATTCTTATTGAACATATCTGTTACCTCCAAGTCATTTGGATAAATTATACCACAACTAAAATCAAATTTCAACACAAACTGACAAATAAATATATTGACTAAAATTGGAAAGAAATATATAATATTTTTGTATGTATTATATTATGAGGTGTTTATATGAATTACACAAATGACGAAAAGCTCCTTAAAATTGTCGACAGTTTTCCTTTTGAGGGTGAACTTGTTGAAATCAAGCCCACCGGTTCAGGTCACATCAACAGTACGTTCCTTGTAACCTGCTCAGACTCAAACATGAACTATCAGTATATTCTTCAGCTTATTAACCCCAATGTTTTCAAAAAGCCTGACGAGCTTATGTCCAACGTTATGAACGTTACAAGCTTTTTGAGAAACAAGATTATCCTTGACGGCGGTAATCCCGAAAGAGAAACCCTCACATTCCTTTACACCAAGGATAATGCACCTTACTACAAGGATGAAAATGACGCTTGCTGGAGAGCTTACAACTACATCGGCAACTGCACAACTTTTGACAAGGTTGATGAGCCGATAAAAATGTTCCGTTCCGCAAAAGCTTTCGGCATTTTCCAGAAAAGGCTCGCTGACTACCCTATTGATAATCTTTTCGAAACAATTCCGAATTTCCACAATACACCGTCACGCTACGAAGCTTTCAAAGAAGCAATCTATAATAACCTTTCAGGCAGACTTGATGACGCAAAGGAAGAAATTGAATTTGCTCTTTCAAGAGAAGCTGACGCTTCAAAGCTTACGGACATGATCAAAGCAGGTGATCTCCCGGTCCGCGTTACCCACAACGACACAAAGATCAACAACGTTCTTTTCGACAAAATCACAAACGAAGCTTTCTGCGTTATCGACCTTGATACGGTTATGCCCGGACTTTCGCTTTACGATTTCGGTGACAGCATCCGTTCGGGAGCAGTTACATCCGATGAAGACGAAAAAGACCTTGATAAGTTCAATCTTGACCTTGATCTTTACAATGCATATGCTGAAGGCTTCATTTCCGAGGCTGCAGAGTCACTTACACAGAACGAGGTTGACAACCTTGTTTTCTCTGCCAAGCTTATGACACTTGAATGCGGTGTACGTTTCCTTACAGACTTCCTCAACGGTGACGTTTACTTCAAGACTGATTATCCCGAGCATAACCTCGTAAGATGCCGCACACAGTTCAAGCTCGTAAGAGAAATTGAGGCACATTACGACGAAATGTATAAAACAACAGCCGAGCTTTACAGGAGGGCTATGCTTGAAAAATAAGAAACTCGGTATTCTTATCGCATGTGCACTCGTTGTTGTTCTTGCCGTTGTTGCTGTTATCTCTGCACCGCTTATCAGAAACGCGTCCGAAAACAGCACCGCACGCAAATATACTTCACAGAACCTCAAGAACGTAGACAACGTCGTTCTGCTTTCACACTGTGCGGAAATTGACGGAATAACAAACTCTGTTGCAGGTTTTAAAGAGGCTGTACGTCTTGGTGCGGATGCCGTTGTTGTTGACCTTTGCTTCAGGAATGACGGAACCCCCGTCATCACTGACAACTACGAAGACAGCGAATCTGCCACCACGCTTGAAGAACTTTTCATTGCAATGAATGCTGACAGTTTCAAGGATATCATAATTTATCTTAACATCGTTCAGCTTTCCGAGATGAACAAGCTCAACACAATCACAATCAAACACAATATGGTCAACCGTACCTTCATTGCAGGTATTGATAAAGCACACTACGGAATGATTACTTCGGACAGCACAATTATTCCGTTCCTGCTGAAATACGAACTGACCGAAGAAGATAATGACGCTATCGCAGACGGAAGCTTTTCGGCACCGGAATGCATTGCAGAATACGGTGCAAGCGGACTTGAAATCAGTGCAAAGGATGCAACACCCGAAGCAATCAGTGCCCTGAACAATTTTGGGATTCCTTTCATTGTTTCCGGAGTTGATTCGGTTGAAAGCTTCTGTGAACCGCTTCTTAACGGTGCATCAACCGTTTATGTGAATGATATTGAAAAATATTCAAAACTGCTTGCAGACTGGACAATCTCAATGCAGGAAAGACACAGCATTTCTGTTGAGCAATCTTTAGCTGAATTAAAAAAGAATAAGCAATAAAAAAACAGCGTATTTATGAAATCTCATAGATACGCTGTAATTTTTACTGTGTTTTACGAAAGCTTGTGAATAAACAGGCCGCTAAGAAGCTTAGGTTCGAACCAAGTTGATTTCGGAGGCATAAGCTCACCAGCATCTGCAATGTCCATAAGGTCGTCAAGCGTTGTCGGATACATTGAAAATGCAATTTTCATATCCTTATTTACTCTTCTTTCAAGCTCACCGAGCCCGCGGATACCGCCGATGAAGTCGATACGCTTGTCTGTTCTCGGATCTTCAATTCCGAAAATCGGAGAAATAACATTCTTCTGAAGGATTGATACATCAAGCTGGTCAACGGGATCATTCGGATTGAATGTTCCGTTCTTCGCTGTAAGCTTATACCATGTGCCGTCAAGAAGCATACCGAACATATGCTTTGCTTCGGGCTTGTATGCCTCGGTGCCGACTGTTTCAACATCGAACACTTCCGCGATTTTTGCCATAAATTCTTCGTTAGTATAACCGTTGAGGTCTTTCATTACACGGTTGTAGTCCATAATTTCAAGCTCATTTCTCGGAAAAAGAACTGCAAGAAAGAAATTGAACTCCTCATCGCCCGTATAATCAGGATTCTGCTCACGGCGCATCTTGCCGACCTTTACAGCAGAAGCAGCTCTGTGGTGACCGTCTGCAATGTAAAGGTAATCAATAGCCGCAAACTTTTCGGTAAGCACTTCCAATGTTTCGGGACAGTCGATGACCCAAACAGTGTTGCTTACTCCGTCAGAAACAAAGTCATAAACAGGCTCGTGCTCTGCCTTCCATTTTTCAACAAGGTTGTTGATAGAATCATCCTCACGGTAGGTAAGGAAAATCGGGCCTGTGTTCGCATCACAGTAATCAACATGATTGATTCTGTCAGCTTCTTTATCGGCACGTGTAAGCTCGTGCTTTTTTATAACATTATTGATATAATCATCAATTGCCGTGCAACCCACCAGACCCGTCTGGCTTCTGCCGTTCATAATCTGACGATAAACATATATACAGGGAGTTTCGTCCTCCTTACAGATTCCGTCAGTTACCAGTTTATCAAGATTTTCTCTTGCCTTGAGGTAAACGGATTTATCATAAATATCAATATTTTTATCAAGGTCAACTTCAGCTTTGTCAACATGAAGAAATGAATAAGGCTTACCCTTAACCATTTCTCTCGCCTCATCGCTGTTCATAACGTCATAAGGCAATGCGGCAACTGCCTCAGCTTTTTCGGGCACAGGTCTTATTGCCCTGAACGGTTTAAATTTTGCCATAAATACTCTCCTTTAAGAAAGATTGTAATAATTTTACTATACCCAAAAAACTTTGTCAATAATTTATCAAAAAAAGAAAAGCTGCTTTTTCAAGCAGCTTATTGTTTATTCGTCAATGCCAAGCAACCAGTTTACACTTACATCAAGCGCAAGAGCAATTGCTTTGAGCTCATAATCCGTTACGCCTCTGAGCTGACCTTCAAGCTTTGAAAGACCGGATGCATTAAGATCGATTCCGCTGACCTGAAGCTGAGCAAGAAGATCCTTCTGCTTCATACCGATTGCTTTTCTCTGCTTCTCGACCTTAGCACCGATAATGTTCATATCGCCAAGCTCCTGTTTTCTTGTTCTCATTCAAATTCACCTTCTGTCGCGAACATAATTTACTTATACATTTTATCACTTTAGTTTAAATTTCTCAACAGAAACTTTACTTTTTAAATAAAATTTAGAGAATTGAACATACCTACACCGATTTATGCAGACAAAATTAGACATTTTTATGCTTTTGTACCACAAAAAGACTAAATTCATACATTTTTTATGTTTTGTCATATATTGTAAATCAAATTTAACTGTGTTATAATTTTAGAAAATTCCAATCGAAAGCGGTGCTTTGAATGAATGATTTAAAGAATCGTAACCTTACAATGCTCACTGACTTTTATGAGCTTACCATGGCTAACGGTTACTTCATTAACGGAAAAGGCGACGAAATCACACAGTTTGATATGTTTTTCAGAACCGTTCCCGACAACGGCGGTTTTGCGATTATGGCAGGTGTTGAACAGCTTTCGCAATACCTTGAAAACCTTAAATTCACTGAAGATGATATTGAGTATCTTCGCAAAAGAGGTTTTGGCGAAGAATTCCTCAATTACCTTCGTAACTTTGAATTCAAGTGTGACATTTACTGTGTACCCGAGGGAACACCTATCTTCCCCCGTGAACCCATTGTTACCGTTAAAGGTCCTGCAATTCAGGCACAGTTTATTGAAACAATGCTCCTTCTTGCAATCAACCACCAAAGCCTTATTGCAACAAAAGCAAACAGACTTGTGCGTGCTTCTCAGGGCAGAGCAATAATGGAATTCGGCTCAAGACGTGCACAGGGCTTCGACGGTGCTGTTTACGGTGCAAGGGCTTCATACATCGGCGGTTGCGCAGGCACAGCCTGTACAATTTCCGACCGTGAGTTCGGTGTGCCTGCACTCGGTACAATGGCTCACAGCTGGGTTCAGCTTTTCGACACGGAGCTTGACGCTTTCTGCGCATATGCCAAGGCTTATCCCGACAGCTGTACGCTTCTTGTTGATACATATGACGTTCTTAAATCAGGTGTACCCAACGCAATTGAGGCTTTCAGAAAGGAAGTTCTCCCCCGCGGATTCAGACCAAAGGGAATAAGAATCGACAGCGGTGACATCACATACCTTTCAAGAAAAGCAAGAAAAATGCTTGACGATGCAGGTTTTGAAGATGTTAAAATCATCGCTTCAAACTCACTTGATGAGTACATTATAAGAGATATGCTCCGTCAGGGTGCTCAGGTTGATTCCTTCGGTGTTGGCGAAAGACTTATCACAGCCTCATCCACACCTGTTTTCGGCGGTGTTTACAAGCTCGTTGCAGTCGAGAATGACGGCGTTATGAAGCCGAAAATCAAGCTCAGCGAAAACGTAGCAAAGGTTACGACTCCTGGTGCTAAAAATCTTTGGCGACTTTACGATAACGAAACCGGCAAAGCCATTGCCGACCTTATCACTCTTGCTGATGAGGTTATTGACGACACACAGCCTTATGAGCTTTTCGACCCTGACGTTACATGGAAAAGAAAGACTGTTGAAAATTACACGGCTCGTCCCCTTCTTCAGCCGCTTTTCATCGGCGGTAAATGTGTTTATGATTATCCCGATATTGAGACAATCAAAACATACTGTGCCGAGCAGGTTGATACTCTCTGGGACGAGGTAAAACGTTTTGAAAACCCGCATAACTATTACGTTGATATGTCTCAGGCACTCTGGGAGATGAAGAACGAAATGATTAACAAATACAAGCCGAGATAACGAACAGCCCTCAACTTAAACGTTGAGGGCTTGATTTTTATTCAGATTTTAAACCGTAGCAGATATTGATTTTTGCACGAAGCACTTCTTTGATGCAGTCAACTGCTCCCCGCATATAAATCTTAGGGTCGAAAACTTCGGGATCTTTTTCGAATTCAGCCTTTATACCGTTTGTGTATGCCTGACGAAGCTCAGTTGCAAAGTTTATTTTACTGATACCTGCAGCAATACAGTCGCGAAGCACATCATCAGAAAGACCCGAAGCACCGTGAAGAACAAGCGGAGTTTCAATTGCTTCGTGAATTTCTTTAATTCTCTGCACATTGATTTTCGGCTCACCCTTATAAATACCGTGTGCAGTGCCGACACCGATTGCAAGTGTACTTACATTCGTACGGCGGACAAATTCTTCAGCTTCGCTGACACTTGTGTAGGAAGCTTCAAGATCCGTGTCGCCCTCTTCCTTGCCACCGATTGTGCCAAGCTCACCTTCAACGGAAACGTCCATCGGAAGTGCAAAGTCCGTAACTTCCTTTGTATACTTTACGTTATCCTCAAAGCTCATTGCACTTCCGTCGTACATAACGGAAGAAAAACCGCTTGCAATACATCTCTGAGCAAGCGCAAGACTGTTGCCGTGATCGAGATGAAGTGCATAGTCAACGGGGCAGTCAGCCATAAGTTCGCGCATCATTGCAGGATAAATCGCAACACCGCCGTAATTAAGGGTACGCGGAATCATCTGCACAATTACAGGAAGACGCATTTCGTGCATAATTTCCGAAACTGCCATAGCTGATTCAAGATTATCAATATTGAATGCAGGAATTGCATAACCTTCCTTTGAGGCTCTTTTCATAAGTCTTGCTGATGAAATTACCATAAAACTTCACTATCCTTTGTAGTCAATAACCTTACGGCTGTCATAAAGATAAATTACTCCCGAAACAACCGAAATAATTGCTGTTATACCGAGAAGTATGTTTGAAATAAGCGGCATCGGCAATCCGAGTTCAAACACAACGTTTGCTTCACCGATCAACATAATTGAAACAAGCGAAACCATCTGGAACACTGTTTTTATTTTACCACCGATATTCGCAGGTATTACAACTCCCTGCGCAGCTGCAATAAGTCTTACCGATGTTATTGCAAACTCACGGGTCAGCATAATCATTACAATCCAGATATTACAGAGTCCGTCCTGCATAAGAGCAAGAAAGCCTGCCGTTACAAGCATTTTATCGGCTATCGGGTCAAGCAATTTGCCGAAATTTGTAACAATATTATTCTTTCTTGCCAGATTTCCGTCAATAGCATCGGTAATTGCACCGACGGCAAAAATTACGGCAGAAATAAGCATCTTATATTTTATATTCAGAAAATATATTACAAGGAATAAAGGTGCAATAAACATTCTGAACAACGTAATTTTATTCGGAGTATTCATTATCTGACCTCACCAAGCAAATCGTATTCTTCAAAATCGAATATTCTTACGTCAGCAAAATCACCGATTTCAAGATCCTTCGCACTTGTAAACTTAACAACGGAATCAATCTCGGGAGCATCCATATAAGTTCTGCCTATGTAGCTGTCTGAGTAAGAATCGTACTCCTCAACTATTGTCTTATATGTATTTCCGATCTTTGCGTTGTTCTTTTCTTCCATAATTGCAAGCTGGTCCTGCATTATGATGTCACCGCGGTTAAGCTTAACGTCATCCTCAATCTGACCATCCATATCGTAAGCGGGTGTGCCCTCCTGTGGCGAGAAAGAGAAGCAGCCGAGGCGGTCAAACTCAATTTCGTTTACAAACGTTGCGAGGTCTTCGAACGCTTCATCGTCTTCACCCGGGAAACCGACGATGAATGTTGTTCTTATAACAACATCAGGAATTTCTGTTCTGAGCTTTTCAATTGTATTTCTTATATCCTCACTTGTTCCCCTGCGATTCATCGCTTTTAAGATTCTGTCATTAGCGTGCTGAAGAGGAAGGTCGATATAATTAACAATCTTTTCCTGATTTTTTATTGTTGCAATAAGTTCATCTGTAATTCTGTCAGGATAACAGTAAAGAAGTCTTATCCATTCGATTCCGTCGATTTCGCAAAGCTCATTAAGAAGCTCGGGAAGCTTAAGCTCACCGTAAAGATCAAGGCCGTAGCTTGTTGTATCCTGTGCGATAACAATAAGCTCCTTAACACCGACTTCTGCAAGCTGCTTAGCTTCATCGATGATATTTTCCATCTTACGGCTTCGCATATCGCCTCTGATGGACGGAATCGTACAGTAAGTACATCTGTTTGAACAGCCGTCAGCTATCTTGAGATATGCCCAATGCTCAGGCGTTGTGAGGATACGCTGACCGTCAAGAGGCAGTTCAGACTGCGGTGGGAAACTTTCCACCAACTCGGTTGTGGACATAACTTCATCAATCACTTCAAGGATTTTTCCGTTCGCACCGATGCCGATTACTGCATCAACCTCGGGAATTTCCTTTGCAATTTCTTCCTTGTGGCGCTGAGCGAGGCACCCCGTAACAATAATCTTTCTTACGATGCCTTCATTTTTGAGTTCAACTGTGTCAAGGATATTTTCAATCGCTTCCTTTTTTGCATCGTCAATAAATCCGCAGGTGTTGATAATAACAACATCGCATCCGTCAACATAATCAACAATAGTGTGGCCTGCTTCGTCAATAAGAGCCAGCATACGCTCGGCATCAACCTGATTCTTCGGACAACCGAGAGAAATCAAACCTATCTGATAACCCATAATATCACCTTAATATTCTTCAAAATATTCATCTGACGAAAATTCCCTCATAGCCTGTCGTATATCCCCGAAAGAATAACCCAGGCGTACGAGCGCGGCAACAACTTTTTGCCGTGATTTGTCGTCAATCAATTTATTATAATATTTTTTTTGAATAATATCAACTATTGTTTGAATATTATCTGTATCATTTTCGTTTTCGTACTCTTCGAGAACTTCGTTTGCGGTTGCTGAATCTATTCCGCGCTTAAAAAGTTCGCTTTTAACGCGGTTTTTGCCGTATTTTTTTCGTTCAAACAGCTCACGTGTAAGATTTTCGGCATATCGGCGGTCATTGACAAGTCCTAAATCAAGGAGTTTTCCGATTGCAGTGTCAACTGAATTTTCGTCATACTTCCTTGAAAGCTTGTTTCGAAGCTCCCTTTCGGAATGGTCGCGAAGATCAAGGCTGAACATTGCGCTGTTAAAAGCAAGGCGGGAGCCTGCCGCCTCTTTGAAGGCAGCAAGGTCCCCGTCGTCAATTTCATCACCTGAAATGTAGCCCGATGAAAACCAAAAATCTTCATCGACTGTCAGAAGGTATTCGCCGTCAATATGAATATGTATCTTTGTGCCTTTACCTTGTTTAGCCGTAATTTTCATTAATCATCAACCGCTATATCAAGCTTTGCTTTTGCAGATGCTTTTGTTACGGGTGCAGCAGGTGCCACAGGTGCAGCAGGTGCCGCAGGCATTACAGGCTTAATGCCCTTCTTTGCAGACGCTTTTCCCATCTGTGCAAGCTTGTCCATATTTTCTCTGATTTTCTGCTCAAGTTCAGCCATAAGCTCAGGATCGTTTTTGATAAGTTCTTTAACATTATCTCTGCCCTGACCGAGTCTTGTTTCACCGTAAGAGAACCAGGCTCCACTCTTATTGATTATTTCGAGAGAAACAGCGATATCAAGGATTTCGCCGACCTTTGAGATACCTTCGCCGAACATAATGTCAAATTCAGCCTCTTTGAACGGAGGCGCAACCTTGTTTTTAACAATTTTTACTCTTGTTCTTGCACCGATAAATTCATTTCCCGGAGCCTTGAGAGCCTCTGTCTTACGTACATCCATACGCATTGAAGCGTAGAACTTGAGCGCACGTCCGCCCGTTGTTGTTTCGGGATTACCGTACATAACACCAATCTTCTCACGGAGCTGATTGATGAATATTATAATAGTATTGGACTTATTGATTGCACCTGCAAGCTTTCTTAAAGCCTGTGACATAAGTCTTGCGTGCTGACCGACGTGTGAATCGCCCATTTCGCCTTCAATTTCAGATCTCGGAACAAGAGCCGCAACAGAGTCAACAATAACAATATCAATAGCACCTGAACGTACAAGAGCCTCTGTGATTTCAAGGGCCTGCTCACCGTTATCCGGCTGAGCTACAAGAAGCGAATCAACATCTACGCCAAGGTTAGCCGCATAAACAGGATCAAGAGCGTGCTCAGCATCAATAAAAGCTGCCTCGCCGCCCGCCTTCTGTGCCTCAGCGACAGCGTGGAGAGCAAGAGTTGTTTTACCTGAAGATTCAGGTCCGTATATTTCAATAATTCGTCCCTTTGGAAGTCCGCCGATACCTGTTGCAACGTCAAGAGCGAGTGAACCCGTTGAAATTGCTTCAACCGTCATACCTGCATTCTGACCAAGACGCATAACCGTTCCTTTACCGTACTGCTTTTCAAGCTGTGCAATTGCGGTTTCCAATGCCTTTTGTTTATCTGCCATAGTAATACCTCCGTAGGGTGGCGACAAGCTGACGCCTTTCAAAGCCGAAACGCCGAAAAGCACTGAAAAGACTTGCTTTCGGGCAGGTTCGGATTATTACCGTCACTTTACCGCACAAATGTTCGATGAATGTATTATACATTAAGCAAA
>JAZNPE010000087.1:0-24728 GCA_045589535.1 Acutalibacteraceae bacterium | reverse complement strand
ATGGCTACGATCCGACTTTACCCCTATGTTTTTGTTCACGGTCTGATGGGCTGGGGCGAATACGATGCCCATTATAAGCTTATGCCGTATTGGGGAATGTTTGGCGGCGAGCTTCTCGGAAAGCTTGAAGACAAAGGGTATGACTGTTACGGCGCTTCGGTTTCAGGCACTGCAAGCGCTTGGGACAGAGCCTGCGAGCTTTATGCGCAGTTAACAGGTACTGTTGTTGATTACGGTAAAGCTCACAGCGAGCGTTGCGGTCATGACAGATACGGCAAGGATTTCACGGGCAAAGCCTTGCTTGAAAAGTGGGATTCCGAAAACAAGATTAATCTTCTCGGTCATTCCTTCGGCGGTGCAACAATGCGTGTTTTTGCATCTCTTATGGCAAAAGGGGACGAGACGGAAAGAAATTCAACCTCTGCTGATGATATTTCACCCTTGTTTACAGGCAACAAAGCAGACTGGATTTATTCGCTGACTTCGCTTGCTGCCCCTCATAACGGCACAACAGCCTACGGCGTTGAAACGGCAGACGGTGCAGAATATGACACAGCGGCATACGATATGCACATCGATAACGCTCTTGAACTTAACAAAACTCTTTCAATCAGCAAGCAAACGTATTATTTTTCAATTGCATGTTCAATGACTGAGGCTGACGAAAACGGCTATCATACTCCGATCAAAGAAAATATGGAATCTTTATTCACATCAAGCAGTGCAGAAATCGGCAAGCTGACAGGTACAACTCCCGGCGGATATGTAGTCGGTGAGGAATGGCTCGAAAATGACGGACTTGTTAATACTTTCTCTGCCCTTGCTCCCCTCTCAGACCCGAGCACACAGTTCAACAGCGCGAACGTCAAGAAAGGTATCTGGAATATTATGCCTGTCTACTACGGTGACCATATGTCACTTCAAGGCGGTATGACAGTTGTCAACAACGTAAAACCGCTTTACATCGAACACCTTTCTATGATTAACTCTTTATAAACTATCAACCGTTCAGATACTTATAAAAGCCTGAACGGTTTTCTTTTTCGAAAATAAGATTAATTTTCAAAAAACTATACCATTTAAGATTTTTATTTGCTATAATGAACTAAACAAATTCAGCAAACGGAGGAATTGAAATGAGCAAAGAATTACCGCGCACTTATGTGCCTTTCAAGGATTGGAAAGAACCTTCAAAGCAGACTGAATATACCAAAGAAACGCCTCTCCTCTCCCCTGACGGAAAGCTCCTTGCAAAAGGTTGGGCAAGACGCAACTACTTTACATACAACCGTGACTACGTTAAAACAGGAATTATGAGCCGTAAGGAATGGGACTTTTATACCATTACTGACGGTAAAATGCAGATTCTTGTCAGCTTTGCGAACATCAACGTCGGCGGTTACGTAAGTGCAAAAATCACCGACCTTTCAACAGGTGAAGTAATTGTTGATGCAATTCAGTATTTCATCGGCGCAAACAAGCATGTTCCTCCCGCAAAGGGCGATGTGCCTAACCGTTATAAGGACAAAATCGGTAAGGCTGAATTCGACTTCGACACAAGAGAAACTGAGCGTATTCTTAAATACAAAAAGATGCACAAGGGTAAGCTTTGCGACGTAAGCATTAAAATGGATATTCTCCCCGGTTCCGAAAATATCACGACAGTTCTCCCCTTTGACGAGGACGAAACAAAGTATTTTATGACCACAAAGCAGATGTGTATGCCCTGTGAAGGAACGTTCAAATACGGTGATTATGTTTACGAAATTTCAAAGGATACTGCATTCTGCGCTATGGACTGGGGTCGCGTAAATACTGTTCACAAAATGGTATGGTATTGGGGCAGCGGTTCATTGTACCACTACGACGAAAACGGGCAAAAGCATCTTCTCGGCTTTGAAATCACCTGGGCAATCGGAAACGAGAGCCACGCAACGGAAACAGCTATCTTCTACGACGGAAAGGCGCATAAATTCGGTGCGATAGACGTTGAAAAATTCCCCAAAGGCAGATTTATGGAAGAATGGAAATTCGTTTCGGAAGACGGCAGATTCAATATGACCATGACACCTACACTTGACAACCACAGCGATGTGGATTTCAAGGTCGGCAGAATGAACTGTCATCAGGTTTACGGTATATGGAACGGCGACGTCACTCTTGACGACGGCACAAAAATTGAAATCAAAGACCTCTTCGCATTCTGTGAGTATGTTGAGAACAGGTGGTAATTAAGGGGTTTTGAATATGAAAATTTCCACACAAACAAGTTCGGCGGCAAAGCTTGTCGGCGACGAAAAGGCTGTTGAACTAATTGCAAAAGCAGGTTTTGACGCATGGGATTTTTCCATGTTTGATATGTGTAAGTACGATTGGGGTAAAAAGGTGCTTCTCCAAAACAATCATCCCCTTGCAGGAAACAATTACCTCTCTTTTGCACGCAAATTAAAACAGGTCGGTCTTGATAACGGCATCGTATGCAATCAGTCACACGCACCCTTCCCCACAGCCTGTGCCGCAATCCGTGCTTACTACAAACGTGCAATTGAATGCACAGCCGAAGCAGGCGGCGAAATTTGTATAATTCATCCCGACAATAACAAGTCGGCTGAAGAAAATGCTGAAATGTATCTCGAACTTCTTCCTTTTGCAAGAGATTGCGGCGTAAAAATCGCAACAGAAAATATGTGGAACTGGGATTTGGAAAAAGATGAAAGCAGCTTTGCTGCCTGTGCTACAGGTGAGGATTTTGTAAAACACATCGACGTTGTGAATGACGATTTCCTTGTTGCCTGTCTTGATATCGGTCACGCTGAAATGCGAGGTTCAGGCAACGGTGCGGCAAATATGATTTACGAACTCGGCCACCGTCTTCAGTGTCTTCACATTCACGACAATGATAAGTGGCACGATTCGCACCAGATTCCTTTTTCAATGAGCATTGACTACGAGCCGATTGTAAAGGCTCTCAAGGACATCGGCTACAGCGGATATTTCACACTTGAGGCTGACAATTTCCTTGACGATTACAACAGCGAAAATGTTTTTTCAGGCATTCAGGAGCTTAAGAAAAGCGTTCAGAAGCTTGCGGATATGTTCGACTCTATATAATTAATAAAAAGGAAGAAAATGATATGAAGAATTCAATAAAAAGAATGTTCGCGGTTATCCTCGCAGTTACAATTTGTTTTGCTGTTATGCCTGCAACATTTGCTGCCGGTGTTCGCGGAGATGCAAACAATGACGGAAAAACCAATTCCTCGGACGCGCTTCTGATTTTACGTCACTCTGTCGGTTTTAGTGACAAAGAGTTCGACAAGTACAGAGCAGACCTCAATAATGACGGAGTTATCAACTCTTCGGATGCACTTCGTGTTTTACAGATTTCGGTCGGCCTTGATAACCCGGCAGGATATTCAAAGAACGAGGCTCTCAAATTCTATGCAGATGCTTTTGATTCATTAGCTAAAGGTGAAGTGAAGGTTTCATACAGAACACGCTACACTTCAAAAGCAGTCAACGACAAGAACGCTAAGGATTCTGTAGAAATCAATGAACAGGGCGACGAACTGACCGTTTCATTTGAAAACGGTTACAATAAAGCAACGGGTTCAATTTCGGAATTCTGCCCCGATACCCGTATAAATCCGAATCTTGTCAAAAGTGCAATCGTTACAAAGAAAGATGCGTCCACATATACTGTGAAAATTGTTTTGATTGAAGATACGGCAGACTCCAAGGATTATATACCGCGTAAGATTTATCCGTACCTTCTTAATTATGCGGATTGTACAGCTTGTGCATTCGACAATTATTATGTAACAGAAGCAACAGCATCGTTCCCGGCTTCAGAAATAACGGCAGTTGTTAAGGACGGTTGCCTCAAAGAGCTTACCGTTAACGTACCGTTTGAAATAAAAATGCTTCTTTCAAGTGAAGACAAAAATAAATCTATGGACGTTACCGAAAAAGGAAACGTTACAGATATGTACAGCTTCACTTTCTGAGCATAAAAATAAAATCGCTGTGTTTCGCCGAGCCCATAAGGCAAAACACAGCGATTTGTTTTTTGACATTAAAAAATTATTTCAAGAATTTCTTTTTCCTTCTCATACGAAAACGAATCTGTACTTAATCTGTCCATTTCTTCGTCACACAACCTTACCGTTTCAAGCGACGAAAAAACCTCCTGCATAAGTCTTTTGTATGCCTTTAAACTGAAATCCATACGCTTTTTTGTTTCAGTTTCAGAGGGAATAAGAAACCGTCTTGACGAAACCCGACGACTTTTTTCAAAATCACACTTATGGAAATACTTGCAAACAAAAATTCCTGTTTTTAATTCGGGAATTATAAGGTGCTCAGCTCCACTTTCGATATTCAACGGGCAAAGACAACTTATCACATCATACCCTGCACTCAATGCATATCTTCTCACTCTGTCAACAATATGCCTTGCGCAAGCTCCCGTGCGGTCACATATGACAGTTACATTTTCGCAATATATATCAAACGCTTCCATATTAAGCTCCACTCCCTCAGGTGTGAAGCAAGTAACAAAGCGTTTATGCTCTGTGCCGACCGACCCTCTGAGTGTACCGCCCATTGATGACCAAAGGCGTGACGAAAAACGGTTAATTTTCACAAGATCCATGTCAGCGACATCAAGACGTATCATATCGTTACTTATACATCGGCAGGCTGTAAGAAAACGCACAGCCCTTTTCACCGCTTCTTCACGGCAAAGAATTAAACTTTTCAGACTCTGTGTTTCATTGTCCAAACAGAAAGCATCGGCAGAATATGTAATCGTTTCGTACGTTCCGTCAAGGATTCTGAATCCCGCATCTGCGCTGTAAATTCCGATACTTCTTTCATCTGCACAGAAATCAACGTAACTCTGACCGCGTTTATCAAGCTCTTTTTTTATTGAATCAAAAAGCTTCTGCTTCGCTGAAGTTGAATATCCCTTTACAATATAATTTTTCTCCGCCGAAAATTCAGTCTTTGCGGCAAGAGAATAGAATCCCTTTGGTGAATATACCCCATAGTAGAAGCAGTTGCTTATCATCATCCTGACCTCCGTAAACAATATAGTATATTCTATTCAAAAAATTTATTCTCGTGCTTGTATAGTTTAAAAGTTTGTGATATTATTTTATTGATAAATCCCAATTAAAAGAGGGTTTAAAATGCTTGATAAAGAAAAAATAAGCTCGCTGATTAATGACCCTGTTAAAGTTTTTGTTTTCGACACGGTCACTTCTACCAACGACGTTGCAAAAAAGCTTTGTAAAGAGAATGAAGAATGTATTCTTGTTGTCGCAGACGGGCAGACTAACGGAAGAGGACGTCAGGGAAAAAGCTTCTTTTCGCCAAGCGGAAGCGGACTTTATTTTTCTATGGTATTCAGTACCGACTCACCTGCTTTTGAGTTTACGGGAGTTACCTGTGCGGTTGCGGTTGCCTGTGCAAGGGCTATTGAAAAGCTTTGCAGTCTGAATGTTAAAATCAAGTGGGTAAACGACATTTATATTGAAAACAAAAAGGTCTGTGGCATACTTGTTCAATCCGTCAGCGAAAACGGCATCGTAAAAAAGCTTATTGTCGGAGTCGGAATCAACATTTCCACAGTCGACTTTCCCGATGAAATCAAGGATATTGCCGTTTCACTCGGCAAAAAGATTGACCGAAATATTTTAGCCGCTGAAATTGCCAATAATATTTCTGAGCTGATTTTCGATGATCCCGAAAAATACATCGGCGAATACAAAAAAAAATCAAATGTCATAGGCAAGGACATAACCTATTTTAAAGATAACATTCCCCACACTGCTCAGGCTGTTGACATTGATAAAAAAGGTGGACTCGTCGTTCTTGAAAACGGCAAAAAAACTACACTTACAAGCGGAGAGATTACAGTAAGATTTCCGCTGAAATAAAAACAAATCAAAGGAGCGAATTTATTATGTACAAGGGAACAAAAACCGAGAAAAATCTTATGGAAGCTTTTGCAGGCGAATCTCAGGCAAGAAACAAGTACACATACTTTGCAAGCGTAGCAAAGAAGGAAGGCTACCAGCAGATTGCTGCAATTTTTGAGCAGACAGCTAACAACGAAAAGGAACACGCTAAGCTCTGGTTCAAGGCTCTCGGCGAGCTCGGCAACACAGCTGAAAACCTTGCCGCTGCAGCTGCAGGCGAAAATTACGAATGGACAGATATGTACGACCGTTTTGCAAAGGACGCTGAAGAAGAAGGCTTCACAGCACTTGCAGCTCAGTTCAGAGCTGTTGCTGCAATTGAAAAATCTCACGAAGAGCGTTACCGCGCACTTCTTAACAACGTTGAAATGAAGGCTGTTTTTGAGAAGAGCGAAGAAATTATGTCGGAATGCCGCAACTGCGGTCACCTCGTAATCGGCAAAAAAGCTCCCGAAGTATGCCCTGTTTGCAACCATCCGCAGAGCTACTTCGAGATGAGAAAAGAGAATTATTAATCTTAAAGCTATAACGCAAAAAACCGTCGATACTTGATGTATCGGCGGTTTCGTTGTTTTATCTTATTTTTTCTGCAATTTTCAGTATCTTCACTATGGGTATTACCAAGAGTGCACAGAAGAAATTACTTATACCGTGAATAAGGTCAAAATATAAACCTGCACCTATCCATACAAGCATGCCCTTAAAATCAAGCCCCATAATGAGTGCCTGACACGGTGCATAAAGTATTCCGTATAAAAAACCGTGAAGAGCACATATAACCATATAAACAAACGGCTTTATCTTTTCGGGTATTCTCTTTGGAAGAAGCATAACCGCTACCCAGAGTACCGTCCATATATAAAGATACGGTAACCACCATGTTGCAAAGCCTGAAATAAGTCCCGTAATAAACACAAAAATATATATGGGATAAAGCGCTTTCTTTCTGTAAACTACCGTAAACGCTATTATAAATGTACCTATAAGATGTATGTTAGGAAGCAAATCCATAAGCACCTTGGAAGCATACATAAGTGCTCCAAGCATAGCGAAAATTGCAATCTCTTTTACCGTAAGCTTACTTCTGCGGTCTGAATGCATAGGTATGTCCCTCGGTAATTTCCGTCTGATCTACACCCGTAAGAGCATATTCTCCGTTTTCGTAGAAAGCCCAGTACAAGCCATCCTTATCGTAGTCAAGAGTTGTTCCGTTTACGGTCTTTACATAAAGTCCGTAAGGACCGTCTTCACCTTCGATTATACCCTCAGCTATAAGAGCCTTGCCGACGGTATCTTCATCCGAATGAACCTCCCACTTTGTTTCCTTTCCCTCTTTATCCTCAGCAATAAAGAAGAATGTCTTTTCTCCCTCTCCAATTACCTTAGGGGTTTCGGAAACATCTGAACCTGTTGTTTCAGGTGAAGTGGTTCCCGTTGTGTCTTTGTCCGTACATCCAATTGTAAAAAGTGATATGGCCGCAACAATCACGATACAAAGGATTATGGACAAAATTCTTTTAAATTTTGTCTTTTGCATAATTTTTTGCATCTCCTGTAAAATTTATTTCCCTCTTCGAGTAAAACTCAAACCGGCACTCGCAGTTAAAAGAAGAGAGCTTTTGTCAGGCGGATATTTCGACTCGGTACATTTCCTTCACCTTCTCGGTTTTATCCAATGGCTTGTCCCTGATTTGCGGCATCAGGCAAGAAGGAAACCTTTTATGTACCTCACGGCGACGGGCTCGTACAGGATTTTCACCTGTTTCCCCGCAAGACATTCGGAATTGTAGCACATAAAATAAGAATTGTCAAATCACCAAAGCCGAATTTTCGCAAGCAAAAAACGACCTCTCACGAGGTCGTTTTGACTTTTATTTGTTTGTTTTTTCTTTCTTTACTTTTACCTTCTTCTCTTTTACGGGTGGGTTTTTAATTGCCGCCTTTGCTTCGGGAGAAAGAGTTATATAATAGGCAAACGTCCAGAACAAAATGCCGATGAAAAGCAAAGCCATTGTTATAACGGCATTACCAAGCTGGAAAACTTCAAAGTCAACCACACCTGAAATTGCCGAAGACAAAATGGAACCGACCAAACCTTCCGCACCCTCAAGATTTTTACCGAGAATTGCACCGATATCAACCTTACCTGCGGTGAAGGGTGCTGTGAACTTAGTAAAGAAGGACATTGCAAGGAAGCAGAACAATGCACCACTGAAGCTCAGACCCATAACTGTTTTATGTGCCTGTGTAAAGAGCGCGCAACCCATAATTATAAGTGCGATGAGAAGCGCCAACACAAGCATAACAGCTGATGCAAGAAGCCATCCTTTAACTGCATTTACTTCGATAGGCAGGTTATCGAAATTGAAAAGGTCCTTCAAAAAGTCAAATGTGCCTTCCTGAATATAGTTAATAATATCGATAACGCTTAATTCTTCCTTGATTGCTGTATCACCCATAACCGAATTCAGCAATCCGCCGGGTGCGATGATTATTCTTATCATAATTCTTGTAACCGCTGCAGGAAAAACAGCAACTGCAAGAATGAACGTTACAATTCTGTTAAGGATTTTCATATAATTTCTCCTTTACTTGCCCCATGATGAGTTAAGAGCAACCGTACGGTTAAATACAAGCTTCTCTTCTGTGCTGTCCTTATCAACGCAGAAATAACCGTTACGCATAAACTGGAAGGTATCCCCCGGCTTCACATTGCCGAATCCACCTTCAAGAAGGCAGTCTTCAACAACTGTGAGTGAATTCGGGTTAAGGTCTTCCTCGTAATCGTGCTCCTTGCCCGGCTCTTCAACGCTGAAGAGTCTGTCATAAAGACGAGCTTCGCACTTGATGCAGTCGTTTGCATTTACCCAATGGATTGTACCCTTAACCTTTCTGCCGTCGGGTGAATTACCGCCGCGGCTTTCGGGGTCATAAGTACAGTGAAGGCAGGTAACGTTTCCGTTTTCATCTGTTTCGTAAGATTCACACTTAACAAAATATGCGCTTTTGAAACGAACCTCGTTGCCGGGGAAAAGACGGAAATACTTTTTCACAGGTTCAACCATAAAGTCGTCCTGCTCAACATAGAGTTCACGTGAGAAAATAACCTTACGTGTACCCATTTCAGGATGATCCGGATGAAGCTCAACTTCAAACTCCTCTGTCTGTCCTTCCGGGTAGTTATCAATAATAACCTTAAGCGGCTTAAGAACAGCCATAGCTCTCGGTGCATTAAGGTTAAGATTATCTCTTACGCAAGCCTCGATAAGGCCGTAGTCAACAGTACTGTCTGCCTTTGAAACACCGATTCTGTTTATGAAATCTCTTACGGCTGCTGCAGGATAACCGCGACGGCGCATACCGCAGAGAGTAATCATTCTCGGGTCGTCCCAGCCTGCAACGATGCCCTTGTTAACCATCTCAAGAAGCTTTCTCTTACTTGTTACGCAGTAGTTGATGTTAAGACGTGCAAACTCAATCTGACGCGGAGGCTCGTCAAAACCAATCTGGTCAAGGAACCAGTTGTAAAGCGGACGGTGGTTTTCAAACTCAAGAGAGCAAAGAGAATATGTTACGTTTTCTCTTGCGTCTGAAAGCGGATGAGCAAAGTCATACATCGGATAAACGCACCATTTGTCACCTGTCTGGTGGTGAGAAACGTGAGAAATTCTGTAAATAACAGGGTCACGCATATTGTGGTTCGGTGAAGCCATATCAATCTTTGCACGAAGAACCTTTTCACCGTTGCCGAATTCGCCTGCAGTCATTCTCTTGAAGAGGTCCATATTCTCCTCAACTGAACGGTTTCTGTACGGGCTTTCCTTACCCGGTTCTGTGAGTGTACCTCTGTACTCTCTGATTTCGTCTGCAGTAAGGTCGTCAACATAAGCCTTGCCGTCCTCAATGAGTTTGAGAGCACATTCGTAAACAAAATCAAAATAGCCTGAAGCATAGTAAATATTTTCCCAGTTAAAGCCAAGCCACTTGATATCTTCCTTGATAGCCTCGATGTATTCAACATTTTCCTTTGACGGGTTTGTATCGTCAAAACGGAGGTTACAGATACCGCCGTATTTTTCCGCTGTGCTGAAGTCGATACACAAAGCCTTTGCGTGACCGATGTGGAGATATCCGTTCGGCTCAGGCGGGAAACGTGTCTGCACACGGGTGTTAACTCCGTTCTTAAGATCTTCGTCTATAAAATCGTGAATAAAATTGGAAACTTTCATTTCTTCTTCCATTTTCATTTACCTCCTCTTATTTATATTCATTAAGTGCTTTTGTAAGTCTTGCTTTGATTTCATCATTGCCGAGAAGGGCAATGATTGAATGAAGGTCAGGTGTGTTACGGCGCGATGTTATTGCAACACGGATAACTGTTGAAACGTCTCCGACGTGACCCTTGAAAGCTTCGGGATTCTTCTTATATTCCTTTACGTTAGGAGTAAAGCCGAGAGGCTCGCAAAGCTCCTTGATTTTATTGAACCAGGTGTCCTTGTCATCCTCTGCATCAAACACGTTAAGATAAGCTTCAAGAATTGCCGCAGCGTCTTCTTTTGAGATATTTTCGGGAAGAGTGTAATCAGGAGTATAGATTTCATTATAGAAATATGAAATATAGTCCTTGATTTCGTCCCATTTTGCAATGTCCTTACGAGGCTTTGCGGTTCCTCTGTCGATTGAAAGAATACCCTTTGCAAATGCTTCGTCGGCAGAAAGAAGATTGTAAAGCTCTTCGTCAAAAGCCTTTGCCCAAACGAGTGCTTTTTCATAGACTTCGTCAGCGGTCATAAGTGAAATTACGTTTTTGCTGACGTCGTTGAGCTTATTGAGGTCAAACAATGCACCGCTTGCGCTCATCTTCTTAAGATTGAACGGGAAAGCTGACTGAGGTGCGTCCTTGTTTGTCTTTCTCCAATCCTCAAAGTTTGAGTTTGCGATTGTGAGAAGATATTCAATAACGCTTTCCTTCGGATAACCGCTTTCTGTGTAAAATGAAACGGAAGCTTCAGGATCCTTACGCTTTGAAAGCTTACGCTTACCGCCGTTATCTTCCTTCATAATAGGTGAAATGTGTGCAAACTTCGGCACTTTGTATTCACAAGCCTTAAAAAGCTGAATGTGTGTAGGTACGGAAGAAATCCATTCGTCACCGCGTACAACGTGAGTTGTTCTCATAAAATGGTCATCAACAGCGTGTGCGAAATGGTATGTCGGGATACCGTCAGTTTTAAGAAGAACGATATCCTGAATGTTTTCGGGCATTTCAATCTTGCCCTTGATAAGGTCTTCAAACTTGATTCTGTTTTCAGGCTTACCGGGTGAGCGAAGACGAACTGTAAACGGTTTGCCGGCTTCAATGTTTGCCTGCTGTTCCTCAAAGCTGAGCTCGCGGCACTTTGCCCATTCACCGAAGTAACCCTGAATTGCAGTGCCTGCAGTTTCCTGCTCAGCACGGATTGCCGTCAGCTCGTCTTCCGAGCAGAAGCAAGGGTAAGCAAGTCCTTTTATAACAAGGCTCTTTGCAATCGTCTGATAGATTTCTTTTCTGTGGCTCTGCTGATAAGGGCCATAATTTCCGCTTTCCTCATTAAAGCCCATAACGCCCTCGTCGGGTGTCATTCCGAAATTCTTAAGACCTGTGATGATTGCAGAAACACCGTCTTCAATCTCTCTCTTCTTGTCGGTATCTTCAATTCGAAGGATAAAAACTCCGTCATCGGTTGTTCTGGTTGTAAGACGTGCAACCATTGAAGCGAAAAGACCGCCGAGGTGGAGGAAACCCGTCGGGCTCGGTGCGAAACGTGAAACTCGCGCACCCTCCGACAAACCTCTTTCGGGATATATTTTTTCATAATCCTCAGGAGTTTTGGTTATGTTCGGAAACATCAACTCCGCAAGTTTTTCATAATTGCTCATACTAAATGCTCCTTAAAAAGGTATAGATTTTTCACTTATACCCCAAGATAAATATACACTGTATATTATCGCAGAAAATGTCGCAAGTATCAAGAGTTTATTGCGAAAAATTCAGCTTTTTTCAGCAAAAAAACACACCCTTAAACCGAAGTTTAAAGATGTGTTTGAAAAAACATATTATTTTACCAACGGCATTTCCGTCATACGGAGATTTGTGCAGCCGTAAGGTATCATTTCAAGTTCGACGGTTTCGCCTGTCGGCACTCGTGATGACGGTACTTCCGCGCAGATTCCGTCAACGATATTCCACTCTATCGGCACAAACTTCGCTTTAATTTTAAGCGGAGCTTCTTCTGGTGAAAACGGCACATCGCCGACCTCACCAAAGCTGACTTCAAAGCTGTCATCAGCAAAAGCGTAATTCCACGGTGTTGTCGGATAAATTTCATAATCGCAGTACGGGAATTTACGCTCCACTCCGTCGCGGACATACTCTTTCTTTTCCCATCTTTCACCTATCGGAAGTGAGAACGTAAGGTTGCCTCGTCTTACGCAGTGCATATCGTTATCACGCTCGTAAAGCTTTGCTTCAAAACTGAAAGTTACATTAACTGTCACTTCAGTTTCAATCTTTACGGTTATTTTATTATAACCTGCTTTAGCATCAGAATTATCGATTTTTGCATTTACCGCACCCTCAGGAATTCGGAGATAGAGTGCAATTTCACACGGATTTTCAGCTTTGAGAGTAACTGAATAACCGTCCTCAAACGGATAGCTTGTTACGATTTCTGCGGTTATATTTCCGTCAATGAGCTTTGACGGAGCAATTGCCGTTACAGCTATACCGTCCTCTGCTTTCATAAACGTGCTCATCGCAAACTTCGGCCAGCCCTGATTGAAGTTTGCCGTACAGCAGCCGAAATTCGGTTCAAGACCGAAGAGGTGAGATTCTTCTGAATTCGTATCAAAAGGCTGTTTACCGTCCGGGAAACGGACACACTGCATCTGATTTGAAAGTTGGTCATACTGATGCGACCACATATCGGGGCTGATTGTTGCAGGTAAGGCATTGAACGCAGCCTTTTCAAGTCTGTCTGCCCAGTAGCTGTCGCCCGTTATTGCCGTAAGCCATTCGTAGGAATACATCGCTTCCGTTACGGAGCAACATTCTGAGCCGTGAATCGGACTTCTTCCGCTGAGGCATTCGTCGCCCGAAAAATGCTCGCAAGCCATTCCGTGGTCACGAAGAAGAATTTCCATGCTGTTTTTCGCAAATGCGTTTGAATCTTTACCCGTAAAGCGAGAAAGAAGAGCATATGCTTTTATCATCATACCCATATTTACAACGTGGTTAAGGAAGCTCCAACGTTCACGTCTTTCGGCATATCGCCAATCCGAGAAAAGCTTTTCGTAATCCACACCGTGAATTTCAAGCTTCTGCACAAGGTCGAGCATCCAGTCCTCAGGCTGTCTTTCATAAAGCCACATGAGAGGAACAAGACATTCAAACCACCTTGCCGCCGCCCAATCAAAGAGGATATTACTCTCAATATGACGGTCGAGGTTTTTCAGTGCCGTATAAATTACGGGAAGAATTTTTTCTTCTTCCTTTGCACAGTCTGCGTAAAGAGCAAGCACCTTGCAGATGAGAAAAACTGCCCAAACATCATATTCGTTGCGTTTTTCACGTGGGCACGGTGCAATCCATCCGTCGTCCTGCTGACGCTCAACAATTGCATCGATATATTTTTTCGCTCTTGCAATCAGGTCCTCATCCTCAAGCTGATACGCAAGAGGAATGAAGCCATCGAGCCAGTACGGCACTCTTTCCCAGCCTTCACAAGTACCACCAATCCACGCGCTGTCGCGGATATCCGGCCAGACTTTGTCAAGATTGCCCGAAAGGCCTTCCGCCTGAATTCGGAGCTGATTTTTGAGCCAACCTGTCGGCTTGATTTCGTTTGTTGTGTATTGTTTGAATGCAAGGGGTTTTAACACTTTAATCACCTCTTAGGTAATACCGAGTTTTTTAGCCATTTCTGCTGTCTGGAGTTCGAGCATTTTTGAAACGCCTTCCTCCTGCATCGTGATACCGTAAAGAACGTCTGCTTCTTCCATTGTACCGCGTCTGTGCGTGATAAGAATAAACTGAGTGTTCTGGGTCATACGGCGTACATACTGAGCGTAACGTGTAACGTTGACATCGTCAAGTGCAGCTTCAACCTCATCGAAGATACAGAACGGTGAGGGAGAAACCTTAAGGATTGCGAAGAGAAGTGCGATAGCCGCAAGTCCCTTTTCACCACCTGAAAGAAGGTCGATGTTCTGGACATTCTTTCCGGGAGGCTGAACCTTGATTTCGATGTTACATTCAAGCACATCGTGCTGATTTTCAAGAATAAGCTCAGCTTTACCGCCACCGAAGAGTTCAACAAACGTTTCGCCGAAGTAGCTGTTGATTCGTACAAACTGCTCCTTGAACTGCTCACCCATTCTGCCTGTAAGGTCATTGATAAGGCGTGTAAGCTCTTCACGTGAACGCTCGATATCGTCAAGCTGTTCCTTCATAAAGGCATAACGCTCCGAAACCTCGGCATATTCCTCGATAGCTCCGACGTTTACGCTGCCGAGAGCACGGATTTTACCCTTGATTTCCTGCAAGGTACGGTGTGCTTTCTGGTAATCGTCGATAACGATGTTCATTGCTTCAGCCTCACTCTTTGTGAGCTGATATTCGTCGTAGAGCTTGTTGATTGCATCGTCAAGCTGCTTGAGCATTGTTTCCTTTCGCTCTTCAAGACGTGCAAGCTCGCCGCTGATTTTTTCGCGTTCAGAGTTCTTTTCGCGTTCCTCTGCACGAAGTCTTGCACTTGCGGCATCACATTCTGTACGCTCTTTGATAAGTGCTTCAACGTCGCCCTTGGACTGTGCACCCATTGAACGAAGGTCTGCAGCTTTCTTTTCAAGCTCAACTATTTTATTTTCAATTTCTTTGTTTGCGTTTTCGATAACTGCAATTTCCTCGTTAAGGTCGTCAAGCTTGCCCTCGTGGCTTGCCATACGTCTTATGAGCAAATCAACAGCTTCACGTCTTGCCTGAATATCCTTTTCGTAAGCAAGGATATCAAGATTAATTTTCGCTTCAAGCTGAGCGAGGTTTTCCCTCTTTTCTTCAAGCTGTTCTCTGCCGTGTGTAACAACGTCGAGGTCAGCCTGTAAAGAACCGAGTTCATTATTGAATCCGTCAATTTCAGCCTGAGCTTTTTCTTTAAGCTCCTCAAGGTCACTGATACGAATGTTTGCATTCTGCTTTTCACGGCGAAGCTCCTCAAGAGCCGCATTTGCCGTATCAAGCTTACCGTCGATGAGTGAAAGCTCACTTTCCTTTCGGATAACGTCTTCCTGAGTGCGTTTGAGGTCAGCCTGTGAAGCATCAAGGTCAGCCTTGACAAGAGCAAGCTCTTCGCTGAGCTTTTTATATTCTTCCTGACTTACCTGCTGCTGTGCAACAAGCTCTTTCATCTGCGCATTGAGCTTATCGATTTCGTTACCTCGGCTGAGGATACCTGCGTTGTGTCCTCTTGAGCCGCCGGTCATTGAGCCGCCTGCGTTGACGACTTGACCGTCAAGGGTAACAATCTTGAAACGGTAGTCATATTTCTTCGCAATTACGATTGCGCTGTCAAGGTCTTCTGCAACAGCCGTACGTCCGAGAAGTGACCTGATAACCTCGCCGTACTTCTCTTCGTAATCAAGAAGCTGATCTGCCATATCGATGAAGCCGTAGCAATCATCAAGACCTTTTTCCGTGAAAGGCTTAGCCTTTACTGACGTCAACGGAAGGAATGTTGCACGTCCGCCCTTCTTTTCCTTAAGGAAGTTGATTGCGCGTTTTGCATCGTTTTCGTTATCTGTAACGATATTCTGAATTGCCGCACCGAGAGCTGTTTCAACAGCAACAGCGTATCTGTCACTTACGTTGATAAGCTGAGAAAGCGGGCCGTGAATACCGCGGAGCATTCCGCCCTTTGCCTCGCGTACGATTGACTTAACCGCGCCCGAATAGCCTTCCATGTTCTTTTCCATTTCGTCAAGAATACGGATTTTATCCTTCTTCTGAAGAATATCAAGACCGCGGGCATCGATTTCGCCCTTAAGCTTTTCTGCTTTTTCTTCACGGTTCTGCACACGGAGATTATAGCCCGAAACAGCATTAAGAATCTGGGTTTCTTCTTCTTTCATTTTGTCAAGCTCTGCCTGACACTCGTTTTTCTTGCCCTCAAGCTCGGTTATGTAGCCGTTACGTGTTGAAAGAACACCGTCGATGTTGCTGACACGACCCATAATTTCTTCGATTGAAGAATTAGCCGTTGTTTCTTCGATTCGCTTGTCGGCAATTTTATTGGTAATTTCAGTAATCTTCTGTGAAAGGTCTGCAATCTTGTCTGAAAACTCGCTGTTTTCAAGTCTTGCATTTGCGATGTCAGCTGCAGCGAGGTCAAGCTCATTCTTCTTTGCTGCAATTTCAGCGAGCAATTCGTCAATTTCTTTCTTTGACTCTTCGATTTCTGCGCTGAGTCCCTTTTCACTGTCTGCGGCATCCGTCATATCGCGTCGGATACGTTCAATTGTCTGATTATTATGAAGGATTGTATTTTTCTCAACAGAAATTTCACCGTCGATATGCACAGCCTGCTCCTCGTATGCGGTTGCATTAAGGCGGATGTTATCGATACGGACCGTTATATCCTGACTTTTTGCAAAAATGTTTTCCGTTTCCTGCTCAATTACGTTGAGTGCGGCTTCAATCCCGTCATACTGTGCCTGAGCGATTGAAAGCTTGTCCTCCTGCTCACGGAGCTTCGTTTTTGAAGTTTCGATTGTGTTGAGCCAAAGACCGATTTCAAGCTCCTTCTTTTCAGCAGCAAGAACGAGGAATTTCTGTGCCTTTTCGCTCTGCACCTTCAAGGGACCTACACGGCTTTCAAGCTCTGCAAGAATATCTCTTAAGCGAACGAGGTTTTCCTCTGCCTGCGCAAGCTTTCTGTTTGCATCGTTACGGCGGTAACGGAAGTGTGAAATTCCTGCAGCTTCTTCAAGCATTTCACGGCGCTGACCTGACTTTGAAGAAATAAGGTCTGCAATTCTGCCCTGGCTGACGAGAGAATAACCGTCACGGCCAAGACCTGTATCCATAAACAGCTCGTGAATATCACGAAGACGGACTACCGCACCGTTAAGCATATAATCACTTTCACCCGAACGGTAATAGCGACGTGTTACGGCAACCTCGTCCTTATCACAGTTGTTAAGAGTTCTGTCTGAGTTATCAAGCTTCAGGGTAACCTCCGCAAAGCCGAGAGCCTTACGGATTTTTGTTCCGCCGAAGATAACGTCTTCCATTTTTGAACCGCGGAGATTCTTCGTTGACTGTTCACCGAGAACCCAACGAACTGCATCGGCGATATTACTCTTACCCGAACCGTTCGGGCCGACAACAGCCGTCATTCCGTGATTAAAATTAAAGACAGTCTTGTCAGGGAACGATTTGAAGCCCTGCATTTCGAGTGCTTTTAATCTCATAATGTTTCATTCCTTAATATGTAAACTTTGTATTTTTCAATACTTTCATCCGCTGTGATTTTAGCTTCATATCCAAGCGTTTTAAGTGCTTCGATATTCGCTTTTTTCTGTCCCGTCATTTGCGAAACAGATTTAGGTGACACACGGATTTCTATTTTCCCCTCAGGGATTTTATTTTCACGGATAAACTCCGTTACTTTTCTTAAGTAAATTTTACTTTCGCAGATTTCTTTGAACGCAGGATGATAAGCTCCTGCAACAAATTCACCCTCGACGTCACCGCCTGAATGAAGACCCGTTCGGATAACCTTTATCCCCGATTCTTCAAACATCTGAAGTAGTTCGGCACAAAGCTCAGCCGCTTCTTCTACACCCTGCGGATGATATTCACCGCTTCTGTAAAGGTTGCAAAGCTCAGTATTTTCAAGCACGACCGTCGGATAAATTCTGACAGTATCGGGGTTTAATTCAATTATTTTTTTCGCGGTTTCAATGCTGTCTTCATCCGTTGAACCGTAAAGACCCGTCATCATCTGCAGTCCCGTTTCAAATCCGTTTTTCTGAAGAAGCTTAGTTGCTTTTACGATATCCTCTGCGGTATGTCCTCTTTTATTGAGCGTCAGCACCCTGTCGTCAAGGCTCTGTGCCCCGAGCTCAACGGCAGTAACGCCGTAGCTTCTGAGGATATTGCAGATTTCTTCGTCAATTGCATCGGGTCGGGTTGAAATACGAATTCCTCTGAAGCTTCCGTTTTCAACATATCTGTAAGCCGCTGAAAGAAGAGAAACCATTGTTTCCCTTTCAATCGCAGTAAAACTGCCGCCGAAAAAGGCAATCTCTCCACCCTTGCTTTCGGGGTTTTTCAAAGCAATCTGCACCGCTTCGTCAACGTCGGACGGCTCAACTTGATTTCTGTGCCCTGAAATTGCACGCTGATTGCAGAATGAGCATTGGTTCGGGCAACCGTTATGCGGTACAAACAGCGCGACGTTTACATGCCTCACAGACCCATAAGCTCCAAGGCTTCCCTTGCAGCCTCCTGCTCGGCTTTCTTTTTGCTTTTACCGATTCCCCTGCCGATTACGTTTGAGTTAAGATGCACCTCAACTTCAAATCGTTTGTCATGGTCAGGTCCTGTTTCACCCGTGAGAACATATTCAATAAGCTCGCCCGGATTTCTCTGCACAACTTCCTGAAGCATCGTCTTATAATCCCTGATTGACTGTTGCTGACGGATTGCTTCTTCGATGTATTTAAGAACGAATTTCCTTGCGGCTTCCATTCCGCCGTCAAGGTAAATTGCGGCAATTATCGCTTCGAATGCATCTGCCTGAATGGACGGACGCTCTCTGCCACCCGTAAGAATTTCACCCTTACCAAGCAGGAGATATTTGCCGAGCTCAAGCTGTTTTGCAAAACCTGCAAGTGATTTTTCGCAAACTGTTGCGGCTCTGAGCTTTGTCAGTTCACCCTCAGGAAGCTTTGTATAGTTTTTAAAGAAATTTTCTGCAGTGATAAGACCAAGTACAGAGTCGCCGAGAAATTCAAGCCTTTCGTTTGAATCGCCTGCGGAATGATTTTCGTTCACATACGATGAATGTGAAAGTGCACGAAGAAGAATAGCTTCGTCGTTGAATTTGTAACCAAGCTTTTCCTGCAGTTCTTTTATGTTATTCTTCATTCTCACCTCTCCTTTCTTCAGAGAGTAATTTTTTATAGAATTCGAGGCTTCTCTGAGAGAGAGCTTCGTAACGTAATTTTTTATCCCTTATCAGTTCATCAAGCGGAGGAATTATGCCGAAATTTGCACCCATCGGCTGGAAGTTTTCAACCGTTTCGTTACTGATGTAGTTTGAAAGTGCACCGAGCATTGTAATCTCAGGAAGCTTTAACGGTTCTTCGCCTTTCAAGTATCTTGCCATATTAAGGCCTGCAAGGATACCTGCCGCGGCTGATTCCATATAGCCTTCAACTCCCGTAATCTGTCCTGCAAAGTAAAGACCTTTTCTTCCTCTGAATGAAAAGTCGCTGTTAAGAAGACGGGGTGAATCGATAAATGTATTTCTGTGCATAACACCGTAACGGATAAACTCGGCATTTTTGAGAGCAGGAATCAAAGAGAATACTCTTTTCTGCTCGCCGAATTTGAGATTCGTCTGAAAGCCGACGAGATTGTACATCGAACCGCTTGCATCCTCACGGCGAAGCTGAAGCACAGCCCACGGTCTGTGTCCCGTTCTCGGGTCGCGTAAGCCGACGGGTTTAAGAGGGCCGAAACGCATTGTATCCGCACCGCGAGAAGCCATAACCTCAATCGGCATACAGCCTTCGTAGACACCCTTTTTCTTGTCAAAAGAATGAAGCTCTGCAGACTCTGCATTTACAAGCTCGTTGTAAAAAGTTTCGTACTCTTCCTTATTCATCGGACAGTTGAGGTAATCGTCCTCACCGCCGCGGTCATAACGTGACTGAGAAAAAGCACAGGATTTATCAATACTTTCATCCGTAACAATCGGTGCAGCCGCATCAAAAAAGCTGAGAGAGCCACCGCAGAGAGCTTTGATATTCTCAGCAAGTGCATCCGAAGCAAGAGGACCTGCAGCAACAATTACGTTGCCTTCGGGAATTTCCGTAACTTCTCTGCATTCAACTCTGATAAGCGGATGAGATTTTATTTTTTCCGTTACCAACGCTGAAAACTTATCTCTGTCAACAGCCAAAGCACCGCCTGCAGGAACACTGCACTCCTTTGCACACTCTACGCAAACCGAGCCGAGAAGCTCCATTTCTGCCTTAAGAAGTCCTGCGGCTGAAGCAAGCCTCTGTGCCTTAAGCGAGTTTGAGCAGACAAGCTCTGCAAGCATATCGCTCTTATGCGCGGGAGAACGCTTTTCGGGCTTCATTTCCGCTATTGTAACCGATATTCCGTTGTTTGCCAGCGCCCAGGCAGCTTCAACACCTGCAAGGCCGCCACCTATTACAAGAACGTCGTTCATATTATTCCTCTGCTTTTTTTCTTGATTTTCTTTCTGTTTTCTTTTCGTAGCCGCAAGCTTCGTCAAGACAGACAGTAAGACCGCCCTTGCGCTTGAAAAGCGACTTTCCGCACTGCGGACACTTGTCATCAGTCGGCTTATCCCATGTCATAAAGTCACAGTTAGGCCAGTTTCCGCAGCCGTAGAAGGTATAGCCCTTCTTTGATTTTTTCTCAATAACCTCACCGCCGCACTTCGGACATTTTGCATTTGTCTGCATAACAAGCGGTTTTGCATTTTTACATTCGGGGTAACCGGGACAAGCAAGGAATTTGCCGAATCTGCCCTTTTTGATTACCATCATTCTTCCGCACTTTTCGCACGGGATATCCGTCATATCCTCTTCAAGCTGAATCTTGACATCCTTCATATCTGCCTTTGCTTTCTGAAGAGTGTTATCGAAATCGTCGTAAAATTCGTGAAGCATTGCGATATAATCGAGGTTGCCCTCGCCAACTTCGTCAAGATTTGTTTCCATACCTGCAGTGAATTTTGTGTTAACGATTTTTGGGAATTTATCCTTAAGAAGGCTTGTGATAGCCTCACCGAGCTCTGTCGGAATAAGCTGTTTCTGCTGACGCTTGATATACTCACGCTTCACGATTGTTGAAATAATTGTTGCGTAAGTACTCGGTCTGCCGATACCGTTTTCTTCAAGAGCCTTGATAAGTGAAGCTTCGGTATATCTTGACGGAGGCTGAGTGAAGTGCTGATTGCCCAAAAGCTCCTTGAGCTTGAGCTTGTCGCCTTCGCTGAGCTCAGGAAGCTTTGAAGCATCTTCCTCTTCCTCATCCGTGCTTTCTTCATAAAGTGCTGTGTAGCCGTCAAACTTCACGCTGAAGCCTGATGCATTGAAAAGGCAGTAGCCTTCCTTGCCGTCTGTCACAGCCTGAATTTCAGCCTTGACCGTGTTGAGGACACAGCTTGCCATAAGGCTTGCGATGAAGCGCTTCCAGATAAGAGTATAAAGCTTATACTGGTCAGATGTAAGACTGCCCTTAACTCTTTCGGGGGTAAGCATCGGATTTGTCGGACGGATTGCTTCGTGTCCGTCCTGAGCGTTGCTTCTTGATTTATAATATCTCGGCTTTTCGGGAAGATACTTGCTTCCGTATGTGTCCGTGATGAATGCATTCGTAGCAGCTCTTGCCTCTTCCGAAATTCGAAGAGAGTCAGTTCTCATATATGTGATAAGACCGGTTGTGCCGATTCCTGCAACTTCAACACCTTCATAAAGCTCCTGAGCTGTTCGCATTGTACGCTGAGCCTGGAATCCCATACGACGTGAAGCTTCCTGCTGAAGAGTTGATGTGATAAACGGCGGTGCAGGATTCTTTTTCTTTGTGCCTTTTTTGATTGAAGATACTGTGTACTTTGCACCGTCAAGACGTGCAAGGTATGCATCAGCCTGCTCCTTGTTTGTAATCTTCACCTTACCGCTTTCATCGCCGTAGAATGAAGCCGAAAAGCTTTTTCTGCAGGGTGCGATGAACTTAGCATCCAGTGTCCAGTACTCTTCGGGAACGAATGCACGGATTTCATTTTCTCTGTCCACAACAAGCTTTACAGCAACAGACTGAACACGTCCTGCTGAAAGACCTCTGCGGATTTTCTGCGAGATAAACGGACTTAATTTATAACCTACAAGACGGTCAAGGATACGTCTCGCCTGCTGTGCATTGACAAGATCCATATCAATTGAACGCGGTGCCATCATTCCGTTTTCGACACCCGTCTTTGTAATTTCGTTGAATGTGATTCTGTTCGCCTTGCTCATATCAAGCTCAAGCAAGGTTGCAAGATGCCACGAAATTGCTTCGCCCTCACGGTCAGGGTCAGTTGCGAGGAACACTTCGTCGCTTTCGGCAACCTTTGCCTTAAGCTCCTTGACGAGCTTTTCCTTTCCCTTTATTACAGAATACTTTGGAGCAAAATCGTTTTTGATATCAACGCTGAGTTTCGCTGCGGGTAGGTCACGGATGTGGCCCATGGATGCGGTTACATCGTAATCCTTTCCGAGGTATTTTTTGATTGTCTTAACCTTTGTGGGTGACTCCACGATAATAAGCTTTGACATATTGATCTATCATCCTATTTCAGTTTATAGTTTTTGCCTGCCTGAAGCTCAACAAGATCGAAAAGCTCAAGCTCGGTCATAGCACAGGCAAAAGCACTTACGCTAAGACCTGTTTTCATAATCAGTTCTTCCATCTGCATTCCGCCATTCTCAAAGGCATGGTAAACCTTACGTGCATTTTCGCTGAGCCCGTCAGGCTCCGCTTTTTTCTGCACAACAGGCTCCGTCTCTTTAACGTCAGGCTGTTCAGACATCTGTCGAACCTCTTCTTCATCAATGTTAAGTGTTGTTTCAATTTTTTCGTAATCTATCAACTCAGGGTAAATCATAGCGTATCCGCCAAGGACATCGATTGCGCTGAATACAGGCTTTGCACCGTCACGGATAAGCTTGTTTGCGCCCGTAAATCCGCTGAAAAGAATATCGCCTGGGACTGCAAAAACATCCCTGCCCTGCTCAAGGGCATAATTCGCCGTTATAAGTGAACCGCTTCTTTCACCGGCTTCGATAACAAGCGTGCCGTAAGAAAGACCCGAAATTATTCTGTTACGGATCGGGAAATTCCTTGCAACACCCTGAACTCCCGGAGGATATTCGGTCACAAGTGCTCCGTTTTCCGAAATCTGTTTGCGAAGAGCAATGTTTGCAACGGGATAAGTACAGTCAAGACCGCAGCCAAGCACTGCGACTGTTTTGCCTCCCGTTTCCAACGCACCCTGATGCGCAGACGAGTCAATTCCCAACGCACCGCCACTGACAACAACCGCACCCGAACGGGTAAGCGATGCTGAAAGCTTGCGTGCAACGCGAGAACTGTTGAGAGTAGGCTTTCTTGTACCGACAACAGCAACGGTTATTTTGTTTTTCAAACAGTCCAAATCTCCGCTGACATAAAGAACTAACGGAAAATTAGGCAGTTTGAAAAGCATAGACGGATAATTTTCGTCATCGGGAGTAACCGTTTGCCAATTATTTTTAACGCAGGTGTCAAGGATATTCTTTGCTTTTGTCAAATCCTGATTGCTGATCTTTGCAATCTGCTTCGGAGTGAAAACGCCCGACAATCTCCATTCGTTTTCGCCTGCAAAATACAGCGCATGTGCAGAGCCGAAATAAGAGATGATTTCGTCCGTCCTGACGGAAACGCTTATTCCCAAGGTCTGCTGAAGCCATATCCAATAAAGCTTGTCGTTCATTTTCTCACCATCTCCCAGATAAGAATTGCCGCTGCAGTTGAAGCGTTGAGCGATTCAGCTCTGCCGCCCATCGGGATTGTGACTTTCTTTTTACAGGCAGACATTGTTTCGGGTGTGATGCCGTTTCCCTCGTTACCGATTACAGAAACAACTCCGCCTAACATATCAACATCCGTGATAAGCTCCGCAGAGCTGTCGGGAGTTGAGGCAAGAGTCAGCATACCCTTCTTGTTGAGATTTTCAATGAGTTCAACTGCATTTTCGCACGAATAAACAGGAATTCTCAAAGCTGAGCCCATTGATGCTCTGAGTGCCTTCGGGTTATAAATATCACAGCCTCCGCAGACGAAAATGCCGTCAATGCCGAGTGCTTCCGCTGTACGGCTTACCGCACCAAGGTTGGAAGGGTCCTGCACATTTTCAAGAAAAATATACTTTCCGTCCGCTTTAATTTCTGCAGTCTGTGCATTTTTGCCCTCTGCTTTACAAAGACAGAATATGCCCTGAGGATTCTGTGTGTCCGAAAGCTTTCCCGAAATTTCTTCGCTGATTTCGTAAGCTTCCTGCGCTGATGCAATAATTTTTTCAGCATATGAGGAATACTTTTCAAGAGCTTTCGCTGTTAAAAAAGCTCTGCAGACAGTAACGCTGTTTTCCGCCGCATCGGCACAAAGACGCGCACCCTCAAGGAAGAAAAGTCCCGATTCACGACGCATCTTAACGCTGTCGCGTACCGCAACGGCAGACTTGATTTTTTCGTTATTTTTCGCCGTAAGACGTTCCATTGCAAGCACTCCTTTTCTGAAAAATCATAAAAAAACACCCTGTAAGTGTTACTTATAAAAAGACAAATTCACGCCCCCAGATATCAAGGGGCGTGATATAAGCTTATTATTTAAGAGCTGCCTTAGCCTTCTCTGTGAGAGCTGTG
>JAZNPE010000086.1:0-7708 GCA_045589535.1 Acutalibacteraceae bacterium | reverse complement strand
AAGAAGTCTCATAAAAAAGCCTCCTAAAAGAATTAATTAATTATAACATACTTTTGACAATTGTGGTATATTCGTGGTAAAATATTTTTTGGTGATTTTGTGAAAATTGGAAATATTGAAATTAAAAACCACGCAGCACTTGCTCCGATGGCAGGAGTTGCAGACAGAGCGTTCCGTGAGCTTTGCACAAGCTACGGTGCGGCATACGTTATCAGCGAAATGGTAAGCTCCAAAGGTCTTACAATGCAGGACAAAAAATCAAAGGAGCTTCTTTTCCTCTCAGACAAAGAAAGACCTGCAGGGGCTCAGATTTTCGGTGATAACCCCGAGATTATGGCAGAAGCAGCATTGAAAACGCTCAGCTTCAATCCGGACTTCATCGATATCAACATGGGTTGTCCCGCACCTAAAATTGCAGGCAACGGCGGTGGTTCTGCCCTGCTTAAGAATCCGCCTCTCATAAGTGAAATTGTAGATGCCGTTGTAAAGGCGTCTCCGATTCCCGTAACGGTCAAAATCCGTATCGGCTGGGACACGGACACAATCAACGCAGTTGAGGTCGCAAAAAGAATTGAAGCAGCAGGTGCAAGTGCCCTTACCGTACACGGCAGAACACGCACGCAGATGTACGCTCCACCCGTTTACATTGATGAAATCGCGAAAGTAAAAAATGCTGTCAACATTCCCGTTATAGGCAACGGAGACATCGTTGACGGCAAGAGTGCAAAACGTATGCTCGACGAAACCGGATGCGATTTCCTTATGGTAGGCCGCGGTGCTCTGGGCAGACCCTGGATATTTGAAAACATCAATTCATACCTTGAAAACGGCACAATGCCCGACGAGCCCGATATCGCAGAACGTATGAGAGTTATGATAAATCACATTGAGCTTATCTGCCGCTATAAAGGCGAAAGAGTGGGCATGAGAGAGGCACGAAAACACGCCGCCTGGTACATAAAGGGCATCCGCGGAGCTGCAGCCTTCCGCCAGGAGGTAGGTATGCTTTCAAGTATGGAGCAACTGCACGAGCTTGCACATCGCGTTACCGACTGCAGTGAATAATCCGTAACGGGATATACAGTTTTTAATGAATAAGCTGAATGTTAAAGTCTTGTCAAAGTGTGTTGAAAATTGCAAGTAAAGCTTTTCAACTTTACAAATTTTCCACAATTTTCAGTAAAAAACATTGATTCTACGTTGAGTTTTCCACATTTTCCACCGAGTTTTCCACACAGTCAAGTTTAAAGCCTTTACGTAAAGCAATTTTCTTTACATCCTGTTTTTATTCATTTTACAGCTAATAAATGCGATTTGTTAAAAACCTTAACAGCGTATAAACTACTTTCATAACAACAAATTATTCTTAAACTATTGACAAAAGTGCAAAAAATCACTAATATTTTGTAATGGACTGATTATTATAATTAATAATTATTTAATATTAAAAATAAAGGAGTCGTTTTTATGTCAATCTTCGAAAAGTTACAGGAAATCATTGCTGACCAGCTTGAACTTGATGCAGAAGAAATCGCATATGACAGCCATATTCTTGATGACCTTGGCGCAGACAGCCTTGACGTCGTTGATCTAATTATGAGCATTGAAGATGAATTCGGCATTGAAGTGCCCGATGAAGCTCTTGAAAATATCCGTACTGTAGAGGATATGGTAAAATACATCGAAGAACACGAATAATATCCGCGGCACAGAGCCGTTACAATCTGAAAGGCAGGAAACTTTAAAATGGCACAGCAGAAAAAAATGGTTGAAGAAATCACGTCAATGGACGAAGATTTCGCTAAATGGTATACAGACGTTGTTAAGAAAGCTGAGCTTATCGAATACACAAGCGTCAAGGGCTGTATGGTTATAAGACCTTACGGCTACGCTATCTGGGAAAACATCCAGAAGACACTTGACACTATGTTCAAAAAGACAGGTCACGAAAACGTTTGCATGCCGATGTTTATACCCGAAAGCCTCCTCAACAAGGAGAAGGATCACGTTGAAGGCTTCGCTCCCGAGGTTGCATGGGTAACTCACGGCGGTAACGAAAAGCTTGAAGAAAGACTTTGCGTAAGACCCACTTCAGAAACTCTATTCTGTGAGCATTATGCAAACATCATTCATTCTTACCGTGACCTTCCCAAGCTTTATAATCAGTGGGTAAGCGTTGTACGTTGGGAAAAGACAACTCGTCCGTTCCTTCGTTCAAGAGAATTCCTTTGGCAGGAAGGTCATACAATCCACGCAACAAGTGAAGAGGCACAGGAAGAAACAATCCGTATGCTTAACGTTTACGCTGACTTCTGCGAGAATTATCTCGCTATGCCCGTTGTCAAGGGTGTAAAAACAGAAAAAGAACGTTTTGCAGGAGCTGAAGATACATACACAATTGAAGCTCTTATGCACGACGGTAAAGCTCTTCAGAGCGCAACTTCTCATTTCTTCGGCGACGGTTTCGCTAAAGCATTCAATATTCTTTACAGCGGTAAGGACAACAAACAGCATCATCCGTTCCAGACATCATGGGGTTGCACAACACGTCTTATCGGTGCAATCATTATGACTCACGGTGACGACAACGGACTTGTTCTTCCCCCTGCTGTTGCTCCCGTGCAGATGGTCATCATTCCAATTGCAATGCACAAGGAAGGTGTTCTTGACAAGGCTAACGAGCTTTATTCAAGGCTTTCCGACGTATGCCGAGTTAAGCTTGACGATAGCGACAACAGCCCGGGTTGGAAGTTTGCTGAATACGAGATGAAGGGTGTTCCCCTCCGTCTTGAAATCGGTCCTAAGGACATTGAAAATAACCAGTGTGTTATCGTAAGACGTGACAGTGGCGAAAAGATTTTTGTTTCTCTTGATGAGCTTGAAACAAAGGTTCCTGAGCTTCTTAAGGCTGTTCACGACGGTCTTTATCAGAAGGCTTATGACCGCCGTGCAAGTATGACATTCACTGCAAAGGATTTTGCAGAGCTTAAGGATATCGCAGACAACAAGCCCGGATTCATCAAGGCTATGTGGTGTGGCGACCGTGCTTGTGAAGATAAGCTTAAGGAAGAAGCAGGTGTTACATCACGTTGTATCCCCTTCGAACAGGAAAATCTTTCAGACACTTGCGTTTGCTGCGGAAAGCCCGCAACAAAGATGCTTTACTGGGGCAAGGCATATTAATTAAAACAAAGGTTGTATCCCCGTTGATACAACCTTTAATTTTTTGAGGTATGAATATGATACATAAATTTAAAGGAATATGGATTGGTGCAGATATGACTGTAGAAGACCGTTTTGCACCCATCTTCAAAAAGGAATTTACTCTTGATAAAAAAGCGAAGGACGCAAAGATTTACATAAGCGGACTCGGTCTTTTTGAGTTAAAAATAAACGGCGGTCTTCCCGACAATACACTTCTCAATCCGCCTCATTCACAATACACTCAGACCGTGTTTTACAGAGTTTTTGACATATCCGACCTGCTTGTTGAAGGTATAAACACCGTCACAATCGAGCTCGGCAACAGTTTTTTTAACGAAACCACAGACGTGTGGAACTGGGACACGGCATCGTGGCGCTCAGCTCCGAAATTGATTGCAGATATCGAAATGGACGGAAAAACAATCGCAACTGACGAAAGCTGGCTCGTTACAAAGGACGGTCCTACGGTTTCAAACAGTATTTACTACGGTGAAACATACGATGCACGTCGCAGAGAGTTTGAATGGAAAAACGCAATCCCCGTTGTTGCACCTGCAGGTAAACTCAAAGAACACACTGAGCCGTTCATCCGCCGTATTGATGAATTCAGGCCCGAAAGCATTACCCGTCTTGATAACGGAAATCTGCTTATCAAAGCTCCCGAAATGATTACCGGTTGGGCAAAAATCAGAATTGATGCACCGAAGGACGAAAAAGTTACAATCATCTACGGTGAGAAGCTGACAGACGACGGTCACGTTCTCAGAATCGGTGGCAATCAGGGACGCGACGGACATTGGTGGCCCCTTGATTTCATTCAGAAGGACTGCTTTATTTCAGACGGCTCCCCTGCCCTTTTTGAGCCGAAATTCAGCTACAAAGGCTTCCTTTATATCGAAATCGCTAACCACGCTCAAAACCTCACTGCAGACGATATTACGCTCTACAGAATTGCTAATGACGTGGAATCAATCGGTTCTTTTGAGTGTTCGGACGAGCTTGTGAACAAACTCCATTCTCTTATGAGAAGAACCTTGCTCAACAACTTCCAATGGAAGCCTACAGACACACCTGTTTTTGAGAAAAACGGTTGGCTCGGCGATGCAAACTGTGCAATTGAAACAATGATGTATAACTTCGATATGAGCAACTATATGGCGCAGTTTATTGATATTATGGACGACTGTTTCAAGGATTACGGGACAGTCCCCGTCATTGTTCCTACCTCAGGTTGGGGTGTCGGCAATTCACCCGTATGGAATACTGTTTTTGTTTTCGGCACAAAGGCTCTTATCGATTTCTGTGGCAATACTGATTTTGCAGAAAAGCTTTATCCGCATCTGCGCGAATTTGCGCTTAATGACATAAAAGACATCGACAGCTTCGGCGGTACATGGAGAGTACGTGAGCTTTCCGACTGGGTTGCGCCATCGAATGATGAATTCAGCGAGATGATATGCGACCCGTCCGAGGGTGCTGAAATCTGCTGTACAGCTTATATTTATTCTATGCTAAAATCTATGGCTGAAATTTCAAAGATTCTCGGCAAAGATGACGAAATAGAATATCTTACCGTAGCAGAAAGAATACGCAAAGACTTCAACCAAAAATTCTACAATGCAGAAAAACAGATTTACGAAACAACCCATTGGGACCCGAAGGGTAACAGACGCAAATACAGACAGACGTCAAACCTTCTTCCTCTTTCGTTCGGAATGGTTGATGAAGAAAACAAGGAAGCTGTTATAAGCAACCTTGTTGACGATATCGTAGCTCACGGTTATCACCTTGATACGGGTTGTACGGGTACAAAGCATCTTCTTCCCGTGCTTTTCAATACAGGTCACGCAGACATTGCTTATAAAGTGCTGACACAAACAACTTATCCGAGCTGGGGTTATTGGATTGAAAAAGATTCAACTAGTGCCTGGGAGGCATGGGAACCTTCAACACGTTCGCTTGACCATTATTTCCTCGGAACTTTTGACGAGATTCTCTATTCTCATATTGCAGGCATCCGTAATATAAAAGCCGGATACAAGACATTCACGGTTGCTCCTGAAACAGAATGCGGTATGCAGTGGGCAAAAACGAAAATCGAATCCCCCCTCGGCACAATCAGATGCGAATGGAAGAAAGAGAACGACAAAACATTTGTTGAAATCGAAATTCCCGAAGGATCAATAGCGGAGATAGTTTTGAAAAACGGAATTAAAGAAACTAAAACCGGCGGAGTTTATAAATACAGCTTTTGTAATATATTATGCAAAAACAAATGACAAATTCGAATTTATTGAATACGCAATAAATATGAATAACTGTAACATCACAAGGAAAAACTTGCATTAAGGAGGTTTTTGAGATGAAATATATTTGTGACGTATGCGGTTGGGTTTATGACGAGGCAATCGGTGATCCGGAGCACGGTATTGAGCCCGGCCAAAAATTTGAAGAACTGCCTGACGATTTTGTCTGTCCTCTTTGCGGTGTCGGCAAGGAAATGTTTTCAAAAGAATAATACCTTTCACCACTCTTTTCATCTGAGAGTGGTGATTTTTTCTATTTAAAGCTCAGAATATTTTTCATTTTTCTAATAATAATTTAGCAATTTAAAGTATTATTATAAAAAAGCACTTGATTGATACAACAAAAAGTGATATAATATGTCAAATTTGTTTTGAGGAGATATATTATGAACATTTTAAAAGAATACGGAGAAATGATTGTTTTCTGCGTATACCTCATTTTTATGATCGGAATCGGCGTATACTTCTTCGTACGCTCAAAATCCGGCGGTGACAAAGGTTACTTCCTCGGAGGACGTCAGATGGGACCTTGGGTTTCTGCTTTGTCAGCCGGTGCTTCAGATATGAGTGCCTGGGTTCTTATGGGTCTTCCCGCTTCTATTTATGCGGCAGGTATCGGTCAGGCTTGGATTGCTATCGGTCTTGGCATCGGCTACACATTGAGTTGGCTTATTGAAGCACCTCGTCTTCGTCGCTATTCTATCGCTGCTGACGATTCAATCACTATTCCGCAGTATCTTACAAACAGATTCCGTTCAAGCAACCGTGCTCTTCAGGTTATCTGTGCTGTAATTTTCCTTATTGCTTACACAGTTTACGCTGCATCAAGCATCAAGGCTTGCGGTACACTTTTCAACACAGTTATGGGTATTGATGCAACTTTGGCAATGTACCTTGCTGCTGTTATTATCATTCTTTACACATTCCTCGGCGGTTTCTCAGCGGTTTGTTGGACAGACTTCTTCCAGGGTCTTCTCATGCTCGGTGCTCTCCTTGTCGCTCCCCTTTTCGCACTCGGTATCATCAACTCAGGTGAAGGCGCAATGACAATGGGTCAGCTTCCCGACAATTATTGGAATCTTTTCTCTAACTGGAAAGACGTTGTTTCAGGTCTTGGTTGGGGTCTTGGTTACTTCGGTATGCCTCATATCATCATCCGCTTTATGTCACTCCGTTCTGATAAAGACCTTAAGAAGAGTGCAAAAATCGGTATCACATGGACTGTACTTATCCTTACATTCTCAGTTCTTGCAGGTATTGTAGGTCACTTACTCCTTGGCGAAATTGCTGACAGCTCAACAGTATTTATTCAGATGGTTCGTAAGCTGTTCCCGTTTGCTCTTATCAGCGGTCTTATCCTTTCAGCTATCCTCGCTGCTGCAATGAGCACAGCAGACTCACAGCTTCTTGCTTCATCATCAGCATTCTCAGTTGACGTTTACAAGCCCATTATCCGCAAGAATAAAGCTTCTGACAAAGAAATGCTTTGGGCTGGACGTTTCGTTGTTCTTGCAATTTCTGTTATCGCAGTTCTTATTGCTGCTAACCCGAATTCAGGTACAATTATGGATCTTGTTGAAAATGCATGGGGCGTGTTCGGTGCAGCATTCGGTCCCGCAATTATGCTCTCACTCTTCTGGAGAAGATTTAACTTCGCAGGTGCTGTTGCAGGTATCATCACAGGTGCTGCTGTGGATATTCTCTGGCTTATCTTCCTCAAGGATCTCGGAATTTACGAAATCATCCCCGGATTCTTCGCAAGCCTTATTGTTGCAATTGTTGTTACACTCATCACAAAGGCTCCGTCAAAGGACGTTACCGATGTATTTGACAAGGTTGCAAAGAAAGAAATCGGTGAATAATAACCAATCATAACCACCAGTTGAACTGGTGGTTTGCACAGGCCCTATAAGGCCCGCCTGCTGGCTTGCCGACTAAAAGTCGGCACAGAAGTTTGACATCGCATTACTATTTCAAACAGCCGCTCTCGTGCGGCTGTTTATTTTTGCTTACTTATTCTTGGCACCCGTGAACGGGTCTATGTATTCTTTGAAACTTATCTGGTCTGCTGCAAAATCTTCTTCAAGCTGGTTCTTGATATATTCTGCTATTACCTTTTTGTTTCTTCCTACCGTATCAACATAGTATCCTCTGCACCAAAAACTTCTTTTTCCGTATTTGTATTTTAAGTTTGCGTG
>JAZNPE010000085.1:0-95732 GCA_045589535.1 Acutalibacteraceae bacterium | reverse complement strand
AGCTCCCTCTGACGAGGGAGCTGGCGAGCGTTAGCGAGACTGAGGGAGAGAAGTCGAAAAGCACATCGTTTCATTAAATTTTTAACTAAACTACCCCTCCGTCAAACCTACGGTTTGCCACCTCCCCTGACAAGTGGAGGTTCGCATTATTCAATCATAAACACAATTCAAAACGCGCCGAATAATTCGGGTTTATATGGGTATTTATGTGATGACGGTTGCGTTGCAACCTACACCTCATCAGTCACTTCGTGACAGCTTCCCCTCAAGTGGAAGCCTTGGATTTGCGTAGTTTTTCAGCCTTCTCCTTGAGGAGAAGGTGCCGAGGAACGAGGCGGATGAGGTGGCAACAAAGAAAAAGACAAACCCGAATTTGGCAAACAAAAAACCGCACAGTGAAACCTGTGCGGTCGGTGCTTATGTTAACTTATGCGGCCCAGAAGAAGAACGGGTAAAGAACAACTCTCATTGCCTTTACGATGAAGTTCATAACGGGTCTGAAGAAATTTGCAAACTGATAATATGCCTTGCTGTGGTTACCTTCGGGAAGCTTTGAGCCTTCCTCAAGAGCGAGGTCTGATGTGTAGAGCATTGTTCTTTCATATGTTGAAAGATCATCCTCGTCAAGAGAGATCATCATAAAGCCCTGAGCAAGCATATCGTAATATGAATTGTATGTTGAACCGGGAACGTTAACAGCATCGATGCCGTTGATGTTTGCAACATAAGTGTTGATGTGGTCGTGGCCGAAGAAAACACCGAGAACATCGCCGCGCTCTGTGATTGCATCCCACTGTCCTTCGCAGTCAGGTGAAGGACAAGCCTGCTCAAACATCCAGCCTTCTTCAAAGCCCCAGATGTTGGGAAGGTATGTAGCTGCTGTACCGTCTGAGAAATTTGTTGAACCGAGTGCACCGAGGTCGCCTTTAACTGTGAACATTACTTCCTTTGCAACTTCTGCAGGAACGATGTGCTGGAACATAAGTGAAGGAACCTTGCCGCCGTTTGCAGCTTCAAGCTCTTTGCTTACGCCTTCGTACCATTCGAGCTGGTCAGCACGAACACAGTCGTAACCGTCTTCAATGTAGTCACCGCTGTCCATCATCCAGAGGTTAAATGCTGTTTTTGAACCGTCTGATGAGAGGATTTCAAGGTTGTGTGTACCTGAACCGTGGAGTGCAGGGTCTGCATCGTAAGCGAGACAGTTGTCAAATTCCATATACTTTGCAAGCTTCTCGTCCTTTGTTGAGCCCTTGTGCGCATCCTGATCATCATGGTTGCCGAAAACAAGTGTGAACGGGATGTCTCTGTCAACAAGGGGGTTGAGAAGGTCAGCGTAGCCTGCCCAGTATTCTTCGTCTGTTTCAGCAGACATAACGATGTCGCCAAGGAAGATAACGAGGTCGGGCTGAGCCTTGTCGAGAGCCTGGTTGAAAGCGTTTTTGAAGTCTTCTTCAATGGGGAAGCCGTCCTGAGGGTCAGCAACGAGCATTATCTCAAACTTTCCGTCTGAACCGAACTGAAGGTTGCCGTTTTTGCTGTTATCTGCTGCGAATGAAACTGATGCAAGAGAGAGCATCATCATTACAGCAAGAAGTACTGCAAGAATCTTTTTCATAGTAAATACCTCCTGAAATGTATAAAAGATGCAGATATTTTATCACAATTTGAAAATCAAGTCAAATGAAATCAGAGTGTTGAACCCTCATAATTTTTATCTTTGTCGAAAAGCCACACATAACCGACATCGTTTCCGTGCATTGTGCTGAAGCTTCCGTTATCGTAAATAAGTGCCGCACCGTTTTCAATTCCCATACCCGAAAGGGGACGGTTCTTGATTTCATCCTTGAAGTTGTACCAACCGTTACCCTCAAAATGCGGACAGGCACTGTAGGGAAGAATACCGAGACAGTCGCAGAAAATGAAACTTCTGTCGGGGCCGCAGTCATCATAACCCTCGGCAAACCAACAGACCGCACCTGCACTGTAGCCCGACATAATTATACCTTTTTCGTAAGCCTCACGAAGGACATCGGAAGCGCCCGTTTCGTTCCAGGTGTTCATCATAAATTCAACGTTGCCGCCGCCGACATAAATAACGTCCGAAGAAAGGATTTTTTCGCGGATATCGTCTTTGGTAAGAGTTTTATCAGTCAGGAAAAGATAGTCAAAACTGCATCCGCAACCAAGGAAAATATCCCTGATATGCTCGTCGCCCTCAATATCGTCAAAGCCTGCGGTCGGAAGAAAAAGCACTTTCGGGTTTTCTTTGTTTGCACACGATGCGATGTATTCAAGAACGTTTTTGATTTCACCGTCATCGTAGCGTCCTCCGCCGACGGCAATAATTTTACCCATAAAATCACTCCATATATATTATGGTATATATTTTAAACCAAAAATTAAACATAATCAAGATAATATGCTGTTGTTTTTTCAGCGGTTTTGTGTTAGTATTGAAATGTATATGAACACAAACGGAGGTTAATTTATGACACGTTACGAATATGCAAAAGATATGTACGCTAAAATAGGAATCGACACAGAAGCTGCTATTGAAAAGCTTTCTGCATTGCCGATTTCAATGCACTGCTGGCAGGGTGACGATGTTGTCGGATTTGACTCAAAGGAAGCTCTTTCCGGTGGTATCCAGACAACGGGCAACTACCCCGGTAAAGCAACAACACCTGCCGAGCTTATGGCAGATATCGACAAGGCCTGCTCGCTTATCCCGGGCAAGAAGAAGCTTAATCTTCACGCTTGCTATGCGATTTTTGAGAACGGCGAATTTGCAGACAGAGATGCAATTGAACCCAAGCATTTTGCAAAATGGGTTGAGTACGCAAAGGAAAGAGGAATGGGCATTGACTTTAACCCCACTTTCTTCTCACACCCGATGGTGAAGGATAACCTTACTCTCTCTTCACCCGATGAAGAAACAAGAACCTTCTGGGTAAATCACGGCAAGGCTTGCCTTAAGATTGCGGAATATTTCGCAAACGAAACAGGCGTTCCCTGCGTTATGAACATCTGGATTCCCGACGGATACAAGGATATCCCTGCGGACAGACTTTCTCCGAGAGCAAGATTCAAGAAATCGCTTGATGAAATTCTTGCAGTACCCTACGACAAGTCAAAGGTTTACATAACTCTTGAATCAAAGGTTTTCGGCATCGGTCTTGAATCATATACCGTAGGTTCAGCTGAGTTCAGCCTTTCTTATGTGAATTATAAAGGTATAACTCCGCTTATGGATAACGGCCACTACCACCCGACGGAAGTTGTTTCGGATAAGATTTCTTCACTTCTTCTTTTCAACGAAAAGATTGCTCTTCACGTGACAAGAGGTGTACGTTGGGACAGCGACCACGTTATCATTTTTGATGACGAAACAAAGGAAATTGCAAAAGAAATCGTTGCTAACGATGCACTTGACCGTGTGTTCATCGCAACGGACTATTTTGACGCTTCAATCAACCGCGTTGCCGCTTGGGTAATCGGTCTTCGCAACGTACAGAAAGCAATGCTCAATGCTCTTCTTACTCCGCACGCAGAATTGACTGCCCTTCAGGACGGTGCGAACACAACGAAGCTTCTTGCACTTCAGGAAGAAATGAAGACATATCCGTTTGCAGACGTATGGAATGAATATTGCGCACGTTGCGGCGTGCCCGTAGGTGAAAGCTGGTTTGAGGAGGTTGAAAAGTACGAAGCAGAAGTACTTTCAAAGAGATAATTATGAGATTGGTTGAAATTGAAAAATCATTGGTTTTTGAGCAGGATAAATTTTTCGCGCAGTGCCACGCATCCACAATCCTCAAGGTTGGCGAAAAGCTTCTTTGCGCTTACTTTGCGGGAACGGAAGAGGGCAACGATGACGTAAGAATTTTTCTCTCTGTCAATGAAAACGGAAAATGGTCTGCCCCCGAACAGGTGTCTTTTACAGATAATGTTCCTTGCTGGAACCCTGTGCTTCTTGAAAAGGACGGAACAATCTATCTTTTTTTCAAGATAGGCAAGAAAATCACAAACTGGCAGACGTATCTTCGCAAGTCAACCGATGGCGGAAAGACATGGTCGGATGCTGTCGAGCTTGTTGAGGGTGATGTATCGGACGGACGCGGTCCTGTCAAAAATAAAGCAATAGTCCTTTCTGACGGCACTGTTGTTGCGCCTGCATCAGCCGAAACAGCAACAACGTGGGACTCTTTCATCGACTTTTCGCGCGATGACTGCAAGACGTGGCAGAAGAGCAAAACAATATTTTTTGACCACGAAAAGGCTGTCGGCAAAGGTATAATTCAGCCGACACTCTGGGAAGCTGACGGAAAAGTTTATGCATTTCTGCGTTCAACGGAAGGCTACGTTATGCGAAGCTTTTCAGAAAATCTTGTTGATTGGTCACCTGCAGAAAAAACAGACCTTCCGAACAATAACAGCGGTATCGACTGCGTAAAACTTCCGAACGGTGACGTTGCGGTTTTCTACAATCCCATAGCCTATGCCGGTTGGGGTGATAGAAACATTATCTCCTACGCGATAACAAAGGATAACGGTGACACCTTCCTTCCTGCGGTTGAGGTTGAGAGGGACGAGGATACCGAGGCGGAGTTTTCTTACCCTGCGGCTATAACGGACGGGGAATACGTTTACCTGACGTATACGCATTACCGCAAAAACGTAATGTTCAGGAAATTCAGGATTGAAGATTAATTGTAATTTTGCACAAAAAAGAAAATGTTTTTTACACCGATACGTGTATTGACAATTGGTGTATAATGGTTCTGTAAAACTTTTCAAGGAGGATATATTTATGAAAAAGATTTCAAAGAAAATCCTTGCAGTTGTTCTTTGTCTTACATTTGCTTTCGGCATTTCAGGAATTGCAACATCTGCTGAGGAAGCTACAGATGCAGTCAAAAGAGTAAGCGTTTCTTTTAACGGTGACCCGATGACATCAAGAGGTTTCTGCTGGTACACAGAGAACTATTCTGATGCTGATGTTCAGATCGTTAAGACAGCAAAGTTTGACGGCACATTCGCAAACGCTGCAACATATTCTTCAGATAACATTTATCAGTTCCGTGACCAGTACTGCCACAAGGTAACGGTTTCTGACCTTGAAGCAGGCACAGAGTACACATACCGTGTAGGCGATAAGTCAGAAAATCTCTGGAGCGAAGCAGGTACATTCAGAACAGATGACGGTGACGATGAGTTTTCATTCATCACAATCGCTGACGTACAGGCAAGCAGTGACGAAAACTTTGCACAGGCTGCTAACACAATTAAGGGTGCTATGGCAACTCTTCCCGAATCAGAATTTACGGCTAACCTCGGTGACTTCGTAAACGACTGTACAAACGAAGAGTGGGATTGGTACTTCAAAAACTTTGCTTGTTCAAATATGTCAACAACGCTTGCTCCTGCAGCAGGTAACCATGACGGTAACATCACAAACAAGCTCAACATCAACGTTTTTAACTCAATGTTCAACCTTTCAAACGAGAACACAGAGTCAAACGTTAACTGGGTAAACGGTGTTTACTATTCATTTGATTACGGCAATGCTCACATTGCAGTTCTTAACACAAACGATATGTATCCGATGTCACAGTCACAGAGAAACTGGCTTATCAACGATATGACAGCTTCCGATGCAGACTGGAAGTTCGTGTTTATGCACAGAGCTATGTTCTCTGAGGGCAAGAATATCAACAAGCCGGATACAATCATTATGAGAAACGTTCTCGGCGAAATTTTTGCCGAGCTTGATATCGACTTTGTATATGCAGGTCACGACCACGTTTACTACCGTTCACATCCCGTTATCGGTGATGAGGTTGTTAAAAACGTTACATATGTAACAGAGAACTACAAGGGTGAAGAAGTTACATTCGCAAACAACCCTGACGGAACAGTTCATATCCTTCCCTCAACAGCAGGTACAAAGAGATACGGCCTCAACGACACTCCGATTGATCCGATCAAAGAAGCTTGTGCTTTCGACCTTTCAACAAGAGATATGGGCGGTTGCTTTATGACAACTGTTGTTGACGGTGACAAGGTTATCATCAAGTCATACCTTGTTGACGACGAAACTCAGGAAATCACTCTTATCGACAAGTACGCAATCAAAAAGGATCTTTCTCAGAAGACTGAATTCGAGCCGACAAACCTTCCGACAGATAACGTTTCAAACATCGACGATTATATTTCAAATATCGTTTCTGAAATCATCGGAATGCTTTACAGCTATGTTGCAGTTCTTCTTCCGCAGGCAATCAAAGGCTTATTTTAATTCCGGAATAAAGATTTAAACCTGTCGGGCAGACGTTTTCGTCTGCCCGACAGTTCTTTTTTTGTAACAAAATACACAAAACGGTCGATAAATTTCTACATATCATTTGAATATTATAGTCAAAATTACTTGAATTTTGTTTTGTGCTTTGGTAAAATAATAAATGTATAAGTGGATAAGTCCGCCTATTTAAAGGGAGGGATTGAAAATGAACAAGGAAAATCATCCGAACGATGTTCCATTGTATCTGTTCCATCAGGGAAACAACGCAAAGGCATACGAGTTTCTCGGGGCGCACCGTGTCGACGACGGCAGGGTTGTTTTCCGTGTCTGGGCACCGAATGCACAGGCAGTGAGTGTCGTTGGCGAATTCAACGGTTGGAATAACGATGCAAACCATATGTATCGTCTTTCCGACGGATCAATCTGGGAATGTTTCATTGAAAATATCAATCAGTTTGATACCTATAAATTCTGCATCACAGCGCGGGACGGCAGAAGAATCTTAAAAGCCGACCCTTATGCATTCCACGCGGAAACACGTCCCGAAACAGCATCGAAATTTTACGATATTGAAGGCTATGAGTGGAAAGACTCAACGTGGATGAAAACACGTAAGACAAAGTCTGCCTACGAAAGCCCGATGAATATTTACGAGGTACACCTCGGCTCGTGGAAGGTTCACGGTGAAGAAATATTTTACTCTTACCGTCAGCTTGCCGACGAATTGACAAAATATGTAAAAGAAATGGGATATACTCACGTAGAGCTTCTTCCGATAAGCGAGCATCCGTTTGACGGCTCGTGGGGATATCAGGTGACGGGATACTTCGCACCGACCTCGCGTTACGGCGAACCGAAGGATTTTATGTATTTTGTGGATAAGTGTCATGAGGCAGGATTGGGTGTTATCCTTGACTGGGTACCTGCCCATTTCCCGAAGGACGCTCACGGTCTTTACGAGTTTGACGGTCAGCCGCTTTACGAATATGAAGATATGCTCAAGGGTGAGCACAAGCAGTGGGGAACAAGAGTTTTTGACTACGGTAAAAATGAAGTAAGAAGCTTCCTCACCTCAAGCGCACTCTTCTGGCTTGAAAAATACCATATCGACGGACTCAGGGTTGATGCCGTTGCTTCAATGCTTTATCTTGATTATTGCCGTACCGAAGGCAATTGGAGGCCGAACAAAAACGGCGGAAACGAAAACCTTGAAGCAATCGAATTCCTGCAGAAGCTCAACACCGCAATCTTCCGTGAATACGGTGACGTACTGATGATTGCAGAGGAAAGCACAGCCTGGCCAATGGTCTCAAAGCCTGTCTGTGACGGTGGCCTCGGTTTCAACTTCAAATGGAATATGGGTTGGATGAACGACTGCCTGAGATATTTCTCAATGGACGGAATTCACAGAAAGTTCAACCACAATAACCTCACATTCTCTTTCTTCTATGCTTTTTCAGAAAACTTTGTTTTGCCGATTTCGCACGACGAGGTTGTTCACGGTAAATGCTCGCTTATCAATAAGATGCCGGGCGAATATGAAGAAAAGTTTGCAGGTGTCCGTTCGTTCCTCGGCTATATGATGGCTCATCCGGGCAAAAAGCTTATGTTTATGGGTCAGGAATTCGGCCAGTTCATTGAGTGGAATTACAAGCAGGGTCTTGATTGGCTCTTGCTTGACTACGAGGCTCACCGCAAGCATATGCATTTCGTCAAAACAATCAATGAGCTTTACAAATCAACTCCTGCACTCTGGGAGATTGATTACAACTGGGAAGGCTTCAACTGGATAAGCAACGACGACGTTGACAATTCGGTAATAGCCTTCAGGCGAATTGATAAGAACAAAAAAGAAATTATTGCCGTGTGTAATTTCACATCCGTTGACCGCGGGAACTACCGCATCGGTGTCCCGAAGGCGGGCAGCTACAAGGTTGTTCTTAATACGGATGCGGAAGAATTCGGCGGCAAGGGCAAAGGAACAACAGGCAGTGTGAAGAGCAAGAAAGCTCCGATGCACGGCTTCGAAAACAGCATTTCGCTCGACCTTCCGGGTCTGAGTGTAATATATCTCAAAGCTCCGGTTTCGAGAAAAAGAAAAACAACCAAAGAAAATGCCGCAAAAAATGCGACGAAATAAAAAGGAGGCAGCACTTAATGTCACGCAAACACGAATGTATCGCAATGCTCCTTGCAGGCGGACAGGGAAGCAGACTCGGGATACTGACTAAAAACATCGCCAAACCTGCCGTACCCTACGGCGGAAAATACAGAATTATCGATTTCCCGCTTTCAAACTGTGTAAACTCAGGTATTTACACAGTGGGCGTACTTACACAGTATCAGCCTCTTGAGCTTAACGATTATATCGGAAACGGACAGGCATGGGACCTTGACCGTGCAGACGGCGGTGTTCATATCCTTTCTCCGTATCAGCAGATTCAGGGTACAGAATGGTACAAGGGCACAGCAAACGCTATCTATCAGAATATCAATTTCATTGACAGATATGACCCCGAATATGTCCTCATCCTTTCCGGTGACCATATCTATAAGATGGACTATTCAAAGATGCTCGGCTTCCACAAGGAAAAGAATGCCGACTGTACAATCGCAATGCTTGAAGTGCCATGGGAAGAGGCTTCACGTTTCGGTCTTATGATCGTTAATGACGACGGCTCAATTTCAGAGTTTGAAGAAAAGCCGAAGAATCCCCGTTCAAACAAGGCTTCAATGGGCGTTTATGTATTCTCATGGAAAAAGCTCCGTCAGTATCTTCTTGACGATGAAGCAAATCCGTCATCAAGCAACGACTTCGGTCACGACCTCATCCCTGCAATGCACGAAGCAGGCGAGAGAATGTTTGCTTATGAATTTGACGGCTATTGGAAAGACGTTGGTACAATTGACAGCTTGTGGGAGGCTAACCTTGACCTTCTTAATCCTCAGGTTGACCTTGACCTTACAGATTCAAGCTGGAAGATTTACGCAAAGAATCCCGTAACCTGTCCGCACTACGTTGCAGACACTGCAAAGGTACAGAATTCAATGATTGCAGAAGGCTGCGAAATCGAAGGCGAAGTTGATTTCTCCGTTCTTTTTGCAAATGTTGACGTTGAAGAGGGTGCAATCGTTAAGGATTCAATCATTATGCCGGGAAGCGTTATCAAATCGGGCGCAAAGGTTCAGTACGCAATCGTTGCTGAAAACGTAACTGTTGAAGGCGGTGCCTGCGTCGGCAAGAGACCCGAAGATATGGCAAACCTCGAAGATTGGGGCGTTGCAGTTGTCGGCCCGAAAGTAACTGTCGGCAAGGGTGCTTGTGTTGAACCCAAAGCAATGATCGGCGAAGATGTAAAGGGGGCAGAATGATGAGAGCCAATAATGTACTCGGACTTGTTTTTTCAAATAACTTTGATAATTATCTTAACGAATTGACATCTATGCGTTCAATGGGCTCTGTGCCCTACGGCGGACGCTACCGTCTTATCGACTTCAACCTTTCTGTAATGGTAAACAGCGGAATGGGTAAGGTTGGTATTATTACAAAGAGTAACTATCAGTCACTTATGGACCACGTCGGAAACGGACGTGCCTGGGACCTTTCAAGAAAGAACGGAGGTCTTTATATCCTTCCTCCGTTCAACTCTGCAAACACAGGACTTTATTCGGGCAGAATTGAAGCTGTTGCAGGTGTTATGAACTTCCTTCAGTATTCCGATGAGGAATATGTTCTTCTTTGCGACTGTAACGCACTTTATAACTTTGACCTTACAAAGATGTTTGCTTTCCACGAAGAAAAGGGTGCGGACATCACAATCGCTTATGTTAACGGTGAAACTCCCGAAATTTCCGAGCTTGCAATCCTCGGTGTAGAGGAAGACGGCAAGGTTAATTCAGTTTCACGCAGACTCAAGGACGGCGTTGAAAATTATTCAATTAATATCGTTCTTATGAGAAAATCTTTGCTTGAAAGACTTATCAACGAAGCAACAAGCCTCGGTTTCCATTCGTTTACTGATGACATTCTTAAGAGAAATGTTTCAAAGCTTAAGATTTACGGTTATGAAGTAACAGGTTTTGTTAAGCTTCTTGATTCAATGCAGAGCTATTTCGAAGCAAATATGGCTTTGCTTGATAAGGAAACAAGAAATGCACTTTTCCGTTCTCATCCTGTTTATACAAAGGTTAAGGACGACGTTCCGGCAATTTACGGTCTTGGTTCCGAAGTTACCAATTCGCTCGTTGCAGACGGCTGTGTAATTGAGGGTAAGGTAGAAAACAGCATCCTCTTCCGCGGTGTTCACGTCGGCAAGGATGCAGTTATTAAAAACTGTGTGCTTATGCAGAACACATATATCGGTGACGACGTTTCTCTCAACTGTGTTGTTGCGGACAAGAACGTTGTTATCAAGCCCAACAAGGTGCTTTCAGGTGACGAGAAATTCCCTGTTTACATCGGCAAGGGCATCGTAATTTAATCTCAGCAAAATTTTACGAAAGGGTGATTACTAATGAAGGTTTTATATGCAGCAAGTGAAGCTTTGCCGTTTATGGCGAGTGGCGGTCTTGGTGACGTTGCAGGCTCTTTGCCTCAGGCGCTCAGAAAAAGACTTATCGGTTGCCGTGTGGTAATGCCTCTTTACGATACAATCCGTCAGGAGCTTAAGGACACAATGAAGTTTATCACTCATATCTGTGTGCCCGTAGCATGGCGCCGTCAGTATTGCGGAATTTTTGAAGCAAAGTATAATGGTGTTATCTACTATCTCCTTGACAATCAGTATTATTTCAAGCGCGACACAATCTACGGTCAGTATGACGATGCAGAGCGTTTCGCTTTCTTCTCAAGAGCAATCCTTGAGATTATTCCTTACATCGATTTCAAGCCCGATATCATTCATTGTAACGACTGGCAGACAGCGCTTACACCTGTTTACTATTCTGCAATGTATGCAAATTCACCGGGTTATGAAAACATCAAAACAATTTTTACAATTCACAATATCCAGTATCAGGGTATTTACGGTAAAGAGGTGCTCGAAGACGTTATAGGTATTCCGCAGGAGCACGCATCTCTCCTTGAATACGACGGCTGTGTAAACTTTATGAAAGGCGCAATTGAATGTGCCAACAAGGTTACAACAGTAAGCCAGTCATATGCCGACGAAATTCTTGACCCGTGGTATTCACACGGTCTTGACAGCATTCTCAACGAAAGAAGATACAAGCTCAGCGGTATTCTTAACGGTATCGACGTGCTTGGTTATGACCCTGAAACAGACAAGAGCATCAGAGCTAACTATTCAGCGGCTAAACCCGAAGACAAAAAGCTTAACAAAGAGGATTTGCAGCAGGTTATGGGCCTTCCCGTACGTCCTGACGTGCCGATTATCGGTATGGTTTCCCGCCTCGTTGCCCATAAGGGTCTCGACCTTGTAAAGGGTATTCTCGACGAGCTTCTTGCAACAAGCGAAATGCAGCTCGTTGTCCTCGGCTCGGGCGATTATGAATATGAAAGCTTCTTCAGAGAAATTGCCGCAAAGTATCCGGATAAGGTAGGTCTTCGTATCGGATTCATTCCCGACCTTGCACGTAAGATTTATGCAGGCGCGGATATGTTCCTTATGCCTTCAAAAAGTGAGCCCTGCGGACTTTCACAGATGGTTGCTCTGCGTTACGGTACAGTGCCCATCGTCCGCGAAACAGGCGGTCTTCGCGATTCTATCTCGGACTGCGGTGACGGCGAAGGAAACGGATTTACATTCAAGAGCTACAATGCTCACGATATGCTCGATGCAATCCGCCGTGCATTGACTGTTTACTATAACCACGACTGGGCGGCACTTACACAGCGTGCGCTTGAGTGTGATTACAGCTGGGGCCGTTCGGCAAACACTTATATCAAGCTTTACAAAGCAACATTAAAGGATCAGTAAAAACAAATGAAGTCTTATTACATTCAACTTATAAGAAACGGACTGACTGCGGGCAATGTCGGTGGAAAGTACATCGGTCATACGGATGAAGAACTGAGTGCCGAGGGAATTGAACAGATAAATCAGATGAAAACGGATTATAAATATCCTGCTGTTGAAGCTGTTTTTTCAAGCCCCCTGAAGCGTTGTACGCAGACGGCAAAGCTCATCTATCCGAACTGTGAGCCGATAATTATTGACGGTTTCATCGAATATAACTTCGGTGAGTTCGAAGGAAAGTCAGCAGAAGAACTGGAAAATCATCCTGTTTTCCCTGATTGGCTTGCAGGTAAAAAAGGTGTTTCACCGCCATTCGGAGAGAGTAACGAGGATTTTTCGCAGAGAATTGCACAGACTATGGTAAAGGTTATTGACGGTGTAATTCAGTCAGGCATAACAAAGACGGCAATCGTAACTCACGGTGGAGTTATTATGGCTCTTCTTGCGATGTTTGGTCTGCCCGAAGCTTCAATGCACGAATGGCTCACTCCGGGCGGTTGCGGATACACTATCCGTGTCACTCCGTCACTCTGGTCACAGGGCAGAAAGTTTGAAGTCTTTGCACAGATTCCCGAAATCGAAGGTGAGGATGAATTCCGCGACATCGATGACGACTTCAACGTTGAAGATTTCTTATATGATTAATTTTTGAAAGCAGTGAATTTTATGGATTATATTTCACAGCTTATACAGCGGTATCCGATTCTTACGGAGAACGAAAAAGATATCCGTCTGTTTTGCGAAATGCTTATAAACTGTTATGAGTGGGGCGGTAAGCTTCTTATCTGCGGAAACGGAGGAAGCTGTGCCGATGCCGAGCATATTGCAGGCGAGCTGATGAAGGGTTTTCTGAAGAAAAGACCCTTGTCAGCAGAAAAAAAGGCTAAGATGCTTTCTTTTGCACCCGAGCTTGAAAACGTTAATCTCGATATGCTTCAGCAGGGTCTTCCTGTTTTCACGCTCAATAGTGGTGTAGCACTTACAACAGCTTTTGCCAACGATTGCGACCCTGACCTGATTTATGCTCAGCAGGTGCTTGCGACAGGCAAAAAGGGCGATGTCTTTCTAGGTATCAGCACATCAGGCAACGCGAAGAATGTTTATTCCGCGGCAGCCGTTGCAAAGTCGATGGGAATTAAAACAGCGGCTCTTTCAGGCAGAAACGGAGGCAGACTCAAGGAAATCTGCGACGTTTCAATCGTAGTCAACGAGGATGAAACCTTTAAAATTCAGGAGCTTCATCTGCCCGTCTACCACGCAATCTGCGCAACAGTTGAAGAGCATTTTTTTAAAGAATAATAATATTGAACTGACAAAACACACCCCAAAGCAATCTTTCGGGGTGTGTTTTCTTGTCGCTCGAAAAATGTCTTGATTTTTCGGGGGGAGTGATGGTATTATATAGAAAATAAAACAAATCAAGGAGGTAATTTTATGTCTTTTTTTGCAGCACTTATGGGAGCTATGCCTGTGGCGTTAATTGCCGCTGTTTGTATCCCGATGTTGGTTTTTGAATTAGGAATTGAGGTTTTACCGTCACTTTTTAATCCTGATTTCTATACAGAGTTATTTGAAGGTATGTTAAATATTCCTGAGTTACAGCCGGATGCGTTTCTAGATTATGTAAAGACTTTGCTTGAAAACGGAGTTGGACTGTAATAAACAGTTAAACGCTGTACCGATAATAATTTTCGGTACAGCGTTATTTTTTAAAAGGTTTTAATTTGTCAGACTAAACTTTTCTTAATCCTTTCGGATAATGATTTTTTGCGGTACCGTTGACAACTTTTACTCCGCCGAGGGTGCAACCGTCGATGAGAACCGTCGCCCATCCGTTTTCGCAGGAGCAGGGGATTGTGTTGCCTTTAAGATAGCTGTCTGCATCTTCAGTTGTCAGCTCAATCTGCCTTTTAAAATTCTTTCCCATCGCCATAAAGAATTGGTGATGCGGCTGAACGTAATTCTTTTGTACTGTGCCGATTGTTACACCGCAGGAGAAAGCAACACCTTTTGGCACAACAAAATCAGACTCAAAATAAACAATACTGTCTTTATATTTTTTAACGCAAGTTTTATCGTAATGGATGAGAGTTGAATCAAGAAAATCAAAAACAATCTTTTCTTCTGCCTTTGAAAGCTTTTCAAGGGCATTATCTCTTTTAACATTTATGTAGTTCGCGTTTGTCTTTTTAAGAAGTGCAAGGAACTGACCTTCGCCTTTTGAAACGTGAGGATAAAATCTTCTGCAGAAAGTAATATTTTCTGTTTTGCAACCGTCAAAGGAAATGCCGTCAGCCGTAGCGGTTTTAACCTTTCCGTTAACTTCAACAAGCTCAAAATTTTTGTTTTCTGAAAGAAACTTGTCAATGCACATCTCGTTTTCTTCAAGTGAATAGGTGCAGGTGGAATAAATAAGATAACCGCCCTCACAGACAAAGTCTTTCGCATAGCTGAGGATTTCATCCTGTCTGTCAGCGCAGAGTTTTACGTTTGCAGCGCTCCATTCGCTGATTGCCGTTTCATCTTTGCGAAACATTCCTTCGCCTGAGCAGGGAGCGTCAACGATGACAAGATTAAATTCCTCACCGAAAAGTGCAGAAAGTTTTTTAACATCCGAGCAGGTTGTAATTGCATTTTTTATTCCCATTCGCTCGATGTTTCCCGTAAGAATTTTGCAACGTGACGGAATGATTTCATTTGAAACAAGAAGTCCGTCCGTGAGCTTGTCTGCCGCTTGGGTTGATTTTCCGCCCGGTGCGGCGCAAAGGTCAAGAACTTTCCAGTCAGACTGAATGTCAACACTCGCAACAACACTCATCGCCGCAGGGTCCTGAATGTAAATCATACCTGCGTGGTGGTAAGGGTGGTTGCCGATTCCGTTATAGTTAAAATAGTATGCACCGTCAGCATAACCGATTTTTTCTCCGCCGAACGGATTGATTTTTTCAAAATCTTCTGTGGATATTTTATTTGTATTTACTCTGAAAGAACGCACGGGAGAATCATCAAAGGATGCGATAAACTTTTCGTAATCGTCGCCCAGAAGATCTTTCATTCTTGTTGTAAAATCCTGAGGTAAATTCATTTTGTCCACCTTATAAATTAGCTTCAATATTGAACATACAGATTGCAAGTGCGGCAATACTTGCTGTTTCCGTGCGAAGAATCCTCTTGCCGAGCGAAACGATTTCTCCACCTGCCGCCTTTGCTTTTTCAATTTCCTTTTCTTCGTATCCGCCTTCGGGTCCGATAAAAATTCCGATTGTCATTCCGCTTTTAACCTGTGAAAGCCTATCTCTGAGGGTAGCCATACTGTCCGCACACTCATAGGGGACAAGAAGCAGGTCGAAGCTTTTTGCAATCTTCAGAGCATCCGCAAAAGGAACGGGCTCATGAATTTCGGGAATGACCGTTCGCCCCGATTGTTTTGCCGCGCTTTCACTGATTGATTGCCATCGTGAGGTTTTGCTCTTTTTCTTTTTATCGTCAAGTTTAACAACGCACCGCGTCATCTCTACAGGGTAAATCTCGCTTACGCCAAGCTCGACACCCTTCTGGATAATCAGTTCCATTTTGTCTGCCTTCGGAAGCCCCTGAAAAAGCACAAGCTTTACTGGAAGCTCGTTGCTCATAAGCTGTCCCTCTTCAATTTCTGCAACAATTCTGTCTTCGTAAATTTCACTCACGGCACAGCAGTAGCTCCCGCCGTTACCGTCGTTGGCAACAAACTTTTCTCCGACCTTCATACGGAGCACATTTTTGATGTGATTTACGTCACTTCCAACGATTTCTACGTGTTTTTCAAAAATATTTTCAGGAGAAACAAAAAAATGAAACATACAGAAAAACTCCTTTTTCTACAATAAGTAGTGTGCTTCTAAAAGTATAACATCACATCTTCTGTTTTTCAATGCAAACGGTGTCTGATTTTGCGAAAAGTTTAAATTTATTTAGGTTGACTTATTTTGGAAAAAGGAATATAATAACTTGACTAACCTTAGGAGGGTGTAAAATGACTAAGAGAATTTTGGCTATTGTTCTTGCTTTAATCACTGCTTTTTCAATTGCAGCCGTACCTGCAGGAGCAGCAGTGCAACAGGAAAGAAAAGCTGTAAACATTGTTGATATCTGGAAGAACGGATACGATATGCCGGACGTTGGCGATATAATTGAATCGATGTTTACAATCAATAGCCTTATGTATCAGGCAACAGGTTTGCCGTTTTTCTCAGACGAGGTTATCGTTGTAACAGTTAACGGTACACTTGAAGGTATTGTTGAGGGTATTCTTGAAACAACAGGTGTTGACTTCAGCAAGATTTATAAAAGCCTTCCTCAGTCAAATCAGCTTGCGGAGCTTGTAACGGACTCTATGAACCTTGATATTCCTGCAACGCAGGCTTATCTTGTTGACCTTTCAAGAGATTATTTCGCACAGGGCAATATGTTAATGGGTGCAATTATCCGAATGACAGAGCTTTGGCTCGGTATTGTAGACGAGGTTTATCTCACAACAAAACCGTATCCCGCAGAGCCGGGGTGCGAAGAAATCGGATTTATCGTAACTTACCGTGACGGCAGAACTGAAGAGGTTTATTCAGGAATTCTTTATGACACTGTAAATAATGCTTTTGTTGGTAAAAACGGACAGCCTGCAATTTTCGGTTACTATCTTGATCTTAACAACAACCTCGTTTATACAGGTATTGATGTATGGCAGAGAAACATGGGATTCAATATCTTCTATGATATTTTCTGCTACCTTACACCGTTTTTCTTCCACTACACAACACAGCGAGTAAAGTTTGTTTACCAAGGAAAAGACTGGATGTTCCAGATGTGGAAGGGCCGTTACGCAATCGCAAACGGCGGCGAGCTTGGTATTTACACACGTGATGAAAGTAAGAACGGTTCGTTCTATGACTGTGCTTCAGACGAGGATATGCTTGTTATGTCAATCGCAGTTTACCACGGCGATGAACTTATATTCAAGCGTGACCCGATGCTTCATTGGTGGGTAACAGGCTTCGCAATCAGCGACACTGCGTACCTTCCCGAATCACTCACTCTGGTTTCAACAATCACAATGAGGGATCAGGAGATGCTCGACCTCGCTGTTGAAGCATTTGCAAAGAAGAAGGGTATCATCGACTACGAAGTTGACGGACTTGACGTTACAATTACATGGTAAAAAATATTGGTGCTGTTGCGTTTGCAACAGCACCTTTTTTGTGAAATGAATTTATTTCATATTCTTTTCGTAAGATTCGATCATCTTCTTAACCATCTGACCGCCGACAGAACCTGCCTGCTTAGATGTGAGGTCACCGTTGTAACCGTTCTTAAGGTTAACGCCTACTTCAGCAGCAGCCTCCATCTTGAAACGGTTGAGAGCTTCCTTTGCCTCGGGAACTACGTTCTTGTTGCTTGACATTACTTTTCACTCCTTTTTTAAGAACTTTTTGCGCTTGCATTAGTTATTGTTTTCAGTATGAGTGAAAATACAACTGAAAAAATTTGTTAAAAGCTAGTGTCTTTGGCAGTCGTTATATTGTTTATATTTTAAAAAAAAATAAATTAATTTTTGCGATATATAAAGCTGACAAAAATTTTTCCAAAAGACTATTGACAAAGCATTGCACCCGTACTATTATATAGCTAGTACGGGTGCAGTTTATTTTTTAGCCCTATAGAATCTCTTTTTTTAAGGAGGAATTATGGCGAAGAAAACCAAAGAAAACACCAAACATAAAATAATCCGCGTTGCGACACATATGTTTCTTGAGAGGGGCTATACGGAAACCTCGGTCAAGATGGTCAGCGATGAGTTGGGCATCAGCAAAGGAAATTTCACATTCCATTTTCCATCGAAGGAGCATATTCTTGCCGAGCTTGTCGAAATGCTCTGTAAATTCCAATGGAAGCTTATGGGCGAGGAGGCGGACGACGGTATCAGCTCGTTGCTTGCGTTGTGCTTTGAGCTTATGACTATGGCATCGGCGTGCGAGCAGAACAAGGTTGCAAAGGACTTTTTGGTTTCGACTTATCAGAGTCCTGTTTGCCTTGCAATCATTCAGAAAAATGATACGGAGCGTGCCAAGGAGGTTTTCGCGGAGTACTGTCCCGACTGGACGGATGAACAGTTCCGTGGGGCAGAAACCCTTGTTTCGGGTATCGAGTACGCAACGCTCAACGCAATTGACGAAACCGTTCATCTAGAAACGCGTATAACGGGCGCACTGAATACGATAATGATGATCTACAATGTGCCCGAAGAAATACGGAAAAGAAAAATCGAAAAGGCTCTTGCGATGGATTACAGAAGTATGGGAAAACGCATTTTCAAAGAGTTCAGAGATTATGTTGACCTGCTGAATGCGGAATAACACAAAGGAGGCCAAGGAGAGGGAACCAAGCCGGAAGGCTTTTAATATATATTAAAATATCTTTATATAAAAGGAGGACCTTTTATGAACAAAACCTTAAAGAAAACATTATCAGTCATAATTACAATTCTTATGATTGTGACAAGTGTACCTGTTTCGTTAGCTGCAGATGATGTTAACTACATCGAATGTAGCTGGGACGGTACAAAGGTTGTGTATACGCCAAAATCCGTGTCTTCTTACACGGTGGTGGGAAGAGGCACGACTGCGTGGAATACAGGGTGGTATGTTGTTAACGGTGAAGTCACAATCTCCTCGCAGATTATGGTCAGCGGTGATGTTCGCCTCATCCTTGCGGATGGCGCATATCTGAATGCGCAACAAGGTATTACCGTGAATGAAGGTAACAGCCTTACAATCTATTCGCAGAGCTTAGATGCCGGAATGGGCAAGCTGAGAGCAGCAGGTATCTATCAGGGATCAGGTATAGGTGGCGCTGATGGAGCAACCGCCGGAACTATAACCATTTGCGGCGGCACGATTGAAGCTGAAGGCACCTCTGAAGGCGGAGCTGCGATAGGTGGAGGCTGGAACGGTGATGGCGGTACTATTACCATTTATGACGGAAGCGTCACAGCATCAGGTAAATATAGAACAGCGGGCATCGGTGGCGGTATTGGTGGAAACGGTGGCGCGGTTACTATTAACGGCGGAACCGTAACAGCAACCACCGGAAGAAGTGGAGCAGGTATTGGCAGCGGTGACGGAGGAGATGGAGATACAGTCACGATAAACGGAGGTACGGTGACCACTACAGGAGGCAATGAAGGTGCGGGCATCGGTGGCGGTGAATCCGGAAACGGAGGTACAGTCAGGATAACCGGCGGAACGGTGACTGCTACAGGAGGCTATGACGGTGCGGGCATTGGTGGCGGTGGAGCCGGAAACGGAGGTACAGTAACGATAACCGGTGGAACGGTGACTGCTGCAGGAGGCGGTTGCGGTGCGGGCATCGGTGGCGGTCGTCACCGCGACGGAGGTATAGTCACGATAACCGGTGGAACGGTAGCTGCCAAAGGAGGCGGATACAGTGCGGCGGACATTGGTGCCGGTGGTTTAAACAGCGCCCCTGACAACGGAACCCTGACCAACGGCAAGGAAAATGTAAGTCTGGTTGTTTGTGCTCTGGACGGTGTTGCGGAAGGTACAGCAGTTACCGGAGTAAGCGGTATATCCTACGGTATAAAAGACATTACAACACAGGATACCAATAAGCTTTATTTATATCTTCCTGCCGGCAGCAGACCGACATATTTTACTGCGGGAGACGCGATCTACTGCGGTGGAGACGGCAGCAATGTTTACAGTCCCACAAATCACAGCCCCAGCAAGGAATGTGTAGCTGAGGGTGATATTCACCATCGACTCTGTGAACTCTGTGGCACTTCTTGTGCCGTAGAAGAGCACAACGGCGGTGAGGGAACCTGTCTCAATGATGGTGTTTGCGCAGACTGCGGTGTAGTATACATTCTTGCTAACCCCGATAATCACGTTACTGAAGATACATATATTGAATATATCAACGACAGCAATCACGGTCTGTATCATTCCTGCTGTAAAGCGTTGATTCAGGAGATTCCTCACTCTCCCAAAGAGGGACAGGAGGCTACCTGCGTAGGTGTGGCAGTCTGCGCCGACTGCGGCTTCGCTTACGGCGGCAACGATTCGACTAATCATACCAGTGAGGAATTGAAATATGTTTCCAACGGTAAGGGAACACATATTCTGACACACGCTTGCTGCGGTAACCCTGCGGCTGCTGCCGAAGGTCACAATATGAGCTATACCGTCAACGGAGAGTTGACCATAGAAGGTATTTGCGAGGATTGCGGTGCGACGGGTAGTGTAACTCTGAATCCTACCGAAGGCGGTACATACAACGGTTACGCATTTGTATCTGAATATTCAGGCACAGGAATTCTTGGCGGTCTTGATGCTTTCGAAAAACCCGTTATCAGCGGTTGCTGTGAAGACGGTTGTGCTGATGCAGGTGAACATACCGTTACTATGACGATGGATGACAAATCAGTGTCAGCTACTTTCACGGTTGCTCCGAAAGAGTTGATTATTTCTAAGATTGAAGCATTTTCCAAAGAGTATGACGGTAACTCTGTGGCGGGTGTTTACGGAATTGATCTGGAAGGTATCGTGGTTTACAAGGAGGGCGACTATCCCGATGCTATGTGGGACGATGTCCACGATGATGTAAGCCTGAGTTACGACAATCTGCTCTGTACGGTGGACGATGTTGTTCCCGGCACTTATGAGACTGCTAAGCTTTCAGGCGTGGCACTGAAGGGTAACGATGCTCATAACTATGTCATAGCAGAGTCCCTTGAAAATGTGCCGTTGAAAGACAGTAACGGATATGAATACACGATAATAAACCCGATAATTCATCTCGAAGCTCTTGATCAGTTCCTTGTTGGTGATGCAGAGCTTGATCAGAATGAGTATATCGCTGATGGCCTGAGAGAGCAGTTTACAATGGAAGGCGTTCTCCTTTATGCGAGCGGAACTTCTATCGAAGTCGATATTGATAATATTATCATTCGTTTTAACGGTGAGGATGTAACTGAATATTTCGATATCTGGACTTACTCCGGAACCTTGTCCAGAGTCTGCGAGGGTCACGAGTTTGATGAAAACGGCTTCTGCTCAACAGGTAAATGCAACAGCTACGAGCCTGCCGACAAAAATGTCGGAACAGACGAATGGGGCATGGAAGTTGAATATTACGATATCTATAATGCAGGTCAGCTTTATTGGTTTGCAGAGCAGGTCAATGTTTATAGCAACAACGGTATCAATGGCCGCCTGATGGATAACATCACGGTTAACGAAGATATAACTGCAGAAAACCTCCGTCAGTGGACTCCTATCGGTGGCGGATATACACCGTACACAGGAGTTTTTGACGGTCAGGGATATACCGTTTCGGGTCTGTACTTTAACGATCCTGAGGCTACAATGGTAGGCCTGTTCGGATACACGGACTATTCGTATGTTATCAAAGATGTGCATATTTCAAACAGTTATTTCAAAGCTAATTCCCATGTGGGCGCGCTTATAGGCTCGGCGGGAAGTATTGTCTCAGGTTGTACGGCAGACGGTACGGTTACTGTTGAGGGCGAAACATATCGAGGCGGACTGATCGGATACACCTCAGGCGGTGAAGTGAAAAATTCATGGAGTGCTGTGGCGGTACCGGAGAACGCCAACGGTCTTGTAGGCTACAATTGTGCGACAGTTACTAACTGCTATACAACAGCTTCCGTTTTAGTTGGCAATAACTACTATGGCGGCACTACCGCCAACTGCTACTATCTCTCCGAAACCGAAACTGAAGACGGCGGCAAGACTGCTGAGCAGTTCGCTTCAGGTGAAGTTGCATATCTTCTTCAGAACGGCGTTGTTGCAGAAGAGATCTATGATGACGAAGGTAATTATGTTGAATCTGTGACACCTCATGTATGGGGACAGAAAATCGGTACAGACGACTATCCCGTTCTTGGTGGTGACAAGGTTTATCTCATAACCAACTGTAACAACGAAAACGATTACAGCAACAAAAATATAAATAACACACACGACTGGTCAAATAAAGACGGTCTCTGTGCAAACGGTTGCGGTACTCAATGTTCGCACGAAGGCATTTCGGACGGTGAATGTGATATATGCAAGGCAGAATTTCAGGCATCCGTAACCGATAAGGACGGCAACGAAATCGGCACATACAAAACCTTTGACGAAGCGTTTGCTGTGGCTCGCGAGAATGAAGACAGCACGTTGACTTTGCTCAGAAGCGTTACCCTTACGGACTATCTCTTTGCAAATTCCTGCAGGTTTACGCTTGACCTTAACGGAAAAACATTGCTTAAAGAAACTGACCGCGTGTTACAAACCGGCGAAAATGCAGATATAACAATCAAAGACAGCGGCGAAGGCGGAGCTATTCAGACTACCGCAGAGTACGCGACGGCAATTGTTAATTTCGGCAATCTCACCATAGAGTCCGGCAAGATAAAGAGCGCTATGGGCATTTCAAATGATGGTACTCTCAATTTTATCGACGGAGAGGTTGAAGTAGAATCTTTAGCGGCGATATATAATGGAGAAATGGGCGTAGTCTATATTTATGGTGGATCGCTGGCAAACAACGGCGAAAACAGTCCAACGATTTATAATTATGGCAACTTGTATGTGTATGGCGGAGAAATAAACGGTAACATCGATATCCTTAATGGCGGTTCTGCTTATTTTTCAGGCGGCGAATTCCCGAACGGTCTGAAACTCGCTAATAACGGAAAAGCTAATGATATCCTTGCTCTTGGTTACGCTTTTTATGATGAACTCGGCAACAGGCTCGATGTTGCTGACGATGCAACGGCAATTGATGGCTATGTAAAAGTTGCAGAGTCTGCAACCAAAATCTTCAAGGTTGCATACACACCGTCAGCCGATACTCATAACACCTTCACGGTAACGGTAGACGGCAGACCGACGATGATTCAGTTCATCGAGGAAGACGGCGGTACAAGAACCTATGACAGAAATAATAAGAATGTTACAATCACAACATACGATGCAGACGGCAACGAGGTGAATTCTCTCGACCGTACGGCAGCTTATGAGGTATGGTCGATTTATACAAACCTTATCGGCCCGAAGGTAAAGATGCGTGCAAAGTATGTCGAAGGAGCAGATTATAGGTGGGAAAAGAATACCTATGATTTCACGCTTGAATTTGCAGAGCCTGTATATGATACGAATATTTACCAGATCTATGTAGAAGATGTAAAGCAGAAAGGTCCTGCAACTGTAATGATTGCTGTGGGCGCAGATGTTCAGGGAGTCAGATTTAAGATGCCTAACGGAACAACTACAACATACTATGCCGACGGTGCAGAAGTGATTGAGGACGGTATACTCTTATTTACGGGTAAGGTATGGATTAACGAAAGCGGAGAAAATATAATCGAAGTCTATATCCGTTCACAGAACACCTGGACATATTGCGGCTACTATATAGAAACAATTTAACAGTTGTTATAACAAACACCCCCGATGCATTAACCGTGCATCGGGGGTTGCTAACGGTAAAATATTAATGTCAGATTTTTGATAATTTGATAGTTTTCATCAGTGTCGTTTTCCTCTTTTTAAAGTGTTGACAAAACTGATGAGTGTGATATAATAATCAGTATTAATATTGAGAACGAAAGGAACCAGCTGTCTGTAGGGGATTGTTGGTTTCTTTATGTTTTTTTAGAGGAAAACACGCAAAAAATAAACATAAACACAGTTCTAAAAACTGTAAAAGGAGACTGTAATATGGAAATTCAACTTCAGGAACTTATTGAGCAGATTAAAAAAGACGGTGTAGAAGCTGCTGAAAATCAGGCTGAAGCAATCCTTTTGTCTGCAAAGGCTGAGGCGGAAAAAATCATCGCTGACGCTCAGGCTCAGGCTGATAAGCTTATGGCTGATGCAAAAGCTGAAAACGAAAAAACCGTTAAATCGGGCGAAGATGCAATCCGTCAGGCAGGACGTAATCTTCTTATTTCATTCAGAGAAAGCGTTACAAGAGAGCTTGGTGCGATTGTTGGCGGAAACGTTAACGCTGTTTATTCATCAGATGCTTTCGCAAAGCTTGTTGTAAATGCGGTTGAAAGCTGGACAGGCAAACCCGAGGCAGAGGATATCGCAGTTATTCTTAACAGTGCTGACCTTGAAAAGCTCGAAGATGCACTTCTTGCGGAGCTTAAGGCAAAGATGCTCGGCGGTGTTACACTTAAGGCTAACGATAGCTTTGACGGTGGATTCCGTATTGCCGTAAACAACGGTGCAGTTTATTACGATTATTCCGCAGAGGCTGTTACGGATATGCTTTCAAATTACCTCAGCCCCAAGGTTACTGCACTTCTGAAAGAGGCTGAATAATTATGGCTGAATATTATCTGATATCTCAATTGCCGTCGCTTGACGGAATTTCCGAAAGCACTCCGCTGCCCATAACGCAGGAGAGATTTACGGAACTTTGTCAGCGTTTTCTCGGCAAGAAAGCTCAGCGTGAATTTGAAAAGCTGACGCTTGCACCGTCGAGGAATCCTGAAAAATCGTCATCCGCATTAATTGAAGAATGGAACGAGGGCGAAAGCAAGCTCCGCCTTGCTCTTGCAAAGCTCCGTGCGGATAAAATGAACAAGCAGTTTGATGCGGGAAATCAGTCTTTTTCACCGACACTTCTGCAGGCGGCACGTACTGCCATTGAAAGCGAAAGTCCGATGGAAGCGGAAAAGCTTCTTAACCGTTACCGTCTTGATTTCCTTGAAACGCTCAGACCGATGGATTCATTTTCGGAAGAATATGTGTTCTATTACGGGCTGAAGCTGAAGCTCATTGAGCGTATACGAAAGTTTGACACAGAAAGCGGAGAATCCGCATACAGAAATATATACAGCTCCATTATGAACGGAGAAAGATCGGAGGTTATACAATGACCGAAAACAAAGGTAAGGTCGTGAGCGTTAACGGTAACCTTGTTTCAGTAAGGTTTGAAGGCAATGTTTCGATGAACGAAATCTGCTTCGTTAACGTTGACAATACAAAACTCAAGAGTGAGGTTATCCGTATTCGCGGTGACATCGCACAGATTCAGGTTTACGAAATGACCGGTGGCATAAAGTGCGGTGACGATGTTGATTTCACGGGCGAAATGCTCTCTGCACAGCTCGGACCCGGACTTCTCGGACAGATTTATGACGGACTTCAGAATCCGTTGCCCGTGTTGGCTGAAAAGGCAGGCTGGTTCCTTGAAAGAGGTAACTACGCTGACGGACTTAATGCCGAAAAGAAATGGGAGTTTACACCGACAGCTAAGGTCGGCGACACTTTCCGTGCAGGTGAATATCTCGGCACAGTTCCCGAGGGTCCCTTCACACACAAGATTTTTGTTCCGTTCTATCTTCTCGGAAATTACACTCTTAAGTCAATCGCAGACAAGGGTGAATACACCGTAAGCGAAACAGTTGCTGTTCTTGCAGACGAAAGAGGCAGAGAAATTCCTGTTTCAATGTCGTTCAGATGGCCTGTTAAGAGAGCTGTTAAATGCTACAGCGAAAGACTTGCACCGACAGAAACAATGGAAACAAAGGTACGTCTTATCGACTCCTTCTTCCCCGTTGCAAAGGGCGGTACTTACTGTATTCCCGGACCGTTCGGAGCAGGTAAAACTGTTCTTCAGCACACAACCTCAAAGTATGCAGATGTTGATATCGTTATCATCGCAGCTTGCGGTGAGCGTGCAGGTGAGGTTGTTGAAACAATCACGGAGTTCCCCGAGCTTGTTGACCCGAGAACAGGACGTTCACTTATGGAGCGTACAATTATTATATGTAATACTTCTTCAATGCCCGTTGCATCACGAGAAGCTTCTGTTTATACTTCAGTAACACTTGCTGAATATTACCGCCAGATGGGACTCAACGTTCTTCTTCTTGCGGACTCAACATCACGTTGGGCACAGGCACTCCGTGAAATGTCAGGCCGACTTGAAGAAATCCCGGGCGAGGAAGCTTTCCCGGCATATCTTGAATCATATATCGCAGCATTCTACGAAAGAGCGGGCTATGTCCGTCTTCCCGACGGAAGCAAGGGCTCGGTTACAATCGGCGGTACGGTTTCACCCGCAGGCGGTAACTTTGAAGAACCCGTAACTCAGGCAACGCTTAAGGTTGTCGGTGCTTTCCACGGTCTTTCACGTGAACGCTCGGATGCAAGAAAATATCCCGCAATCGACCCGCTTATTTCGTGGTCAAAATACAAGACAGTTACAGATACTGAAAAGTCAGCTTTCTGTAAAAGCATTCTTCTTCACGGCGATGAAATCGGTTCAATGATGAAGGTTGTCGGTGAAGAGGGAACAAGCCTTGCAGACTATATTGTTTACCTTAAGGCTGAAATGCTTGACGCGGTTTATCTTCAGCAGAACTCATTCGATGCTGTTGAATCAAACTGTACAACAGCACGTCAGCGTTATGTTACGGATAAGCTTATAAACATTCTCGGCAGTGATTTTGCCCTTGACAATAAAGATGATGCACGAGTTTTCTTCAACCGTATGCGTCAGAAGTTCATCGACTGGAACTATACTGAGTTCCTGAGCGATGCATTCAAAAAAGCAGAGGCTGAAATCGATGCAATGTATGCTGACGGTCAGGGTACAATAACACGTGCGGCAGAGCTTTTGTTAAAGGATGGTGAGTGATAATGAATAAAGTTTTTAACAGAATTGAATCCATTACAGGTAACGTTATCACCGTCCGTGCAGAAGGCGTAAAATATAACGAGCTTGCACAGATCAATACACGCTTCGGCAAATCACTTGCTCAGGTAAATAAGATTGACGGCAACATTGTTTCGCTTCAGGTTTTTGCAGGCGGTCAGGGCGTTTCAACAGGTGACGAGGTTCGCTTCCTCGGCAATGAAATGCGAGTTTCATTCAGCGAAGACCTCCTCGGCAGAATTTTCAACGGTTCAGGTGAACCGAGAGATAAAGGCCCTGCTCTTACGGAAAATATGACTCCTATCGGTGGTCCGTCGGTTAACCCGACAAAGCGTATTCTTGCAAACAGAATGATGAGAACAAACATCCCGATGATCGATATGTTCAACACTCTCGTTGTTTCGCAGAAGCTTCCGATTTTCTCAATTTCAGGTGAGCCCTACAACCAGCTCCTTGCACGAATTGCCCTTCAGGCTGAAGCGGACGTTATCGTGCTTGGCGGTATGGGTCTTAAATATGACGACTTCCTTTATTTTAAAGAGGAGCTTTCAAACGGCGGTGCACTCAGCAAGACAGTAATGTTCATCCACACAGCATCTGACCCGACGGTTGAATGTATGATGATTCCCGATATGGCACTTGCTGTTGCTGAGCAGTTTGCTTTGCAGGATAAGGACGTTCTTGTGCTCCTTACAGATATGACAAACTTTGCCGATGCGATGAAGGAAATCGCTATCACTCAGGAACAGGTTCCTTCTAACCGTGGTTATCCCGGTGACCTTTATTCACAGTTGGCTGCACGTTATGAAAAGGCTGTTGACTTTGATAATTCAGGCTCCGTTACGGTTCTTGCCGTTACAACAATGCCCGGCGACGACGTAACACATCCCGTTCCCGATAACACAGGCTACATCACAGAAGGTCAGTATTATCTTAAGGGCGGAAGAATCGAGCCGTTCGGTTCTCTTTCACGTCTTAAGCAGAACGTAAACAGCAAAACACGTAAGGACCACCGTGCACTTATGGACGCAATGATCCGTCTTTATTCTTCATACAAAGAAACAATCGAGAAGAAAAACATGGGCTTTGCAATGACACGTTGGGACGAAAAGCTCCTTAAATACGGCGAACTTTTCGAAGAAAGACTTATGGATTTGTCCGTAAACCTTACTTTGGAAGAATCCCTTGATATGGGATGGAAAATCCTTTCAGAATGCTTTGAAAAGGATGAAACAGGCATCAAATCCGACCTTACAGACGAGTTCTGGCCCGTCAGATAAAGGAGGATTAAAGTGGCAAAAATCAAACTGACTAAAAACGAGTTAAAGATACAGAAGGATGCCCTCAAAATGTATCGGAGATATTTGCCTACTCTGACACTCAAAAAACAGCAGCTTCAGGCTGAAATCCGTACGATCGAAGCTAAAGCAGAAGCGGTAAGAAAAGAAAGAGAAGACCTTGAAAAAGGCTTCAGATCGTGGATTGCCGTCTTCAGTGAAACGGAGGCTTTCCCTGACGGAATAATCACCGTAAGCAATATCCGAAAAGGCTCGGGAAATATTGCAGGTGTTGAAATTCCCGTTTATGAAGGTGCGGACTTTGCCCGAGGTGACTATGATTTATACGAAACTCCGCTCTGGGTTGATATTGCTGCAAACCATATGGAAAAAGCAATGTCGCTTGACCTTGAGGCGGAAGTGTTGGATGAACAGGTAAGGCTTCTTGAAGATGAGCTTCGCTCAACGTCACAGAGAGTTAACCTGTTTGAAAAGGTCAAAATCCCCGAAACAGAGGATAACATCAAGAAAATATCAATTTATATGGCGGACCAGCAGGTTAGTGCCGTTGTACGTTCAAAGATTTCAAAACGCAAAATTGCGGCACGAAACGAAATATCTTCGGGAACGGAGGTGTACTCGTCATGATTGTGCCTATGAAAAAAGTTTCTCTCATCATTATGGGAGATAAAAAATCCGATACGCTCAGAAAACTCCGTAAGCTTAGAATTCTTCATATCGAATCGGTTGAAGGCTCGGGCAGAAAGCTCGAGGAGCTGAAAGAAAAAGTTGCAATTCTTGAAAGTGCAGGTTTCAGCCTGTCGGAAAAGAAAAACAAAAAGATAAAGCAGGAAGACATCGACACAGACAAGGCGATTTCCGCATCAAAGGAAATCCTTGCCCTTGAGGACGAGAAAAAGCTTTGCTCAGCTGAACAGATTACTCTTACTGCAGAGCTTGACCGTCTTTCAGCGTGGGGCGAGCTTGACCCTGGAATGCTCAACGAGCTTGCAGGAAAAGGTGTTGACATCACGCTTTATGAAATGCCGAAAGCTGAGTACGCTGCCCTTGGCGAAAGCGTTAAAACTCTCAGTTTTCAGCAAACAAAGAATTCGGTTAAGTTCCTGTTGATTAAATCGGGTGTTGAAGGCGAGGACGAGATTGTTGATTCATTGAAGTCGTTCCGTTTTGAGTTGCCTGAAAAATCAACGGCTGAAATCAGACAGAAGATTGAAGCCCTGAACAACCGAATAAAAGAAATTGACGAAAAGATTTCTTCCTTCGCAGGTTACGCTGACGGTATCAAAAAGGCAGTCAAAGCCTGTGAAAAAGAGATTGAATTTGAAGTTTATGCAACAGGAATGGCGAACGAAAGCCTTTCTGCTGACGGAAAAGCCGATGTTTCTGTTTCGTACTTCACGGGTTATGTTGAGGAAGAAAACCTCGATACCCTCAAGAAAACCGCAAAGGACAATTCCTGGGGACTTCTTGTTGAAGACCCGACAGAAGAGGACAATGTTCCGACAAAGCTTAAAAACAACAAGTTTGTAAGCCTTATTTATCCGCTAACCGATTTCCTCGGTACTGTGCCGGGATATTTTGAATACGATATTTCGGGTTGGTTCCTCGGATTTATACTCATATTCTTCGGAATTATCTTCGGTGACGGTGGTTACGGACTTTTCATCTGTGCGGTAACGGGTGCGCTGATTGCAAAAACAGTTGCATCAAAGAAAAAGATTCCTCCCGCGTTTTTGCTGATCGGACTTTTCGGTTTGTCAACAATCCTCTGGGGAACGCTTACCTGCACATGGTTCGGTCTTTCGGCTGACCGGCTTCCCGTATGGCTTCAGAAGCTTTCAATACCGTTCATTTCAAATGTCTACACCGACAGAATCTGGTATCCCTTCTGGACAAACGGTGAATACGGACTTACAACGGCACAGAATCTGCAGATTTTCTGCTTCTCGCTGGCTCTTGTTCAGCTTACCGTGGCACACCTTAAGGTTGCCGCACGCAACAGAAAATCAATCAAGGTTCTCGGTGATATCGGTGCAATGCTTCAGCTTTTCGGTATCTTTTATGTGGTGCTGAGCTTCGTTGTAAATGCACAGGTTTTCCCGTTCGGGCTTGTAATCGGCGGTATTCCCGTCGGCACGGTTGCCCTCGTGCTCGTAATTGTGGGCTTCGTTATGAGCTTTGTGTTCTCAAATTATGAAGGAAGCATTATAAAGTCAATCCTCACAAGCCTTACGAATATCGTTTCTGTCTTGCTTGGAGTTGTCAATGTTTTCTCAGATATAGTTTCATACATCCGTCTTTGGGCGGTAGGACTTGCAGGTGCGGCAATTTCCGCAACAGTCAACGAGCTTGCAGGACCGTTGCTCGGCAACTTCCTGTTTATGATTCTCGCAATCGTGCTTCTTGTGTTCGGTCACGGACTTAATATGATACTCAATGTGCTGTCTGTTATCGTTCACGGAATCAGACTTAACACTCTGGAATTTTCATCACATCTTGATATGTCCTGGAGTGGTCATAAATTCAAACCCTTTGAAGAAGAAATTAACAGTTAAGGAGAGTTATTATGAATTTTGGTTTATTAGCAACAGCTATGGCAATGGGTATTGCCGCAGTAGGTTCTGCAATCGGTATCGGTATTGCAGGTCAGGCATCAATCGGCGCTTGGAAAAAGTGCTACATGAACAATAAAGCAGCACCGTTCATTCTTACGGTTTTCGCAGGTGCTCCGCTTACACAGACAATCTACGGCTTCCTTCTTATGCAGCAGATGAGTTCATCAACAGCAGACCCTGCATTCCTTCTCGGTCTTGGTATTGCATCAGGTCTTGCAATGGCTGTTTCAGCTGTTGTTCAGGGTAAGGCAGGTGCCGCAGGTGCAGACGCTCTTGCTGAAACAGGCAAAGGCTTCTCGCAGTACATCACGGTTGTCGGTCTTTGCGAAACAGTTGCTCTTTTTGCACTTGTTTTCAGCATGGTTGCACTCGGCTAAAATTAAATTCTGAACGATTAAAACCTCCGTACAGAAAAAATCTGTACGGAGGTTTTTAATATATTTCGAGTGAAAGAGTTTAAAATCAGATTTCAACGCTCCAGACGTAATCGGTTCTTACAACCTGTGCGGCAAGCATTTTTCTGCAGCCTGATTCGTAAAGAACAATAAGATTTCCGTCATACATATCAATTCCTTCGGAACGCGGAAGCGCCTTCAATGAATCGGTTTTTACTGTTGAATCAAGGAAGTAAAGGTCAACCTCTTTTCCTGAAACCTCAACCTTGCCGTCCGCTTCGCCGTCAAGAACATTTTCGTAGAAATTAAGTTCTGATTTTGTAATCTGACCCGAAATGCTTGTAACGAATCTGCCATCGGGAAGCTGTGTAAAGCCCTGACACATTGATTCTGTTTCAAGGATGAAATCGGGAGCAATAATCGCTTTTGTGTTTCCCTTGTATGTGAAGCCCTGCGGATTTCCGCTTTCAAGAACGTAACCGCAAGTCCATGCACACATCTCTTCACCGTTCGGTGAAGTAATATGGTGGCCGTCTTCTGTTACGTAATCATCACCGTCTTTGTGGTATTCGCCAATCCAGAGAATACCGTTTGAACAGTTGGCATATGAAGCTCTTGTGCCTGTGTTGAATTCGTCAACGAACTGAACAGTTGCTTCATTATCAGCGTTTTTAAGAGTGTCGAGTGAAAGTCTGCGTGCATATTTTCCCGAAACGACCCAAGCGTTGCCTTCAAAGGTTGCAATCCCGCCGCAATGACCTGTGTAATCATCACCGTCAACTTCGACAAGAGAAACGTACTTTTCAGTTTCTCCGCTGGCGGGGTCAACAACGTAAACTCTTGAGTTACCCTCAGTATTCATATAACCGCAGATGAGAACTTTGTCAAGATAATCACTGTAGGCGAGTCCCTGCGGAACAAAATCTGTATCCGTATCGGGGTTTTCAAAAATCTTTTCGGCTTTTTGATTGTAATCATAAAAGCCGATTTTTGCAATCAGACCGTCATCGCGGGTAACTGTTTTTACAAGGTTTATCGGCAAAAGAGAAATTGCCGTAACAATCGACATAAAGAATGCCGTGATTTTAGTAAAAATTAATGGCATACGGTATCTCCCTTTTAACCAAGAATTTCCTTGATTTTATCTGCCGCGTCATAAAGCTCTTTGATTTCCGCAAGCTCAACAGCACCCTTGTCAACAAGGCTTGCAATCTCGCTTCTGATCGGAAGCTTTGCGAGTACGGGAATGTTCATTTCTGCCGCAACCTCGTCAATCTTGCTTTCACCGAAAACAGAAATCTTCTTTCCGCAATCGGGGCATTCAAGATAGCTCATGTTTTCAACGATACCGAGAATCGGCACGTTCATCATATTTGCCATATTAACAGCCTTTTTAACAATCATTGTAACAAGATCCTGCGGAGTTGTTACAATAACGATACCGTCAACGGGAATTGACTGGAAAACAGTCAGTGCAACGTCACCTGTTCCCGGAGGCATATCGACAAACATATAGTCAACATCGCCCCAGAAAACTTCCTGCCAGAACTGCTGGATAACACCTGAAATAACAGGGCCTCTCCAGATAACGGGCTGATCTTCCTTTTCAAGAAGAAGGTTTATTGACATAAGCTTGATGCCTGTTTTTGTTTCTGCGGGAAGAAGTCCCATTTCGTTCTGCATTGCAGGTCCCTTGGCACCGAAAGCCTTCGGGATTGACGGACCTGTGATATCAGCATCAAGGATACCGCAAGCGTTTCCCTTGACCTGCATTGCTGTTGTAAGCATTGATGTAACGAGTGATTTACCGACGCCACCCTTACCGCTTACAACACCGATAACCTTTTTTACCTTACTGTATTCATTACACGGTACGTGTAAATCCTTTTTTTCGCTGCAGCTTGATGAGCAGCTTGAACAATCTCCTGTACAACCCATAGTTCAGATCTCCTTAAAATAATATTTTTTCAACGGCTCTTGCGGCGTCTTCAACAATCTGCACGCAAGGTCTTTTTTTGTAGTACTGCTGTGTTCTTGCTTCCGGTGTGGGGTTGGTGTTTTCGCCTTCGCCCAACGAAAGAAGCTCACGGCATACGATTGACGGATTGGTTTGTTTAAATTCGGCAATAATTTTCTGAACAACGGCATAGCATTTTGCTTTTGCCTCTGCATCATCACCGGTTGTCGCGCCGTATTTAAAGCCGACGAGCATTGCTGCACCGCTTACTGCACCGCAAACCTCGCGGCTTCTTCCGACACCGCCGCCGAGACCCGCCGAAACCTTAAGTGCAGTTTCCTCGTCCATTCCGAATTCGCCTGCAAAAGCGGCAAAAACAGCCTGCGAGCAATTAAAACCTCTTTTAAAAAGCTCAACAGCCTTGTCTGTTCTTTGTGACATAGTTTCGCCTCCTTTTGCCAAATCTATTATAGTATTCTATCACACTGATGAAAAAATGCAAGAGGGTATTTGCTTGACTTTAGCGCAGTGGGGTATTATAATTTAAAAGTTAAGTTGATTTTTTCAGGAGATTTTTATGGATAGGATTTTTACTAAAATTCACGAAATCTGCGGAAAGTTCATTAAGAACGAAAAGCTGATGGGAATTATCCGCAAAGTTATTTCAAAAGAGGTTTTTTCATACCTGTTTTTCGGTGTAACGACAACGGTTGTCAATTTTATCGTTTTTGGCCTTTGTGAAAATAAAATGCACTATCTTGCAGCAAATGTAATTGCTTGGGTTGCCGCAGTTGTTTTCGCTTTCGTTACTAATAAACTTTTTGTTTTTGACAGCAAAAGCTGGAAGCCGAGTGTGCTTTTCAAGGAAGCGGTATCTTTCGCAGGTGCGCGTTTACTCACTCTCGGCATTGAAGAATTAGGTTTGTGGTGTTTTATCGACCTTCTTCATCTTGACAAGGCTTTTACGTTGCCGTTTATAAGCGGAGAATTGGGAATTAAGATTGTTTTTTCCGGTATAGTTGTTATTCTTAATTACTTTTTCAGCAAGCTGATAATTTTTAAGAAAAAATAAATCTTCAAAGGACGTTGCTTATGAAATCTGTCAGCGTTATTATTCCTGTTTACAATGTTGAAAAGTATCTGCCGAAATGCCTAGACAGTGTTATCGGACAGACTTATGAAAATCTCGAAATAATCTGTGTCAACGACGGTTCGCCTGATAATTCTTCAGCGATTCTTGAACGCTATGCTGAAAAGGACAGCAGAATCAGAATCATAAACCAGGAAAACAAAGGTCTTTCTGGAGCAAGAAATGCGGGAATTGAAGCCGCAACGGGAGATTACATTATCTTTCTTGATTCTGACGATTGGGTGGATGCTGAAACAGTTGAAACGGCAATGAAATACGTCAATAATGCCGATACGGTGATGTGGGGCTATGTCCGTGAGTTCCCCGACAAATCGATTGAAAAGAAAATTTTTGACGGTGACAGAAGCTTTGATGTAAATGAAACGCGGAATCTTCACCGCCGTCTTGCAGGTCTTACGGGCGAAGAGTTAAGAAATCCCGAGAATACGGATGCACTTGTCACAGCCTGGGGCAAGCTTTATACTGCAAAGTTTATTAAAGAGAATAATCTTCAGTTTGTGGATACAAAAATCATCGGCACGGAAGATTTACTTTTTAATATGCATTATTTCTGTTTTACCAAAAGATGCTTTTTTATCGATAAGCCGTTCAATCATTATCGCAAGGATAACGAAACTTCGCTGACAAGAAGCTACAAATCAAAGCTCTTTTCTCAGTGGACAGAGCTTTATTCAAGAATCAGAAAATGTATTGACGAAAACAACCTTGGCGAGGATTTCTACAAAGCACTTGATAACCGCATCTGCCTTAGTATGATTGGTCTTGGCTTAAACGAGCTTTGCAACAAAGCTTCACATTTGCAGAAAATAAAAAATTTAAAAACAATCCTTTTTTCGAAGCAATATGTCAACGCATATAAAAATCTTGATTTTTCATATTTCCCGATTCATTGGAAACTGTTTTTCACGTTTTGCAAAACAAAAAACGCACTTTTTGTATACATCCTGCTTAATTTAATGCAGATGTTGATAGGCAAATAAAGTTAAAGGGGGAGGCTATACGCCTCCCTTTAGTCATTTTAAACAAAAAATTAACTCATTGTTTTATATTGTAAAAATGCAAACTTATGATATAATTGACTTACTATGGGTATGTGTTTTCACACCCGATTGAAAGGAGATATATTATGAAAAAGTTACTTCTTTCTGTTATCTCAGTCATTCTTTGCTTCAGCCTTATGGTTCCTGCAGCTGTAACGGCTTTTGCAGAAGCTCCCGAAACATCGGTGACTGACACAACAGTTGAACAGCCCGAAATTCCCGTTGATATCGACATCGATACAGCTCTTGATTTTGTTAAGGACACAGCTGAAAAGTTCGGTGACGATTTCGAAGCTCTTTCATCAACGAGCATCAAAGTAGTGTTTATGCACAGTCTTGCAAAGATTGTAAACACTCTTTCAAACATCCTTATCACAGTTCTCGGTAAGGCAATCAACCTTTTCATCCCGAAGACTCCTGCGTTGAATTCTTATCAGGATTTCAACCTTGACGATTATGAAAACTTCTTCCCCGGCATGGACGAGTTCCTTGACGAGCCTGCACCGGGTGCAAGATGGAGCCTCGGCTATGCTCAGGAATCAATCCTTCCTGACGACTTTGGCGTAGTTCCTTATACAATGGGCGGCTACGGTCTTATGGCAGAAACAACAGAAACATTCGACGGCCTCTGGGTTCGTACAATCATTCTTGATGACGGTTCAGGCAGAGGAAAGGTTGCTTTCTGTGTTCTTGATGCAATCGGTATTGCAAACGCAGACGTAAGACTTATCCGTGCGGCTGTCAAAGATTTTGCAGAAGCTAACAATATCGTAAGCATCAACGTTTCCGTTACTCATACTCACTCAGGTATCGACCTTCAGGGTGTATGGGATGATACTGTAACTAATGTTCTTAACAATATCACACTTGGTGCGCTCGGTATTGCTGACCTCAAGAGTGGTGTTGACCGCAAGTTCCTTCAGACAATAATTGACCAGACAGCTAAGTCAATCAAAGCTGCTCATGCAGATATGAAGACAGGCGAGCTTACTCTTTCAAAGATGGATATCGGTTCAGAGTATCTCCGTGACAGAACAGCTCCCTACAACTACGACGGCAATATGTACCGCCTTAAGTTTATGCCCGATAACAAGAGTGCAACTCCGACAATCATCACAACATTCGGTGTTCATCCCGAAAACTCAGGCTTCGGTCACACAGTAATTTCTGCAGACTTCATTCCTTACACAGAAGAAGTTCTTAACGCAGCCGGCTACAACTTCATCTTCATTCAGGGCGCAGTCGGTACGATTACATATGACCGCCATTATTCAAACGACGGTCTTGACCTCAGCAGATACGAAGAGGCTGTACGTTACGGTTGGGAAATCGGCTATATGCTTCTTGGTATGGACTTGACAGAAGCAGAATGTAAGGCTCTCAACTTTGAGCTTGGTGATTTCCTCAGTGTTGCAGAATACGAGGGTCAGGAAAACTATACCGTATGGTATGAAGGCTGGACTCCTGTTGAAGAGACCCCTGTTAAGCCGTTGCTCAACATCAAGAATATGCAGTACGTTATCGAAGTTTCAAATGTACTTCTTGACATCATCGGCAAGTCAGGAATCACAGATTACTTCTTCCTTTACGACAACACAACAGGAAAGTACTACGAAGTAACAGAATGCGGCTATATGGAGCTTGGCGATTCTCTCCAGGTTCTCATCAGCCCGGGTGAACACTACGGTGAAATCCTTAACGGCGGCGACGGTCTTGAAGACTTCCAGTATGATTGCTACCGCGATATGTTCGGCGAGAACACAATCATATTCGACCTTGCAAACGATGCTATCGGTTATATCGAGCCCGATCCCGAGTTCGTAATGGCAGGTATGAAATACAGCGAAAAGAACGACGAATTTGATACAGACACATGGTGCCTTATCTCATTCGGTGAGCACACAGCATCAACTGTTGCAGGTAAGTTCGTTGAACTCGTTGACAGCGTAAGATAATAACATTTAAAATTAATCGGTCTGCAGAAATGCAGACCGATTTTTCGTCTGTATATTAAGTTACGGTCTGTGGTTGTTGACACTGTTTCAGGGAAAAGGTATAATCATATTAATAAGAGCAGTGGAAGTGAAACAAATGAAGACTTTTACAATAAACAATTGTACAAAAAAGGATATTGTTGTTGATTATCGTGGTAAACAACAAACTGTTTCAGCCAACAGTATGCAAACAATAGAAGCCGAAGAAACTGACACGTTGCGTATATTCAAGGCTGAAAATAATTCTTCGCGCTTGTGCATAGCGAAATATTTTGACAACGATTCTATAAGAAATATCTTGATTAAGTTAGTTTTGTTAATCAACTTTGATTTATATATTGACATCAAAAATGCACCGAAACGTATTACGATAAATGAGAGATATTATCATTTTTACACGGTTTTTATATTCAGTATATTGCAACTGAATGGTAACAATAAAGTTTCCTATGAATATCATAAAAATTCGGACAAAAAGAAATTACTTTTTGTTTCGCTGGTTACAATGTTGTCTATGGCTGCAGCTTGTGTTGTTATGACAGTTGTTTCTTTATTTGCGTTATTTGACGACTTTTCAGTGTTTTCTGTAGTTATCACACTTATTACTATAGGATTAGTTTGGTTGGTCGTCAGTTTCGCAAAAGCATTAAGTAAGTTTAACCGTTTCAACGATAATCTTTCATATATATTAAAGGAATCCAAGATAGCTAATGTTTACTATGATAACGGACGGGTTATAAAGTATCGTGATGCTTCAGACTGAAAATAATATAAAAACACAAAAAAGACGGCAGTTTTTTCTGTCGTCTTTTTTGTAGTTAATAACCTTTATTTAAAATATTCTTTAATGCTGCATCAAATAAAATCAAAAGGCAGAGTGAGCGCCCTGCCATCTTTTTTTATTCGTATTTTTCTTTAAGATAATCCATCGCCATAAGGTACCCGTCGAAGCCGTAGCCGGCAAAGGTTTTTTCGGCATACATTCCCACATAAGAAACTTTGCGGAAAGCTTCGCGTGAATTCACATCTGAAATATGCACCTCACAGGTCGGAATTGCTACAGCCTTGAGCGCGTCAAGGATTGCAACGCTCGTGTGCGTGTAGGCTGCAGGATTGATGATTATTCCATCAGCCTTAGCGTAAGCCTCCTGGATTTTATCTACAATGTCACCCTCGTGATTCGATTGAAAAAGCTCAACCGTCACGTTCATTTCTTCAGCCTTTGACGTTATCATCCTGCAAAGGTCAGCGTATGTACTTTTGCCGTAGATATCAGGCTCGCGTATTCCGAGCATATTGATGTTCGGTCCGTTGATAACTAAAATATGCATTCAATCACCCTTTCCGCTGTGATTTTTGCATCTGCATCTACTTCAACAGTGAAGTCTGCAAATGCTTCGTATGTGTCTTTTCTTGCTTCGTAGATTTTTATTACGGCATCTTCGTTTTTTGAAAGAGGTCTGCCCTCAAGCGAGAGAAGAGATAAATCTTTTTTCAGATAAACTGTTGTGCCGTTCTGCCTTAGTGCATCACGGTTTTCTTTTTTCATAACGGCACCGCCGCCCGTAGCGATGATTTTTGAAAGCTGTTTTCCGACGGTTTCAACCGTTTCTGTTTCAAGATCTCGGAAAAACTTTTCACCGTCATTTTCAAAAATTTCGGGAATCGTCCGTCCGTCAGCTCTGATGATTTCTTCATCCGTATCGAGAAGTTCACGCTGAAGTTTTTCTGCAAGGATTTTTCCGACGGTTGACTTTCCGCAACCGGGCATACCGATGAGAACGATGTTTTTCTGCTCTTTCAACATTAATTCGCAGACGTTGCTGATATCCGTATTTTGCAGAGTTACGTCCGGGAATTGTTCGGCTGAGCGAAGGCCTTGAGCGACAAGCATGGTAAGCCCGTTTGCACAAGGAATTCCAAGTTCCTCTGCATCAAGCAACAAACGTGTTCTGCACGGATTGTAAATCAGGTCAAGCACATTGCTGAGGTTTGTGAATTTCTGAAGGTCAACAAGTCGCTCACCGTTGTTAGGGTACATTCCGACGGGTGTCGTGTTAACAATGATATCAGCATCGTAGTGTTTATCAATATTGCCGTAATTGTTTTCTCCGCTTCGGCTGACAACGACGATTTCCCTTGCACCGCAGTCTTTTGCAACAGCACAGACTGTCAGGCTTGCACCCCCCGAACCGAGGACAAGCACTTTCTTGCCGTTGTAATCGGCACTGCAGGATTTCGACATAAAGTCAAAGCCGAAATAATCCGTGTTGTCGCCGTAAAGAGTGCCGTCATCACGACGGATAACGGTGTTAACACTGCCGATTTTCTTCGCAGTTTCGGAAAGTTCATCGCAACGGTTGAAGGCTTCGATTTTATATGGAATTGTAACATTGTAAGCTTTGAGAGTTTTGTCTTTGAAAAACGCGTCCAGTTCCTCAGGCTCACGGCAGAAAAGTTCATAATTATATGAACCGAAATGAGCGTGAATCTGCGGAGAAAGGCTGTGCGAAAGCTTACGTCCGAGCAAACCGTACATCGTTATTCCTCCGTATAGCTTCCAAGATAAACGAAGGTTTCACAGTCGTTTTCAAGCTCCGTGATAAGCTTTTTTAATTCTTCGGAGTAAACGGAAGCATCGATGTCAAAGTAGAACATAAACTCGAAATTACTGCCCGCGATGGGTCGGCTTTCAAGCTTTGTAAGGTTAAGTCCGCGTGAAGCGAAACGTGCGATGACGCTATAAAGTGAACCGGGTGTATGCGGAATGGTAAGCATCAGACTTGTTTTGTTCGCCCCCGGATAAATTTCAGGCTCTTTGGAAATACAGATGAATCTTGTATAGTTATTCTGTGTGTTCTGGATATTACCTGAAAGGATTCTGAGGCCGTAAAGCTCAGCACATTCTTTTGCTCCGATTGCCGCAATGTCAGTTCTGCCCGATTCGGCAACGATTTTTGCCGCCGTGGCAGTATTTTTGCAAACGTGAACCTTTACTCCAAGTTGGCTGATGAAGGCTGAACATTGGTTGAGTGCCTGCTCGTGTGAATAAATCTCCTTGATTGAGCTGATACTTGTTCCGCTGTTTGCGAGGAGCTTGTGCTCAATACAGAGTTTCATACTGTGCGTGATATAAAAACTGTATTTTGACATAAGGTCATAAACCTGATTAACAGAACCTGCTGTGCTGTTTTCAACGGGCAGAATTCCGTAACGGCAAAGACCCGAATCAACAGCCTTGAAAACATCTTCAAAGCCGCTGAAATACATGATGCTGGGGTATGCAAACATTTTATCACACGCGTGCTGTGAGTAAGCACCCTCAACACCCTGACACGCAACAACAGCGCGGTTGATATGCTCTTTCGGTGTTTCAGCAGTTACCTTTTCAATTGTTTCAACAAGATTGGATTTTTTCGAGTTAAGACCTCTCTGATAAGAACAGCTGACATCAAAAATAGTCTGGTAAAGAACACGTGAATAGTCGCTGAATTCGGGAGCAACCTTTGAAGTTACCTTGTTTATAACCTGACGCTCACGTTCTCTGTCCGAAACGGGAAGTCCGTTTTCTTTTTTATATTCAGCAATCGAAGCGGCTGTCTTCATTCTTCTTTCGAAAAGCTGTACGAGCTCGTTGTCGATAGCATCAATTTCATTTCTGAGTTCGTTTATATTCATAAGATCACCGTTATATAAGATTGATAAGAGCAAGGGCCGTAACAGCCTCAACGCAGGGAACGGCTCTCGGTACAATACACGGGTCGTGTCTGCCTTCAATGACAAGCTCTTCCGCGGTCATAGTTTCAAGGTTAACCGTCGTCTGCGGTTTTGCGATTGACGGAGTCGGCTTGACCGCAACGCGGAAGATAATCGGCATTGAAGAAGTAATACCGCCGAGGATACCTCCGTGATTGTTTGTCTTTGTAGTAATTTTTCCATCATTTACAATGAAACAGTCGTTGTTTTCACTACCCTTAAGGTCGGCACAAGCAAAGCCGTTGCCAAACTCAATTCCTTTTATTGCAGGGATTGAAAAAACGGCCTGACTGATTGCGTTTTCAACACCCTCAAACATCGGCTCGCCAATGCCCGCGGGCATACCCGTTACGGCACATTCGATAACACCGCCGACGGAATCTCCGTCAAGCCTTGCTTCTTCGATTTTTGCAAGTATTTTTTCTTTGACACCGTCATCAATCAACGGAAAATCTTTTCCTGTAACGTCAGCAAGAATATCTGCAGATACGTTAACGGGGTCAAAACGCGAGTCACTGATTCCTGCGATTTTTTCGATATGTGCGCCGATGCAGATTCCTTTTTCTTCTAAAATCTGCATTGCAACCGCACCTGCAAAGCACATCGGTGCAGTCATCCTGCCCGAGAAATTTCCGCCACCACGGATGTCGTTGAAGCCGTTGTGCTTTACATAAGCCGCAAAGTCCGAGTGTGACGGACGCGGAAGATTCTTTAACTTTGAATAATCCTTTGAGTGTTGGTCATTGTTTTTTATAACAGCACAAAGAGGTGCACCGCAGGTGATGCCGTCAACAACACCTGAAATGATTGAAGGGATATCGTCTTCCTTACGCTTTGTTGAATACGCGTTGTTGCCGGGAGCACGGCGCGACATAAATCTGCCGATTTTCTCTATATCGAGCTTTATGCCTGCGGGAATACCGTCAATCACAACTCCGATAGCTTCAGAATGTGACTGACCGAAAATGGTAATTCTGAATTTTTCGCCAAAACTACATGACATTTGCGTCACCTCCGAGTGAGTTGAAATCTTTGAAAAACTCAGGGTAGGATTTGTTAACTGCCTGAGCATTTTTTATTATAACACAGTCTTCGCATTTTTGTGAAGCCACAGCGGCAGCCATAACAATTCGGTGATCGTTGAAGCTTTCAACTGTTCCGCCTGAAAGACTTTTTTTGCCGATTATTATGATGCCGTCATCCGTTTCGTAAGCTTCACCGCCGAGCGAATTAATCATTTCAACGGTCGATTTTATTCTGTCGCTTTCTTTTAAACGAAGACGGGATGCATTGTAAATTTTTGTTGTACCGTCTGCTGTTGCGGCGACGGCAGATATTACGGGCACAAGGTCAGGGATATCGGAAGCTTCAATCTCTGTGCCGTGAAGGTCTGAAAGAGAAACACGGGTTGTTCCGTAATTGTCAATTAATTCACCGCCGAAAGCAAGAAGAATATCGAGAATTTTTCGGTCACCCTGAGTTGAATTGCGGTCGAGTCCCGAAACCTCCGAACCGAGTGAAAGGAGAAATGCCGCGTTTGACCAGTCACCTTCAACATGGAAATCACCTGACTGTAAATCAGAGTGTCTGACTTTATAAACGTTCCCGTTTTCGCTAATATCCGCACCGAAATCGGAAAGAGCTTTTGTTGTGATATCAATGTACGGCTTTGATTCAACGGGAGGAATGATTTCTATTTCACTTTCTCCTTCGCAAAGAGGAAGTGAAAGCAAAAGCCCTGTAATGAATTGCGAGCTGATATTGCCTGCAATTCTGAATTTTCCGCCTGTAAGCTTTCCTGAAATGTGAATCGGAAATGTATCGTTGCAAACGATACCGTGCTTTTTCATTTCGTCAAGAAGCGGTGCAATCGGTCGGTCGGGGAGCCTGCCCTCAGCCGTGAATGTTGCTTCAATTCCGAGAGCTGAAACAACGGGTAACATAAAACGAAGTGTTGAACCGCTTTCTTTGCAATTCAATTCTGCTTTTTCGGGGAATTCGGCAGGAGGAGTGACTGCCCACTCGTTGCCGTTTTTTTCTATTGTAACTCCGAGCGCCTTGAGGCAGCCTGCAGTTGCTTCGATATCGTCGGAGGTTTTGTTCAGTTTAACTGTACTCTTACCTTTTGCAAGTGCCGCACAGATTAATATTCTGTGAGCAACGGATTTTGAAGCGGGAGCTTCGATTTTTCCGTGAAGAGTTTTTGGATTAATTTTAATGTTCATCACTCAGAAGCTCCTTAAATTCAGCGAGAGCTATGTTTAAAATCTTACATTTTCCTATTTCTTCGGGAATGATTATTGAAATTCTGCCCGAAGAGCTTTTTTTATCGTTTTCCGTTGCAAAGTAAAGTGAGCTGTTTTTGAACGGACAGGAAATCGGAAGATTGTTTTCGAGCAAAGCGTCGATGATTCCGTCCTGGCATTTTTCATTTGAAAGGCCGTTTTTCCATGCAATTTCGGAAATGAGGAGCATCCCCATCGCAACAGCGCTTCCGTGCGAGATTTCGAAATTGCTCATCTTTTCAATTGAATGAGCGAGAGTGTGACCGAAATTAAGAAGCTGACGTTTGCCTGTGTCAAATTCATCTTCGTTCACAATTTCGCTTTTGATTGAAACGCAACGGGCAATTATAGCTTCAAGGTTTCTTGCGATATCGCCGTTTTTCACAGTTTCAAAGAGAGCCTTGTCAGCAATAACACCGTATTTTATGATTTCCGCCATACCGTCTGCGAATGTTTCGGACGGAAGAGTGAGAAGCATCTGCAAGTCGCAGAGCACAAGCTCAGGCTGATTGAAAACTCCTGCAAGGTTTTTTCCGGCTTTAAGGTTGACTGCTGTCTTTCCGCCAACGGAAGAATCAACCATAGCAAGAAGGGTAGTCGGAATCTGAACAAGATGCATACCTCTCATATACATTGCCGCTGCAAGTCCCGCAAGGTCGCCGACAACACCGCCGCCGAGAGCAACGATAACATCGTTTCTTGAAAAATGCTTGTCAGCAAGAAATTCAAGAAGCTCAAAAAGCACCTCGGGAGATTTTGATTTTTCACCGTGAGGAAAAACAAACATCTCGGTTGCGATTTTTTCCTCAGAAAGACACTCCTTGGCCTTGTCAGCGTGAAGCCCGGCAACCGTATCGTCCGTAACGATACAGACCTTTACGTCACCGAAAAGAACCTTGATTTTTTCACCAAGAAGAGCAACGGTTTTCTGCCCTATTATAATGTCATATTTTTTTGAGGCATTTACTTTAACAGTTTTCATAATTAACCTACCTGTTTCTTTTTCGCTTTACCTTCTGCGAGCAAAGAAGAAAGTTTTTCGCTGTCACCTTTTTCAAGTGCGGCTTTGTATTGCTGAAGATTTTTGATGAGAGTATCAATCTCAGCCGTAAGATTATCTTTGTTTTCGAGGAAAAGCTCTGTCCACATTTCTTCGTTGAGCTTTGCAACTCTTGTCATATCCTTGTAACTGCCTGCGGAAAAACCTTTTCTTACTTCAGCTGAAGGGCTTTTTACATATGCACTTGAAACAACGTGTGCAAGCTGTGAAGTGTATGCAATAATTTTATCATGTTCTTCGGGAGAAGAAAAGGTTATTTCTGAAAATCCTAAAGATAAAAAGAAATGTTTTGCCTTGTCAAGCACCGCGATGTCTGAAACTCCGTGCGGAGTAAGAATCATTGAAGCGCCCTTGAAAAGACTTGCACGTGAAGAGCCGAAGCCCCAGAATTGTGTACCTGCCATCGGGTGACCGCCGATGAAGGTGAAGCCGTGCTCCTTCGCAACGGGGTTTATTTTATCGCAAACACTTCTTTTAACACCGCTGCAATCAAAGACAATGCAGTCCTTTTTGAATCTATCAGCGTTTTTAATTATATAATCAACGGTCGCTTCGGGGTAAAGAGAAACGATAACAATATCGCATTCAGAAAGATTATCTTCGCTGAGGATTCCGTCAATTGCACCTGTAAGCTCGGCGGCAAGAACTGTGCTTTCAGCGATGTCGTAACCGTAGACGATGTGTTCCTTCGTTTCTTTAATTGCTTTTGCCATTGAACCGCCGATAAGGCCGAGTCCTGTTATTCCGATTTTCATTGCTATCGTTCCTTTCTTTAAATTATTCTGCGTTCTGATGAAGCACCTTGCGGATAACCTCAGCTTCTCTGACAACCTGAGCGAACTGAGAGGGGGTAAGTGCCTGCGGGCCGTCGCAGAGCGCGTGAGCAGGGTCATTGTGAACCTCAATCATAAGTCCGTCTGCACCTGCGGCAACAGCAGAAAGAGCAAGCGGACGAACAAGCCTTGAAAGTCCTGCAGCGTGGCTCGGGTCAGCAATAACGGGAAGGTGTGACTTTTCCTTAAGAAGAGCGATTGCCGAAACGTCCATTGTGTTTCTTGTGTATTTTTCGAATGTACGGATACCTCTTTCGCAAAGGATAACCTTTTCGTTACCGCCTGCCATAATGTATTCGGCACTCATAAGAAGCTCTTCCATTGTGCTTGAAAGACCGCGCTTAAGAAGAATCGGTTTGTCTGTGTGTCCGAGTTCCTTAAGAAGCTCGAAGTTCTGCATATTTCTTGCACCGACCTGAATGACGTCAACATTTTCGAAAAGGTCAAGGTGAGAGATATCCATAATTTCCGTAACAATCGGCATACCTGTTTCAGCTTTTGCTTTTTCAAGAAGCTTAAGACCCTCAGCTCTCATACCTTGGAAGGCATAGGGTGAGGTTCTCGGCTTGAAAGCACCGCCGCGAAGAAGCATAGCTCCTGCTTCCTTGGTTTCTTTTGCGATTGAACAAATCTGTTCGGGTGATTCAACAGAGCACGGACCTGCGATATATTGGAAGTTTCCGCCGCCGATTTTATAACCGCCGATGTCGATAACCGTATCGTCGGGGTGAAATTTTCTGTTTGCATTTTTGAAAGGCTCACTGATTCGTGTAACCTTTTCAACGATATCAAGACTGTTGATAAGGTCAATGTCAACGTGACTTGTGTCACCGATAAGGCCGAGAATGGTTTCAAATTCACCGACGGTTTCGTGAACGTCAATGTTCATTGATTTGAGCCAGTCAACAAGATGCTCCTGCTGATCTTTATCAATTCCGTTTTTAATAACTACTACCATAATAAAACCTCCTAAAAAATAAAAGTTCCGCAGTTTAATTTCACTGCGGAACTCTGAGAGCATTTTCAAAAAACAATTTACAGCAAAACCAACTAAACCCTATTAACTTTTGTTAATAAAGTAAAAGTAAAAGTATTCAGCTGCAAAAATGTTTCGCTTCATTGCTTTAATCTCCTAAAGTTTTGACACATTATATCACTGTGAATTTTGAGTGTCAAGAGTTTTTTGAAAATTTTTTAAAAATTGTTGTAGCCGACCGTGAGCGTAAAACGGTATTAACAGCACCTTATAAGATGTTCTTGAGGTTACTCTTACCTGTGCGTATGTTGAAACGAAGAGTCTTCTTTTTGCCGTCTTCAATGTAGCAGATTTTAACATCTTCCTTTGTAACGTACTCAGCAGAAAGGATTTCAGCCTCGCTTCTCTTGAAGAAGAGCTTAAGGTATTCGGTTGTTTCGTCGTCGTAATCGCCAGCGTTATCGGAAACGAAGAGAACACTGCCGAAAAGGTTGTTCACCTTTGCAAGAAGAAGCTTCTGATCCTTTGTGAACTTGAGGTTGTTGTCACGAAGGAAGAAAACGTCGGGGTCGTTGCAGAAAACTCTTTGGTCAAGGTGACGGCGGAGGAATGTATTGTTAATAGCGTGTCTTGTGTTAACAATTTCCATGTTAAGAAGAAGCTTGTCGATGAAGTTGAACTCGAAGTGAGGTGAAACGTCACAGCCGATACGGCAAGCGTCAACAACACCGAATGACGGTCCGAGAGGCACACCGCAACCGAGGATGAGCTTATCCTCGCCAACACATTCGCGAAGGAAGTCCATAGCTTCGCACATAATTGTACCGCGTGTCTTGCCGTGTCTCGGGAGCATTGCTTCTGAATAAAGGAAGTCAAGCTTAACCATATCGAAGCCCCACTCGTTAACGATTACGTTAAAGAAGTTATTGATATATTCTCTTGCTTCGGGATGGTAGAAGTCGAGCGTGTATGCACCGCCCCAACCCTGACAGCCGAGAAGAGGCTTGCCTTTTTCGTCCTTGATGAGCCAATCGGGATGCTCTTTTGCAACTCTTGAAACTCTCTGTGCACTGAACGGAGCAATCCAGATGCCTGCAAGGTAGCCCTTGTCGTGAATCTTGTCTGCAACATACTTCATACCGTTGGGGAATTTTGCAGGGTTCGGGTCAAGCCAGTCGCCGACGAATGTTTCATAACCGTCGTCAATCTGGAAGATGGAAACGCTGTCCTTTGCTCTGTCAAGTCCGTCAAGATCACGGAGGATGATATCTTCATTGATCTTCTGATAGTAGTTGTACCATGATGTGTAACCTGAAAGGTAATCGATCTTCGGCTTCCTGAGCTCCATTGAGCCGAAGTACTTATCGAAAACATCATCGTATTTTCCGCTGAAGCAGACAACGTTAACAAGCGTTGTTTCATTTTCAAGAGTACAGCCTACGATGTCTTTCGCAATGCTGAAACGGTTTTCTGAACATTCAAGCTCAAAAAGAGTATAGCCCTCTCTTTCGCTGCGAGAGCCGAAAAGAACAAGGTCTTCACCGTTTCTGAAATATGTGTATGTGTAGGAGTGGAAGGAGCCAACCTTGTCGTATTCAGCAAAGTGGTAGTCACCCTGTACACCTGCAAAGAATTTTGTGAAGTTGTTAAGATGAGTGATTTTGCCGAGACCTGTGATTTTGTCGTCAGCGTGGCACTCATAGCACTTTGTCCATGACTGGAAGCCGTTTGCAAAGAAAACTTCGTTTTTCTCAAGTGTCTTTGTTGCATTGAGTTTGAAAGCAAGCATCTCCATCGGTGCTTTCGGCTTAAGTACGCATTTAACAGCGTTTTCGCTCACCTCGAGGTCGAGCACATAGTGGTCACATTCAGCCTTACTGTTTTCGTAGGTTGTGCCGTTGACTTTGTATTTGATATACGGTTCAAATTTAAACATAGTGGTGTTCCTCCGAATGCAAATTTTTACATCTTATATTCTAACATACAATTATAGATAATTCAAATATTTTTGCATTAAATTTGACACGGTCGGTTTGTGGTGTTAAAATGACGTCTGTATTTTGAATTTAAAGGATGGATAAACGCAATGCTCGGTGTTCTGGTTAATGTTGCAACAGCTGTACTCGGCGGAATTTTTGGTGCACTTTTCAAAAAAGGAATTCCCGAAAAAATCACAAAAGCGGTAATGGTCGCCGTCGGACTTTGCGTGCTTTATATCGGTATCGATGGAGCACTCAAGGGCGAAAACACGCTCGTTCTAATAATCTCAATGCTTGTCGGTACGCTTATCGGCTCACTTATTGATATTGACGATAAAATAAACAGGCTCGGTCTTTTTGTTGAAAAGAAATTCAACAAAGGCGAAAAAAAGATTTCGATTGCAGAAGGTTTTGTAACCGCAACGCTTCTTTTCTGTGTCGGCTCAATGACCGTTGTCGGCTCTCTCAATGCAGGTCTCCGCGGCGATAATCAGATGCTTTACACAAAGGCGATTCTTGACCTTGTTTCAGGTACGGTTATTGCGACAAGCTGCGGAATCGGCGTTGCTTTTTCGGGGCTTTCCGTACTGGTTATTCAGGGCGGAATAGTTCTTCTTGCGCAACAGCTTAACGGAATTCTTACTGTTCAGGCAATCGACGAAATGACCTGTGTCGGCTCGGTTATAATCATCGCTCTCGGTCTTAACCTTGTCGGTATTTCGAAGTTTAAGGTTGCTAATTTTATGCCTGCAATTTTCCTAGCACCGCTTGTATGTATGCTTTTGAATATGTTGCCTTTTTCAATATAATTTACATATTGAAAAAAGTGTCGGTTTTTGGTATAATATTGTCATAAATCAGAGAACAGAGGAATTTTATGAACAAAGAAGTTTCGAATAAAAAGAAGATAACAGATAAAAAGTTAATAATAATCTTTCTTGTCGGTGTTGCGGTTTTGCTTGCGGCAATTGCAATTGTAGTGCATTTTTCAACAAAAGTTACGGATGATTCGTATAAGGACTGTGCGATAGGTGACGTTGACGGAAACGGATATATCAATTCGGGCGACAATCTTCTTATCCAGAAGCATCTGAACGGAACCGGCGAGCTTTTTGAATCACAGCAGAAAAACGGTGACGTAAACCTTGACGGCAAGCTTGATAAGCTTGATATGGAGCTTATTCAGATGTATGCAACCGGACAGATTGCAAAGCTTCCGTACAAAGGCAAGGAAGATAAGACGGAAGGTCGCAAGGAAAACTCAATTGTTTTCAAGAATGAAAAAGTGGAATCGAGTGTTCAGGTTGAGAACAGCTGGTCAAACGGTGACGGCACATATTCCTATCAGCTTAAAGTAACAATGAAGAACATTGACGATTCAAGGCTCAGAAACTGGGAAACAAAAATCAAGCTCAGCGAAAAAGCAAAGATTATAAAGAGCTGGGACTGTGAAAGCGAAATGCAGAACGATACGGTTGTGATTGAAGGTGAATCAATTTCTGCAGAAAGCACGATGAACTGCGGTGTAATCGTGACAGCTCCCGAAAATATGAAGATTGTTTCGGTTGTAACTGAAAAATAAAAACAAGCAGGTTTTCAAAGCGAAAACCTGCTTTCCTTATTCTTCCATCTGTCTTCCTAAAAACGAAGCGGCAACCTGTGCGAGCTTGATTTCTGTGGGCGAAGTTTTTGTACCGTCGCTGAAAAGGAAGACGACAGCGCCGAGCACATCGCCGTTGCTGATAATCGGTGCGGCAATGGATGCGGCATAGCTGACACTCTCAACGGGATAAAGAATATTGTCCGCATCACCCGTAAAGATTTTTCTGTCTTCCATAATGTTTTCCAGCTCTTCGCTGATGTGCTTTTCAAGGAAATCCTTTTTTGATACACCTGCGCAGGAAATAACGTGGTCGCGGTCGCAGATGAGGATTGGTGTATTGACGCTTCTGTAAAGCACGTCCGCGTAATGCTCTGTCACGTCGGAAAGCTCACCGACGGGCGAATATTTTTTAAAGATGACACCGCCCTGAGTGTCTGTGAAAATTTCAAGCGGTGCACCTTCGCGGATATGCATCGTGCGGCGGATTTCTTTCGGAATAACCACACGGCCGAGGTCGTCAATTCGGCGTACAATGCCTGTTGCTTTCATATATTCATTTCTCCTTAATTTACAAACTTTTATACTATTGTTTGTGATTTAAAGAAAATTATACTTTTATGAATTTACTTTTTGAATTGACTGTGATATAATGAAAAGGTTAAAAAATATGAATTGTTATTTTATCAAATTGGGAGATGAGAAGTATGTATGATGTCGCTGTTATAGGTGCAGGCGTTGTCGGCGGTCTTGTGGCTCGTACACTGATGAAGTACAAGTTGAAGGTTTGTATTCTTGAAGCACAGAACGACGTGGCAATGGGTGCAACCAAGGCGAATTCAGCAATTGTTCACGGCGGATTTGATGCCAAGGAAGGCAGTCTTAAGGCTCTTCTTAACGTCCGCGGATGCAAGATGATGGAATCTGTCTGCAAGGAGCTTGGCGTAAGCTACAAAAACAACGGTTCTTTGGTTGTCGGTTTTAATGACGAGGACAGAGCTGTTCTTAACGAGCTTCTTGAAAGAGGCGTTAAAAACGGCGTTGAAAGATTGCAGATTCTTGAAAAGGATGAGCTTAAAAAGCTTGAACCTAATCTTTCAGAAAATGTTACCTGCGCTTTGTATGCTCCGACGGCAGGCATTGTCTGCCCGTATACTCTTGCAATTTCCGCAATCGGAAACGCTATGGACAACGGTGCAGAATTAAAATGCAATTTCAAGGTTATCGGCATCGATGAAATTGAAAACGGATATAAGGTATCGGCTGAAAACGATGCTGTTGAGGCTCGCTATGTTATCAACTGTGCAGGCGTGTATTCAGACGAAATCGCAAAGATGGTCGGTGACGACTCTTTCAGCGTTCACCCGAGAAGAGGCGAATATATCCTTCTTGATAAGGAGTGCGGTGACACGGTTTCCTGCACAATCTTCAGAACTCCTTCAAAAATGGGTAAAGGTATCCTTGTAACCCCGACGGTTCACGGAAATCTGCTCCTCGGTCCGACAGCTTTTGATATGGAGGATAAGGAAGATAAGGATACAACAGCTGAAGGCTTTGCAAACATCCTCGGCAACACACACGAAACCGTAAGCGGTGTTGCACTCAATAAAACAATCACATCCTTCTGCGGTCTTCGTTCCGTAGGCAGCACAGGTGATTTCATTATCAACTCACCGAAGAAGGGCTTTATCAATACTGCAGGTATCGAATCTCCGGGTCTTACATCTGCACCTGCAATCGCAGAGTATATTGCAGATATGCTTAAGGACGAAGGCTTGGAAATGGAAATCAATCCGGAGTTTAATCCGATAAGAAAGTCATATCACGCATTCGCTGAGGCTTCTCAGGAAGAAAAGAATGCTGTTATAAAAGAAAATCCTGCTTACGGAAAAATCGTCTGCAGATGTGAGGGCGTTACGGAAGGTGAGATTGTTGATGCAATCCGTCGCAACCCGAAGCCCCGTGACCTCGACGGTGTCAAGCGCAGAACACGTGCACAGATGGGACGCTGTCAGGGCGGTTTCTGCGGTCCGTATATAACGGAGCTTCTTGCAAAAGAGCTTGATGTTCCCTATGAAAGCATAACAAAATTTGGCGGCGATTCAATAATCAACATAGGGAAGACTAAAGGAGGGCAGGCATAATGAGAGACTTGGTAATTATAGGTGGCGGCCCTGCAGGTATGAGCGCAGCGATTGCGGCATACGAAAGCGGAATCAGGGATATCCTTATCCTTGAACGTGACGAAAACCTTGGCGGTATTTTACAGCAGTGTATCCACAACGGCTTCGGTCTTCATAAGTTCGGCGAAGAGCTTACAGGACCCGAATATGCCTGGAAATACGAAGCAAAAGTCAAAGAACTCGGTATTGAATGCAAGCTCAACACAATGGTGCTTGACGTTTCCGAGGACAAGGTAATAACAGCAACCAATACACAGGACGGTCTTTTTCAGATTGAAGCAAAGGCGATTATCCTTGCAATGGGTTGCCGTGAGCGTTCAAAGGGTGCGTTGAATATTGCAGGCAGCCGTCCTGCAGGTATTTACAGCGCAGGCACAGCACAGAAATTCGTTAATATGAAGGGCTACCTTCCCGGCAAAAACGTTGTTATCCTCGGCAGCGGTGACATCGGACTTATTATGGCAAGAAGAATGACACTCGAAGGCGCAAAGGTTCACGCTGTCTGCGAATTGATGCCGTATTCAGGCGGTCTTGCAAGAAATATTGAGCAGTGCCTTAACGATTTCGGCATTCCTCTCAAGCTCAGCCATACTATTGTAAAAATCCACGGCAAGGACAGAGTTGAGGGCGTAACGATTGCACAGGTAGACGAGAACAGAAAGCCGATAAAGGAAAGCGAAGAATATATTGCTTGCGATACGATTCTTTTCTCCGTCGGTCTTATCCCTGAAAATGAGCTTTCAAAATCTGCAAAGGTTGACCTTTCAAATATTACAAGCGGTGCAGTTGTTGACCAGGACAGACAGACATCTGTTGAAGGTGTATTCTCCTGCGGTAACGTTCTTCACGTTCACGATCTTGTTGACTACGTTTCGGACGAAGCAGAAATCGCAGGTAAGGCAGCGGCAGAATATATAAAGGGAAATCAGGGCGAAAGCATTCTTATCCCGATTACAACAGACGGAAAAATCCGCTATACCGTTCCGCAGAGAATCACTAAGGCAAAGGACGTAGCAGTATACTTCAGAGTTTCAAATATTTACAAGAACGTAACGGTTAAAGTCAGCGACGGTAACGATGTTATTTTCTCCAAAAAGAGAGTAAAGGTTGCACCGGGCGAAATGGAATCTGTTACATTGAAGAAGGAAATTTTTGAAAACGCAAAAGAATTACATTTTGCATTGGAGGAGATGTAATATGGAAAGAAAGCTTACTTGTATTATATGTCCGCTGGGCTGCGATCTTACCGTTCAGGTTGAAGATAAAAAAGTTCTTGACGTTCAGGGTTATACCTGTCCCCGAGGAAAGAAGTATGCCGAAAGTGAATGCACAAATCCGCAAAGAACGATTACCTCAACGGTAAAGTGCAACGACGGCAGCCTTGTTTCTGTCAAGACGGACAAGCCGATTCCGAAGGAAAAAATGATTGAATGTATGGAAGCAATCAACAATGCGGTTGCAACACTTCCCGTTTCGATCGGCGATGTTATTATTGAAGACGTGTTCGGCAGTAACATTGTGGCAACACAGAACAAAGCATAAAAACGTAGTAGGGCGATATCGCCCTGCTATATTTTTTCTGTGTAAAAGTTTGTTTTGAAACCGAGAGCGAACGAAACCCTGAAGTTGACAAAGAGATTGCATAATGCTAATATATCCTATAGCAAAAAGGAGTGAAATGAGTGAAAAAAAGAGTTGCATTAATTACTTGCTTTTTAGACAATTTTGGTGCTTGTTTACAGGCGTATGCGTTGCAGAACGAAATAGAAAATCTGGGTTGTGAGTGTCGTATAATCGCATATACAGAGCCTGAAGGGTACAACAAAGAAGATTTCTTGGGTTTAACAAAAAATAAACTTATAAAAGCTATTTTAGATATTGCAAAAATGCTGATAAGAGGAAAAAGTTCTTTCTTACAAAATAAAAAACATAAAGCTTTTAAGAGTTTTCGCGACAGATATTTAAAATTTGAACATAAAAACAATTCAGGAGAAGTTAAAGTTTTCAGCAACTATGAGCAGTTACTTTGTTTGGAAAACGATTACGATGCTTTTGTTTGCGGAAGTGATCAGATTTGGAACCCTGTTTTCTACGGAAGAAATCACCCAGCATATTTTTTGCGGTTTGCAGGCGATAAAAAGAGAATTGCCTATGCACCGAGTATCGGTCTTTCGGAAATGCCGGAACAATATAAAGAAACTTTTGTTTCGTATGTAAATGATTTCGATTATGTGTCAGTGAGAGAAAACAGGGGGTCTGAGATAATAAAAGATTTATGCGCTAAAGAAGCAAAAGTTGTTTTGGATCCGACGTTGCTGGTTAACAAAGAATGTTGGAATTCTATACTGAATGTGAAATACAGTCCGCCTTATCACAAATATATTTTCTGCTATATTTTTTCTAATATAAAAGAAGTGTCTGACTTTTTGAAAAACGTGCAGAATGTAACGGGTTTACCGTTAGTTTATGTTAATATATCAGAACTTTCTTACGAAAACTTAAAAGCACGTTGTGTGGAAAGTGCGGGACCTGCAGAATTTCTTCAATTGATAAAGAATTCAGAGTTTGTTTTAACTGACAGCTTCCACGGAACAGCTTTTTCATTGGCTTTCAACAAAAATTTTTATGTGTTTGAAAGAAGAAGAGTCAATGAAACCGTTGATATGTTTTCACGAATACAAAGCATCTTACTGAATACAGGTTTGGAAAACAGGCTTGTTCAAATTAATGAAAAATTCGAAGTAAAAGAAAATATAGATTATTCAAAAGTTGACGAAAAAATCAATGTGCTTCGCAAAGAAAGCGAAGGTTTTTTGAAAGCCGCTTTGTTTGGAGAATAAAATGAAGATTGCAAACTATGAAAACTGTTTTGGTTGTTCTGCCTGTGAATATGTATGTCCTGCAAAATGTATAACTATGGAGTATGACCGGTTTGGGTTTTATTATCCGAAAGTGAACAATGATTTATGTGTAGGGTGTAAAAGGTGTATATCGGTTTGTCCTGTACACAATGATGTTGAAACAAGTGTTATTAAGAAGGTTTATAAAGGCTATGCCAAAGATATAGAGTCTGAATTAAATCAAAAAAGCACTTCGGGAGCAATGTTTGCGCTTTTTGCTAATCAGATTATCGAGGATAACGGAACTGTTTTTGGCGTTTCGTTTGACAAAGATTTCAGAAATGTATCACATCTCGGTTGCCGAACAGCAGAACAGGTTGATAAGTGTCGCGGAAGCAAATATATCCAGAGTCAGACACAGGGCGTTTATAAGCAGGTCGCAGAACGAATAAAAGAAGGAGACAAGGTTCTGTTTTCGGGAACACCTTGTCAGATTGCAGCACTTCATTCCTGCCTTGGAAAAATAGCAGAGAATGTTATTGCTGTAGATTTTGTTTGTCACGGGGTTGGCTCAACGTCGTTTTATCAGTCTTTTTTGTCAAAAGCAACTAACGGAAAAGGTGCATCTAAGGTTGTTTTCAGGGATAAATGCGACGGTTATATCAACATGAAATGTGTTGTTTTTGATACGGCTTTTCAACAGGTATACACAGCTGATTCGTATTGTAAAGACTTCGGTAAAGCTTTTGCCAACAATCTGATATCCCGTTCATCATGTGGCGGATGTAAATACGCAAGTGTGCACAGAGTTGCAGATATAACGTTGGCGGATAATATTCTATTTACAACAGAAAAAGAAAAAGTTTACGGATCTTCGTTAATATTTATTAATACGGAAAAAGGTCTTGATTTTTTTGAAAAAGTCAAAGAGAAGACCGTAACCTATGAATTAAAAAAAGAAACGGTTATACCGCAGATAATGCATTTGAATCATCCAGCTGTACCGCACAGGGACAGAGAAAAGCTTTTGGAAAGTTTTGAAAAATATGGGTATGAGGCAGCTTGCAGATTTATAACAGAGTATAAAGCTAAAACAACCTTCAAAGAACGTGTGAAGAATCTTATAAGACTGCTGAAGAAGAGATTTAGTTAGAAGCTGAGATACCTCAAAATGTTTATGGTGATATTATGGAAAAATATGTCGGCATTGATATCGGCGGAACGAAATGTGCTGTCATCGTCGGCGAATATGAAGACGGAAGGCTGAAAATAATCTCCCGTACGGCTTTTGTAACCGATGTGAATGAAGAGCCTTGCTCGGTAATTGAAAAATTTTCCGAAATAATTTCAAAAGAAAAAGATTTCAAAGCAATCGGAATTTCCTGCGGAGGACCGCTTGACAGCAGGACGGGTGTTGTGCTTTGTCCGCCCAATCTTCCTAAGTGGATTGATGTACCGATTGTCGGAATTCTTTCTTCACGCTTTAACGTGCCGGTGTTTTTGCAGAACGATGCAAATGCCTGTGCACTGGCGGAGTGGAAGCTCGGTGCAGGCAAGGGTGCTGAAAATATGATTTTTCTTACTTTCGGTACGGGATTCGGTGCAGGACTTATCCTTGATGGCAGACTTTATGTCGGTAAGTCGGATATGGCAGGCGAGGTCGGTCACGTTCGATTAACGGAGGACGGACCTGAGGGTTACGGCAAAAAAGGCTCTGCAGAAGGCTACTGCAGTGGCGGCGGAATCAAGAATCTTGCAAAGCTCTGCGGTCTTGATAAGACAGCAAAGGAGCTTGCCGAAGCCGCAAAAAGTGGTGACGAAAAATCGGCAGAGATTTACAGAACAAGCGGGAAATACCTCGGCAGAATGTTGTCAATACTTATGGATATCCTCAATCCCGAATGTATAGTAATCGGCAGTATTTTTGCACGAAGCGAGGATTTGCTGCGTCCGTCAATGGAAGAGGAAATACGAAAGGAAGCTCTTTCATATACGGCGGAATGTTGCGCTGTCAAGCCGGCTCTTCTCGGTGATGAAATAGGCGATTATGCGGCATTGATAACAGCTGTTTACGGGCAGGAGTGATGAAGTTTATGAAAATTCAGGACGAGCTTGTAAAGCTTTTTAAAGATAACGGTGTCGCAGATGTCGGCTTCACTTGCGTTAACGACGGTCCTTTCGGTGAGAAAAGCTATGCCGTGAGTATAGTCGTAAAGCTTTCAGATGCAATTATCGATGAAATCGCGGATGAACCGACACACACTTATTTTCACCACTACCGCACGGTGAATGCGTTCATTGACCGTGTGATTCTTCAGGCTGGGTTCCTGCTTGAACAAAACGGATACAGGTACATTGCTGTCGGTGCATCACAGAGCATAAACAAGGACGGTTGGAATTATAACGGAAGATATTCCCACAAAAAAGTTGCTTCACTCGCAGGCCTTGGCGGAATCGGTAAAAACAGTCTTTTCCTTCATAATAGACTCGGCGCAAGAGTAAGACTCGGAACACTTTTTACGGATTGTCCGTTTGAATGTGAGGAAAAACCATATGTTTCACCTTGTATTGAGTGCAATCTCTGCGTTGAAAAATGCCCGTCGGGCGCAATCAGCGGAAAACTGTGGCAAGAGGGAATGAAACGTGAAGAAGTGTTTAATCCCGAAAAATGCAGTGAGTATATGAAGAAAAATTTCAAACACATCGGCAGGGGAGCAGTCTGCGGAATCTGTATGAAGGTGTGTCCTTACGGAGGTAATTATGGATCAGAAGAAAATTGACAGAATCAACGAGCTTGCGCGCAAGGCAAGGGAGCAGGAGCTCACACCCGAGGAAGCAGAGGAAAGAGCACAGCTCCGCGCAGAATATGTTGCGGCATTTAAAAGAAACCTCGTAGCGTCGCTTGAAAGTATCCGTGTTGTTGATGACGAGGGGAATAAAGCACCGCTAAAAAAGAAAGATTTACAGTAAAAAACAGTCGGAAGCGCTGAAACTTCCGACTGTTTTGTTATTTAACTGAAACGAAATAATTACCGCCTTTGGTTATTTCAAAAATTTCAGATGTTTTTGTGTTGTTTTCAACCTGTGCGATGTGTCCCGGACGCTGATGTATATCGGGAGCACTCATTCCTTCGGGAAGAGTAATTCCTTCAGGTAATTCCGGTCGTGTCATACCTTCGGGAGGCATATTTCCGTCAGGCTTTGAAAAATCTTCGGGAGGAGCACCTTCAGGTCTTGACATTCCCTCGGAAGGTTGTATGCCTTCGGGCATAGACATTCCTTCGGGCGGCTGCGACATACCGCCTGCAAATCCGTTGTCTGATTTTGCACCCTGAAGCTGATTTTCTCCGTTCCACAACGTGTACTTGCCTTCGCTCAGCTCAGCACAGGAAAAGATGAGGTAGCTGAATTTGTTTGTAATTTCGTTTTCAAACAATATGGTATCCGAGCTGTTTTTGAGGGAATATGTGCCTGAATTCTGAGATGTTTCAAAATTGAACACAGCAAAATTCTGGTTGCTTTCGTCAATTCTGTCAAGCATATTGCCTGTTGCAAAAACGGTACCGCCGTTGATGTGAATTCCCTTGTCCGAGTCGATGCCTGCGTCACCGCTTGTTGCACAAGCCTGAGCGAATAGCGTACCGCCGTTAATAACGAGCCAGCCGTTTGAGTCAATGCCGTCGCCCTCGCCTGTTTTGCCGTCAACAAAAATATTCACGCTGCCGCCATTGATTGTTGTTACCGAAACATTATCTTCGTTTGTGTTGATACCGTCGTTTCCTGAAACAATATTGATGTTTCCGGAGTTGATTGTCAGGTGAAGCTCGGAATCAAGGCCTTCGTTATCTGCATTGATGTTAAGCACGCCGTCACCTTTTTCGCCACCATATATATTCATTGACATCTTCGAATAGAAAGCACCGTCATACTTGTGAAGCTTATCAGCATCTTTAACTTCTTTTCCGTCTTCGCTGAGAACAACGCTGTCAGCTTTGTAGATTTTTGCAACGTACGAGCCGTTGATTTCATTTTCGGAACCGTCTGCAATAATTACGTTTGCACCTGCCTTACTTGTGTCAACATCATTTGTTGCAGTTTCTTCATCTGCTTCACAACATTCATAAACGTTATAGAAAATAATTGCAGGGGCAACCTCGCAGGTGACGTATGCATTGCTGAGAGTAAGGTTTACAACGGCATCGGGATTATCTTTTGCATCGTCACCGAGGTCGATTGCAACCTGACCCTTTGAAAGCTTACCGCTGATGGTATAGTTTCCTCCCTTTGTGATGTGAACAACCGTGTGTGCATCAGCCTCTGTTTTGCTGTGTGCTTCACTTTCACTGCCTTCGCCGTAGGTGAAATCGTGTCCGTCTTCGTAATAGATAATATCGTTTGCAACGTAGACGGCATCGGTTTTATCGGATGTTGCTTTTTTTTCGTTTACGGTAACACCGTTGTCGGAAAGGACAATTTCAGAACTTTCTGAAATCGTCTCGTCTTTGTTGCATCCTGCAAATATTCCCGTAAGAATTAAAACGGATAAAAATAACGCTGAAAACCTTTTCATAAAGACCTCCGTCAGATAGATTTGCTTAGGCTTCGAATACCGATACCCTAAGTTTACCATACAAAAAGTGGTTTTTTGTTTAATTTTTTGTTAACAAAATAAAAAATTTTCCAAGATACAAGATGCACAGAAATTTTTGTTAATTTTGACTATAAGAAAACAAAATATTGTGTTCGAAAATAATTTTCCACCGATTTTTCACAATACATGGTGATTTTACACAAAACAAAACCTACTGAAAAACAAGGCAATATTTGTAACTTTTTTATAAAAACATCGGATAAAAACCCGATTTTTGAAAAAATTTTTCAAAAAACCGCACAAAACACTTGCAAAAAGCCTGTTGATTGTGTAAAATGTATATGTTTAGATTGGCATTTTGTATAAATGTTTGTTGTTGTTGCTTTTTTGCACAAACAACAGGTTTAATTGATGTTAATTATTCATAAGTGAGGAGTTTTATTATGTCAAACAGACTTTTCCAGGGCGTTATACATCAGATGAAGAGCGCCATTGACAGAACAATCGGTATTATCGACGAGTCGGGTACAATCATTTCCTGCAGTGAACTCGGAAGAATCGGCGAGGTTAACTCAATTGCGGCGGCTACAACCTTTATGGATTCCGAAATCTGCGTTGTGAACGGTTGTACATACAAGACTTTCGGCAACCAGGTTCATCCTGAATACGCAGTTTTTGTTGACGGCGACGACGAGCTTGCTGAGAAGTATGTTAATATCAGCGCAGTTGCGCTCAGCAACCTTAAACAGTATTTTGATGAAAAATACGACAGAAACAACTTTATCAAGAACGTTATTCTTGATAACATTCTTCCGGGAGATATCTATCTCAAGGCTCGTGAGCTTCGTTTCAACAACGATGCTTCAAGAGTAGTTCTTCTTATAAGAATTCCCGAGCAGTCAGATGCTTCCGCATACGATGTTATCCAGAATCTTTTCCCGGACAAATCCAAGGACTTCATTGTTAACGTAAGTGAAACAGATATCGCTCTTATTAAGGAAGTCAAGAGCAACGTTGAATCAAAAGACCTTGAAAAGCTTTCCCGTTCAATTGTTGACTCTCTTTCAACGGAGCTTTATGTTCATGCACAGGTTGGTATCGGAACGGCAGTTGTCGGTATCAAGGAGCTTGCACGTTCATTCAAGGAAGCTCAGGTTTCTCTTGAGGTCGGCAAGGTGTTTGATACTGAAAAGTCAATTGTAAGATACGACAGCCTCGGTATTGCACGTCTTATCTATCAGCTTCCGACAACTCTTTGTGAAATGTTCCTTCACGAGGTATTCAAACGCGGTTCGATCGAAAGCCTTGACCAGGAAACACTTTTCACAATCCAGAAGTTCTTTGAAAACAACCTTAACGTAAGTGAAACTTCAAGAAAACTCTTTGTTCACCGTAACACTCTCGTTTACCGTCTTGAGAAAATCAAGAAGCTCACAGGTCTTGACCTTCGCGAGTTTGACGATGCTATCGTGTTCAAAGTAGCTCTTATGGTTAAGAAATATCTCGATGCCAATCCGATCAAATATTAATTAAAGCAGAGGAATAGTATGATTGATTTTAAAAACGTGTCAAAGGTGTACGATAACGGCACGAAGGCTCTCAACAATGTCAATATCCACATTGACAAAGGTGAGTTTGTTTTCGTAGTCGGCGCATCAGGCGCAGGTAAAAGTACATTCCTGAAGCTTATGATGCGCGAAGAAGTACCGACATCGGGCACAATTACTATCAAAAACTATAATCTTGGAGAAATGAAAAAACGCAAGATTCCGTATTTCAGAAGAAACCTCGGAATTGTTTTTCAGGATTTCCGCCTTATCCCTAATATGACAGTTTACGATAATGTTGCGTTTGCAATGCGGGTTGTCGGTGCAAGGGAAAAGGATATCCGTAAAAGGGTACCTTACGTTATAAATATCGTAGGGCTTTCGCAGAAGGCACGCAACTATCCCAATGAGCTTTCGGGCGGTGAACAGCAGAGAGTTGCTCTTGCAAGAGCGCTTGTAAACAATGCTGATATCATCATCGCGGATGAGCCGACGGGAAACGTTGACCCGCAGATGTCGCTTGAAATTGTTGAGCTTCTTAAAAGACTTAATGAAACAGGTACAACTGTCATAATGGTTACTCATGCACACGACCTTGTCAGAATGTTCGATAACCGTGTTATCGTGCTTGACAGCGGCGCGGTTGTTGCTGACGGTGCTATTGAAGAGAAAGGAATTCCTGTTCATCAGTCATCTCATCTTAATATCGAAGTTAAAGAGCAAAAAACAGAAAATAAAATTACGCAGAAGTTTGTATCTGCTCCGAAGGAAGAGCCTGAAGAGAAAACGACGGATGAAAATCCCGATACCGATTTCCTCAATGCAATTATCTCGGACACAGATACCTACAGAATTTACGTTGAGGATGATTCTCCGGAAAGTTCTGCTGCTGCCGGAAAAACGGAAGGCGGTGACGCAGAATGAAAAAGAAGAGAGGAAGCTTAGGTTACCTTACCAAAGAGGGATTCAGAAACCTTTGGGTAAACCGTATGATGTCAGTCGCATCAATCGCTGTTCTTATGGCATGTCTTGTTATGATGGGCACTGCGTTTATGGTGCTTGTCAATGTTGAAAGAATCCTCAACATTGTTGAAGAAGAAAACATCGTTTCTGTTTATCTTGAAATGGATACATCCCTTGAGGACGTTCAGCAGGTAAAGGAGGACATCCTTTTAACGCAGAATGTTACACGTTGCGAATTTGTCAGCAAAGAAGTGGCGTTCAGGGAAGCCCTTGAGAAGAATGAATTCGATGCGGATTCGGAGCTTTTCGCAGGGATTGAAAACCCGATGCCCGATATGTACGAAGTTTCAATGGAAGACGAGAAGCTTTTCGATGAAACAATAGCAAAGCTTGAAAAAATTGATAACGTCGACGTTGTACGCGGAAGCAAGGATATCGCAAACATCCTTATTCAGATCCGTTCAACGGTTTCTTACGTAAGCGTCGGCATAATCGCAGTTTTGCTCCTTATTTCACTTTTCATAATTTCAAACACAATCCGTATCACGATGTTCAACAGACGTCTTGAAATCAACATTATGAAATCCGTCGGTGCAACGAATTGGTTCATCCGTTGGCCTTTCATTGTTGAGGGTATGCTTCTCGGTGCGATTTCGGCATTCGTTTCGCTCGGAGCCGTCTGGGGAATTTACAAGTTGCTTGAATCACTGATTTATGAGCTTTTAGGTCTTATGAGCAGGGACTTCACGGCTGTGGATTTCAAGCTTTACGCGTTGTATATCCTTGCGGCCTTTATTGTAGTCGGTGTGCTTTCAGGCGGAATCGGAAGTTTTGTATCAATTCAGCGTTATCTTAAAGAGCGTGGAGGTGTTGTATATGATGACGAAGACTGATATTTTAAGAAGAGTCTTTTCTGTTCTTCTGTGCTTCGCACTCGTAGCTGTCGGCTTGGGTGGATTTGCACCGTCAACACACGCTAAAAGCCTTAATTCTCTGAAAGCTGAGCAGGCAGAGCTTAAGGAAAAGGTAAAAGAAAGCGAAAAGAAAATCAAAGAACTTGAAACAGCAAAGGCTGAGCAGGAAAAGATTATCGACGAGCTTAACAAGCAGATCGGTCAGCTTAACGGTCAGCTTGATAATATCAACGCACAGCAGAAGGTTATCAACGATGAAATCCGTGCAATCGAAGCAAAGATTCAGAAGCTTGATGATGAAATCAGACAGCTTGATATCGAAATTGCACAGAAAGATATTGAAATAGATAATCTCGTGCAGCTTTATTGTGAGCGATTGAGAGCAAATTATATCGCGGGTGAAACCTCGGTTCTTGAGCTTTTCACAGCATCGTCGTCGCTTTCAAACTTCTTCAACAGACTTGAACTGTTCAAGCGAGTTACAGCTAACGATCAGAAGATTGTAAATCAGCTGAACGAAGAAATCAAAGCAATTGAAGAAATGAAGCAGAAGCTTGAGGATTCCAAGGCTGAAATTGAAGCTGAAAAGGCAACACTTGAAGTCAAGAAGGCGGAGCTTCAGTCGGCAGAAAACGAGCTTAAGGCAACTCAGTCAGAGATTATGGCAAAGTCTGCCGAGGTTAACAAAAAGCTTCAGTCGATAAACTATCAGACCAAACAGCTTGAAGTAAGTATTGACAGCTATAATAAGGAAATGGATAAGGTCGAGGCTGATATCGATAAGTTCCTTCAGTCACAGACAAGTACCAGACCGATGGACCCCAACTCAAAGGGTTGGGTATGGCCTGTTCCTTACTCCAATTCATACATTACTTCGCCGTTCGGCTACAGACACGACCCGATTTCGGGTGTATATAAATTCCACGCAGGAATTGATATTTCGATGCCGGGTGCAATGGGTAAAAAGCTCGTTGCCGTTAAACCCGGTACGGTTATCCGTACTGTGCACAGCAATTCAGGCTACGGCAACTATGTTATGATTGACCACGGCGGAGGATATGTTTCGCTCTATGCCCACTGCAAGTCACTTGCTGTTTCTAACGGACAGAAGGTTTCGCAGGGTCAGGTTATTGCTTACATCGGCACATCGGGTTATTCAACAGGACCTCACGTCCATTTTGAAATCCGCAAAAACGGTGAAAAGGTTAACCCGTCAAATTACGTTTCCAAATAATTATGAATCCGTTTGCAGAGAAATCTGTGAACGGATTTTTTGTTGACAGTAAGGTTTTATTGTGCTAAATTGGATTTATAAAACATAGGGGGTTAGGCTATGCTTGCTAAAATTGTTGAAGCTCTCGGTCTTGTTTACCGTGAAGAATGGGCACTGAGAGGGATTTTCGCTTATCTTGAAAATATGTTTACAGGTTTTTCTATCAAAGGCTTTTTTGCAGGCTTGATGGCTGTGATTGAGCTTGTGGGTATGCTTCTTTTCGGCACTCCTGTCACTCCGAGGGGGCAGGAGCTTGACCTTACGGGTTACGAGCTTGTTATGTACGATGAGTTCGAGGGCGACACCCTTGACTATGACACATGGTTCCACAGAGGCGACGGAAAACAGAACGGCGGTTATTCAGACAAGTCGCAGGTTTCTTTACGTGACGGTAACCTTGTTATTACGGGTGAATATCTTGAAGACGGTGCGTACGGTCCGGGATGGTATGCGGCTTCCGTTGCAACTAACGAATGGTATGTAAACGGCTATTTTGAAATCCGCTGTATCTGCAGTGACGGTGCAAATTTCTGGAGTGCTTTCTGGCTTCAGGCACATCATCCGTATGAGGCTGAGTATTCACAGGGCGGTATCGGCGGAGCCGAGCTTGATATTTTTGAATGCTTCAGCTCGCCGGGACAGCTTTTCGGCGATTGTGTAACATCAACCATCCATTGTGCAGGTGTTGACGGTGTTCAGGAAGGCTTCCAGTCAGCAATTCTCGGCGATTTCAAGGGCAAAAATATTCACGAAGAATACAACACCTATGGCCTCGAATGGACAGAAGACGAGTATATTTTCTACATCAATGGTGTTGAAACAACACGTTCAACCTTCGGCAACGGTGTTTCAAAAGCTGAGCTTAATCCGATTATTTCGATGTGCGTTTCCGATATCGGAAAGTTCGAGGGATATGAAAAGGATTATAAGACAGAATTCATTGTCGATTACGTGAAGATTTACCAAAAATAATTTTATGCTCCGTTGCTTCGGCTGCGGAGCTTTTTTTCCGAAAGAAAATTTTGACTGCGGATTATTTAACGTTGAAAAAAACGATTTAATATGTTATGATATATTATGTATTAAATTTCGGAGGTTGCGAAATGAAAAAAGTAAATAAAAAAGTAATAATTATCGCAGCAGCGGCTCTTGTTTTAATTATAGGCATCGTTGCGGGAATTATTGCACTCACAACGGGCAACGCAAGTGTTCCCGGAAAGAAAAACGAGGATGAAGTTAACGCTACTCCCGATTCACTCACACTCATCGAAGAGGGTGACGAGGTAAAGAAGGAAGATGTTACGGCAATTACAGCGGCAACAAAGCCTGACGGTACAGTTGTTGATAACAAGGGTATCAAAGACAAGGAAGGCCATATCATTTATGATACAGGTGAAAAGGATGCTGCCGGTAACCCGATTTACACAACAGGTAAGCTTGATTCAAAAGGAAACGTTCTTTACACAAAGAATCAGGTAAATTCGTTCGGTCAGCTTATTTATTATTCGGGCAAATATGTTGACGGCAAGCTTATGCTTTTCGCAACAGCAGAAAAGCCTGACTATACATCAAACGAAAAACCGAATCCGTACAAGCCTGAGCCTCAGACAACAACTGTTACGGTACCGTTGAAGGAAGAGTCAACTGTTAAAATCACAGGAATGAAGCGTGATTATATCCAGTTCCTTGGCGGCAAAGGTATGGACAATGCAAATGCGGTTTCTCAGTGTGAGGACGGCGGTTATGTTGTTGCGGTTTATTCAAACTCATACGATGCTGATTTTGAAGGCGTAAGCAAGGATTGGGCAGGACACAGTGCCGTTGTCAAGTATGATACGGCAGGCAATGTTCTTTGGAGATATGACCTCGGCAGCGATCTTGATGTGTGGTTCTATGACGTTGCAGAGCTTAAGGACGGAACTGTTGTTGCTGTAGGATGTACTCTTTCGGAAACAGAGCCGGCCAAAACATCAAAATCTCATTCAGCAGTTATTGTACGTCTTAAAAAGAACGGCGAACATATGTGGACTTATGTATTCCCCGGTAGCGATGAGTTTGCGGGTGAATTCCTTCAGTGCGTAGCAGCAACTCCCGACGGTGGCTTCGTAGTCGGCGGTAAGGCTGAATCAAATGCAGGCTTCTTCAAGGGTGAAGGACAGGCACGTAAGGCTTTCATCTTTAAGTTTGACAAGAACAGTAATCTTAAATGGCGTCGAATTCTTTCAGGCTCAATGTCAAATAACATTGCCGCAATTGATGTAAGCAATAACGGTGATATTTTCGCAACTTGTGTAACTGTTTCAAATGACGGTGCCTTTGCAGGAATGCTTTATCCGGCAAAGGCAGGAGCTCCGAACACTGTTCTTATGAAACTTAATAAGAACGGTAACCTTGAATGGAAGAAATATCTCCAGGGCTCAGGTAACAGTGAATACGAAGCTGTTTGCGCAACAGATGACGGCGGATGCGTTGTTGCAGGTTCGTTCAGTGTAAACAAGAAAGCAGACGGCATTTATTCTATGACATACGGTAAGTCTGACGGTTATGTTATCCGTTATGATAAAAACGGTGACGTTCATTGGGCAAGAGCTGTTGGCGGTGCAGGCGCAGACTACATTAATGCTATTACAAAAATTGACGGCGGATTTGTAATTGTCGGCAAAACAGAGTCAGTTAACGGTGATTTCAGCGGAGAAGTCATTGGCGGCAAGGCTGACGGTTTCATTATGTACCTCAACGAAAAAGGCGAAACATGTGCACAGCTTGTTCTCAACGGTAAGAACGAAGATCTCGGAAAGTCAGTTTGTACTCTTGCAGACGGAACAGTTGTTGTTGCAGGTTCAACAGCGTCAAAGGACGGTTTCTTCCACGGTTCAAAGGCGGATAATCAGTTCAATTGCTTCGTTGCAAAGTTCACGGCAGATAAAGAATAATAAATTTTAAGCAGGAGGCTCTGAACCTCCTGCTTTTTTCTTTACAAAATTAATCACAAGTGATAAAATCAGAATATAGCTTCCCGAAAGGATTGATTTTATGAAAAAGCTTTTATGTATCGTGCTCAGTATAGTGTTGGCTGTTTCGTCGTGCTTTTTTGCATCGGCAATGGGCGAGGTTGAGGACAAAGTCAGTGATTATCCCGTAATTATTGTCCCGGGTTACAGCTCAACAAACCTCTATTACGGTGAAAGCCTTGAAACAGGCGAAGCTGTCTGGGGACTTGACTTTGACCATGTGCTCGAAAGAGTTCTTGTGCGTATAGCTGATATCGGAATCGGACTCGGAGCCTTTGCATTTGACGATGCGGATTATTTAACTGATGTTCTTGCGGAAGAAATGCTTGTTCTTTTTGAAAAACTCCGTTGCAATCCTGACGGTACAAGTGCATATGAGCTTCATCAGGATTATACGGATGCTCTCCATAAGAATAATGCATATCTTATCGAAAACCGAACAGATACAATGTACAGACAGGAAGTTGAAATTTCGGAAGAAATTGCATATTATATCGGTCACGAGAATATCTATAACTTCAGCTGTGATTTCAGAATGGGTGCTGAAAGCTGTGCGACAGAGCTGGATGCTTTCATTCAGTCTGTAAAGGAACACAGCGGCAAGGATAAGGTAAATCTTTTTGCAGTAAGTCACGGCGGACAGGTGAGTGCTACATATCTTGCACTTTACGGACATAAGGGTGACGTTGATAACGCTGTTTTAACAATCCCTGCAATCGGTGGTGCAGGAATTGCACACGATGCAATGATGGCTTGCTTTGATTTTGACGAAGAGTGCCTTCTTCGCTTTATTGAAAACGGCACAATGACAGAGGAAAACTACAACTGGCTTGTAAAGGCAAATCAGCTTGGTTTTATTGACACTCTTGCAAATTCTCTTTTCCCGAAGATTCTGCCTGCAATCGGATATTGGGGAAGCCTTTGGGATTTCATTCCGTTGGCTCAGTATGAGGATACAAAGGAGGCACTTCTTGACAGCGAGGAGAGCGCAAGGCTTATTGAAATAAGCGACCGTTTCCATTATGAAATCCTTCCCTCAATGCCCAAAAAGTTTGCACAGTGCATTGAAAACGGAATGAACATTTCTATCATCTCGGGCACAGGCAACCGTATCCTTACGGGTATGAATGAGAATTCCGATGCAATCATTACAGTAAACGCTTCAACGGGCGCAACCTGTGCACCTTACGGCAAGCGATTTGCTGACGGCTATGTTCAGGTGAATCCCTGCGGTGGCAAGGATAAGATTTCTCCGTCAATGGAAATCGACGCTTCAACAGCATATCTTCCCGACAACACATGGTTTGTTGACGGTCTTTTCCACGGCATGACTTACAAGGATAATTACACAAGAGTCCTTATGATGAATCTTCTTTTGACGGATAGAATAACAGACGTTTATTCTGATGCAAATTTCCCTCAGTTCAAGTATTCAACAAATGCTTCGCATACCGTTCACGCGGCATTCGGCGGATGCGATGAGGGTATCCTCTCCGATGAAGCGAACAGTCTTGTTGTGACTAACGTATGCGCAAACAGCAATGTCAGAATTCTTGCAGTTGAATGTGACGGAATTGACCTTCAGTTTGAAGTTGACCCGTGCGAAAAGCTTGTTCAGGGCGCAAGAACTGAAATTGCATTTACAGGTGATATTCCTGAGGTTTCGGGACAGGTTGTGAACGTAACGGTTTATTACGCTATGAATACAATTACTCCGATAGGCTACAGAACACAGACGTTCAGAATTCTTAACGGTGAGCTTGTTGAAACCGAAGGAGATTATGCTGACGCAGGTGCAACGATGCCGTTTGACGGTATAATCGACGTGAACATAGAAACAATCCTTCGCGGTTTTGGACTTAAAGAAGTGTTCACAATGATTTATTCAATTGTAAATTATTGGTTTGCACAGATAAAATTCTGATAACTTTATAAAAATAAAAGTGACTTGCTCGGCTGAACAAGTCACTTTGTTTTTATACCTTTTTTTCGTGGAATTTAATTGGTTTTGCGGGAGCACCGACGGCTGTACAGTCAGCAGGTAAATCGCGGATAACAACCGAGCCTGCACCGACAATTGTTCCTTTACCTACGGTTACACCCTGAATGACCTGTGAACCCGATCCGATTTCGCAGGCATGTTCAATATGAGTGGAGCCTGCAACATTAACTCCGGGATAACAGGTGACGAAGTTTTCAACCCTTGCGTCGTGGCCGACTGTACCGTCTGCACCGAAGTAGACGTGATCACCGATTTTCGTGTCAACGGTAATGTATGTATGGGCACAGATTATGCATCCTTTACCGATTTTTGCTCTGCTTGAGCAAACAACACAAGCAGGGTCAATCAGCGTTGCAAACTTAATGTCAGGTAAAATTCTCGTGATTTTTTCAACTGCAGATTTTCTGACAGCAGCATTGCCGACGGCACAGACATAGTATGCGTCGGGATATGTTGCAATATCAGCCGAATTACCCAGAACTCTGTATCCGTCTATAATTTTTCCTTTATAACTTGGTTTATCGTCAATAAAACCGAGGATATTCCACTCGGGATTTACGGCGTTGATTCTTTCCGTCATCCAGATAGTTTCTCTGCCAAGACCACCCGCACCGATGATAATTAAATCTTTCATCTTGTGCCTCCGTTTGTTAATTTTAAAACAACTTATACAACATTATAACACTAATGTGATAATGTTGCAAGATGTGTTTTTTATATAATAAAATCACACCGTATATTTTTAAAGAACCTTGAAGAAAAACTATCTGAGAGTAACAATGCTTACCCCGTCTTCACCTTCACCGAAAGTGCCGAGACGGTGAGATTTTACAAAGGTAGATTTCTTAAGATACTCTCTTACTGCGGAGCGAAGAACACCTGTGCCTTTTCCGTGAATAACCGTAAATTCACCGATACCCATTCGCAAAGCATGGTCAATGTATCGGTCAAGCTCAAGTAGTCCCTCGTCAACGGTCATACCGCGAAGGTCAAGGCTTGTTTTTGCACTCATATTCATACGGCTTTCCATTTTGCCTGTTGCAACAGTTCGTTTGCCGCCTGTTTCTTTCTTTTTCTTTTCAACAAGTCGAAGAGTTTCTTCCTTTACTCTTGTTTTCAATGTGCCCATCTGCACCGTAACAAGACCTTTTTTATCCTTGAGAGTAACGACGGTTGCCTCGTTGCCGATATCTGCAATAATAACCGTGTCGCCGATTTTCAGCGGACGCGGAAGAGTGTAGTCTTCATCAGCATCAAATGTGCCGATAATCGGGTCAGCGGCGGAATCAATCGCATCGATTCCTTTTTTGACTGCCGCACGTGCGAGACGGGCCATTTCTGCGGCATCCTTTTCCTTTGCCTGCTGTTTGCGAAGCTCTTCAAGCTCATTAAGAAGCTGATAAGCCTCTCTTTTTGCCTGCTCCGTAATCCGGAGTGCCTGAGCCTTTGCATTTTCCATTTCTTTTTCACGCATTGTCTGAATTTCAGCCTTCATCTGCTTCGCTTTTTCAAGCTCTCTGTCAGCAGCCGCACGGATTTTCAAAGCCTCGTTGTGCTCGTCCTCCATCTTTTTACGGCTTTGTTCAAGGCGGTCAACAACATCCTCAAAGCGTGTGTTTTCTGTTGAAACAAGCTCCTGTGCGTGTTCAATTACGCTGTCCGAAAGGCCGAGTCTCTGTGAAATCGCAAAAGCATTTGAACGTCCGGGCACACCGATAAGCAGTCTGTATGTAGGACGAAGCGACTGCACATCAAATTCGCAGCTTCCGTTTGTAACGCCGAAAGTCTGCAAAGCGTAGGCTTTAAGCTCAGCGTAGTGCGTTGTTGATGCAATCTTTGCTCCCTGATTGCGAAGCTGTTCAAGGATTGCGATTGCAAGTGCCGCACCCTCAACGGGGTCTGTTCCTGCACCCAATTCGTCGATAAGAACAAGGCTTCTGTCGTCAGCATCTTCTAGTATTCTGATTATATTTGTCATATGCGACGAGAAAGTTGAGAGCGACTGCTCAATGCTTTGCTCGTCGCCGATATCTGCAAGAACCTTTGCGAAAACGGAAATCCTGCTCCTGTCGTTTACGGGAAGCATAAGTCCGCACATCGCCATAAGCGAGAGAAGACCGATAGTCTTGATTGAAACAGTTTTACCGCCCGTGTTGGGACCTGTAATAACGATTGTGTCAAAGTCCTTGCCAAGCTGAATGTCGACGGGCACAACCTTTTTCTTGTCGATAAGCGGATGCCTTGCACTGCGAAGCTCGATGATTCCCTCATCATTCATTTCCGGAACGGATGCATTCATCGCATATGCAAGCTGTGCTTTTGCAAAAATGAGATTGAGCTCAACCGCACATTCGTAGCTCTGTTTGATTGAATTTGCAAAGCTGCCTACGGTCGCTGAAAGCTCGGCAAGAATACGGTCGATTTCATCCTTCTCCTGATTTTTAAGAAGACGGATTTGGTTATTTGCTTCAACGACGGGCATCGGTTCAACGAAAATCGTTGCACCGCTTGCCGAAGAGTCGTGAACAAGTCCGGGTATTTCGCTTCTGTATTCATTCTTAACGGGCACAACATAGCGGCCGTTTCGCATTGTGATAATGTTGTCCTGAAGGTATTTTGAATAGTTTGTGTTGTGAGTAAATTTGCCGAGCTGTTCGCGCACCTTGCCTTCCTGAGCACGGATTTTTCTTCTGATATCCGCAAGAAGAGGGGAAGCGTTGTCCGCAATTTCTTCCTCAGAAATAATTGCACCCGTAATTGTTTCTTCAAGGAACTTGTTAGGTACAAGCGCAGAAAAATAAATGTCGAGAATTGTTTCAACGCCTTCGTTTGTGCTTCTCCACTGAACAATGGAGCGTATAACCCTGAGCACAGCGGCGATGTCGAGCAATTCGCGAAGGCTGAGTGTGCTTCCGGCATCAGCTCTGAAAAGGGCGTTATTGACGTTTGTTAGACCGCCGAAAGACGGACCGCCGAAACGTGCAAGAAGCATATGCGCATCACGTGTCTGATTCATAAGTGCCTGTGCATTTTCAAGCTCTGTTTCGGGAGTAAGTTCAAGTGCGGCAAGACGCGCATCCTCACACGCGGTGTGGGAAGCGAGCATCTCGAGCACTTTATCAAGCTCAAGCGATTTATGATGTTTGTTCATATCGCTCATCCTTTCATACTTTAATTAACAACAATACATAAGTCTGAAATACAATAATATAGCGCACATTCGTGCATTTTTCTCCTTGCCATACACCCGTATGCCTGCGTCGAAAAGCTGCCTTTCAAAACCTTATGGCTTGTTGTTAATTAAAGTATGGACTTATAGAAGTCAAGTGTTTTAAATTTCTTTGCCGTCTGCGTAAGAAGAAAGTTTTCAGTTACCTGCGAAAGAAATTCCATACTGTCTTCCTGCAGAGTGAATGAAAAAAGCTTTGTGCTGTCAACGTAGCATATGTGCCGCATAGCAGAAAGCACTCCGTTAGGAAGTGAAATGCAGGTATGGTCGGAAACGCAATTGTTGCAGAAAATCTGACCCTCAACGGGGCTGAAAAACATTCCGTTATCTGAAAATTCTTCACAGTCACCGCAAGCGACAAGGTCGGGCATATAACCCGAAAGCGTCATCAGCCTCAGCTCAACAATTGCCTTTAGCTGAGCGTGAGGACGTTTGTTTTTCGAAAGCATATGTAAAGCGTTGAGAATGAGCTTCAGGTAATCACCTGCATCATCCTCAACGGGTGCAAGCTCACCTGCGAGCTCGCAGAAATATTGCGCAAGAGAAAGCGATTCAATATCGTTTCTGAGGTCAAAAAATATCTCAATCGGCTGAGCCTCATCAATGGAATAGGCATCTTTGCCGCGGTAAATTGAAAAGTTTCCGTAAGCAAAAAGCTGAGTGGCACTCTGTGATTTGCTTTTTATTCTTTTTGCACCTCTGACGAAGGCGCGAAGCACTCCGTAATCGCGGGTAAGCAGGGTAACAAGACGGTCATCCTCGCCCGTCTGCTGTTCCCTTATTATCAATCCGTCCGTGCTCAGCTTCATTTTCGTTCTCCTGTGTGATGCTTCTGTATTGCAGATAATCGCCAACCTTACCTGTTGATGCAAATTTGTACCAGGCGGCAAGCTCTTTATAGTTTGTGTTCATAAAATATCCCTCCAAATAAAAGTATTTGCAGGGATGATTTTTTTATTAATTTTTAATCAAGTCCAAAATTATGAATTAAACCTTCGCGGTTTCTCCAACCCTCTTTAACCTTGACCCAGCAACGAAGGTTGATTTTGCACATGAAAAATTTTTCCATATCTTCACGAGCTCTTGTTGAAACTCTCTTGAGCATCGCTCCGCCTTTGCCGATGATGATTCCTTTGTGGCTTTCCTTTTCACAGTAAATAACTGCTTCAACGTCCATAATATCCGAATCTTCGCGCTCACGCATTTTTTCGATGCTGACCGCAACACCGTGCGGAATCTCTCTGTCAAGGTTGCGAAGAAGCTTTTCGCGAATCATTTCGGCAGCAATAACTCTTTCGGGCTGGTCAGTAAGAGTATCTTCAGGGAAGAAGAACACGCTTTCCTCAGCGAGCTTGCTGAGTTCCTCAAGAAGGGCATCCATATTGATGCCTCTCATTGCGGAAACGGGCACGATTGCTTCGAAATTATATACCTGAGAAAGCTCTGCAATTCTTGTCATAAGAATTTCTTTTTCAGGAAGAGTATCAACCTTGTTGATTGCAAGAATCACAGGCATTTTGAGTTTTTTGAATTTTTCAATCAATTCAATTTCAGCGGGACGAAGCTCGCCCTGCGGTTCAACGACGAACAGACAAGCATCAACGCCTGCAACGCTGTCGCTTACTGCCTGAACCATTTTTTCGCCGAGCTTTGTTTTCGGCCTGTGAAAGCCGGGCGTGTCCGTGAAAACAAGCTGAGTGTCACCCTCTGTCAGCACACCCATAATCTTTGTACGGGTTGTCTGCGGCTTTTCGGAAACGATTGCAATTTTCTGTCCGAGCAAACGGTTAAGAATTGAGGATTTGCCGACGTTGGGGCAACCCACAATCGCAATAAATGCGGTTTTAGTCATCAGATTTCCTCCGTATAGTAGCTGTCGCTTCTCTTAAGACCGAGCTGTGTAAGTACTGTTTCTTCCTTCTCGCGCATACGGACCATTTCGAGACCGCCGTTTTCGTGGTCATATCCTAAAAGGTGGAACATTGAATGAACGGTAAGGAATGCAATCTCTCTCTGAAGAGAATGGTCATAAAGCTTGGACTGCATAATAGCGTGTTCAATTGAAATAACAATATCGCCAAGCATTTTTGCGCCTGTGTCGTGGTTAATATCGTAAATTCCGTTCTCACCGAGAGGGAATGAAAGCACGTCTGTGCTGTTGTCAACGTTACGGAAATCCTTGTTGAGCTGATGGATGATTTCGTCGTTAACGAATCTTACACTGATTTCAGCGGAGCCTTCAAAGCCCTCGTGTACAAGAACGGCATTACAGCAACGTCGGACAAGCATTCTCACACCGGTGGGGATTCGGATGTCTTTCTGGTCGTTTGTGATAATTACTTTGATTTTGTCTGTCATTTTCTTTTCTTTGCCTCCTCGTATTTTTCGTACGCCTTGATAATATCCTGCACAAGCTTATGACGTACGACATCCTTTTCTGAAAAATGCACGATTTTAACATCGTCCACGTTTTTAAGAATTTTTGTGGCTTCAACAAGTCCCGAACGTTTTCCGTCAGGAAGGTCAATCTGTGTCACGTCACCCGTGACAACCATCTTTGAATTGAAACCAAGTCGTGTAAGGAACATTTTCATTTGTTCCGGAGTTGTATTCTGTGCTTCGTCAAGAATGACAAAGCTGTCGTCAAGTGTTCGTCCTCGCATATATGCGAGAGGAGCAACCTCAATGCTGCCTCTTTCCTGATAGCGCTGGAAATTCTCAGCGCCGAGCATATCAAAAAGTGCGTCGTAAAGAGGTCTGAGATACGGGTCAACCTTCTGCTGAAGGTCACCGGGAAGGAAACCTAACTTTTCACCCGCTTCAACGGCAGGACGTGTGAGGATAATCCTGTTGATTTCCTTTGCTCTGAATGCGCTGACAGCCATTGCGACCGCAAGGTAGGTTTTACCCGTACCTGCAGGGCCGACACCGATTACGATTGTGTTGTCCTCAATCGCACGGACGTATTTTTCCTGTCCGATTGTTTTGGGCTTGACGGGTTTTCCTTTAGTTGTAACGCAGATACAGTCACCACTCATCTGTTTGAGATTTTCTTCGGCACCGTCATCAACAAGTGACGTTACATAACGCACATTCTGCTCGTTAAGAGCCTCACCTTTATTGATAAGGCTCAGAAGTCCGTTGATAGCTCTTACGGCAAGGCTGACGTTTTCAGCTTCTCCGCTTACTTTCAGGTCTGCTCCGCGGCAAACTACCTTTACGGAATACTTGCTCTCTATGAGCTTTATATTTTCGTCGAAACTTCCGAAGAGGCTGACAGCCTGCTCCATACGTTCAAAATTGATTATCTGTTCGAACAAAAGGACAACCTCGCTTTGTATGAAAATCTGCACCTATTTAATGCATTATAACATATGTTGCGTAAAATGTCATTGAAAAATCGAAAAATCATATTTATTTTTAAACAGATTTTTTGATGATTCTTTATATATTTTGCTTATTTAAGACTGAAAGTATCAAATTAAACCTTGACTAAACAAAATATTTTTGTTATGCTATATCATAGGATAGGAGGGGAATGCATGAGCAACAAGAAACCGAATCAAAATGAAAATCAGCCGATCAAGCAGAAGCTCACCCTTCCGTGGCTTATAATTTCAATTGCTTCAATGCTTACATTCTTTGCGTTTGTTGTTGCAATGTTTTACGGCAAATACGAGGCAGAGCTTTTTGCAACTTTTGTTCTCGTAATTGCAGCAGGCGTTTTCCTTGACGGTCTTCACAAGAAGAAGCAGAACTATATATCAGGTAACATCAATTTCTTTATGGTAATCCTGTGTATATTGTGCGCCGTGATGATAGTCGCAATTAACAGGTAGGCTTTTATACTTTTTTAAATTAAAAAAGTATGGAAATATCAGAAAATTTGTGGTATTATCAATATCACATAAAACAAAAAACGGGGGTAAACGAAAATGAAAGAAACACTTGTAAAAGCAATTGCTGCCATCGTTTGCGTAGTTATCTTCTGCGTAAGCATTTCAGGCGCAGTTGAAAGCTATGTAACGGCAGAAAAGGATGTTGCTGAGTACAAGGCATCAATGGCACAGAACAGCGGTTCTTCAAACGGCGGTCTTATGGGTGGCTCATCAGATATGGGCGGTTCATCAGACTTGGGTGGCTCATCAGATATGGGCGGTTCAACAGATATGGGCGGCGCAACAGATGATGCAACAGCAAACACAGGCGATGCAGGCAACGCAGGCGACGCAGGTAATGCAGGCAACGCAGACGCACAGAAGCCGGCACAGCTTACAAAGGCTGACGTAATCAAGTTCTTCAACGAAGAAACAGGTAAGGCAGCTAAGGGTTCTTACAAGCTCACAAGAGGCGGAAAGTTTGTTAAAAACATCGATGTTGGTTCATTGACAAGCGCTCTTAACAGCATCATCACAGGTGTTGATAAGAACGCAAACCTTGACTCAGTTGTTGGCGGTTTCCTTGGAATCAAAAAGGATCCTATCACAGGTGACGTTAAGGCAGGTAAGGGTGAAGGCTTTGACGGAAAGTATATGATCAAGGCTATGACTCTTACAGAAGCTGATGTTGTTGATTTCGCAGTAAGCGGCAATACATACAAGATCAAAATTAAGGATTGCACAACACCGGATGCAAAGAGCGCAATCGCACACGCAACAAACGACTACATCACATTTGCTGAAGTTAATAAGGGTATTTCAGATTCAGTAGGTAATGCAGTTAGAGTTGTTCCTGAAGAGTCAGAAGCAAAGTATTCAAACATTATCTTCACAGCAACAGTTGTTGACGGTAAGATTACAACTCTTGATTACTCATACACACTTGACGCTAGCCTTAAGATCAAGCTTGCAATCCCCAGTGCAACAGGTACCGGTCAGGCTGTAATCACAGGTAAGTACACAAACATTAAGTATTAAGTTTTAACAATGAAAAGACATCGTCGAAAGGCGATGTCTTTTTTTATATGTCAGAAAAAGATTTATTATTGAAAAACTTATACAAAGGTGCTATTATGTAACTATAAAACATAATTGAGGAGAGATATCTGTGAAAGAAGCGGTTTTTAAATCTCTTACAGCACTTATTTGCGTAGCAATTTTTTGTTTATCCATCAGCTCAGGTGTGGATAAAATCGTTGAGGCACGAAAAAGCACCTTTGAAGTGAACGGCTCGGATGCAGTATTCGATAACAACGTTTTTGAAAACGGCGCCGATATGAATTACACTCCCGATATAACACCCGACGGAAGCGTTGACAATTCGGGTGAGGGTGATAACTCCGTTGTATCCGACAATCAAAGTGCGGAAACACCTGTCCCCGGAGCAAGTGAAGCAACGCCCGAAGGAAATCCTTCAGACCCGACATCATATTCAAAAGAGCAGATTGTAAAGTATTACAATGAATGCATGAATAAGTCTTATGGTGCACCGAAAGTGACAATAAAAAAGACGGATATCATTGCTATCAATGTCGAATCAATCAAGCCGGGTGGAGATATGGCAACGAACATTGCCAATAAAATTATAGAAAAGTACGCAAAAACAACAGAGGAAACAAAGAGCTTTGTGAAAGGCGGAGCGACGGACGACGCATCGTACAAGGCATCAGCTTTTGCTGTTCCTGCTGAACTCGACCCAAGGGGTGCAAAGACTGCAACGGTTACAAAGAAGGGCAATGATTATGTAATCAGCATTCAGGTTGTTAACGAGGCAGCAACACTCAAAAAATTCCCTGTTTATAATAAGCAGTGCTCCTTCCCGCTTGACCTTGCAGCGGTTGACCTTATGGGATTTAAGGTAACATCTGCTGACTTTAACTATCCCGGAACTGTGCTTAAGGCGGTTGTCAGCGCGGACGGTTATGTCAGGACGGCAGAGGTTTATATGCCGATGGCCGGTGGCGGTCAGGGAAGTCTTATCGGTATCAACGGAAGCGCAACAGTTTCCGGTTCTTTGAAGAAAACACTTGCATTTACATATTGATAGGGTGACGATATGATTCTTTATATAATCCGCCACGGTGAACCGGACTATTCAACGGGTCACCTGACAGAAAAAGGATGGCTTCAGGCGGAAGCCGTCGGAAAAAGAATGGAAAAGCTTAAGGTTGACAGGATTTTTGCTTCGCCGATACTTCGTGCACAGCAGACAGCGGAACCTGCTTGTCGATTGCTTGGACTTGAAAAGCAGACCGAGGAGTGGGCACACGAAATCGGCGACGAAAGGCTGACACCGTTCCCGGACGGTGAAATGAAATCTATTTCGTTTGTGCAGAATACGTATTACAGACAAAACGGCAATATAGACCTGCCTTTTGACAAGGCGTACGAATGTGACGGAATCAGACAGTCCGAAATGAAAAAGGCTGTGGATTACATCGAAAAAAACGGCAACGATTTCCTTGAAAGGCTGGGCTATAAAGAGGAAAACGGAGTTTACCGTATCCTGAAAGAAAACAATGAGAAGGTAGCTTTGTTCTGTCATGCGGCTTTTTCCAGAGCATGGGTTTCAGTCCTGTTACATATTCCGTTGCATATTATGTGGTCAGGCTTTGACTATGATTATACGGGAGTCACGGTTATTGAATTCCAAAACAACGAAAACGGAATAACAGCACCGAAATGCCTGCATTATGCTGATATGTCACATATCTACGCAGAGGGTATTGACGATGCAGTGAATGATATTTCACAGATGTAAGAAAAAAGCTGTGTTTTAACCTTTTGGTTAAGACACAGCTTTTTATTATTGACTAAATTATGCAGCAAAGTTAGCGAAGAAGTTCTCGATAATATCGATGATACCTGCAGCGTCAAATTCGCCAAGGTATGCAAGAAGCTCTTCAACAAAAGCAAGAATCTGAGCAACGAAATCCATAACTATTTCTCCTCCTCAATTTGTCGGATTACTCCGCAAAATATACTTTAATTACCACCCCAATATATGCCTGAAATGCAATATATCACGCACATTCGACCATTTTTCTTTTTACCATACGACAGTATGCTTTCAAAGAAGAAATGTCCGACTGTACGTAATCTATTTGTATTTCAGGTGCGTAGCAGTTTTGAAAAGAAAGATTTTTGTCTGAACAAGGCAAAAATCTGAAGATATACTTGACGTATTTCAAGGATTTTTAACGCAGTTCAGGCGGAAATATTTCTTTCAAAACCATATCTTTGGGTGGTAATTAAAGTATAACATATGCAACACAGTGTTGTCAATTAACAAATGTGTAGAAAAAAGCAGAGATAGCATTATACAAGTTCACTAAAATGTATAATGCTATCTCAATAAATCGTTAACTTTTTCAGTCATTGCTTCCGCAGTATCTCTGTAATACTGTGTTTTGGGGTTAGGGTGCTTGTTTTCGTCCCAAAGCTTCTGTGCAACGGGTGCCCATTCTGCAGCAAATTTATCACACTTAGCACAAAGATGCTCAACACCTTCCTGATTAACAAGGTCGGTTGACTTCGCTCCTGTCATTTCTACGATTCTGCGAAGACAATCGGGATTTTCAAGAAGGGGACACGGACGAAGGTGATTGTCGTTGAACGGCTGATTGTGATAATAAGCCATAAATAACGGACTCTGCAACGCTTCGAGAATTGTATGAGTGCGGATGTTTGAATCTGAAAAATGAATAAATACGCAAGGCTCCATATCGCCTGCGGAGTTGATGTGGATATAATTGCGTCCGCCTGCGATACAACCGCCGACGTATTCACCGTCGTTCTGGAAGTCCATAACAAACATCGGCTTGCCTGTTTTGCTGTTGCGCACCTTTTTGAGCCAGTTATACATATATGTTCTTTGCTCAGGTGTGGGAATAAGCTCCGCAACGGCATCCGTGCCGACGGGCATATAGTTGAAATAAAGGCCGAACTTAACGCCTTTTTCAATCATAAGGTCAAGGAATTCGTCGCTTGTAACTTCGTCAATGTTCTTCGAAGTGTAACAAACGGAAATTCCGTAAATACAACCGTTTTTCTTAAGAAGGTCAAGTGCCCTGACTGAGGTTTCATAAGCACCTTCACCACGGCGGAAATCGTTTGTTTCCTCGTTGCCCTCAATGCTGATTGCAAGTGCAAGGTTGCCGACCTCTTTCATATCCTCACAGAATTTCTGGTCGATAAGGGTTGCGTTTGTATAAGCAAGGAACGTACAGTTTTTGTGCTTACGGCAAAGCTTTAAAATGTCGTCCTTACGGATAAGCGGTTCACCGCCCGTAAACATATAAAGGTGCGTGCCGAGTGCAACACCCTGCGTTACAATGCTGTCCATTTCATCAAAGCTGAGGTTGAATTTGTGGCCGTATTCTGCAGACCAACAACCCTTACAGCGAAGGTTACACGCGCTTGTCGGGTCAAGGAGCATAATGAAAGGAACATTACACTTGTATTTTTCACGGTTCTTTCGTACAGCTCTCGTGCCGTGGTAGCCCGCACCGAGAACGAAAGAAAGAAACATCTTCTTAAGGTTGTCTCGGTCAATATCGTTAAGGATGCTCATCGCATAACCGGACCACACGTTGTCGTCATCTTGTACGGCGGCGCGGAATGAATCAAAAACTTTTTTCGGGAAAGTTTTTCCTGAAACAAAATCAGCCTTATCGATAAGTTTAACGATATTTGTTTTCGGGTCCTTGTCAACATACTTTAATGTTTTATCAAGAACAAAACCTGTAACAACTCTTAAAATACTTTCGAACATCAGTTCCGCACCTCCTTTTGAAAACGTTACAAATTATTTTCGCACATTTTAACTTGATTGTCAACTGAAAAAACTTTACATATTTTATATTTCGGCTAAAAAATACGGGTTATACGGAAAAGTTGAAAAAATCGTTTATTGACATCATCGTTGAATTAAGATATAATTATTTAGCAAATTATTATTTTTTTGGAGGTTTTGCTATGAAAAAGTTTTTAAGCATTCTCCTTGCACTTGTAATGTGCTTCGCAGTTGCTGTTCCTGCTTTCGCAGTTAACACAACAAGTGACCTTAAGTTCGGCGATGACGGCAAGTTCAAGATTATGCAGCTCAACGACACACAGGATATGATCCTTAAAGATGTCGCTGAAGTTAAGTTGATTATGGCTGCAATTGAGCAGGAAAATCCTGATATTCTTGTTTTTGTAGGCGACCAGCTTACAGACTTCTTCCCGGGTGCAAATGTAAAAGGTCTTAAAAAGTGCCTTTCAAATCTTTTTGATATCATCGACAGTTATGATATCCCGTTTATTCTTACATTTGGTAACCACGACCATGACTACGAAGATATGTGGCCTCTTGACGAGCAGTTGGCTTTCTATCAGCAGTATGAAAACTGCATCGTTCCCGAAGACCGATTCGGTGCAGGTACATACAATGTGCCGATTATGTCATCAAACGGTGATAAAGTTGCATTCAACATCTATATGATGGATACAAACAATAAGCGTGCTGACAGCGACCTTCTTACAGGTTATGAAGGCGTAAAGCCGGAGCAGGTTGAATGGTACAAGCAGACAAGTGACAAGCTCAAGGCTGCAAACGGCGGCAAGGTTGTTCCTTCACTTCTCTTCCAGCACATTCCTTGTAAAGAAATCTATCAGTTCCTTGATGAGGTTTCATACAAGGAAGCAGGCGATGACGCAGTATTCAGCATTGACAACTTCAAGTGGTACACGCTCAATGATAAGGTAATCGACGGTGTTCTTGGTGAAGTTCCTTGTTCAGAGCCTCTTGAAAGCCACACAGGCCAGTATCAGGCATGGGTTGAGAAGGGCGACATCGTTGGTGCATTTTTCGGCCATGACCACGTTAACAGCTTCTACGGCAAGACAGATGACGGTATCGTTATGGGATACAACGGCGGCACAGGCTTCAGCTCATACGGCAGAGGTGGCGACCGTTCAGTAAGAGTTTTCGAAATCGATGAAAACGATCCTGCTGATTACGATACATACGAGATCACATTCAACGAAAAGGTTCTGGATATCCCGTTCTATTTCCTCGATCTCTTCTCACCTGCAATCGTTACAACACTCGGTAAGATCTTCAAGATTATTCTCCCGAACTTCGTATGGGATCTTATCCTTGAAAACATCTGAGTTTAATTAAAATCAAGGCACTCTCCGCGCGGAGGGTGCCTTTTTTATGTAAAAATCCAAGATATGCAAACCCAATTTCGTCGGGTTCTTGAACCTAAAAAGGTTGCTCAACTGAGCAACCTTTAATTTGTTTATCTGAAATAGCACTTAGCAAATTCTGCGACGCAGGGAACAAGACTTTTGATGTTTGTCCCTGTTGTGTTGATGCAGAGATGATAGCTTTCTTTTTCGCCCCAGTCCTTATCTGTCAGGAGCTTTCGCTGTCTTGCACGACCTGTATCAACCTGCTTGATTCTTTTTGCAAGCTCTTTGTCTGTGAGAGCCTCGTTCTTCGGCGCGCGCCAACGGCAACGTGCAATCTTGCTGTCAATATCGGCATAAACGAAGATGTTGAGAGGCTTGTAATCGCGGAGAATTACGTCAGCACCTCTTCCGACAATGACCATATCTTTTCCTTTTTTTGCGAGTGAACGGATGATTTTTTCTTCAGCTACAAGTAACTTTGTTGCATCCTGCTGAAGAATATCTGTATAAAGAAAAGTTCTTCCGAAAGTTACGGGGAAACCAAGTGAAAAGCTACCGTCAAGAACCTTTTCCGCATAAGCCTCATCCAGCTCACTTTCCTTTGCAACCTGCTCAAGGATTTCCCGGTCGTAATAATCAAAACCGAGTTCATCGGCAAGTCTTTTACCCAATTCTCTGCCTCCGCTTCCGAATTCACGGCTTATTGTAATTATCTTTGCCATATAACACACCTCCGTTAGTTTTTGAACTGATTTATTTTTTGCTTTTATTTAAAAATGCAAATGGTTTTTTAGGCTCCTCTTTGTTGTAGTCGGACGGTGCCCAGAGATGGATAACACCCTCATCGTTAAGAAGCTTTACTATAATCATAAGAATCGGCAAGAGGAAAATTCCGATAAATCCGAAAAGCTGTGAACCGACATACATTCCCATAAGTGTGAGGAATGCGGGAAGACCAACAGTTCCTCCGACGATTTTCGGTTCGATAACCTGGCGGACAAGGTAGATAACAGCATAGATTATAAAAAGGCCAACCGCAAGGCTGAACTTGCCTGTTATGAGTGAATATGCAGCCCACGGTATCATAAATGTTCCTGTGCCGAGAACAGGCAGAATATCGAAAACTGCAATGATGATTGCGATTGTCAGAATGTTTCCTCCCGTGTAAATTCCAAGCAGAGAAAGCGCGTTCAATCCGATGAAAACTTCTGTACCCGTAATGCAGATTATCAACGCATATGAACGGACAAGCTTGCCCAAAGAGGATAAAACAACCCGTTTGCTGACGGAAAGCTTGTGACGGTTCTTTTCAGGCACCTGTTTTTTTATGAAATTTACAATCCAGTCGTAATCGGCGGCAATGAAACAAGAGGAAAGCAGTGCGATTATAATTGCCACAAAAACTGTCGGAATACCTTTGACTGTTTTCCATACTCCGCTTAACGGTCCCGCAAAAGATGATATTGAAAAACCTTCACCGCCTGATGTTGAGTCAACGATTGTTGATGCAACTTCACCCGCGCTTTTGTCGAGGATAACATCGAACCATTCTGTGAGAGTTTCAGTAGCCGAAGCCTCAAATCTGTCGGGAAGAATCGGCACAATACCGAGGGCCCAACTTTTCACATCTTCAACAAGTGAAGGGAAATCCGAAATTTTCGCCGAAACAAAGGAGAAAAGCTCCTTAACTGAATCCACAAGCTTAATGCCGATAAGTGAAACAACACAACCTATTGCGGCGTACAAAAGCAAGATAAGGAAAATTGAAACGAATCCGCGCTTTATGTGGAGTTTTTTAGTGATGAGATTTGTCGGCTTTTGCACGATCGTCGCAATGAAAAAAGCGAAAATGAAAGGGGACAGTGCCCAGAAGCAGTATTTGAAAAACAAATACGAAAGACCGAGAACGATTGCAAAATAAACAAAGTTAATAATTCGTTTCCGTCTTAGTTCGATAACGTCCATTTAAAAGAATACCTCTTTGTTCTTATTTTTTTAAATTACGCAGTTTTTTCAGGTTTTCACCGCCGATGATTTTCACAAGAGCCTTTTTGACTTCTGTTTTTACTCTGACACTCTTCGGCAGCCAAAGCTGAGCAAAATGATGAATTGCAACGCTGTCGTCTGTGATGTAGCTGATGCCGTTGATATAATCGTACGGACTGAAAAACGTCCTCGGATAAATTGTGATATCGCCGACGGTCTGCAGCTTATCGTTACGCTGAAGACCTCTTTCTTCAAGAAGCTTTGTAAGAAGAACAACGTTTGTGTCTGTATATTTTGTGCCGTCCTCGTTAAAATACGTCAGACCGTCATAGTGAGAAAGATATGTCTGCATAAGCTCGTGACCTTTTTCCGTTCCCATAACGCAGGTGCCGACGAAGTTGCCCTCTTCAAAGCCGAGGAACATCGTGTGGTCAAGAAACTCGTCGAAGCTGCCGAGCACCTCAACGTCCGTGTCCATATAAATTCCGCCGTAGTTATAAAGCACATAGGCTCTTACATAGTCGCTTACAAAGGCAAAGTTTCTGTCGCTGTATGCTTCGGCAATGAAAGTGTTTTTTGAAAGGTCAAAGTTATCCTCGTTCCATTCAATAATGCGGTAATCGGGGAGGTTTTTTTTCCAGCTTTCAAGACACTTTTTAACAAGAGGAGGTTTTTCGCCTCTGCCGAACCAACAGTAATGAATCGTTTTTTTCATCAGGAACAGCTCCTAATCTGTTTTCTACCTTTATATTATAACAAATAAGGCAGTATTTCAATTAAAAAGATGTTAATTTTTTTAATTTTTTTTGAAATTTCTCTTTATTATTCTGACGGATTGTGTTAAACTATTCGGGTATATCCGATATAAGGAGTTGGAAGTATGGAAATAGCAATTATGGGTTACGGTGTCGTAGGCTCAGGCGTTGCGGAAGTTATCGCAATGAACAATGCAAGTATTGCTGAAAAAAGCCTTCAGAACAGCGTAAATGTTAAATACATTCTTGACCTCAGAGATTTCCCGGGCGACGTAAATGAAAGTAAGCTCGTGAAAGATTTCAACGTAATCGTCAGCGACCCCGAAGTTAAGGTTGTTGTTGAAGCAATGGGCGGAACAAACCCTGCTTTCGATTTCGTTTCAGCTTGTCTTAAGGCAGGAAAAAGCGTTGTTACTTCAAACAAGGAGCTTGTTGCAGCTAAGGGTGATATCCTTCTTAAGCTTGCTGAAGAAAACAATGCAAACTTTATGTTTGAAGCAAGTGTCGGCGGCGGTATTCCCGTTATCCGTCCGATGGCTCAGTGCCTTGCTGCGAACAGGATTGATGAGGTTGCAGGTATTCTCAACGGTACAACAAACTTCATCCTGACAATGATGATTTTTAATTCAATGAGCTTTGAAGATGCTCTCAAGCTTGCACAGGATAACGGCTATGCCGAAAAAGATCCGACAGCAGACATCGAAGGTTTCGATGCTTGCCGTAAGATATGTATCCTTGCTTCACTCGCTTTCGGAAAGCACGTTTTCCCCGAAAGTGTATATACTGAAGGTATCACAAAGATTACTCTTGAAGACGTTGAATATGCTCGCTCGTGGGGCGGTGTTATCAAGCTCCTCGGAAGAGCAAAGCGTGTCGGTGACAAGATTTCAGCAATGGTCAGCCCGGCTTTCGTTGCTGACACAAGCATTCTTGCAGGCGTAAACGACGTTTTCAATTCAGTTTTTGTCCGCGGTAATGCTGTCGGCGATGTTGCATTCTACGGCAGAGGCGCAGGTAAGCTTGCAACTGCAAGCGCTTGCGTTGCAGACGTTATCGATTGCGCACGTCACCTTGAAAAGCGTAAGGCTTTCGGCTGGGGCGATGCAGTTGAGAATTACGTTGTTGACCATAACGACGTTGAAACTTCTTTCTACGTAAGAGCAAAGGGCGACAAGATTTTCGCACTTAAAAAGGCAGAGGAAATCTTTGGCGATATCAGCATTCTCACCCGTGAAAATGCACCTGAAGACGAATTCGCTTTTGTTACTCCCGTAGCAAAAGAAGGCGAGCTTCTTGAAAAGCTCAGAAAGCTTGAGGATGTCCAGATCCTCGGCAAGATAAGAGTAGAAAATTATTGATATAAAGTGGTGAATTATTATGGGACTTATTGTTCAGAAATTTGGCGGTAGTTCAGTTGCAAATGCAGAGCGCGTTATGAACGTTGCAAAAATCGTAACTGATACCTACAAAGCAGGTAACGATGTTGTAGTTGTTGTTTCTGCTCAGGGTGACACAACAGACGACCTTATCGCAAAGGCAAAGGAAATCAACCCCGGTGCTGCAAAGCGTGAAATGGATATGCTTATGGCGGCAGGCGAGCAGATTTCAATCGCTCTTCTTGCAATGGCTATCGAAAAGCTCGGTTATTCAGCTGTTTCTCTTCTTGGCTGGCAGGCAGGCTTCAGCACAGACTCTGTTTACTCTGCAGCAAGAATCAAGAAGGTAGACACAAAGCGTCTTAAGACAGAGCTCGGCAACAAGAAGATTGTTGTTGTTGCAGGATTCCAGGGCCTTAACAAGTATGACGACGTAACAACTCTCGGTCGCGGCGGTTCAGACACAAGCGCAGTTGCAATCGCAGCAGCTCTTCACGCTGACAAGTGCCAGATTTATACAGACGTTGACGGCGTTTACACAGCAGACCCGAGAAAGGTCAAGAACGCACAGAGACTTTCTGAAATTACTTATGACGAGATGCTTGAACTTGCAACTCTCGGCGCACAGGTACTTAACAACCGTTCAGTAGAAATGGCTAAAAAATATAATGTGGAGCTTGAGGTTATTTCAAGCCTTAACCCGATTCCGGGCACAATGGTAAAGGAGACAGCTAAAATGGAAAAAATGTTAGTAAGAGGCGTAACTAAAGATACAGATGCTTCAAGAATTTCAATCAGCGGACTCAACGATGTTCCCGGTGTTGCGTTCAAGATTTTCTCAAGCATGGCTGCAAAGAATATCAACGTTGACATCATTCTTCAGTCAGTAGGCCGTGACGGCACAAAGGACATCGCTTTCACAGTAAGCGAAGCTCACGCAGACGAAGCAATCGAAGCTATCAATAAGCTTCCGTTCATCGGCGATGCAAAGGTTGTCCGTGACGACACAATCGCTAAGATTTCTGTTGTTGGTGCAGGTATGGAAACTCATCCGGGTACAGCTTCAACAATGTTCGAGGCTCTCTTCAATCAGGATATCAACATCCAGATGATTTCAACAAGCGAAATCAAAATTTCAGTTCTCATCGACCAGAAGGATGCAGACAAGGCTGTTGCAGCTGTTCACGAAGCTTTCTTCGGTAACGACTGATTATATCGAAAAATAAAGTGCTGTTTTGTTTTCACAAAACGGCACTTTTTTATTGCAATTTTCCGAAAATTTGGTTATTATATTATTGTGAAAATTTATGCAAAATTTGGAGGAATACTATGAGAACTGTAACAAAAATTAACGGGAACTGGGCATTCTCTCTTGAAGCAAAAGCTGTACCTGCATCCTATCCTTCCGATTGGAAGGTGCTTGACCTTCCGTACACATGGAACGGCGAAGACGGTCAGGACGGCGGTAACGATTATTACAGAGGCAAAGGCTATTTTGCAAAGGAGCTTTCAGCTGCAGATTTCGGCACAAACGATGTGCACTATCTTCAGTTTGACGGCGTAAATTCATCAGCTGAAATTTATTTCAACGGCAAGAAGCTCGCAGAGCATCACGGCGGTTATTCAACCTTCCGTGTAAAGGTTGAGGATATAAAAGAAAAAAATCTCCTCGTTGTTGTTGCAGATAACACAGCAAACGACAGAGTATATCCGCAGACAGCTGACTTCACTTTCTACGGCGGTATTTACCGCGACGTGAAGATCGTCAGCGTCGGCAAGAAGCACTTTGATCTTGATTATTACGGAGCACCCGGAATTAAAGTTACTCCGAAAATCAAGGGTGCAGATGCTGAAATTGAAATTGAAGCATTTGTAAATGACGACGACAATTGCAAGATAAAATATGAAATCATCGCTGACGGCGAGGTTATCGCAACAAAGACAGAAGACGGCGACGACGAAGCAGAGTTTGAAATCAAAAACGTTCATCTCTGGGACGGTCTTAAGGCCCCGTACCTCTATACGGCAAAGGCAACTCTTATCGTAGACGGCGAGGAAGTTGACGAGGTTTCAACACGCTTCGGTTGCCGAGAATTTAAGATTGACCCTGAAAAGGGCTTCATCCTTAACGGCAGAGAATATCCTCTCCGCGGTGTATCACGTCATCAGGATAATCCCGGAATCGGTAATGCTCTTCTCTACGAGCATCACAAGAGAGACGTTGACCTCATTGTTGAAATGGGCGCAAACACAATCCGTCTTGCTCACTATCAGCATTCACAGGATTTCTACGACCTTTGTGACGAAGCAGGTCTTGTTATCTGGGCTGAAATTCCGTATATTTCAAGACATATGGTAAACGGCTACGATAACACGATTTCACAGATGAAAGAGCTCGTTGCACAGAACTATAATCACCCGTCAATTGTTGTATGGGGTCTTTCAAACGAAATCACAATCGCAGGCGCAAATGACCCGACACTTATCAAGAATCATAAAGATCTTAATGATCTCTGTCACAAAATGGACAAAACACGTCTTACAACAATTGCAGCAGTTTCAATGTGCGAGATTGATGCGGAATATATCCACATCAGCGATGTCGTTTCGTATAATCACTACTTCGGTTGGTACGGCGGTTCAACGGAAATGAACGGACCGTGGTTTGATGAATTCCATAAGAAGTATCCGAAGACACCTATCGGCTTGAGTGAATACGGTTGCGAAGCTCTTGACTGGCACACATCCGAGCCTGTTCAGGGCGACTACACTGAAGAATATCAGGCATACTACCACGAAGAGCTTATCAAGCAGATTGCAGACAGACCGTATATGTGGGCAACTCACGTTTGGAATATGTTTGACTTTGCTGCCGATGCACGTGCCGAGGGCGGTGAAAACGGCATGAACCACAAGGGTCTTGTAACCTTCGACAGACAGTATAAGAAAGACTCTTTCTATGCATATCAGGCATGGCTTTCAGACAAGCCGATGATTCACCTTTGCGGTAAACGTTACATTGACAGAGTTGAAGACAAAACAAAGGTAACAGTTTACTCAAACTGTGATGAAGTTGAACTTTTAGCAAACGGTGTAAGTGTAGGCAAGCAGAAGAAGGGCAAGTATCCGTTCTTCTACTTCGAGGTTGAAAACAAGGGCGAAACAACACTTGTTGCAAAAGCGGGCGACCTTGAAGACAGCGGTATAATCCGTAAGGTTGACGAGCCGAACGAAGCTTACATTATGAAAGAGGAAGGCTCAGTCATCAACTGGTTTGAAATCAATACACCCGACGGATATTATTCTATCAACGATACAATCGGCGACATTATGTCAACCACAGGCGGTAAGATTGCGGCTGTAAGAATCATTCTCAAGGCAAAGAAAGCACTTTCATCCGGCAAGGACGGTAAGGCAGATGTTGCGGGATTCGATGTATCGGGCGTCAAGATTAACAAGTCAATGCTTAAAGGCTTGTACGCTATGGCATCAGGCTTCACGGTCAAGAGAGTTTTCTCAATGATTGGCGGCGGCAAGTTTACAAAAGAACAGATTCTCGAAATCAATGCAATCCTTAATAAGGTTAAGAAAAAGAATAAGTAAAATTAAACGATAAAAGCTCTCTGGAAACGGAGAGCTTTTTCTTTGTTTCCTTGACTAAAGTATAGCAGAATGATATAATTTTTCTATATATTCACAGAGGTGATTTGATGAGATATATGGATGCATCACTTTCTCCTGAAGAGAGAGCAAAAGACCTGCTTTCAAGGATGACACTTGAGGAAAAAGTGGCACAGCTTGACATTTTCAGAGGTGTCGAATTTACGACGAAGCCTCACAAGGTACACAACTGTTCGCTTGATGAAAACGCAGAGCCCGACTATGAAAAGCTTGAAAAAATGCTCGGCAACACGGGCATCGGCTTTATGCACGACGCTTACACAACGCCGACGGTTTTTAATAAATATCAGAAATTGATTATGAGCAAAAGCCGTTTCGGAATCCCGTGTATTTTCACGGGAGAGGCTCTTCACGGAATAAGCTGGCCGGGTGCAATGATTTTCCCTGTACCTCTTTGTCTTGCCGCTTCGTTCAACAGAGATATTGTTAACCGTACAGGTAAGGCAATCGCCGCAGAAACCCGTTCAATCGGTATCCACGAGATTCTTGCTCCGAACCTTGATGTTGCCCGTGAACCGCGTTGGGGAAGAGTAGAGGAAACCTTCGGTGAGGATACATACCTTTGCGCTGAAATGGGTTATCAGATTATCACGGGTGAACAGAGAAACGGTGATTTCAGGCGCGACGATTCCGTTATTACAGAGCCGAAGCACTATTGCGTTCACGGTATTGCAGAAAACGGCATAAACTGCGCAAATGCGAGAGCAGGCAAGCGCGAGGTTGAACAGTGCTATCTTCCGGTTTTTGAAAAGGCAATCACAAAAGCCGGAGCAAACAACGTAATGGCTTGCTACAATGCAATCGACGGCGAGGCTGTTATCAGTTCAAGATATTATCTTTACGATATTCTTCGCGGCAGATACGGTATGAAGGGCTACGTCCGCGCAGACTGGGGTGCAATTGAGCGTCTTGTTGAGGCTCACCGCACAGCCGCAAATCACGTTGATGCACTCCGTGATGTTATTAACGCAGGAATGGACGTACAGGGTTGTTGCACATATACCAACGAATTCCGTCAGAATACAATTGTCAACCACGTTAAAAACGGTGAAATTCCGCAGGAGCGAGTTGACGAGGCTGCATACAGCGTGCTTCGCCTTAAATTTATGCTCGGTCTTTTCGAAAATCCGTATGCAGACGAAGAAAAATACAAGTCAGTTATCCGTTGTGATGAGCATAAGGCTCTCGGTCTTGAGAGTGCAAGGCAGGGTATGACGCTTATTGAAAACAACGGCATACTTCCGCTTGATAAAAAACACAAGAAAATCGCACTCGTCGGCCCGTCATCTGCAAGACAGCGTGTAGGCGGTTATTCTTCCGTTCCTTACGGATATGAAATAAAGAGTGTTTACGATGAGCTTAAAGAAGCGCTCGGCGAAGACTATGAAATAACACAGGCTTCAGGTTGCGGAATCCCCAAGGGAGTTCAGGCAATTAAGGAAGAGGACGGACAGTTCCACCTTGTTGAAGTCTATGATGAGGACGAGAACGCAAACTTTGAGGATGCAATAACAGCTGCAGAAAACAGTGATGTTATTATCTTTGTCGGCGGTGACAACACCTCTACAAGCGGTGAGGGTCACGACCGTTCCGACTTAAGACTTGCAGGAAGACAGCGTGAGCTTATACTTGAGCTTGCAAAGACGGGCAAACCGTTGATTATCGTGCTTGAAAACGGCAGAAGCGTTGACCTTTCAGAGGAATGTGAGGTAGCAGATGCGATTCTTCTTGCGTGGTTCGGCGGTGAGTTCGGCGCAAAGGCGATTGTTGAAACGCTCCTCGGTAAAAACAATCCTGCAGGCAGACTTCCTGTTTCCTTCCCTGCAGATTCATACAGAATTCCTTGCTATTATTCAAGACTTCCGAACTTTTTTGATAATATGTTCGAAGGTGACCGCGCGGCGCGCTATCCTTTCGGCTTCGGTCTTTCCTATACGAAGTTTGAATATTCAAATCTTGTTATAGAAAAGACGGGCGAAACAGATTTTAACGTTAAAGCTGATGTTAAGAACATCGGTGATGTTGACGGTGACGAGGTTGTTCAGCTTTATGTCAACGATGTTGTTTCATCGGTTGTCACACCGCTTGAACTTCTTCAGGGCTTTGAAAGAGTTTCACTTAAATCAGGTGAAACTGCAACTGTTGAGTTTAAACTTGATTTTGATTCATTTAAACTTCTCAATAAAGATTTTGAATGGGTTGTTGAAAACGGTGACTTTGAAATTATGGTCGGTGCCGCTTCAAACGATATAAGACTTAAAGAAACAATTAACATAAATAGAAACTGAACAGGAGTGTTTTTAATGTATTTTGATTTTATTGATAAGGTTAAATACGAAGGTGCAAAGAGTGAAAATCCTTTCGCTTTCAAGTTTTACGATGCTGACCGTGTTATCCTCGGCAAGCCTATGAAGGAACACCTTCCGTTTGCAATGGCTTGGTGGCACAACCTTGGTGCAAACGGTGTTGATATGTTCGGCCGCGGCACCGCAGACAAATCTTTCGGTTCCGTTGAGGCTACAATGGAGCACGCAAAGGCAAAGGTTGATGCAGGCTTCGAATTTATGCAGAAGCTCGGTGTTGAGTATTTCTGCTTCCACGATGTTGACCTTGTTCCCGAAGCAGACGACATCAAGGAAACAAACCGCAGACTTGACGAAATCACAGATTACATCCTTATAAAAATGCAGGAAACAGGCATCAAGTGCCTTTGGGGTACTGCAAATATGTTCTCAAATCCTCGCTTTATGAACGGTGCAGGCAGTACAAACAGCGCAGAAGTTTATTGCTTCGCAGCTGCACAGATTAAAAAGGCTCTCGAGCTTACTGTTAAGCTCGGCGGTAAGGGATATGTTTTCTGGGGCGGACGTGAGGGTTACGAATCACTTCTTAACACAGATGTTAAGTTCGAGCAGGAAAACATCGCTCGTCTTATGAAAATGGCTGTTGAGTACGGTAGAAAAATCGGTTTCACAGGCGATTTCTTCATCGAACCCAAGCCGAAAGAGCCGATGAAGCATCAGTATGATTTCGATGCCGCAACAGCAATCGGTTTCCTCCGTCAGTACGGACTTGATAAGGATTTCAAGATGAATATTGAAGCAAACCACGCTACACTTGCAGGCCATACATTCCAGCACGAGCTTCGCATCAGTGCAATCAACGGTATGCTTGGTTCAATTGATGCTAACCAGGGAGATATGCTTCTCGGTTGGGATACGGACGAATTCCCGTTTGATGTTTACGAAACAACAATGTGTATGTATGAAGTTATCAAAGCAGGCGGTATGAAGAACGGCGGCTTTAACTTCGACGCTAAGAACCGTCGTCCGAGCAACACAAAGGAGGATATGGTGCACGCATTTATCCTCGGTATGGACTCATTTGCACTCGGTCTTATAAAAGCTGCAAAGCTTATCGAGGACGGCAGAATTGACAAGTTCATCGAAAAGAAATATTCAAGCTTCAATGAGGGAATCGGCAAGACAATCCTTGACGGCACAGCAACACTTGAATCACTTGCAGAAAACGCAGAAAAGCTCGGTGCTTGCGAGGATCCGGGCTCAGGAAGACAGGAATATCTTGAATCAGTTGTAAATCAGATTTTCTTTGGTGAATGATTATGAAATATGTATTGGGAATTGACCTCGGCACGTCAGCAACAAAGACTGTGCTCTTTGACGAAAAGGGCAATGTTGTTGCATCCGCAAGCCGTGAATATCCGCTTTATCAGCCGAAAAACGGTTGGGCAGAGCAGGAGCCTGTTGATTGGTATAATGCAGGTATCGAAACAATCGCAGAGGTTGTTTCAACAAGCGGAATAAATAAAGAAGATATAGTTTCTCTCGGCATTTCGGGTCAGATGCACGGGCTTGTTATGCTTGATGAAAACTGTGAAGTGATTCGTCCGTCAATCATCTGGTGCGACCAGCGTACGGGTAAGGAATGTGATGAGCTGACAGAAAAACTCACACGCGAAAAGCTTATTGAAATAACGGCGAATCCTGCACTCACAGGCTTTACCGCTTCAAAAATTCTCTGGGTTAAGAACAACGAACCCGAAATTTTTGAAAAGTGCAGACACATCCTTTTGCCGAAGGACTATCTCCGCTTCAGACTTACAGGCGACTTCGCAACGGAAGTTTCCGACGCTTCGGGAATGCAGATTCTTGACGTACCGAACAGATGCTGGTCACAGGTTATGATTGATGCACTCGGCATCAAGGAGGAATACCTTCCGAAGGTTTATGAATCTCCCGAGGTTACGGGCAAAATCAATAAAGAAACCGCAGAAAAAACAGGTCTTTCAAAGAATACTCTCGTTGTCGGTGGTGCAGGAGATAATGCTGCAGCGGCTGTCGGAATGGGTGTTGTACGTGAGGGCAAGGCTTTTACGACTATCGGCACTTCGGGTGTTGTTTTTGCTCATACTGACGCTCCGATAATCGACAAGAGTGGCAGAGTTCACACATTCTGCTGTGCTGTTCCCGGCAAGTGGCATGTTATGGGCGTTACTCAGGGTGCAGGACTTTCTCTTCAGTGGTTCAAAAAACAGTTCTGCCTTGAAGAAACAAATAAAGCTGAAGCGGAAAACCGTTCAGCTTACGATGTAATGACAGCGGAGGCGGATAAAATCCCCGTCGGCTGTGACAGACTTCTTTATCTCCCGTATCTTATGGGAGAAAGAACACCGCACCTTGACCCCGATTGCCGCGGAGTTTTCTTCGGAATGTCCGCTATGCACACAAGAGCACACTTTATAAGAGCTGTGCTTGAGGGTGTCAGCTATTCGCTTTATGACTGCGTTTGCGTTCTTAAAGAGATGAATATTACACCTGCGGAAATGCTTGTCTGCGGAGGTGGCGGTAAGAGTGAGTTCTGGCGTCAGATGCTCTGTGATATCTTCGCTGTTCCCGTTAAAACAGCAGAGTCAAGCGAAGGCCCTGCTTTGGGCGTTGCCGTGCTCGCAGCTGTCGGTGCAGGAATCTACAAAAGCGTTGAAGAAGCCTGCGACACAATGGTTCGCTATAACGACGGTGTCTCAACTCCCGACAGCGAAAAAACAGCACAGTATATGAATTATCATAAAATTTATACTAAGCTTTATGCTGACCTTAAGGAAACATATAAATCTCTGGCTGAAGTTTAATTGGACTTTGTCAAAGAAAACCCCCGACAATGCAGGTTTGTCTATTTCTTTGTTACCACCTCATCCGCCTCGTTCCTCGGCACCTTCTCCTCGGAGGAGAAGGCTGAGAATATACGTAAATTTAAGGCTTCTCCTTTGAGGAGAAGCTGTCACGAAGTGAC
>JAZNPE010000084.1:0-14437 GCA_045589535.1 Acutalibacteraceae bacterium | reverse complement strand
TTTTTGCTTGAGTTTTGCGAACCTCCACTTGTCAGGGGAGGTGGGTTTTGCGTAGCAAAACTCGGAGGGGTAGTTTAGTGAAGTGTTGATAAACAACTGCTTTTCGTTTTCTCTCCCTCAGTCTCGCTGACGCTCGCCAGCTCCCTCGTCAGAGGGAGCTACGCATTAATTAAAATTGAATCAAAATCACAAGAGCCTGACAAACCCAAATTTATTGTTATGTTTAGCACTGTTCAGACCAAACTTCTGCATACCACAAATATTATGTTGATAAAAATTTTTTTATTTTCTTTTTTGTTATTGAACTTTATTTTTCGTTGTGATACAATTCCTCTTTGAAAGGCGGTGGCTATTATGGCACAGTTAAAAATGTATTGGTTGGCAGGTACTCCGATTGCAGATCTTGCCTTACCCGAAGAATATAAGATTTCACGATACAACGGTACAGCCGAGGACAGAGAAGCTTGGGTTGACTGCTGTAAAAACGGCCTTGTGGGTGATGAGCCGTTTGAAGAAATTTTTGAAGACAGAATCACAAATCATGCCTTCACTAATCCCGACACAGACACATATTTTATTGATTTTGAGGGTGAACACATCGGAACAATCACTGCTGTTCATCATACTGATGTAAACTGCGGTGAGGTACATATGGTAGGCCTCAAAACAGAATTCCGCGGAAAAGGTCTCGGTAAATATCTCAATAACATTGCAGTCAAGGATCTTGCAGAGCGCGGTGTTGATTATATCTACCTTACAACAGACGAGTGGCGCAAGGGCGCAGTCAAGAGCTATCTTTCATCAGGCTTCAAGCCCGTTGAATATGACGAGGGTATGCAGAAGCGCTGGGAAGCTGTTCTTACAGAATACGATATCGACAGCATAGATATGGTAAATGAGGACTGCTCATTCTATAAAACAATTTATAAAGCGCCGAAAATCAGAATCGGTGTTGTTGGTGCCGGTCGCGGTAAGACTATGATTAACTACTGCGTTAATTCTAAGAATGCCGAGCTTGTTGCAGTATGTGACAACCATAAGCCGACACTTGATAAGGCGAAGAAAAACTACGGCAATGATACAATCGTTTTCTACGACGACCTTGAAGATTTCCTTAAGCACGATATGGATGCAGTTGTCCTTGCTAACTTTGCAACAGAGCATACTCCGCTTGCAATCCGCTGCATGGAAAGTGGACTTGATGTTATCAGTGAGGTTCTTCCGGTTCAGACAATGAAGGAAGCTGTTGAGCTTATCGAAACAGTTGAAAGAACAGGCAGAGTTTATGCATACGCTGAAAATTACTGCTATATGGGCGCACCGAAGAAGATGCGCGAGCTTTACAGAGAAGGTGTTCTCGGCGAGTTTGAATACGGTGAAGGCGAATATATGCACAACTGTGAATCAATCTGGCACGACATCACAAGAGGTCTTCCTGAGCATTGGCGCAACAATATGCACGCTTGCTATTATTGTACACACTCAATCGGTCCGCTTATTCATATAACAGGTCTTCGTCCTGTGAAGGTTTCAGGCTTTGAGGTTGCGCTTAACGCAAGAATGACACGTATGGGCGCAAAGGCAGGCCCGATAGGTATGGAAGTTATTACACTTGAAAACGGTGCAGTTCTCAAGTCAATCCACGGCGTAGGCTGTTCAAAGGATTCAATCTGGTATTCAATCTACGGCTCAAAGGGACGTATGGAGAGCTTCCGTGAGGATAATGACCGTCACGGTGTCAATCACCTTTATATAAATTGCGACGAAAATGAAGGCGACAACAAATCAGAGGCAACAGAAGTAAGTACGGAAGACCATCTTTCAAAGCTTGCTGAGGAAGCAGGACACGGCGGTTCCGACTTCTATACAATGTACAACTTTGTTGAAAAGCTCCGCGGCAGAGAGGATATGGACGTTATTGATGTCTACGAAGCAATGGATATGTTCCTTCCGGGTATGTTTGCTTACTATTCAGTTCTTGAAGGCGGTAAGCCGATGGATATTCCGAATCTTCGTGATCCTGAAGAAAGAGCAAAGTGGAAGGACGACACACGTTGTACAGATCCGAACGTAGCAGGCGATATGCTTATCCCCAGCTATTCAAAGGGTAACCCTGATTTCCCTGATTCAACATATGAACGAATCAGAACAATGTACGAAGAAAAACTCGAAGCAGAGAAAAATAAAGATAAATAAGCCGACGAATTCAAATTGTTGAGCAAAATCAATAATTACAGCTTAAAAGCCGACAGGTAATCCTGTCGGCTTAACTTTTACAGTATCATATTTTAATAAATAACCCAAGCGATAATTCCTGATACCTTTGCAAAGAATAGAGCGAATTTGTCCATAAATACCCAGAATCCGGCTGTGAATCTGCTGATATCCATGGCTTCTCTGAACTCTTCGTTTTCTTTTGCAAGCTCATTGACGGTTATAACCTCAGACTCAAATGTATCGGTAGAATTTTCGTTGAGAGTGATAAGCCTGCTGCCTCTTACAACTTCTTTGCCGTATGCATTGTACGAAATACCGGGTGTGTTGATGAGCTTGATACCCTTGTATTCTGTTTCGTAAGAATTAACGTGGTCGTGTCCCACAAGGACCGAAAGAACATCTCCGTTTTCAGCCATAGCATCAACCTGACCGTAATTTATAACACCGGGTGAGGGTGCTTCATAAATATGACCCGTGAAAGCACTTGTGTCCGGAAATATAATTGGATAGTGAGTTCCGTTGTTGTAAGTTTCGGTAATCGGAGAAAGCGGATATTTTACAGACGGGAACATAGCTTCATAAACATCGGGCGGAATCATATGCTGGAAAGCGAGTGCGTAAATATCTTCTCCTGCTTCTGTTTTGAGAGCTTTGTATGTTTCGTTGTACCATTCAATCTGGTCTTCACGAACGCTGTCGTAGCCGAGACGGGTGCCATTCTCATCCTCAAGGTAAGTGTTTGAATCAAACATCCATAAGTTGAATTTTATTTTTCTACCGTCAGATGAGTAAACGGGAAGATTGTGCGTAGCTGTTCCTGAAAGTTCGGGCACAGCATCGTATGCAAGACAGTATTTGCCGCCGTGCTTCTGATACATCTTAAGAAGAGATTCCTTGTCAACGCCCTGTTCGTGGTCGTGGTTACCGAAAACAAGTGTGAAATAAGTTTCGTGCTCAACGAAAGGCGATACTAATTCTTTGATAGCGTCGTCTTTTGTTTCCTTGGGGCCGACTGTGTTGTCACCACCAAGAACGACAAGGTCAGGCTCGTAGATTTCGAGCATATAGTTGATGTAGGTGAGCATCTTCTGCTGAGCAGGGAAAGTATCCTGACAGTCGCAGATGTGAAGAATTTTAAATTCTCCGTCCTTGTCAAACTGAAGCTTTGCGCTGCTTCCTGCAGCAAAAGCGGGAATTACCGTGCCGAGAATCATTACGCAAACGAGGAAGATTGAAACAATAGTTTTTTTCATAATAAAACCTCCTTTTCCTGATTATAACTTGTTTTGTTGTACCGTGTCAATCATTTGAATGCGATTTTGGTGAATCGTTTCCAGCTATTCAGGTTGACAAAAATTTACCTTTATGCAATACTTTAATCAGTAGGGTGACGACAATAATCTGAACCTGCCCGAAAGCAAGTCTTTTCAGCGCTTTTCGGCGTTTCGGCTTTGAAAGGCGTCAGCCTGTCGGCATCCTCAACATCCAAAAATCATCTGAAAATCCTCAACTTTCGGGTCGAAGATTTTTTATCGAGAGGATTTTTGGCAGCTCAAGGCAAAAACACAGCCAATCCTTGCGGATTGGCGAGTATTTTAACAAAGAAATGGCGGAAATCATCCGATAAAAAACACGGTTCGGATTATTACCGCCACCCTAAAGTACAAAGGAATGACAGTATGAATAACACTCATAATTACTTCGATGTTTATTATAGGGAAGGCAAAAATCCGACCTTCTGCTACCGCAGCGGAAATATGGTTTATGAAGAAATGCTCCTTAACGGTGTACTCGTTTCAAACGGTTGGAACGGCGCAGGTTATCCTCTTGACCTTCTTGCCTGTATGCCGACAAGGCTTGACCATAAGCGATATACAGAGCCTTCAGCGTTCAATATTGAGCTTGACGGTCAGAGTGTCGATTTTGACCTTCGTTTTGTAGATTTCAGAACGGAAAAAGACGAAAATTCGATTAAGTCAATCCTTACTCTTGAAAGCGAAATAAAGCCTGTTGTCATCAGAGTTATAACCGTTCTTGACGGTACACAGATGTTCACGAGATACTGCGAAATTGAAAACAAATCCGAATTCCATATAAATCTCAGCCGTCTTAGCCTCATCAGCGGTGGAGTTGAGGAAATGGAAACGGAAAAATTAACTGTTTCACGTGATGTGGAGAAGTTTTATTCTGTCGGCTATTTTGCGGATGACCGTTGGGCAAATGAAGGTAAATTTACCTGGAAAGACCTGAAAACAGAGGTTACTTCAATCGACACCCGTTTCAACCGCGACAGATTTCGTCATCCTTTGGTAATGATTCGTAATAATCTTATGGGTAAAATCTGGTTTGCACAGACAGCGTGGAGTGGCGGTTGCCGTTTCACTCTTGATTATAACGCAAAGCCTGAAATAACAGACACATACCTTTCGTTCAAAGCGGAAATTCTTTCCCACAATCCGATGTACATAATCGCACCGGGTGAAAATTTTGTAACACCCGAGGTGCATATCGGTATGGTTTGCGGTGACTTTGACGATGCCGTTTATGAAATGCATTCTCATATAAGAAAGTCAGTGCTCAACCGCCCCGAGGCTGACCCGTCAGTGTTGCTCGTCGGTGCAGGAATGGGCGCAGAACACGATATGAGTGTTGAAACAAGCAAGGTCTATATTGACCGTATGTATGAAATGGGCGGTGAGGTGTTCATTGTCGATGCCGGCTGGGAGTGTCCTCCGGGCAGACAGACCGAGTGGGGAGACTTCACGGGTACAAACATCCCTGATCACGAAAGATACCCGAACGGTATAAAAGAGCTTGTTGACTACTGTCACGAAAAAGGTATGAAATTCGGCTTGTGGTCAGACATAGAAAGTCTCGGAAAACTTTGTGAGGATTATGGCAAGCATCCCGAATGGAGAGCAGATAATATCTATGGTGAAAAATCAACGAGGTTTACGGATCTGACTGTACGTGAAGCTGCAAAGAGGGTAGAGGACGAGCTTGCAAGATTTATTGAAGAGTATGAAATAGACCTTCTCAGAATTGATTATAACACCGATTATAAGGAATATTTCAATCTTCGCGACACCGGTACAGGCAGAAAAGAATGTCTTAACATCCGCCATTTCAAGGAAGTTTACCGCATATATTCAAGCCTGAAAAAACGTTTCCCGAACGTAATATTCGAAAACTGTGCAGGCGGCGGAGGCCGTACCGACCTTGAAATGATGAAAGCTTTCAACCATACCTGGGTATCGGATAATCAGTGCGCACCGCTTTCTGTGATGATAACAAACGGAATGACCGTTGCACTTCCGCCTGAAAGAGTCGACAGACTTTTTGCAGGAATGAATTGTCATAATTTCGGCTCGATAGACTTGCATATGAGAAACACGATGCTTACTCATATGTCGCTGAATGTAATCTCACCCGTAACGGCACCGATGAACGAGATTCAGCTTGAATTTGTGAAGCACAGCGTGGCTCTTTACAAGGATTTCATAAGGCCGTTTTTACCGTCAGCAAAGACTTATCATCATACACCTGATGTTGCAGATACCTTTAACGAATGTTTTTCGGCACTTGAAATTGCATCGCCCGACTCATGCAGGGGTGCACTTGTTGCATTTAATCTTTGCGGCACAAACGAAACGGTACGAAAAATCCGCCTGAAGGGTGCAGACGCTTCGAAAATGTATGAAGTGACACTCGATAACAACAGAGAAAAGTTCGCTGTTTCGGGCAGAGAATTAAAATACGAGGGTATAAATATTTACATTCCATCATTTCTTTCGTCCGAGCTTGTGCTTTACAAAGAAATATAAAAAATACAATCTGTTTTGGAGGGTAATTTATGAAAAAGAATATGTTTAAAGTAATTTTATCGGTATTGCTTGTGATAGCTTTTATTCTGCCGTGCGTGCCTGTATCCTACGCTGCGGAAAGGCCTGAGCTTACACAGTACGGCTTCGTTGAAAATGACGGAGTGAAAATCGAATATGGTATTTACGGTAATCTCAACGCAGAGCCGCTTCTTCTCCTGCCTCCGAACGGCGGAGATATGCACTGCTTTGACGACAGTATTCTTCCCGAGATGTCAAAGCATTTTATGGTAATAGCTGTTTCACCGCGATATACCGGCAATTCGGATATGGGTGATGACGGTCTTACATTTGAAATTCTCAGCGACGACCTTGTTGTTCTTCTTGATTATCTCAAGGTTGAAAAAACAAAAATATTCGGCTTCAGCGACGGCGGTAACCTCGGAATGGTTTTCACGGTTGCACATCCTGAAAGAGTAGAATCTCTTGTTGTTATGGGTTCAAATATCAATCCTCTCGGCACGAAAGTTTTTGACCAGATCGGTATAATCTGGAAGTATCTCGGTCTTGCAATCAAAGCAGCATTCACGGGTGATGCAGAGGATATCCGACGCAGAGATATTCAGGGAATGATGGTTTATCAGCCGAATCTTACATTCAAAGACCTTCAGTCAATTCAGGTGCCCGTGCTTAACATTTACGGTGAACACGATATGATAAAACGTATTCACTCAAAACGCATTACAAGAAACATTCCGAACGCACAGGAGCTTATGATTGTTGATGGCGGTCACGGTTCGTGTTTTGAATATACAGATACAATAATCAATCCCGCACTTCTTGAATTCTACGGAGTAACTGAATAAAAAAATTGCCACGGACTGAAACTCCGTGGCAATTGCTTTTCGTTTTAATGGTGATGATGTCCGTGACAGCAGTGGCTTGCTTTAATTTCAGTATGACAATGTTTATCGCAACACTCTTCATCTTCACTTTCGATTTCAAGTGTTGCGTGGCATATTCCGTGCTCGTTAAGCTCCTCACGTACAAGTTTTTTGATTGTGCTTGTGTCTGCACTTGTTACAATGTGCATTGTTGCAGCGTTGTTGTAACCGTCAAGGCTTCGTATGTGTATGTGATGAACGTCCGAAATGCCGTCAATACTCAGAATGTGCTCTTTGATTTCATCGATATCTATTCCGCAGGGAGTTTTTTCAAGAAAGAGGTCAAGGATTGTTTTGATGTTTTTAGCCGCACTTATCAGGATGAAAACGGCAACTCCGACGGACATAATCGGGTCAATGAACGAAAGGTCTGTAAATCGCATTATAACCGAACCGATAAAAACAACAACCCATCCGAGCACGTCTTCAAGCATATGCAGGTTTACAGCTTTCTGGTTAAGCGAATTTCCTTCGTGTGTGAAAAAAGCCGCAAGGGAATTAACCGCAATTCCGAAGATAGCAAAAACAATCATTCCGTTATAGTTTATTTCAACAGGATTCAATATTCGGTGAATGGCATTGTATATAACAGCACATGAGCTGAAAATGAGAATAAGGGTAGTGACAAGACTGCCGATTACCGAAAAACGCGTATAGCCGTAAGTATATTTTTCATCAGGTCCTTTTTTGCTTTTCCTTTCCAAAAAATATGAAATTCCGATGCTTGCCGCATCACCCATATCGTGAACCGAGTCCGAGATAATAGCAATACTGCCCGTGAAAAGTCCTCCTGCAAATTCAAAAACAGAAAATGCAAGGTTTAAAAGAAAAGCAAGAAGTATGTTTTTCTCTGTTTTCATAATCATCCTCCGTTGACAAAAGTTGTTTTATTATATATTATATTCAGTAGTGAACAACTTGTTCTGTTAATATTATACGAAACGGGCTTTTAAAAATCGATATCCAGATTCTTTTTACTGTTCAATAATGAACATTTTTGAAAATTTGTACGGAGGATTTTATGGACAGACGTCAAAGAAAAACGCGCGAGGCTATTTTCAGAGCGTTTATTGAAATTTTATCAAAAAAGGATTTCAACAGCATAACAGTAGGGGAAATAATCGAAAAAGCAGATATCGGCAGAGCGACTTTCTATGCTCATTTCGAAACAAAGGATTTCCTTCTCAAGGAGCTTTGTGAGGAGCTTTTCTGCCATATTTTTGACTCTGTCGGTGACGCTCACAACGACCACAGACATATCTTTGAGTGTGAAGCTCCCGATTCGGTTTTTCTTCACCTTTTCCAACACCTTAAGAAAAATGACAACAATATTCTGGATCTTCTGTCGGGACAGAACAACGAGCTGTTTCTGCGCTATTTCAAAGCTAATCTGCAGAAGCTTGTAGCGAGTCAGTTGCATCTGTTCGATTCTCAGAAAAGCAAGAGCCTGCCCGAAGGCTTCAGGGTAAATCACATCTCGGCAGTTTTTGTTGAAACTGTCTGTTGGTGGGTAAACAACGGAATGAAAGAAACTCCCGAAACAATAAATCAATATTTCTTTTTGTCAGTGTGAAAAATGAAAGACCTCAGCCAAAAGCTGAGGTCTTTTCGTTATCTTGAATTTGCTGTTTCAATCATTGTATAGTAGAAATCTTCAAACGATGTCGGGTAATCTTTTGTTCCGCAGAAATCAAAGTGATCCGTGCCGACGAGTGTATTCATATAGTACCATCTTCCGCTTTCAATTTCTTTACCCTCGGCAATGCTTTCCTCGTAGCTGAGTGCCGTTGCCTCATCGCAAAGGGGATATCTTGCAGAAACAAGAGGAACGATACCGTCGTTTACTGCCCAATCACCCTCGATTGTAACACCGTCGTAGGTCTTGCCCTCAGACATTCTGAGCATAGCGGATGATATGTAGAAGATAGGAGTAACACTGGGATAAATAAGCTGTTTACCGAAGCAGTCGGTTCTTGTTGCGGCGGTGGTGTACGAATAATAGTATGTGCTGTCACAGAGCTTTATTGTTTCGTTAAGCTCAGCTGCACCTCGTAATGTCATGTCGTAGTAACAGTTATCGCCTGACTGATAGTAATTCCATATGTTATCAAAGCTGAATTCTGCTCTCTTTTCATCCTGCTTCGGTGTAAGTCCGAAGTGACCCATCTGCAAAGAGAAAACAAGGAAATCGTTACCCAGAGTAGCACCGATAAGGTTATAAAGCATAACAATGACGTAGTACGGTCCCGTGAGGTCGTAGAGCATATTGGAAACCTGAGTGCCGTTGTGCGGAGCTGAAAGAGTTATACACGAATGAATGCTTTCGTGACCGCCCTTGAAAAGTTCGCTTGTTTCGTTGCCGGTTGCCGCAATTTCTTCTTCGCAACCGAATGCAAGAAGGGAAGTGAAAAGTCGTACCGTTGCACCGCCGAAGGAATGACCGACGAGGTTAAGCTTGTTCTCAAGATTCCATGCTTCACCCATAACAGGCTCGTATGTAAAACCGAATCTGTCATGTCCGTGTGCCTTTGAATGTGCTTCACCGTAGTCAACAGTTGTGCCGGTAAGCTGTGCGTAAAGCTCACATGCTCTGTCCCACGCACTGCTCAGGGGGCCGACTGCAGGAGCGTAAGCCTCGACGCCCTGTTCGTTGAGCATTTTAATAAGGTCTGTGTCTGAAATCCAGAGTCCGCCGCCCCAATAAGGTGACATTTCATAGAATTCATTTGACGGGGACCAACCGCCCATACCGTGAACGAAAATGTAGGGATAGTCGGTTTCAAATTTGCTTTTGTCAATAACGCGCCCGTCGGTGCTTTCTGCGGAAACAGGAATGATACACGCACAAACACACATAGTTACTGCAAGGATAAGAGAAATAATCTTTGTTAATTTTTTCATAGTGTTCTCCTCTCAAAGCTTATTAAGTTGATTTTATTTTAAAACAAAAACACCTTTTTGTCAAATTATACAGCAAAAGGAAAAGGCAGACTCAGCGTCTGCCTTTCAATATTATTTATACGATTGTGAGAACAAGGTCAAGTACAACCTGAAGTGCCTTCATCGAGTAAATTACGGCAAGCTCGGAATAACCGTCTGTGCCGAATTTTTCGTAGAACCACGGGCTGATCTTGGTGAAGATATCGAGTGAAACTCCGCCTTCTTCGGGAGCTTCCATAACACCTGCTTTTACAAGACAAGCCGTAACTCTCGCTTCAGAAGCTTCAACTTCGCCCTCGATGCCGATAGTGTTGTCAATAACCTTTTCTGCCTCAGCGATAGCCGCTGCAAGCTCTGCCGCATCTTCAGCTGAAAGAGTAGAGGGGTCAATCAGCTTTGCTTCTTTAACAAGAAGTACAAGCTTTTCAGAGCTTCTTGCCGTATTGAACTGCGGGAATCTCGGGTCAGAGTAAACGTTCTTTGTATCGTCACACTCAATAAGGTTAAGTGCAAGCTTAAGGATAACGTCGTTTCTTGCTGTAAGGTCGTGTCGCTGACCTTCAAAGTAGAAGGTTGTGTCGGGAAGAAGACCTGCTGAAGCATCAACTACTCTGTCGGGAGAAATATGGTTGTGTGTCGGGTCGGAACAGTGTGTGTTCTGCTGAACATAATCCTCGGGAAGAGTTTCACCCACGTTTGCAAAATGAGCACCCATTGATGTTGAATCTGTCTGGATAATATAGTCAGCGTTCTGTGAATTCCATGTTTCACCTACGTTGATCATCGGGATGTTGTATTCAACGAAGCAGAAAACCTGAACTCCGTTGTCAACAAGCTTCTGAATGTTATCGTGTGCATGAAGCTGAGCCTGATAGTATTTATCTGTCTGAGCTTTGATGCTTGCTTTTTCAGGTGATGAAAGATGTTTTTCTGCAGCTGTGGGATAATCGCCTGACGGACAGAGAGCCCACATACCTGTGCTTGTAGTCATAACTTCTTCAACCAGCGTTGTTACTGCCGCATCAAGGACTGATGTAATAATCTCATCGGGAAGAATGCGAAGAAGCATTTCGATAAGTGCTGCAGTGCCCTTATCAAGAAGACCGAGCTCACCGAGAAATCCGTTATAGAGGTATTCTTTGTTAAGGAAAGAAATTCTGCCGTTGAAAACATCACCGATGATTGTTGAACCGTCAATAGCAGGAACAACAAAGATAACCTTATGGATGTCATCATAAACCTCAGGTTTGTAGTCAAGCAGTGCACTTGTTACTGAAGCACCCTGGCTGAGAGGAATAAGAGTTACTTTATCGTGGCCTGTCTGCTCCTTGACCATCTGGATATAATCGTAAAGCTCGTTTACAATGTCGATGTGGTTGCCGAATGAGTTGTATGCAAAGTAATACATATGATCAAACGGCTGCTTTGTTTCGTAAAGATTGAAAGGAACGTGTCCGAAAACCTCTTCAGCTTCAAAATCCTGATACTCGGAAGCAGGGTAGGGGTATCTTTCTGTAACAACATTAGGACTGGTTTTTGCGTTTTCGTCGCAGGTGTTGATACCGAAGCAGATTCTGATTGCATCTGCAGCAGCTTCGGAAAGACCGATGTCTTTCTGTGTTACGAGAGAAAGCAAAGCAGGAACAAGAATTCTGCCGATAAGCTTGTCAAGTTGAATGTAAGCAGGGAAGCTGGAAATCTTGTTTCCTTCGTCATCAAGAATGTAGTCACCGTTATCGTCAACTACCCATGTGTTTGACTGACCGAGACCGGGAACGATGATTGCCGGATAGTGTTCGCACTCGCCGTTACAGTCTGTATACTTCTTCGTTGCCGAAGCACTGAAAACGGTAACAGATGCAATCATTGCGAGGCAAAGGCAAAGTGCAATTACTTTTTTGAGAGTTTTTTTCATTTTACACACTCCTTGAGCTATGTTCATAATGTAATTCATATTTTAACATATTGCATCAGTCGTTTTCAACGTTTTGTAAAGATTTGCTGCAAAAAAGTTGCACAAAAAAGTAAACGCTTTTTCGACATTATGATAAATAAAAAGAACATCATCTGTCAGTGACAAATGATGTTCTTTTTGGAGCGGATGACGAGGCTCGAACTCGCTACCTCCACCTTGGCAAGGTGGCGCTCTACCAGATGAGCTACATCCGCAAAATATAAAGCCGAGCTTTTGCTCGGCTTGGTGACCCGGACGAGAATCGAACTCGTGTTACCGCCGTGAAAGGGCGGTGTCTTAACCTCTTGACCACCGGGCCATAAAAATGGTAGCGGCAGTGGGATTCGAACCTACGACCAATCGGGTATGAACCGAGTACTCTAGCCAACTGAGCTATGCCGCCATAATTTCGCCGCCACTCTCGTCAAGCGACTTGCTTATTATATACGATGATTTTTGAATTGTCAATACTTTTTTTGAAAAATTTTCTTATTTTTTAAAACATTTTAAAACTTTATTTTTGTGAGATATTAAAAGTGTAAAAACAGAAAATTTTTTGTATAAAATATCAAATTCTGATGTTGATTTTTGTCGCATTTAGTAATATAATTGCTGTTGGAGATGATAAAAATGAATCAATCGCTTTCAAAAAGAGCGTTAAGTATAGTGATTTGTATATGTTTTCTGATGCTTTCGGGTTGCGGACAAGCAAAGCCTGTTGATACTTTGACAGAGGCGAGCAGCACAACATCCTCAACAACTCAGTCAACCACTGAATCAACAACTGAAACCACAGTGACAACTACTACCACGGCGACTACAACTACAACCACAACGACTACAATAAAACCTGAGACAACAACTGAACCTGTGACTCAGGAAACAAAAAGCGAAACTTCAACAAAAAAGACTGAGACTTCAGGCGGCCAGAAGCTGATTGCTCTTACTTTTGATGACGGTCCGCATTCTGCCGTTACTGCAAGAATTCTCAACACCCTTGAGAAGCATGGTGCGAAAGCTACTTTTTTTGTTGTTGGAAACAGGGTAGGCAGCTGTAAAAGTGTTCTGAAAAGAGCACATAATATGGGTTGCGAGATTGGCTCACACACCTGGTCGCATAAAAATCTTACCAAGCTTACAGTTGCTCAGATGCAAGAAGAAATGAAAAAATCTGCCGATGCAATTTCTGCGGTTACGGGTGCTCCTGTAAAGCTTATGCGTCCTCCCGAGGGCGGATATAACGATACGGTCAAGAAGAATATTCAGTATCCGTTGATTATGTGGTCAGTTGATTCAAAGGATTGGAAAAACAGGGATGCGAAGAAAAATTACGATGCGATAATGAGCACTGTTTTTGACGGTGCAATTATCCTTATGCACGACCTTTATCCCGCAACGGCAGAAACGGTTGAAAAACTTATTCCGGATCTTATTGCAAAGGGTTATAAATTTGTAACCGTGTCCGAGCTTATGGAAGCAAGAGGGTATAACTTACAAAAAGGAAAAACTTACTCGCAGGCAAGGCCAAAATAACTTGATTATCGGCTCCGCAGAATTTGTTTCTGCGGAGTTTCCTGTTTTGCAATATTGACACTATCCGCATATTATGCTATACTCACTACACAATATTTTAAAAGAAGGGATACACTTGAAAATCTTAAAAAAATTTACATCAATGTTGCTTGTGGTTGCTGTTCTTTTCGGTGTTTTTGCAATGTCAGTAACAGCTGCAGATGATTCAACAGACGAAGCTGATGTTATAGTTGCACGTATGTATGTCGGCCATAACGAACGCTACAGAAGCCTTTCAGGCCACACATGGATTTATATCGAAAACCTCACAAACCACAGTCTTACAGTCGGTGCTTACACATTGCCCAAGGGCGAAGGTGTTTCCTGCGGTACATTCGGTACATCACTTGCTGACGGTGTTGGTCTTTACTATAACGTTGAAGCATGGCGTTACCGCAATATTAACGCATATGAGTACACTTACCTCAGCAAGGATCTTACTCAGGCAGACCTTGAGATTGTAAGCAACAAAATTATCAATGGCGGAACGTGGTCACACATTCTTAACTGCGCTTACTTCGCTTTCGGTGTGTGGAACTCAGTTCCGGGCAAACCATTGATTTTCCTTTTCTTCCCGACTCTTCATGAGCTTCAAATTCTCCTGTACATGAGTCACGGCGAAGGATTCCCGATGACAGTACCTAAGGCAGACAGAATTTACAAGCAGATTGGAAAAGGCGACGATGCATTCCTCGTAGTAACTGACCCGAGCTATGTAGAAGATGATGCATAAGTAAAGTTTTATTTTAAGGAGCTGTAAAAAACAGCTCCTTAAACATTTATATGGCTATAAATACGGAAAATATCTCGTTAAATTCGAGTTTGTCTATTTCTTTGTTACCACCTCATCCGCCTCGTTCCTCGGCACCTTCTCCTCGGAGGAGAAGGCTGAGAATATACGTAAATTTAAGGCTTCTCCTTTGAGGAGAAGCTGTCACGAAGTGACTGATGAGGTGTAGGTTGCAACGCAACCGTTATTATGATCAGCG
>JAZNPE010000083.1:0-2633 GCA_045589535.1 Acutalibacteraceae bacterium | reverse complement strand
CATCCACCGCAAGCGGTCCCCCTTCCCCTCAAGGGGAAGGCTGAGAAACTACATAAATCCAAGGCTTCCCCTTGAGGGGAAGCTGTCACGAAGTGACTGATGAGGTGTAGGTTGCAAGCAACCGTTATAATAAAACATCCCGACAAACCCGAATTTGCCAGTATGATTGGTTGTCAATAAATATTCGCAACAACACAAGTTTCTTCGCCAAAAGGAGACGATTCAGAAAAATTGCTTTATAGTAAATCGAAATCATAAAAAAGAAGAAGCTGTTTTTTTACAGCCCCTTCTTTTTTATCAATATAAATACCATTTCTTTGAAAATTCCTGCCACTCGGCAACCTTCTTTTTTTCTCTTTCAATAAATGCTTCAGGTTCAAAATCATCTTTCAGAACATCGTCCGTACCGAGCAGATTTACTATCGACGACTCGATTTTAAACTCGGGATGAATTTTTCTGATTGCATCAAGAAGTCTTATTCCGACAGCAAATGGTGAAAACGCATCACGATCGGTAACGTGGAGCTGTATTCCGCGACAAAATTCATTCTCATAATCCGAAAATGTAGGGATGAATGAACATTCACGAAGAATTACGCCGTCTTGCTGACCGACCTTATCAATCACCGCTTCGCTGTCAAGCCACGGTGCACCAATCATTTCAAACGGCTTAGTCGTGCCTCTGCCCTCGGAAAGATTTGTGTCCTCAAAAATACAGGTTCCGATATAAACAAATGCAGTATCAACCGTCGGGATGTTTGGTGAAGGCTGAACGAAAACAAGGTCAGTGTCATCGTAATACATATCCCGTTTCCAGCCTTCCAACGGAACAACAGTGAGGTCACAGCCAATATTTTCAGTTTCGTTCATCATAAGTGCAAATTCACCAATGGTGAGCGCACAGCGCGTCGGAACAGGAAATCTGCCGACGGATGAAGAAAATCTTCTGTCAAGTACAGTTCCTTCAGCCTTAATTCCGCCCAAAGGATTCGGACGATCAAGTACAACAAACTTCACACCGTGTTCGGCACAAAGCTTCATTGTGTCCGTCATCGTGTATGCATAAGTGTAAAACCTTGCACCGACATCCTGAATATCAAAAGTAACCGTGTCAAGGGTTATCAGTGCTTTTTCGCTTTCCGCAGTATCATCACCGAACAGGCTGTATACGGGAAGACCTGTTTTTTTGTCAATATAGGAGGACACACTTTCATTCGCCTGCACATCTCCCCTCACCCCGTGCTCGGGTGCAAAAAGTGCGATCAGATTGCATTTCTCTTTAAGCACATCAACAGTTGAAGAAAGATCACACAGAACACCGGTCGGGTTTGTAATTAATCCGCAATTACCCTTGAGACACAATCCGTCACGTGCAACAACATCTGCACCGCACAGAACTTTTGACTTTGGTGTGTTCATATTCAGCCTTCCTTCCGTAAGTTTTTAGTTAAGTTTTAATCCGTAAACAAGAGTGGTTTCTTTGGTTTCGATGAGTTTGAAGCCGTACTTCTCATAAAAATTTATTGCATTATAATTCTTGTGCCATACAGTGAACAGAACACCCTTGACACCTTTGTTTCTAAGGTTGTCACAGAGTTCATCCATAAGTTTTCTACCGAGCCCCATATGCTGATATCCGGGAAGAATATCTATATGAAGATGTGCAGGATAATCTTCCTTATATTTTTCCTGCGAGGCTATTGCTCTTATTCCTGATTTTCTTTTACGGTACTCCCATTTTGCAATGCGGGTATAATAGTCACTCATATATTTTTCTTTGAACTTGTCAAAGTTTTCTGTTGATATAACGTAGCCGATTGCCTTGTCATTTTCATCGGTCGCAACAAAGCAGTTTTCGGGTTCGTTTTCGATATAATAATCGCAGTAAACGGCAAGAGCAAAATTAATTCCTCTTTTTGTGCTTTTACAAGGTCCTTCCGCATTGAGACACACGAAACGTACGTTTTCTTTGTCCTTTTCGTTATACGGTCTTATTGTCATTTTCATCACTTCCGATACGAGTTTATCATTAAAACGCACAAAAATCAAGGCGTAATATCTACGGTTTAATAATTGTAAAAACGAAAAAAATATTGTATCATTTAATTATAAAAATATAAGGGAGATGTTACGATGGCAGTAGTTATCAGATGGCTTTCAGCAATTATGGCAGTTCTTTTAGGTTTGCCGACACTTATCGGTGCTGTTTTTCAGAGCCTGACTAAATTGGGTTATGACGAAAGACCCGTTGCGGCGATTGAGGAAAATTTCCTTGAGGGTAACGCAACATTCATCGACGAAGCAACGGCTTCATATTGGTCTGCAGGTTTTGCACGCAGAGTACTTACTCCTGACGATATAGACGAAACACGTTATTTTCTTGGCGGATTCCTCAAATTCCCTGCTCAGGAGGCAACGGGTGTTGTTGACGATTTGTGCGTAAGAGCAGTCGTTCTTGACGACAATTCCGGCAGAGGTGCTGCGGCATTTGCGTGGATTGATGCGGTCGGCTTTATGAATGCCGACATCAAGGAAATCCGTGAAAAGCTCAGCGACATCACAGGCGACGGCAAGCTCATAAGCATTGACGTCGGCTCAACCCACAACCACAGTGCAGTTGACACTCAGGGGCT
>JAZNPE010000082.1:0-10533 GCA_045589535.1 Acutalibacteraceae bacterium | reverse complement strand
AAACTGTTCAAGCCTTAAAGAGGTTCGCTTCGTTGAGGATACAATAAATATGAGCATTGATTTCGGCAGTTGCGTAAGCCTGTCAAAAGAAAGTCTAATCAGCATATTCAAAGGTCTTAAAACAGGAATCGGCGACCTGTTGACAATACCGTCATATACTTTCGAAATGCACTTCACGCCGGAAGAAAGAGAAGAATGGATATCTTATATTTACGATGTTAAAGAATGGGAGTTTGTCCTGAATTAATCATATTTGTCCGCTATGCTTCATATAATTCAACAGAAAATTAAAAAGAGAGGTTTTAATATGAGCATTGAACTTACTTCAAGAAGCATAGGACAGGAAGAAACATACTACGATAATTATGTTGAGCAGAGCGTGGACTGCGATGTAACTCTGCCCGATTATTGCCCCGATATAATGCGGATTATAAAATGTACCGTGTCAACTTCCATAACCGGCTCCAAGCTTATCGGTGACAGAGCGACAGCTGACGGTATCGCCGGAATAAGAATTATATACGCCGATGAAAAAAACAATGTGTTCTGTTACGATCAGGACTATCCTTTTTCAAGATATGCTGAGCTGAATTCAGCTTTGGATGATGCTTTTCTCAGCTGCAGTGCAAAAACTGAATATGTGAATTGCCGTGCCGTCAGCAAAAGAAGGATAGATGTACACGGTGCCTTGAGTATACGTTTCAGAGTGTTGGGTAAAAAAAGTAAATCACTTATAAGCGATGCCTGCGGTGACGGTATACAGCTTAAGCGAAAAGGTCTTGACATCGATGATGTTGTTGCTGTTGCAACAAAGTCCTTTGAAATTTCACAGGTTGAAAGCGTCGGTGATAACAATGCAGGCATAGGTAAAATTCTGGACGTCTTTGCTTCTCCGATACTTTACGAAAGTAAAATAATCAAGGGCAAAATTCTTCTTAAAGGTGAGCTTGCCGTCAGGGTACTTTATTGCTCTGATAACGGCAACAACGAAACCTGCACACTCTGCACTAATGTTCCGTTTAATGAAATAGTTGAAGCTGCGGCAGTAACCGATGAATGTAAAGTGGATGTAAAAATGCACGTTACACGTCTTTCTGCCGAACCTAAAACGGATAATGACGGAGAATACCGTTATATGAACATCAATGCTGAAATCCTTGCACAGGTTACCGCATATATGAAACAGAGTATAAAGATTGTAACCGATGCCTATTCAACTGAAAACGAAATCAATGCAACATATACTCCAATGGTTTTTCAGCTTCTCGAAAGCACAATAAACGAAAGTCTTGTCTGCAAGCAAAGTCTTGATGTGTCCTCAATGAAACCGCAGAAGCTGTTTGCTTTTGCAGTTTCTGCTCCCGAAAGCAGAAACTGTACCGAGGGTGACAGAATAATAATCTGCGGAAAGGTCCCCGTAAATCTTATCGTTATTGATTCAGAGGGCGTTCCGGTGCTTTGTGAAAGAGAAGTTGAATTTAATTTTTCAAGAATAGTTGATGATGAGGCTTCTGTTTGCTGTATGCCGCAGATTTCTTTGGGAGGTTGCTCGGCAAATCTTAAGAGTGACGGCAAAATTGATTTCAAGGCTGAACTATTTATTAATGCAACTGTTGCAAAAAAAGTTAAGGAGAAAGTGCTGACTTCACTTGAAGTTGAAGAAGATAAGGGAAAAAAAGATAAAAAACCGTCCGTTGTAATTTATTTCTGCTCTGGTGGTGAAAGCGTATGGGATATCGCAAGGAGATATAACACAACGGTCGAGGAAATTATGCTGGAAAATGAACTCAGTACGGATTATCTCGAAAATAAGAAAATGTTGCTTATCCCTGTAAAATAAGTGTTGCAAAAATTCCTCTTTAATGGTAAAATAAACAAAGCGGATATTCCGTAATCACATTTTGAGGAGATTTAAAATTATGGCTACAAAAAATACTGAAAAGAAAGCCGGCGGATTGAAAAGTATCGACAACGCGGCTGAAGAAAAAGGCTCACTCATCGTAACTATCTGGCAGTTTGTTAAGTTTATCGTTGTAAGCTTGCTTGCTATGATCGTGCAGTTTGTTCTTCTTAATACGCTTCAGCTTATCCCCGCAATCAAGGAACTTTATGCAGAACCCTTCTCATGGTGGGTATTTGTTTATCCGGTAGCAGTCGGAGGTCTAGGTTACTTCATCGTAAGTAACGTTGCAAACATTGTTGCACAGATTGTTGCATTCTTTGTTAACAAAGAAAAAACATTCAATTCAGGTGCCAATATCGCTATTGCTCTTCCGATTTATATTGCTTTCACAATCGGACTTATCTTCTTCTCAGCTTGGCTCAATCCGACTCTCAAGGAAGTGTTCGTTGGTTGGAATCTTAATGAGACAGCTGCAAAGAACATTGCAACAATGATCTGCTCTGCAGTTCAGTTCTTCCTCTACTTCCCGGTAGACAAAATCCTCTTCCACAAGAAAAAGGAAGAAAAATAATAAAAATCAGCTTATTGAAAACGTCCGATTGCTCGGACGTTTTTTTATACCCGGAAGTATACATATAAATTGGGTTTGTCGGACAAAGGCAATGCATTTGCCCGACAAACCCAATTTGTGCATTTAAACGTCAGAAGTATTACATAGGATATGCTATCCGTTTTAACGGTTTGACTTAAAACAGAGGTATTCAAAAAAAAGAGGTATGGTTTTCACCATACCTCTTAATTTGTTATTAAAGGTTTAGATTGCTACACCCTTACCTGTTGACTGGTCAATTGTCATTGTACCATTTGCAACTGAGCCGATTACAACTGCATCCTTTGCGTTGATTGTTGCTCTTGATCCTTCAACATTAGCTGCAAGCTTTGCTGCACCTGTGAGAGGCTCTGTAACACCTGTTACTGAGTTTGATACTGCAACTGCATCTCGTCCGTTGATTGTTGCTGAACCGTCAACGTCACCGTAGATTACGATTACATACTCTGCGATAACATCGCCTGTAGCGGCTGACTTAACTGTAATCGTTGAGCCTGTACCCATGTAACGTGCTGTTGTCATGTTGTACTCAAGCACTACGTTTTCGTACTCTACATATGTTGACTGGAACTTTGCCTTTGTCAGGCTTGGCTGAAGACCTACAATGTAGTTTACTCCACCCTGTGTCTTAACTGATGCACCGCCTACTACTTCGAATCTTTCAACGATTACGGGTTCGTCTTCCTTAAGAACAAGCATATCCTTATACGCAAGAAGCTGTGCGTAAGCTTCATCTGCTACTGCCTGATCTGTGATATAAATATGATTCTTCTTCAACGCAGGAATTGTATCATACATATATCCATAGAGATATGTCCAGTAGATTTCATCCCAGTTTTCGTAATCTTCCGGATTAAGGCCTTCGATCTCAGTGATGAGAGCGTCAACCTGTGTCCAGCTTATGTACATATACTCAAGAGCTGCAATAGCATCGTTGATTGCCTTTGCATATCCGTCTACGATATCCTGATCCTTAGCATAGAGACCTTCCTGAACTGCTGCGATAGCTTCTGTAACCTTTGCATAAGATTCAGGAGTTACGATTGCTGTGTTAATTTCAGCAGCTGCTGCCTTAGCGTCGTTAACCTTTGTATAGTCAGCATATGCCGGTGTAAGGAGAACAACCTTAGCATTGATCTCTTCTGCCATTGCATTAACTGCTTCCTGTTCAAGGATGTTCTTGCCGTATACAACTGCATCCATTGCATCCTGAACAGCCTTTGCAGAAGCCTCTGTCCAGATGCCCTTATCAAGCTCTGCCTGTGCAGCTGCCTTAGCAGCTTCAACTACACCGTAATCAGCAGGATTATACTCAAGAGCCTTGATAGCTGCTGCAACTTCTTCTACAAGAGCGTCGATTGTTGCCTGCTCGTCAACCGTAAGGTCACGGTCTACTGCGTTTGCATTGATAACTGCTGCAAGGAGATTTGCTGCAGAATCAACTGTGTAAAGCTTCTCAAGATCCTCGTCTGAAGGAACTGTGAGAAGGATTGCATCGAGTTCTGCATAGTTTGCACCGTTAACAACAAGAACTACATTTTTGAGAGCTGTTGTAAGTGCATCAACGTCTGCCTGCTCTGAGAACTTCTTATCCTGAATGATTGCACCGCTTGCATCTACAGGAACAGCGTCAATAGCTGCCTGAAGGTTTGCAAGTGAATCAGCTGTGTAGTAATCTACACCGTTAGCTGCCTTGAAGTTTGCATTCTTTGTGATTTCAGCCTTAGCATCATCAAAAGCAGCCTGAAGTGCTGTATAGTTTGCAGGTTTTTCCTGAAGGTTGTCAATAGCTGTATTGATAGCTTCTGCCATTGCATCAACCTCAGCCTGCTGTGTGATTGTCTTTGAATAATCTACTGCATTGATTGCGTTAGTAACTGCTGCAACTGATGCGTTAGTGTAGATTGAAGTGTCTGTGTATGTAGCCCATCTGTCCTTAGCAGCTTCAACTGCATCATAGTCAGCGGGAAGCTCTTCAAGATTTGCGATAGCTTCGTCGATAGCTGTTACGTAACCGTCAACAACCTCCTGATCCTTTGCATAGAGATTCCAGTTGATGTTATCAACAACTGTCCAGATTGCATTGTAAGAATCATCTGTATAGATTGAAGGATCAACTGCTTCTGCTCTTTCGATAGCCTTATCTACTTCACCGTAATATGCATATTCATATTCAAGGTTTCCGATAGCCTCTTCAATAGCTGTTGCATAGCCGTTAACAGTAATCTGCTCGTTGATCTTCTTGCCTTCTACAACTGCATCAACTGCATCCATAACTGCCTGATATGAATCCTCTGTGTACCATGAAGGATCAATAGCATCTGCTTCGTCAACCCAGTAGGTAACATCTGCATAATATGCATCTGCAAGTGTAAGGTTGTCGATTGCGCTCTTAAGAGTCTGTGTAGCATCATTAACGTCTTCCTGATACCAATGTGTAAGAGTACGGTCTAAGTTGAGTGCTGCCTGAAGTCTACGCCACTTAGTTGCATCATAAATGCTTGTATAGCCGTAGTCTGCGATATCGATACCTGCTGCTGCAAGTTCTGCTTCAATTCTTTCCTTTTCAGGAAGAACTTCTTCTTCGTAACGTTTTACCTGAGCAAGGAAATCGGTATAGTCTGCAAGTGCATCTTCAAGAGCGTCGATAGCGTCTGAAATATGCTTTGCAAGAGAGTCAACATAAGCCTGATCTTCAACTGTATACGGAGGCTCCTTTTCCTTCTCTTCCATAGCTGTATTTACAGCGTTACGGAGATTAGTCCATGATTCCGGAGTATACAAGTTGGGATCCATGCTTTCATACTTCTCGATTGCTGTATCAACAAGTGACCAGTCTGCTTCTGCATATTCGAGAGCTTCGATAGCAGCGTTGATATCCATAGCGAGCTTATCAACTGCTGACTGATAGAATACGCTGTAGCCCTGAGCTGCATCAGCTGCATCAAGAGCTGACTGAAGGCGTGCCCAAGAAGGTTCTGTATAGTTAAGAGCATTCTTTTTAGCTGCTTCAGTCTTAGCAATTTCAACAACGCTGTAGTCTGCTTCTGCAACTTCAAGACCGTCAACTGCTGTTTCAAGAGTGCTGAGAGCAGCATTGATTTCGTTCTGGTTTGTGTTGGGCTTATTAAGGATACCCTGAGCATCCTGAAGAGCTGCCTTATAAGCATCCCACTTTGTCTTATCCTTATAGAATTCTTCCTGCGGATAGATACCGATTTCTGATGAAGCTGCGAGCTTAGTTGTCGGGTCGTGGTCAACGAGAAGTTCGTCGATGTAACCGCGAAGCTCTGACTTATCATAAGATTCGATACGGATACCCATTGTGACATCAGCGTTTGCAACACGGTCAACCTTTTCGTAATGGCTACCGCCTGAGTAAACGAGTGTGTACTCTGTTACGTAGTTACCTGTTGCCTCATCAAGAGTTGAAGAGTTACCGTATGTTGAACCGTTGAGAGGTACGTTTGTATAAGCGTTGTTACCGATCTGAACGTCTGATGTAAGGTCCTGAGAAAGACCGAGTTCAAGACGTGATGCGTTATTTTCGATAGCATCTGTATGTGCGTAAACATTGCCTTCAAGGAGCTTCATTCTGCTGTAACGAGCGTAGTATGTATAGCCGTCTTTTCTGGCACCCTGACGCTCAAACTGTGTGAGACGAAGGTTAACCTGTGAAAGAGAAGTACCAAGACCGCGGTCAACGTATGTTGTAGAAGTCGGTCTCCAATGGTCAGCATTAGCGTTGATCATTCTTGAACCATCACCGCTGTCGTTTGATACTTCGTAAATCATAGTACCGTAGCCCTTAGCCTGGTTAGTCGTACCAAGGTCTACCCAGTTGTTAGCAATGAAGTCGTAGTAGCCGTGTGCTGATTCTGCATCATCTTCGTCATTATAAGCTGCGAATCCGCCGTATGAGTTAGCACCGAGGATACGAACGATGTAAGAACATCTTACGTTTTCGTGACCGACTGAACCTGTACGTGAACGGAAAGCTGAGAATGCGCCCGGCTGAGCGATTGTATCAACATAGCTTGTTGTGAAAGCTTTGAAATAGTTAGTTACAGTCTTACCTGTAAGAGAATCAGTGTAAGAGTTTGAATAGTCAACAACAAATCTGAGCTGACCGACAGTAACGCCTGTACCGCCTGTAACTGTCCATGTGTATGTGTTACCGTTCTTTGAAGCTGCAGAGAAGGTAACGTTTGCGTTATTTTCGCAGGAGATTGTGGGAGTTGCAGCAAGCTCTGTGTCAGTTGTAAATACAATCTGAGGGCTTACAGGAGTCTCATCACAATAATACTGTGAAACATAACCTGAGTTAATCTTCGGCAAACCTGAGGGAGTTGCCGGAACGATTGTTGTACCGTTTTTGAATGTTGCGCCATCTGCGTTTTCTGCAACACGGATAACCTTTGTTGATGTAAGCGTAACGGTAGGAACAACGAGTTTACCGTCGCCTGTGTCAACAGCGGCTGTGTTGAACGCAACTTCTTCAGCAGCTGATGCGCTGAAAGAAGCCATCGGAACCAATGAAAGAATCATTGCGATGGACAAGATAGCACTAAGGATGCGTTTGCTTTTAGCCATTTTTTCTTCCTCCTAAAAAAGAATCATCAAAATGTGCACTACGACACATATATAGACATCTAAATTATATTAAACTTCACCTGAAAAGTCAACTATATAAAAGGCAAAATAAGTATAAAAAATCTTCAACACAAAAGTTTTTTTCATCGAAAAACAGTTGGTTTTTTTATCTTTCGTCAACATCAACAAAGCAGAAATATGTATAATGTTAATTTTGCCGAAACAAAAAAATAAAACAAAATTTTCTTCAGAATTAAAATCAAACTTAAGTTGACAAAATGCAACAAAATATTGTATATTTCTGATACAGAAGTAACACCATTATGAAAGGATAAAAACAATGAAAGCAAAAGGAAAGATAGTTTCAATTATCCTCGCAATTGCAGTTGTTGTCAGTATAGGAACAGTTATGTACACAAAATCAACAGAAATCAACTTTGGTGAAATAACAATCGAATCAATCCCCGAAAAGGCCAACGAAGCAACCAGAATAATGTCCTTCAACCTGCGTTGTGTTGACGACGAGGAAGGCAGCATTCATAACCGTTCGCAGATTGCAGTTGCAATTATTGACCAATACGCGCCCGATTCATTCGGCATACAGGAAGCTACTCCGAAGTGGATAAAGATTCTTGACAGGGAGTTCAGCGACAAATATGCACGAGTCGGTGAAGGAAGAAGTCCCATTGAAATGTTTACGGAATACAGTGCAGTTTATTACCGCAAGGATAAATATAATCTTATCGACAGCGGTACAATCTGGCTTTCCGAAACACCCGAAAAGAAGTATACAAAGAGCTTCGATTCAAAGCACAACAGAATTGCCTCATGGGCAGTGCTTGAAGACAAGGAAACCGGCGAAAAATTCACGCATATCAACACTCACCTCGACCACGTCCTTGAAAGCACGAGAGTTGAACAGTCAAAGGTGCTTCTTACTAAAATCAGCGAGCTTGAAAAGAGCACAAAGGTTATCTGCACGGGTGACTTCAATACATATGAAACTGCCGAGGCTTATTCAGTAATGACTGCTTCGATGGACGACACAAAGCTTCTTGCTGAAAAATCCGATACCGGTATCACATTCCATAAATACGGAACAATCGAGGAACACGAAGACGGAGCAATTGATTTCATCTTCACAACCAAGGGAATGAAAGTTGACACATACAAAATTATAAGAAACACTGTTGAGGGTATGTATCCCTCAGACCACTACCCTATCGTTGCAGACATTTTATTATAATCAGCAGATATAAAGAACCGCACACTCGGTTAATCCGGGGTGCGGTTTAGTTTTTGGATATTAATTTTATTGTTATGAAATCGTTTTCATAACAATAAATTCAACTGTCTGTCTTAACTGTTCCTCGGGGGTTATCGTCGGTTTTCCGTCGCCTTCCTGTTCGCCGTAGCTTCCGAAATAAGCGTGGCATCCGCCTTCAATTGTGTAATAATACATATCAACAGCAGGGAGATTGTCACCATACTTTTTGACCTCTTCCATATCATCAAAAGTGATGTTATCCTCAGAGCCTATAATACTTAAAACAGTCAGACCGCTGTCGCTCAGGTCATTGGTTGAATAAGAGCCGAGAAGCATTAAACCTTCAAGCTTATCTGCATTTTTTGAAGCATAGCTTGCCGCCATTGCTCCGCCAAGCGAATGACCTCCGACGTACCATTCATTTATATTGGTATACTCTGCAATTATATCTTCTGCTGCATCAACATCAAACACAGCAAGGTTGAACGGCATTTTTACAAGCACACAGAAAAAGCCTTCCTTTGAAAGAGCTTTCATAAGCGGGGCATAAGCCGTATATTCAACCTTACCGCCCGGATAGAAAACCAACCCATGCTTTGGTTTTTCAGGAGTAAAAACCATATAGTCACCGTTTTTCTCAATAACAGTTACTTCGCTGTCCGAAAACGTTGCCTCAAGTGCTGTATCGTTTGCACGGTAGTAATCCGAAACATATATACCGAAGCCCGTGCAACAGATAACTGCAAAGCACAAAAGAGAAATAATAAATATTTTCATTTTTTTATTCTTTTTCATATGATCACCCTGTCTAAATAATAGCAGATTTATTTCCTGTTTTCAAGCTGTTGCAGATTCTTGACTGAGAGTATTAATAATGGTAAAATGTGTGTGTTAGGAGTGACGCAAATGAACAACAGCGGTAAATTCAAAAAAACAACAATAATATTTATGCTCGTCGCAGTGGTAATAATCACCTGCAGCCTTTTGTGGGTTGTTATTTTTAAGGGTGACAATTCATACGAAAAAATAAACAGAGAGTTTTTTGAACAAACCTCGGCCACGAAATATACAGCAGCTGTTCAAGGAGATAACGTTACTGTTGACGGCGATGAACTGATTGATGTTGAAATCAAGATACCCATTTCCTTTATCCTTGAAGACGTTAACGCAAACTCTCAGCTTACCAAAGAACAAAAAGAAACAGGTTTCAAGTCGGCTGTATCGGACGGTAACAGTTCCGTGACATACACAATTTCCAAGGCGGACTACAAGGTTTTTCTACGCAACTACAGATATGAAATCGTAGCGGGAATTGAAAACGATCTTGCTTCTTCTTATTCATATGTAAAAGACGTTAACTGCAATGACAACCTTTCAAATATCGTAGTTAAAGTTGACCGTGCAGGATTCAATTCTGCCGACGGAGCTTCAATTACTTCAGCAGCATCTCTCCCGGCAATGATTTACCAGATGTATGCACAGCTCGGCATGAACTGCAACATCACTATCGCAGATGCCGAAACGAGTGCAGTTATAGAAACTTATAATCCGTAAACAGCAGAAGCAAAAAGCACTTGCCAACGCAAGTGCTTTTTGTTGTTTGACCGGTCGAATGACGAACAGCTATTTGTTGCTTTTGGCAGTATTGAGTGTTGCAACTAAAATACGTTTGATTTCAAGGCAATCATTCAAAAGTGATTCGCCTTCTTTTTCTGATATATATTCAGACAACACCAACAGCCTTAACCAATATTCTGTTTCTGCGGTTTCTTTAAGGGATATCTGCAGTTTAGCTATAAAATCAGCTTTTGAAATACCGTAAACTGCTTCATTTGCGTTAGCACCAATACTTGTACCTGAACGGATAATTTGTTTTGAGATTACCATCTCCTTCTTTTCCTTAACAAGATATTTATGCAACTTGACAATACGAGCCGCGAAAGATAAAGATTTATCAAGAATAACACTGTTAGCAGACATACTAAAATCCCCTTTCAGATAATAAATAAGAGATAATAATGAATAGATAATAATACAAACAGCGCTCGAATATTTCACAAACACTATTATCTATTATTTATTCAATATTATCTCTTATCTTAGCCTCGTCAGAGGCGCTGTTTGGCTGGGATGGCTGGATTCGAACCAGCGAATGCAGCA
>JAZNPE010000081.1:0-19038 GCA_045589535.1 Acutalibacteraceae bacterium | reverse complement strand
TGAAGTTACTTGTATTTCCAGGCTCCCTTGTGTAAAGGGAGCTGTCGCGAAGCGACTGAGGGATTGTCAAAAATCCTTGAATTATCAACAATCCTCCCGTCACGGCTACGCCGTGCCACCCTCCTTTACACAAGGAGGGCTGACTAGACTCTACCAACTTTTAAACACCTCACAACCCCGAATTTATCGGGATGTTTAAAACCTTATTGCAGGGCGTGATGCTCGTCGACACGACGTTAAATATAGCAGATATCGGTACAGCGCTCTCCATCGTGCCATACCTACACAGAGATAGTTTTTCCGAAACCAAAGAGTCATACGAACCCGGATTGTGGGGGCATTTTGTGAAAAAGATATACAACAAAAAAGGATGGCTTTCTGCCATCCTTTTTATATGGTATCTGTGTTTTATGCTACTGTGTCTTCAATTGAGATAAGACCGTTGAATACGCCGACATAAGCCTTACCGTTCGGGCCGATTGTGATAGGACCGTAGGAGTTGTTCCAGTTCTTACCGCTGCCTGTGAATACCTTGTAAAGTGTTTCACCTGTTCTGAAATCAACTGCTGTGAAGTACCATGCAACCGCACGCTTAGGAATGTCATCGTTCTGAACTCTTGTGTAGAGGTAGAGTATACCGTTTTCTGTTGACATCTTGGGAACAACTGTTGCTGATGCCTCGTCGATTTCCCATACAACCTCTGCCTTTGTGCAATCGTAGTTCATATCGATTCTTGTAACACCGGGCTCACTTGTCGGATTGTTTTCAAGGAAGCCTGCGCCTGATTCAGAATAGTTGTTTTCGATGATGAATGAACGGCCGTAAGCAACGATTGAGTTTTCACTGACTGATTTGCCCTCTGTGAAAAGGGGTACCTGGTCAACAATCTCACCTGTCGGACGGTCGTAGATAACGATGTTTACTCTACCGTCAGCATTGTCTGTGATAGCGCAAAGTTCTTTAACGCCAACCTGAACAGCACCTTCACCTTCTTTGTCGTATACGGGAACGTCAAGAAGAGTAGGAGTTGTACCTGAACCCTGGTTGATAGCACCGGGCTTGAGTGTTGTTCCGCGGTCATAAGGAGTTCTCCATGTGTATGTGGGAAGTCCGTCAGCACCGATTTCGAAACGGTACATAGCCGTGTCTGAAACGATGTAGATACCGTCGTCACAGATTGCAAATGTGTTCTGGATTTCTTCGTTGTCAAGCTTTATCATCTTAACATCGTCTGTTTCAGCATCGATATAACCGATTTCGCCGGGACGTGTAAGGAACCAGATGTTGCCTTCGAAGTCAGGCATAGCGTCTGTGATGTGTGAGCCTTCAGGAAGCTTGTCATCGATATCCCATTCTTTTTCGATCTTCCATTCAGGTGTACCTGATGATTCGTCGATGTAGTAAATCTGAATTACGTTGTCAGAGTTACCGATAATGGGTCTGTCGCCCTTAAGAAGGTGGCAGTAAGCACCGCCTGAGGTGTCTGTTGAAATTGCAGCAAAGTTGAAAGTCTTGATAGCTTCAACTGTTGACGGACGCTGAGGAAGTCTTGTTTCGGCGAGGATTTCAAGTGTATCAGCATCCAAAAGAAGAAGGCGGAAGCCGACAACGTTACCGCTGATGCACATGATTCTGCCCTGAGAATCGAACATAAGTGTAGCAACAAGTCCGCCGAAAACGTTCATTGAACGAGACTTAACAACGGGATTGATACCGAGAGGTCCCATATAGTCGTATGTATCTGTGTTGTAAGAGTCGCCGTGCATACCGTTTGTTCCCTCAGGAGCAAGGAAAGGATGCTGAGGAACACCAAGGTTGCCTTCATCCTCGAGAGGATTTGCAACAGCAGCTTCACCGTAGAAAGCAGGACAACGCTTTGCAACCAGAGGCTGACGAATCTGACCGCCGGGGCTCAGGAACAGCATAAGAAATGCTGAAAGAGCTGACAAAATTTTCAAAAGAAATGGATTCATATTCTTTCTCTCCTTTTCATTAGATTGGGAATATTATACCATATTTTTAGCTAAAAGCAATATAAATTGAGAAAATATTACATTTACACTTATATGTAGTCGAACAGTTACTTTTATTAATATGGTTGGTATAATAAACGCACAATACTACAAAAGGGAAACGGTGGTTAATATACAGAAATGTATTATTGAATAATATTGTGAATTGTGCTATAATAGAAAATCAAAGTAGCGAAAGAGGCGGATGAAAATGAAAGAAGAAAAAACACGGTATCCGTTAATATTTGTTCACGGAATGTACGGTTGGGGAGATACCGAAGGGATAAATAAAAAAGCTCCGTACTGGGGCGGAACAACAGGAAGTATTATTGAATATCTTTCAGGCAAAGGCATAGAGTGCTATGCAACTTCTGAAGGCCCGATTTCAAGTGCATGGGATCAGGCTTGTGAGCTGTATGCGCAGTTAAAGGGAACAAGAGTCGATTACGGTGAACACCACTCACGGGTTTACGGTCACAAACGTTTCGGCAGAACATATAAAAAGCCGTTGCTTGAAAACTGGAGTGCTGAAAAGAAGGTTCATCTGATAGGGCACAGTTTTGGCGGTCACGTTATCAGGCTTCTTACGTATCTTCTTGAAAATGGTGCACCTGATGAAGTCGAACTGAACAGGGAAGATACTTCACCTCTTTTTATGGGTGGACAAAAAGACCTTGTCTGCAGTGTATCTGCTATTTGTTCGCCGTTAAACGGAACGGATGCTTATCAATCGGTGAAAAAGTATCATCTTTTGCCTATGTTGAAATTTGTTACGTTGAATTCCGCGGTGATTTTAAGCAGGACCAAATTGCAGGGCGGAATGATTGATGTGCATCTTGAGCAAATGGGAGTTAATAAAACAGATGAGATAAAAGATACAAAGAAGTTTGTTCCTGTTATGAAGGATCTTTTTCTTTGCAAAGAAAGTATCGACTATGATATGACTGACAAAGGAACAGAAGAGTTGAACGGGTTTGTCAAGAATGTTTCGTCTGTATATTATTTTTCATATCCGTATAATTTATTAGAAGAAAATGAAAAGGGAAAATTAGTTCCCAAAAACACAAAAAATCCGCTGATGAAGTCAACGGCAAATCTTATGCTCAGAACAGACAAAGCGTTAAACAAAACTACAGTCGGAACCGACGGCTTGATTGATGTTGTGTCTGCTATGCATCCTGCAAACGAACCGTATAAACCTTATGCTCCGAATGTACCGCTTGATGCCGGAATCTGGAATGTTATGCCGACCGGTAAAGGTGACCACGGTACGCCGATCGGACTTTTTGCGGACAAAGATGAAACACATAAGTTTTATGACGATATGGTTGTTCTGCTTAGTAGTGTGGAAAATAATATCTGAAGCGTATAATGTATTGTAAATCTGAAAAAATATCGAGAAGAAAAAATTCGCAAGGCATCAGCTTTGCGGATTTTTGCCTTATATCAATGAGTTGTGTTGTGTATTTAAAAAGCTGACTTGATTGACATAAATCCTGAATTGTAATATAATCAGACTGTAAAAATTTTCAGGGAGTGATATTGTGAAAAAGACAATCAGATCAGTTTTATCCTTGGTTCTTGCATTGGTAATGGCGTTTTCAGTCTGCTCAGTTGCATTCGCTGTTGAAGCGGTTGATGAAACGGTTGGTTTTACCGATGAAGACTTTCTTACAACAAAAGGTCGCAAGCTCGTTAATCGTAACGGTGACGAAATTCAGCTCAAAGGTGTCAACCTTGGTTCATGGATGATTTGGGAAGACTGGCTTTCACCTTATGAAGAAGCTACAGACCACTATTCTGTTCTTACAACTCTTGAAGAGCGTTTCGGAAGAGAGGGTGCTTACGAGCTTTTCAATACTTATATGGATAACTGGATTACAGAATATGACCTTGACGAAATCAAGAATATGGGATTTAACTGTGTCCGCGTTCCGTTCTGGTTCAGAAACTTCTATTATGACGATAACGGTACAAAAATCCTGGATGAAGACGGTGAATGGGATTTCTCTCGCCTCGAATGGGTAGTCAGCGAATGCTCAGAGCGTGAGCTTTATGTTATCCTCGATATGCACGGTGCCGTCGGATATCACAGCGATGCTCCTCACAGCGGTAAGGGCCAGTCCTGCGGTTATTATGAAGATACAGAGCAGGGAGAAAAATACCGTGAGCTTACCGATGAACTCTGGGCAGCTATCGCAACAAAGTTCGAGGGTAACCCTGCCGTTGCAATGTACGATCTTCTCAACGAGCCTATGTGCGATGTGCCGTCAGGCGAGCTTGAAAGAAGAAAGAACAACACAATGGCTTACTCAAGACTTTACGATGCAGTAAGAGCAGTCGATGAAGATCATATTATCACAATGGAATGCATCTGGACGGCATTTGCTCTTCCTCAGGCTTGGACTAAGGGCTGGGACAACGTTGTTTATCAGGTTCATTTCTATAATAACTCAAACTTTATCTTCAACCTCTTCGCGTTCTTCACAAAATGGGTTTACTGTGATGTACCGATGTATATGGGTGAGTTCTATCCGCATCAGAAGACAACATGGGAAAACTGCTTCAAAACTCTTGATAATCTTGATTACAGCTGGACACTTTGGACTTACAAGGCAACAGGCCACGGAATGTGGAGCTCAGACTGGTGCATAAAGGGCAGTAAGGACGGCTTCCACAGAGCAAAGGTGCAGACAGATTCTTACGAAGAAATTGCACGTAAGTGGGGCGAGTGTATCCGTACAGAAAACGGTTTCCAGGATACAGGCCACTACGAAAACAATGTAAAAAATTACCTTTAATTCCAATACAGAAAAACGCGTCTTTGGGATGCGTTTTTCTTTTTAAATTTTGCAATTATTCAATTGACAATACGAGGTTAATTGTATAAAATAAAGGCACTAAATTTACAGAGGTAATTTTTATGGCAAAAAATAAAGATGCTGCGCCTAAAAACGCACTCAAGCACCCGAATGCCATCGGAATCAAGGAAGGCTTCGGCTATACCCTTGGTGATATAGGTAATCTTTTGGTGCTTACGTTTATTTCAACATTCCTTAAGGTGTTTTATACAGATACACTTATGGCAGATTTGGGTGTTGATCCCGACAGGGTTTACAACGACATCACAGTCCTTTTCCTTGTTACAAGACTCTGGGATGCAATTAATGACCCGATGTGGGGCCTTATTGTTGATGCAAGGAAACCGACAAAGGAAGGTAAGTTCAGACCTTATCTTAAGTGGCTTTCAATTCCGCTTTGTGTTTCAATGGCTGTCTGCTTCCTCGGAATTAACAAGTTCATTAACAATTACATAGTCATTCTTATTTTTGCATACGTTACATACACTTGTTTCGGTATGCTCTATACAGGTGTCAATATTCCCTACGGATCGCTTGCATCTGTTATCACGGACGACCCGAAGGGAAGAACACTTCTTTCAACTTTCCGTTCAATCGGCGGCGGTGTCGGCGGTGCTGTTGTTACTCTTCTCGGCCAGATGGTTGTTTACAACAAAGTTATTGACCCGAAAACTCAGGAAGAGGTTTCAGTTTTCAGCGGTGACAAAGCATTTGTCTTTGCTGTTGTTCTTGCTGCTCTTGCGATTGCTTCATATCTTTTCTGCTATAAATCAACAAAGGAACGTGTCAAAGTTCCTGACGTTAAAAAGAAGATTAATCTCAAGCGTACCTACGGTCCTCTTTTCAAAAGCCTTCCGTTCATTACGGTCACAATTTCGGGTGTTCTTATCAGCGGACTTCTTCAGTACGGTTCATTTAACCAGTATCTTTTCAAAAACCACTTCGGTAATTCAGACCTTTCAATCATAAATACACTCTGCACTTATGCACCGATGGCAATTATGATTCCGATTATGCCCAAGCTCGTTGAAAAGTTCGGAAAGAAAGAAATCTGCGTTTTCGGTCTTGTACTTTCATCTTTGGCTAGTATCTTCAATGCGGTATTCCTTCCGAATGTAACAACATATTTTGTTATGCAGGCAATTACAGGTTTCGGTTACTCCTTTATGAGTATAACAAACTGGGCAATCGTTATGGACGTTATTGACTATAACGAGTACACAACAGGCGAACACAGCGAAAGTGCAATCTATGCCGTTTACACATTCTCAAGAAAGCTTGGTCAGACTATTGCAGACTCAGGCGGAATGCAGCTTCTTAAGAAAACAGGCTACACGGACAAGGTTCGTAATACAGTTGCAACGAGTGTCGGCAGCTTCGGACACAATATTTACAAGATGTGTACAATTGTTCCGGCTATCGTTTATACACTTATTCTCATCCTTACAATTATCTATCCTCTTTCAAAGAAGCGTCTTGAGCCGATACAGGCTGAGCTTATGAAGAGAAGAGCAGAGGTTGACGAAAAGTTAAAAGAACTTGAAGCTATATAAAATTAACTCGGATAAGAACAGAATCTTATCCGAGTTCTTTTTTATTTTGATTTGAATGTCATTGGCATTTCAGTTGTTCCGAGAACTTTTTTTACAACCTTCATCAAAGCAGGTTTTGCTTTGCCGCTGTTTTTGACAAAGCTGCTCTGGTCTGCGTTCTTTGCAATGAAATCTACGAAAGACGGACTGCCTTTGAACTGAAGTTTAACTTCCTTTTTGCCGAAAGTAAATTCGATGCGCTGGGTTGAAAGCGTGTTAATCGGTTTTACAACTGCATTAAGTTTTCCGTCTTTCATAAAAGCGTATGCCCATATTTTATACTGATATCCTTTGATACTGCACTCCGAAAAACGCGGCTCGCCGTCAAGTCCGCAGTTGATAACAACTTCGTCTTCTTCCTCTTTCCATTTGACGGTGAATACATCATCAGTCAAGTGGAAAGAAACCTCATCAAGGTTCGATTTCGGTCTTTTCGCAAAGCTTGAAGTAAGTGAACGGGGAATAAGACTTGCCGGAAACATTATCTTTGCAAGGACATCTGATACAGGAGTAAGATAAAAAATCTTTCCTGTCGGGATATCAGGAAGCTTATCACACTTAATTGTTTTATGATCAAGAGATTTAAGATATTCCGTAAGCTTACCGTCCCATTCATTATCGCAAGTTTCGGTAAATGCTTTCGGCAGAATCTTCTCGAAAGCTTCCGAAAAATAGTTGTCGTGAACGCAACTGTTGAATCCTGCGATAACGGCATTATGTTCTTTAAGATATGTAACTCTTTGACCGAACATACCGTCCATACTGAAGTTACCGTCAAAAATCCAGAACATATAACCGTATCCGTTTTCCTTGCTTTTACTGTGCCTGACCTTGATTTCGGTTGCTGTCTTTGTCCACCATTCGGGGATAATCTGTTTACCGTTCCACTTACCGCCGTCAGCATAACACTGACAGATTTTTGCAAGGTCACGGAGCCTGAGGTGACAACCTGTTCCGCCGATGTTCTTACCGAAATAATTGGTTTCCCAGAAAGGTTTTTCAATACCAAGGGGTTCGAAAAGTCGGGGAGTAAGGTAATCAACAAGATTCATACCCGCAGCTTTCTGTACAGCCGCTGCAGCAATGTGAGCATCGTTATTGCTGTATAAAAATCCTCGTTCAGTTTTCCTGAACGGAGCCTCCATGAACATTCTGACATAGTCACCTGTCATATCCTGTGTAAAGCTGAATTCCTTATTGCTCTGCATCGTAAGAACGTGGCGAAGCGTCAGCCTGTCCCATTCATCATCTTTGTTATGGGGATATTCGTCAAATATATCGGTGATTTTGGTGTCGAGCGAAAGCAGACCTTCATCAATCGCAAAACCGACAGCTGTTGAAACAATTGATTTTGTTACGGAAAACAATGTGTGCGGCATATCTGCAGAATACGGATACACATAGTTTTCAAAGACAGTTTCACCGTCCTTGAGCATAATAAGAGCGTGGTTTTCTATATTGAATTTTTCAAGTTCCTTGTAAAATTCATAAATTGCTTTTGAGGAAATTTTAGTTTTTACGCCCATAATCCGCCTCCGTAAAATTTTATGTTTCTATTATAGCACTTTGTGAGAATTTGGCAATAGGTGGTTGTTTTGTTGCTACAAATTTATTGACACCGCAATAAACAGAGAATATAATTAAAGTATCACGATAAAGGGGTTGATTTTATGATTATAACAAGACCGCCGATGGGCTGGAATTCGTGGAATACTTTTGGTGAGAATATCAACGAAAAAGTTGTTATGGAAACGGCTGATTTCATCGTCGAAAGCGGGCTCAAGGATTGCGGATACAAGTATGTTATCATTGATGACTGCTGGAGCCTTCGCGAAAGAAACGAGAAGGGCGAAATCGTACCCGATCCCGAAAAATTCCCTCACGGAATGAAGTATGTTTCGGATTATGTTCATTCAAAGGGTCTGAAATTCGGAATGTACTCCTGCGCAGGAACACTTACCTGTGCAAGATATCCGGGCAGCTTAGACCACGAATTCACGGATGCACGATGCTTCGCTGAGTGGGGAGTTGATTATCTTAAATATGACTTCTGTTTCCATCCGCACTCAACATTCGGTCATTTCCTTTATAAGAGAATGTCGCTTGCTCTTGCAAACTGCGGACGTGATATCGTATTTGCAGCTTGCTCGTGGGGCGCTGAAAACACAAAGGCATGGATAAAGGAAACAGGCGCACATACATGGCGTTCAACAGGCGATATCGTTGATACGTGGGAGTCAATTAAAGAGCTCGCACAGGATCAGCTCAAAGTGCCCGAGTATAATGGTAACGGATGCTATAACGATATGGATATGCTTGTTGTAGGTATGAAGGGCGAAGGCAATGTCGGCTTCAAGGGTTGTACCGTTGAAGAATATAAAACTCACTTTGCTTACTGGGCAATGATGGGTTCGCCGCTTATCATCGGCTGTGACCTCAGAAAAGCTGACGATGACGCAATGGCAATTCTTAAGAATAAAATGCTTATCGAAATCGACCAGGACGAAGCACACAGACAGCCTTTCTGGGTGAATGGTGACAGGCATATAAATAAAAACCGTAAAGGCGATGAGCCTCTTTATGAATACTATCCTGTTGATGAACCGATTCTTGTACGCTTCCTTGCAAACGGTGACATTGCAATCGGCGGATTCAGCTTCCACGACGAAAAACGCAGATTTTTTGCTACTCTTGACAGCATCGGCCTTGGTGAATGCACGGGAAAAACTCTTGAGCTTACAAATGTGTGGACAGGCGAAAAGAAGATTGTAACAAACGGTACTATTCTCTTTGAGCTTGAACCGCATTGTTGTGAGGTTTACAGAGCAAGGGTTATTGATAAATAATGAGTGCGTGTAAAAATTGCGGAAAAAAGGTCACTCCGAACGATATTGGCCTTACGAAAAAATTAATCAACAGAGGCTCAACGGAGTTCTATTGCATGGACTGCCTTTGTGATATTTTTAAGTGTGACAAAGAGCTTCTTGAAAAGAAGATAGAACAGTTCAAAAGACAGGGCTGTGTGCTGTTTATTTGAAACATTAAAAAGGAAAGAGGGGACATTATGTCAGATTTGCTTGAACAGATAAAACATACCGTGGATGCAACAATACCTGATAAGGACGAGCTTGTTCACGAGGGTCACAAGAAACGTGACTATATAATGCTGATACTGCGGAATGTGTTTGTCGGTGTGGCGGCTGTACTTTTTATATTGTCTTTCTTTTTTGATGATGTGTATCACATACTCAAAGGTGTGGCATATTTCAGCGGTGCAATTGCATACATTTTCGAATGCCTCTTGCTGACGGATTGCTTCAAAACTAAAGTTCCGCATAAGGAAATGTTTATGGTATATTGCCTCGGCCCGTTGTATATTCTTATGGGAATAGGCTATTTTCTTAAGTAAAATTACATATATTCAAGAGGGTTTTGTATCGCTTTTGACGTTCAATTCTTAAATCGATTCTATGCTCTGGATTTCAGATCCTTTAACAAATTCGGGTTTGTCGGGGTGTTTTATACTTGAAGTTACTTGTATTTCCAGGCTCCCTTTGTAAAGGGGGTCTTTGCTCTGTTTGCAAAGCGTAAAAACACTACGACAAACCCGAATTTACCGAACACAACTTTCTGAAATCAGGTGATTGCTTTGAAAAACACAATCAAATCAATTGTAGAAAAACAACTGAAAGTAAAAGTGAAATCTGTCCGTGAATGCGGCAAAGGTGCAAGCGGCAGCGTTTACAAAGTAAGAATTACGAGCGAACCCTTCATTCTTGCTGTAAAATCAAGCCAATTTTATGATAATTTAATCAAAGAGAAAAATATGCTTGATTATCTTTCCGAACGTGTATCCTACAAAGTGCCGAAAACATATTTCCTTTGCAAAGAAAACGGTACGGCATTTCTTGCAATGGATTTTATAAAAGGTGTAAGCGGAAAAAGTAAAATTGTCAGATTTATCCCTGACAGAAAACGGCTGAAAAACAGCATTATTGATGCGCTTATGAATGCCCAGAGTGTTCATCACAATAAGTTCGGTAAATACGACAATCCTGTTTATGACACGTGGAAAGAGTATTATAAAGACTATTTTGAAGATATTTATAAATTTACAAAACGTAAGTATGATAACAACGAGATTGAATCTGTGGTAATGGAGGCGGTCGAACTCATTAAGACTGATTTTGATATAATATTCAACGAAACATCGGATAAAGCCTGTTTGTGCCACGGTGATTTCTGGATGCCGAATCTGATAATCAATTTTTGGAAATCTGAGCTTGCGGGAGCAGTTGACCCGTTTGATATGCTGTGGGCAGAGCCTGAATACGAGCTGTTTTGCCTGACACTCGGTTTCGGCGAAAAGCTGAAGCTTTATGATGAATATAAAAAGAGGAATAAGACCACAGCATACTGTGATATTAAAGTTGAACTGTATGCTTTGTGTAATGAGCTTAACTGGTATATACTGCTTGGTGAAATGGAGCATGGTTATATCGTTTATCGTTCTGAACGCCTGATAAAAGCAATGAGAAACTGTTTAAGGAAGTGTTAATTTATGACTGATATCGAAACAATAAACCAATATGCCGAAACCTATTCCGATCCGCCCGAACGCGAACGTGTTTCAGGCAGGGGAATTGTTGTCCGGGACGGGAAAATCCTGCTTTCTCACGAGTTGAATACGGGCGTTTATATGACCCCGGGCGGCGGACTTGAAGACGGTGAAACGCTTGGTGAATGTTGTGCCCGTGAGCTTATGGAAGAGACGGGTTATGAAGTAAAACCTCTTTATCAGTTTCTCAAGATTAACGAATATTCATTTGAAACGAAATACATAAGCAATTACTTTGTCTGTGAAGTAACAGGCGAGGGGAAGCAGACCCTTACAGATATCGAGATTGAACACGGAATAGTGCCCGAATGGGTAACGATTGAAGAGGCTCTTGAAATATTCGGTACGTTTGATGAAAAAACACCCGATGTCCGCAGTCTTTATATCCGTGAGCTGACAACGATAAATAAATATCTTGAAGTTGAAAAAACACGATTTGTATGATAGAATTACAGCAGTAATCTGTAAGGAGCTTTAATATGATTCCATTTAAACAAAACAATGAAATTACATATGATGATAAAGATTTGATGGAAGAAAATGCTTTCATCAGAGCACAGATGGAAGACTCTGAACTTCCGCACTTTGACGCTGTTAAAAGTAGGTTGCCTCAACCCGTCTGGAATGGTCACAATGATTATATTGACTGCTATTGGAAGGCGTGGGAGATTGCCTTTTCAAACCTACGAAAGCCTAAAAAGGATACGGGTTTTGTAACTAACTATATTGATGCAGCATTCAACGGATGCATATTTATGTGGGATTCAGCGTTTATGCTGATGTTCGGAAAATATGCCGACAGAATTTTCAAATTTCAGAAGACACTTGATAATTTCTATTCACATCAGCATGTTGACGGCTTTATTTGCCGTCAGATTGAAGAAGAAACAGGATGTGACGTTTTTGCACGTCACGATCCCTCTTCAACAGGTCCTGAAGTGTTAGCATGGTGCGAGTGGGACTATTTCCTTAATTTTGGTGATAAGGAGCGTCTCGCACGCGTCTATCCGTGTCTCGTAGCTTATCATCAGTGGATGCGGGAGCATTTCACATGGCGTGACGGCACATATTTTTCTTCAGGATACGGTTGCGGAATGGATAATTGTCCACGTCTTGATGAAAAGTATCATGTCTGCTATAGTCACGGTCATATGGTATGGGTCGATGCTTGTATGCAGGAACTTAATGCTTGCAATATCCTTATTAAAATGTCAGAATTTCTCGGCAGAAAAGAATTTGTTCCGGAGCTTACAGCTGAACGTGACAAGCTTTTCAAGGTAATCAACGAGAAGCTTTGGGATAAAAAAACAAAGTTTTATTACGATCTCAGAGATGACGATACCTTTAACGGTGTTAAGCATATCGGTGCATTCTGGTCGCTTCTTGCAAAGTGTGTTCCTGAGGACAGAAAAGATGATTTTATAGCTCACCTTAACAATGAGAGCGAGTTTAAAACGGTTCACCGTGTTCCGACTCTTTCAAGGGATCATGAAGAATATAATCCTGCAGGCGGATATTGGTGCGGTTCTGTCTGGTCTCCGACGAACTATATGGTTCTCAAAGGACTTGATGAGTATAAAAGGTACAGCCTTTCATATGAAATCGCAAAGTCACACCTTGATGCCGTTGTAAGTGTTTTCAAAAACAGAGGAACTCTTTTTGAAAATTATGCACCCGAGCTTGTTGAAGACAGATTTGAAAAGGGCAGTTCTTCAATGCCTGACTTTGTAGGCTGGACGGGCTTGTCGCCGATTTCAATAATGTTTGAATACGTTTTCGGTATCAAACCTGATGCTGCAAAAAATAAGATTGTTTGGCACATTAATCTGCTTGAAAAACACGGTATTGAAAAATATCCGTTCGGAATAGACGGTGAGCTGACCTTGATATGCGAAGAACGTAACTCAGAGGAAGAAAAACCGCAGGTGAAAATCGAGTCTAATGTTTCCGTCGAGATTGAAATAGTTTGGAACAAAGAGCAAAACAGTGAAATTATTTCACTTTAAATTTTGATTTTGCCAAGTCTTGCGAAAGGCAAAGAACTTTTTCGATAATCGACCTAAAAAGATAAAAGCATTGCAGAAGGGGATTGAGTTTCCCTGATGCAATGCTTTTTTACTGCTTTTGATATGTATACGTTGTTTGTGACAGTGTCGCATTTTGAAAGTAAAAATATTAAATAACCCTCTCTTGCCTTAGTAGGCAAAAGAGGGTTATTTAATGGTCGAGGCGACAGGACTTGAACCTGCGGCATCTTGCTCCCAAAGCAAGCACTCTACCAAACTGAGCTACGCCTCGATAAATATTCATTTATATAGTTTCACACAACGCTGGACATTATAACAAACTGTTCAACGTTTGTCAATACAAAAACAGGTATTTTAGCCTTACAAATAAAAATAGAACAACTTTACTAAAATCGGGATTGAAGTGACCCGAAAAATTTAGACATAGTTTTTCAAAAAACTTGTGGAAATTAAATATTAAGCTGTTAAAATGGCTTAAGATCTGTGCATAACAGGTGTCAGGCTATTTAATTATGGCTTTCGTTTGTTGAGGAAGAAACAACTGAAACAGACAACCACCCGCTATGCGGGAGGTTAACAAAAAGTTATACAAAAATTCTCCAATCTAGTACAATAAGTCCTCCTTTGATGTAATGGGAGAAGTAATATCAAAGGAGGACGAATAAATGAATGGATGTAGTTTATCACACAAGACGGAAGTATAAATATCACATAATACTTGTACCGAAATTTCGAAGAAAAGTAGAGTATGGAAAGTTAAGAAAAGATATTGGCGAAATATTAAGAAGATTATGTGATTGCACGTATGTTGAAATTATTGAAGCTCGTTCCAATCAAAGTCAGACAATAGAACGAGTGGTTGCTGGCGATAAGAAAAAACACCCTAAGAGATATACACCATACAGAGGTATCAACCAAGTTGCAATTGGTTTAATATATCAGTTTAAAAGGTTATTAACGTTTTCAATCAGTGGTTTTAGAGCTGATTCAGGTAAATATTGCAAGTATTTCTGATAACACGTTAGGTTAAAAGTTTCAGGAAAATCTTGATTCAAAAAATTTACAAGACCGTCAATAGGTTCATTAATATTCTGATAATAAAAGTAGGGATAATCTTTTAAAAATTCTTTCAATGCAGAAAGTTCATTATCGCCAAAGGCGATAATCGGTTTCGTAAAGGAAACATACAAATAAAGTTTTGACGGCAAATAATCTTGATAAGGGAAACTGTTATCAAGAGCAATTAAAAACTTGCTGTTTGCAACTACTCTATATAACTCATCTTTTGTAACTGCATTGTTAAATTTAAATGTATCGTCACTTTCATAATTTTCAGTGCTGAAAACATCTACTTTTATGTCTAACTGTTTTAATAAACTTTTGACTGTATCCATGTTTCTAAATGACTGAATATGACCGAAATATGTAAACGAAAAATCGTTTGTTTTGTTTTTATATGCAGCAAGAACATCTTTTTGAGGAATTAAAAGTGGAAGAGATATGCGTCGAATTTTATCGCAATGATATGTTTTTTTATATAAACCATAGAAAAAGTCGGGAACATAATATCCTTGTGATTTTTCTGCAACAAACTTTTCCAATTTATAAGCTTTATCTTTGTTTAACTTAGGACGACCGATATACGTATCATATAAAACTGAAATATAGGGTATTTTATGTTTTAATAGATATTTGGTATATTTGCGTGAGGGATTGTATGTAAGAAGGATAACCAATTGAGGTTTTTCTTTTTTTATTATGGTTTTTATATATGCCATATGTTCGATGTTACGAGGTTTGTCGGGTAGACCCAACAAAGAAAAAACGGTATAAAGAAATCTATAGTATAAGAATTTTGTTTTTTCAAAAAATTTCATGTCTTTGCTTTTTAAGCAAGATAGTATTTTTTGGTTTGCTGTGGAATATGTTCTGAAGGTTTCATAATAACTTTCTTTTATTGGTTCATGCATTATTCCTGATGTTGTGGCAATGGTTTGCTCATAGCTATCAATATTACAAACCAATAAATTATATAAGATATCTCTAACGGAATTATACTGATCTAAAGTGTAATCAGAAATATATAAAATTTTTTTCATAACTATCTCCATTATTATCAAAGTAGAGCACAAAAACTATATCATAAGTATTATACAATATGAAATATTTGAAGTCAATAGCGTCCAATATTGCGCTGTTACCAAGTTATGATTTCTAAATAGAAGTGAATTTAAGATGGAATGAACAACTTGTTTTTGGTAAACAGAGACTTGTATGACAATCTTCGTGATTTTAAAGACCTTTTATTCATATTTTTAAATTTTTAACAACATAGACATAAAACAGTGTTATGCTTAATTGTAAAATACGTTTTTTTGGCAAAATTTTATTGATGTTGTAAATGTAATGTGATATAATCATCAAGTAAATTCCGTCCGTAGCATAGCTGGATAATGCAGCAGATTCCGATTCTGAAGACCGGGGGTTCGAATCCCTTCGGGCGGGCCAAACCTAAATAATCCGAACACTTTCGCCATCATCGGTGAAGAGTTCGGATTTATTTTTTATTTCTGACAGCCCTTTATCCAAAACCAAGTTCACAGATTTTGAGTGCAAATTGCTTATTAATGGCGTGAAATGATAAAAACAGTGCAGTGGTTTTAACTACTGCACTGTTTTGCTGTTTATGTAGTTTTTTGCGTTTTCAAACAATTCGGAACGGTTGTTGATGTTAAGCTTTTTAAAAATGCTTGATGTATGTTTTTTGATTGTGCTTTCTGTAACAAAGAGCTCATCGGCAATATATTTTCGCTTTTTGTTTTGCATAATCAGCCTTAAAACCTCTTTTTCACGTTGGGAAAGAGAACGGATATCATCCCAGCTTTCAAAAATAACATCAATCTGTTCTTGCTCAAAATACCTGATATTTGTTGCTTGTTCGTCAGAAACTGTTTGTGCTGTTTCGGGTTGAACTGCAACCGACTCAGCGGAAATTCCTTGGGTATCTGCAAGACCGTAATCCTGCAAAATACCGTACAGGAATAATATCAAGCCCTCTGTGATTATATAGGATATTGACATAAACTCAAATCCTGCGCTTATACTATTTTCAATCAGCCAGATTGCAATATTGCCGATAACAACAAACGCAAGGAAAACAGAGTGTTTAACAGAAACGACAGTCTTTTTAACGGCTGTGTATATGATAATTACAATCATTGCAGAAAAATATGCAAACAGAAAAACCTTATATATATTATGTAAAGGTCCGTACTCCTTAATAAGTGTACCGACACCGTTTATGATTTCAAAAGAAACATTTTTATAATAAATCGGCAGCCATCCGCCGCTTGAAGCAATAAAAAACATTATCATATTGTTGCCGATTAAAATACCCGGAAGGCATTTCGGATAAGCGAACCTTGACAGATTCATTATCATCATCAATATGGAAAACGGCAGGAATATACTTCCGAGATAAGCAATCCTGTTTGCCCATAAAGCAAATTCAAGATTATTTGCGACAGACAGAAGAAAATAACCTAAATCACATACAGCGACGCAAGCAAAAAGGAGCAACAACCATACATCCCGTTTCCTGTCAACAAAAAAATACACAGCAATCATCAAAAGAGAAACAGCAAAAATAATACCGTAAAGAGTAGTCATATTATTCCTCCTTTGTTGCTTTGATTTCTATTCCGTTACGCATACAAAAAGAATAGAACTTGCCCACCGTTGCAAGATGCGGTGTTCGGTTTTCTCTTTCCCAACGGCTGACGGTAGCATAGGAAATGCCTATTTGCTCAGCAAGTTCAGTCTGTGTCAGTTGTAAGAGAACGCGAACAGTTTTAACCTGTTCGGGAAAATCTAGATTTTTTATATCAAGTTTCATAGTCTGACTCCATAGATTGATATATCATAATATAGCATAATTTGAATTTTGTGTCAATTTATGCATTAAATTGTTTTTTTAACTTTGTTTATACAAAATACACAAATGAAAAGTTCGCTTTTTGACACGGTAGCCCTAAAGGTAGCCTTCTTTTTAAGAAAGTAACCTTCAGGGCTACTTATTTTAATAAGTTTTAACAAGTAAAATTATATTGTAAATACTCGTATAAGGAGGTTGTTGAGAATGCTGAAAGCTGTAACAAAAAGGTTTACCGACAAGTCAACAATAAAGCAGTTTGAGTTTGAGTTTTACTGTGACTGTTGCGGAAAACCGATAAAAACACAGGTTCACGAATTTGTTTCAGGTTTCAAAGATAAAAAGTTTTTAAGTAATGATGAACGGGAAGCAAGAGCAATCATTTACGCAAATGACCACGGCAAGGCTTATGAACGTGCAAACAATGAGGTTCGGCTTGAGCTTAACAGATGTGAAATTTGCGGAAATATGGTTTGTGAGGATTGCACGGTATATGGGGTGGACCTTCAAGGAGGACTATGCTGTAAAAAGTGTTCAAATAAATAATTCTGAAGGGAGAAATGCAATATGGGACTTATTAAAGCAGGCATAGGCGCACTCGGCGGTACACTTGCTGACCAGTGGAAGGAATTTTTCTACTGCGATTCATTGGAAAACGATGTGCTTATGGTCAAAGGCTCAAAGAGAGTCGGCGGACGCTCATCAAACACAAAAGGAAACGATAACATTATCTCCAACGGCTCGGGTATCGCTGTTGCTGACGGTCAGTGTATGATTATCGTTGAGCAGGGCAAGGTTGTTGAATTCTGTGCCGAGCCGGGTGAATTCACTTACGATTCATCAACAGAGCCGAGCATCTTCACAGGTAAGCTTGGTGACACAATCAAGGAGACTTTCAGAACAGTAGGTAAGAGATTTACTTACGGAGGAGATACAGGTAAGGACCAGAGAGTTTATTATTTCAACACAAAGGAAATAATGGACAACAAGTTCGGTACACCCAATCCGTTTATGTTTGAGGTTGTCAATAAGCGTATCGGTATGTCAAGAACAGTTCAGGTAAGATGTAACGGTGTTTACTCTTACAGAATTACAGACCCGATGCTCTTCTACACAAAGATTGCAGGCAACGTCAGTGACGAATATACAAGAGAAGAAATCGACTCCCAGCTCAAGACAGAATTTATCTCAGCACTTCAGCCTGCATTTGCAAGACTTACAGAGCTTGAGCTTCGTCCTGCACAGATTCCCGCACATACAACTGAATTGAAAGATGCAATGAATGCGGCACTCAAGGTTGAGTGGACAGACAGAAGAGGTATATCTGTTGAGTCTATCGCACTCAATCCCATTACCCTCACAGACGAGGATATGAAGAAGATTACGCAAATGGAGGATGCCGCAACAATGGGCTCCAATCCGTTTATGATGGCAGGACGAATGACTGACGCACAGGCAAACGCTATGGAAGCGGCGGCAAGTAACCCCAACGGAGCAATGAACGGCTTTATGGGCTTCAATATGGCAATGGGAGCAAACGGCGGCTTCAATGCGGCGCAGATGTATCAGGCAGGAGTTCAGCAACAGCAGCAGATGGCACAGCAACAGCCTGCTCCGACACCTGCACCGACTGCTCCTGCACAGGGCGGCTGGAAATGCGCCTGCGGTGCAACGGTAAGCGGCAATTTCTGCACAGAATGCGGTGCAAAAAAGCCTGCAGAAGAAGGTTGGACTTGCTCTTGCGGAGCGGTGAACAAAGGAAAGTTCTGCCCCAACTGCGGAAGTAAAAAGCCCGAGGGTGCACCGCTTTATCAGTGCGATAAATGCGGTTGGAAGCCCGAGGACCCCCACAATTCTCCGAAATTCTGCCCTGAATGCGGAGACATTTTTAACGAAAACGATATTAATTAATTTATAAAGGAGATTTAACTATGGGACTTTTTGATAAAAAATATTGTGATATCTGCGGTGATAAAATAGGACTTTTAGGCAACAG
>JAZNPE010000080.1:0-20769 GCA_045589535.1 Acutalibacteraceae bacterium | reverse complement strand
ACCTCCACTTGTCAGGGGAGGTGGCAAACCGTAGGTTTGACGGAGGGGTAGTTTAGTTAAAAATTTAATGAAACGATGTGCTTTTCGACTTCTCTCCCTCAGTCTCGCTAACGCTCGCCAGCTCCCTCGTCAGAGGGAGCTTACGCATAATTAAAATTGGAACAAAATTACAAGAACTCGACAAACCCGAATTTGTCGGGATGGTGCAAAATAAAAATTAACGGGCAATTTAAGAATCGCCCGTTAAACATCTGTCAGGAATTATTGTTTTTTATTTATAATACCTATCTGTTCTCTTAAGGTAATCGATGAGCATCATTGTCCAGTCGGTCTGGATGAAATCTGCGCCCTTGTCTGCAATCCAACCCCAACCCTCGTCTTCGGAAACGGTCAGTGCTGTGTCATCGCTGTGTCCGCCGCAAAGCTGTTCTTTTCTGTCGAAGATAATTGAATTCATCCAGATGAGCTTGCCGTCATTGTGCATTTTTTCAATGAAATCATCCTGCGCAATCGGTGCATTGTCCTTCGGAAAAACACATTCAACACCAACATAATTAATGCTTCTTTTCATAAGTGCTTCGTGAGCGTTATGTACGTCCTTGACTATCGGCATAAACGGAAGCTCGGGGCAAAGGTCTTCAAGCACCTTGAGTACCTTTTCGTTCACACTGCTTTTGACGAGCACCTGATCGACCATATCATGCTTTTTGATTGCATTGTAAATTCTTCGCGGATTACTCCAGAATTTGTCTATGTTGATAAAACAGCGACCCTTGAACTGTTCAAGAAAATCGTCAAAGCTGGCGATTTTGAACTGAGTGGGAGTATTGTCTGCGTTGACATAGCGGAATTTTTTGACTGCGCTGTAGTTGAGCAGGGGAAGGTATACGGGCATATTAAGGTGAGGAATTTCCATGCCCGGATGAAACAGGATAAGCTGATGGTCAAGAGTGCTGTTTACATCAACTTCAATCATATCTGCGCCCTGCTTGAGCGCAATTTCGTACGATGCAAGCGTGTTACAAGGAATGTTGCCGCCCGATACACCACGGTGCGCAACAACGATTATATTTTCTTTTGCTTTTTCCTGAAGTGAAAAATCCATTTTAAACAGTCCTTTATCTTTTATTGAGAATAGTTTTGATTATGTCAGGTCGTCTTGTTGTTATGTTATCGGGTGAAAGCGAAAGAAGGCGGAGAATATCCTTTTCATTGTCAGCTGTCCAGATTGAAACAAGAAGCCCGTTTTCCTGAAAAAATTCAACAAGCTTTTTTGTTGCACTTTTTTTGTTAAAATTAATTCCGACAGCACCGCAATCGCGCACTTCATCGACGAGCTTGGCGAGATATTTTTTAGTCTGAAACTTTTTTACATTTATGTTGAGATAGTAGGTAACCCCGGGACTTTTATTTTTTGCATCTTCAACCATTTCTTTGGTAATGCCTGTGTAAAGAATCCTGTCGAGTATGCCGTGTTTTTCCGCAAGAGGTTTAACCAGTTCAAGATGTTTTGTGGTTTTAACATCAACGTTGACTTTAAGATTTTCAAAAGATGCCACTTTTCTGAATGCTTCGTCAAGCGATATTTCGTTCCCTTCGGGAACATCGTGTGAGAGCACGGCTTTTTCGTCAGCGGTAAAGTTAAGGTCAAATTCAACGATGTCCGATTTGTGTTCGACGGCGACATCAATCGATTCAAGTGAATTAGCAGGTGTTCCTACGCAACCCGTGTGTGCTGTGCAGGTGAAGCCTTCTCTGAGCTGAAAATTATTATTCATAAAGTCTCCTCATATGAATGTCAAAGTTTGTCGATTCCTGATTCACGCTGAGCGTTGACAAGGTTATCGTTTAGCATAATAATATTCGTCGTATCCTTAACGCTTTTTCTGAAATTCTGCGGAGTGCGGGTTAGTGTGTCAAAAAATATCACAATCCGGAAAAGCGGAAGAAGGAAGATGAATTTTTCCGGAATCGGATACTGTGTAGTCATAAGCTCTTTGCCGGGGAAAACAGTTTCAAACCATTTTTTGATTTTTATTGTTCTTTCTTTTTTCTTCGGACATAAAGCACCTTCGCTGATTGACTTTTGACAATCCTTGTGATAACATAAAAACAACAGGGGGCTTGCACATGATTTTTAATTCTATAAGATGGGCAGCAGGAATTTTTATCTTTTTTCTCTTGCTTGTAATTCTTATGATGATTACAAAGAAAACGGGAAAATCTGCGTTGGTTTCGGCGTTCATTGCCGTTATTCTTGTTGCTGTTTCGTTATTTGTTCCGTTTGAAAACTATTTTTACAGCTTTGTTTCTGTTGAAGAAGCTTTTTCTTACCGCTATCACGAAGAACTGATAACCTATGCCGAATGTGACGAGGGTGCACTGTGTGTTGCACGTCGTGACGAGATGAACTATTTTTACTATTCGTTCCCGAAAGGCGACGGAGGTTACAAGCTTCCGACAAATGTCACGAGCAAAATGATTACCCGTTCAAGTGCGAAGGGTGTTTATATGTTTGAAAAGTTTGAAAATCAGACGATAATTCTTACGCAGATTCTTGATTCGGAATACAACGGTGAAGCATTTATCCCCTGCAGTAACGGTTTTTATTCGTTTACGGTTGTAGACGGTGATATTGATTATACGGCGCTTTCCTGCAAAGGCGAAAAGGTTAAACTTGTATAAATTAAGATTTATGGCATTGTCGCAGTTGTTGCGACAATGTTTTTTTGTTAATAAAACATACATTTATAATATCACAATTACCAAATATAATCAATCTTTTTGTTATTGCCTATATAGAAAAAATTTATTTGTTGCAACATTGACAAATGGTATGAAAATGATATAATTATCTACATATAAAAATGCTCAGGAGTGATATAAATGCCACTTGTTAATACAAAGGAAATGTTCAAAGCTGCTTATGAAGGCGGCTATGCTATCGGTGCGTTCAACGTAAACAATATGGAAATTATCCAGGGTATTGTTGAAGCAGGCAAGAAGCTCAATGCGCCTCTTATTCTTCAGGTTTCAAAGGGTGCAAGAGCTTACGCAAACCACACATACCTTGTAAAGCTTGTTGAAGCTGCAGTTGAGGAGTCAGGTCTTCCGATCGCACTTCACCTTGATCACGGTCCTGATTTTGAAACATGTAAGAGCTGTATCGACGGCGGTTTCACATCAGTTATGATCGACGGTTCGCATCTTCCGTACGAAGAGAATGTTGCTCTTACAAAAAGAGTTGTTGATTACGCTCATGAGCGTGGTGTAACAGTTGAAGGTGAGCTTGGCCAGCTTGCAGGTATAGAGGATGATGTTAATGTTTCTGCAGAAGATGCATCATACACAAATCCTGATCAGGTTTACGATTTTGTTACACGTACAGGTGTTGATTCGCTTGCTATCGCTATCGGCACAAGCCACGGTGCATTCAAGTTCAAGCCCGGTCAGAAGCCGCAGCTTCGCTTCGATATCCTTGAAGAGGTTTCAAAAAGACTTCCCGGATTCCCGATTGTTCTTCACGGTGCATCATCGGTTATACCCGAGTTTGTTGAGATGATTAACAACTACGGCGGTGAAATGCCGGATGCTATCGGTATTCCCGAGGAAATGCTCCGTCAGTCAGCACAGATGGCAGTTTGCAAGATCAATATTGACTCTGACCTCCGTCTTGCAATGACAGCGGCAGTCAGAAAGCATCTTGTTGAAAATCCGAACCATTTTGACCCGCGTCAGTATCTTAAGCCTGCACGCGAAGCAATTCAGGGTATGGTTGAACACAAGATCAATACCGTCCTCGGTTGCGGTGGCAAAGCATAAGTCAAAATTAACAGTTTCAGGCAGTTGCGCAGGTGACTGCCTGTTTTTGTAAAAGAGGTAGGGAGGTCAACTATGAAGCTGATTAAAAGAATCAGGGATATAATCCGTTCATGGCTCGGCGTTGATTACGGCAAAACCATTTGGGAAATGCAGGCAATGGGAATGAAGGTTGGTAAAAATTTTAAGGCTGACAAACCTAGAATAGATGTTTCTCACTGTTGGCTTATTACGATTGGTGACGATGTTGTTTTTGGTCCTAATGTTTATCTCCTTGCTCACGATGCAAGTATAAAAAATCATCTTGGCTATACGAAGGTCGGAAAGGTAACAATAGGAAATAATGTCTTTATCGGTGCAGATGCAACAATTATGCCTGGTGTAAGCATAGGCAACAACAGTATCATCGGAACAGGAAGTATTGTTACAAAAAATGTTCCCGAAAATATGGTTTATGCAGGAAACCCCGCGAGATTTATCTGCACTCTTGAGGATTATCTGGAGAAAAACAGAAAACTTATGAAGACAAATCCTGTTTACGATTATTCATATACCCTCGGAGGAAATATAACTGAAGAAAAGAAGCAACAGATGTCAGAAGAACTTCAGGACTGCATGGGTTATATTGTGTGATATGAAAAATTCAAATTTCAGGCAGTTGCGCAGGTGACTGCCTGTTTTTTATGAAAGGTACGGTTTTATGTTAGATAAACTTATATCGTCTTTGCCGAAGTCCGTTGACGGTGTTCTCATCGTTTCGGAAACAAACAGAAGATATTTTACGTCCTTTAATTCAAGTGACGGCATTTTGCTTGCGACAAAAAACGGTTCGGTTTTCCTTACAGACAGCAGATATATCGAGGAAGCACAGAACGTTGTCGAATGTTGTGAGGTTGCGGAATTGAAAAAAGCTTCCGAGCAATTGCCTGAGCTTTGCAAAAGCTTTGGTGTAAAAACACTTATGATTGAAAGTGATCGTCTTACGGTTTCTCAGCTCAAGGCTTACAGAAAAATGCTCAAGGGTGTTTTGCTCACAACCGTAAATACGGATAAACTCATTGATGAGCTTCGCGAAGTTAAAAGCGACGAAGAACTTAAATCAATAACAAAGGCTCAGCGGATTGCAGAAGCTGCGTTTGAACATATCCTCGGATTTATCAAAGAGGGTGTGACGGAAAGGGAAATTGCACTCACTCTTGATTTCTTTATGCTTAAAAACGGTGCAGAAGCTATTTCGTTTGAAACGATTGCGATTTCGGGCGCAAACACATCAAAGCCTCACGGAGTACCCACAGATAAAAAAGTATGTAACGGCGATTTTGTCACGATGGATTATGGTGCAGTTGTAAATGGCTATCATTCGGATATGACCAGGACAATTGCTGTTGGCGAAGTCAGTGGTGAGCAGGTGAAAGTTTACGAAACTGTACTCGAAGCACAGCTCAGAGCATTGGCAACTCTTGAAGAGGGTGTAAAATGTTCCGCTGTCGATGCCGCGGCACGTGAATATATAAAGGAAAAAGGCTACGGTGAATATTTCCGTCACTCAACAGGACATGGCGTTGGGCTTGAAATTCACGAAAAACCGACACTTTCTCCGAAAAATGACAAAAAGTTACAAGTAGGAAATATCGTCACTATCGAGCCGGGAATCTACATTCCGGGCAAATATGGCGTCAGAATCGAAGATATGGCAATAATTACAAAAAGCGGTTGTGCAAATTTAACAAAAATACCAAAAGAATTGGTAAAAATATAAGTATTGACCAAAAGGTTACAATATGTTACAATTGGTAACAGATTTGTAAGAACAGAGGTGACGGCGTAACCGTCGATGTGTCTGTTCAAAATGAAAGGACTTTACTTATGACAAAAACACCATCAATTAAAAAGATGATGAAGTTTGTGCTTGGTTTTGTTGCAACATTAGTTATTTTCTTTGCAATGAGTATGAGCGCAAGCGCTGCAGGGTATTATCCTGAAATAAGGCTCAATGTGCCGCGTGTAAGCCAGCAGGTTGGAGTAGGTGACTGTGCAATCGCTTCAATGGCAACGGTCGAAGCTTATTGTCACGGACTTCCGTCAGGTAACTCAAACTCGACGGCATATCAGGCTGTATATTCCGCAAACGGTTATTCAGTCAGTGCAACATGGTCAAAGCTTGGTTACAAACCGATTGAAGGCTTTGATATGAAAACAGCTTACAATCAGCTCAAAACAGGCTACCCCATAATTGTCCGCAGATCGTCACCGCACTATTCCGTAATTTACGGTTATGACGGAAACACATCAAAGCTTGAGCTTTCAGGTTTCCTTATCGTTGATGTTGACGATTCTTATAACAGCTCAACAGCTTATATGCGACTCGACAAGTGGCAGAGAGGCTCTCTTGACAGAATGGTTATCCGTCAGAACGGTCTTGCGATTTCCACAAGCGGGTTGAAGATTACAAATAATCACCCTGCGCAGAATACGGCAAAGGGAGAAGCATTTACAGCTTACGGAACGGTTGTTTCGGGCTCAAAGCTTACAAATGTAACAGTTTCGGTATCAACAGCTGCGGGTGCAACAAAGCAGACATTCAGCGTGAATCCGGATGCAAAGAGCTTTGCTCTTTCAAAGGCAAACGATAAAATTAAGATTTCTTCACTCGGCTCAGGTAAATATATTTACTCAATCGTTGCGAAGAATGCTTCAGGTCAGACACAGGCATATAACTTTAACTTTAACGTCGGAGGAAGTACAACAACACCTTCAAATCCGACAAACCCAAGTATCAAGGAAGTTTCCTATAAGGCTATAGTAAACGCACAGCCGTATCTCAATATGAGAAAAGGTGCAGGCGTTGATTACGACAAAATTGGTGAGATTCCTTACGGCAAGGTAATTGACGTAACGGGCGAATACAACGGTTGGGCAAGAGTTAAATACGACGGCAAGACCGGTTGGGTTTCAATGGAGTATATTTCAAAGTATGTTGCTCCCGATAATTCAGGTTCAACACAGCCCGATGTTTCTTTCAAAAGCTATCTTGCACGAACAAAGAGTTCGGTAGATCTTAAAGAAAGTGCTTCTGTTTTTGCTTCAACAGTTGTAACGGTTCCGAACAATACAATCGTTAAGATTGTCGGCGAGTCTGACGGCTGGGTTAAGTACAAGTACAACGGTAAAACAGGTTGGTCACGAAAGACATCTTTTGTTACAGGTCTTGGTGATATCGATTCAAATAACGCAGTAAATTCAGCAGATGCTCTTATCGTTCTTAAGTTTTCAACAGCTTCACAGACACTTTCAGACAAGCAGAAAACAGTAGCTGATATGAACGGCGACTCAAAGGTAAATTCAGCGGATGCTTTGAGTATTCTGCAGATTGCAACAGGAATTAAAAAAGTTTAATCTTCAGACGATGTTAAATTAAGGTTTAACGTCGTCTTTTTTATATGCTTTTTCTGTTTTTGCATGAAAAGACTTGAAAAACGAGATAAAATAGTATAAAATAATAATGTTAATAATATGGCGGCACGTTTTTTTAATGTGCCGTATATATGAAGAATCAAAAATCGGAGGAATAAATATGGTTTCAGCAGGCGATTTCAGAAATGGTGTTACATTTGAAGAGGACGGCAACGTGCTTCAGGTTGTTGAGTTCCAGCATGTTAAGCCCGGTAAAGGCGCAGCTTTCGTAAGAACAAAGACAAAGAACGTTCTTACAGGTGCTGTAACAGAAAAGAGCTACAACCCGTCAGCAAAGTTCCCGACAGCTTTCATTGAAAGAAAGGATATGGAATATTCTTACAGCGACGGCGGTCTTTACTACTTTATGGATCAGGAAACATACGAGCTTGAGCCGATCAACGAATCTGACCTTTCAGACAACTTCAAGTTTGTTAAGGACGGCATGGTTTGTAAGGTTCTTTCTTACAAGGGTAAGGTTTTCGGTGTTGAACCGCCGACATTCGTTGAGCTCGAAGTTACAAAGACTGACCCCGGCTTCAAGGGCGACACAGCTACAAACACAACAAAGCCGGCAACTCTTGAAACAGGTGCAGAGGTAAAGGTTCCTCTCTTCATCGAAGAGGGCGAAATGATCCAGATCGATACACGTACAGGCGAGTACCTCGGCAGAGCATAATCTTTTTGAAAGGATGACTTTACAATGATGACAGTTACAGAAAAAGCTGCATATATCAAGGGCCTTGTTGATATGGCTCATTTTGAAGCAGAAACAGACGAAGTTAAGCTTATAAAAGCTATGGCAGACGTTATTGAAGAGATGGCTCTTTCAATTGCTGACCTTGAGGATGAAGTTGCAATGCTCGAAGAGCTTGTTGACGAAATCGACGAGGATCTTGGCGATGTTGAAGAGTTCCTTCTTGACGAAGAGGATTGCGATTGTGATTGCGACTGCTGCGATGACGATTGTGACTGCTGCTGCGGTGATGATTATGTTGAGGTTGAGTGTCCCGCTTGTAACGAGATTATTTGCCTTGATGACAGCATCCTTGATGAGGAAACAATTCAGTGCCCCGCTTGCGGTGAAACACTTGAGTTTGAGTTCGATTGCGACTGCGATTGCGACGAAGACTAATTTTACAAAAAAATGGGGTAACCGTTCGGTTACCCCTTTATTTATTGGTGAAGAATATGAATCTTGAAGAAAAAATCGTTAAGAAAAAATATATTTACGAAGGTAAGATAATTAATGTCCGCTGTGACGATGCCGAGCTTCCGAACGGCAAGCCGTGCATCCGCGAGGTTGTTGAACATCCGGGCGGTGTGTGTGTTGCGGCTCTGACGGATAATGATGAGCTTCTTTTTGTCCGACAGTTCAGATATCCGTACCTTGAAGTTGTTGCCGAGCTTCCTGCAGGCAAGCTTGAAAAAGGGGAGGACCCGTTTGAAAGCGGAAAGCGTGAGCTTGAAGAGGAAACGGGTTGTGTTGCAGAAACCTACCGTGACCTCGGTAAGTTTTATCCGACACCGGGCTATTGCGGAGAGATAATTCATCTCTATGCCGCAAAAGACCTCACTTTTACAAAGCAGAATCTTGATGAAGATGAATTCCTGAACGTTGAACGAATTCCTCTTGATAAGGCTGTTGAAATGGTGCTTAACAATGAGCTTCGCGACGGTAAAACTCAGGCGGCTGTCCTTAAGGTCAAGCTTCTTCGTGATAAGGGGTTGTGGTAATGAGTGAGATAATACTTGCGTCCGCATCTCCGCGAAGGAAAGAGCTTCTTTCGCTTGCGGGAATTGATTTTGTTATTAAAGTTGCCGATGTAAACGAGGTGATTGACCCGTCGCTTACTCCTGACGGTGTTGTAATGTCGCTTGCAAAACAGAAGGCACAGGCGGTAGCTTCGGGAAATCCCGATTCGCTCGTTATCGGTGCAGATACGGTTGTTGTGCTTGACGGAAAAATCCTCGGCAAACCGAAGTCAGAAGAAAATGCCGTAGAACTTCTTACAATGCTTTCGGGCAGAACCCATACGGTTTACACGGGTGTTGCCCTGATAAAAGGCGAAAAGGTAAAGACTTTCTGCGAAGCAACTCAGGTGGAGTTTTACGACAATACAAAAGAAGAAATCGAAGCTTATGTTGCAACGAAAGAGTCGATGGACAAAGCGGGAGCTTACGGAATTCAGGGTAAGGGTTGCATACTTATAAGGAAAATCGACGGTGATTATTTCAATGTTGTCGGGTTACCTGTGTCTGCAGTTTACAGAGAATTGAGGGATTTTGATGCATAATTTTTTAAGGACTCTTGCAATTACAGTAGATTCGCACGTTGATGCAGATGCTGCAGCACTTGCGGAAAAAGCAGCACGTGAAAGAATGATGTGGTTCATTCTGATTGTTGTGTTGATTGCTTTGGCAGTTATTTTGCCGATAATGATTAAAAAACTCAAAGCAAAAAAGGAAGCAAAAACACAGAGAAAAGCAGAGAGGAAAAGAATCCAATCAAAACGTAAATAAAGAAAGAGTATTGAGTTTTCGCTCAATACTCTTTTTCTTTATGCCTTGTAGAATGCTGAAATTGCTTTGTTTGTCATATAAACGTCAAGCTTTGAAACGACCTCGTACGGTGCGTGCATTGAAAGCACAGGAACACCGACGTCAACAACGTCGATATCAAGATTTGCAACATACTTTGCAACCGTTCCGCCGCCGCCTGCATCGACTGCACCGAGTTCCGCCATCTGCCAGCAGACATCTGCTGCATTGAAGATTCTTGTAACCTCGCCGACGAATTCTGCACTTGCATCCGATGTGCCGCCCTTGCCGCCTGAACCTGTGTATTTTGTAACAACAATACCCTTGTTGATATATGCTGAATTTGCAGCCTCAAAAGGTGAGGGGAATGTCGGGTCGAATGCCGCATTAACATCAGCTGAAAGGCACTTTGATTTTGAAAGTGCATCTCTGCCCATAAGACCCTCAAGTCTTGCAAGGTCAGCGATGAAATAACGAAGATATGATGACTGAAGACCTGTGTTGCCGTCAGAACCTGTTTCTTCCTTGTCGGCGAAAACTGCAACCGCTGTATGCTCGGGAACTTCATCAAGCTCAAGGATAGCCATAAGCTCGGGATATGCGCAAACACGGTCGTCATGGCCGTATCCGCCGATAAGACTGCGGTCAAAGCCGATATCGTTAACCTTTGTTGCAGGTACCATTTCAAGCTCTGCCGTGAGGAAGTCTTCCTCGACAATGCCGTACTTGTCGTTGAGCATTTTCATTATATTAAGCTTAACAAGCTCACTGCCTGAATCTGACTTGAACGGAAGTGAACCTACGATTACGTTAAGCTCTTCACCCTTGATGCCCTGACCGAGCTTTCTTTCACTCTGCTCGCGTGCGAGGTGCGGAAGAAGGTCTGTGATGATAAACTGCGGTTCACCCTCTTTTTCCCCGATGTTAATGTCGATTTCCGTTCCGTCCTTGCGAACAATTACACCGTGCATTGAAAGAGGCACTGTCGGCCACTGATATTTTCTGATTCCTCCGTAATAGTGAGTCTTGAAAAGTGCGATTTCGTTTGACTCATAAAGCGGATTCGGCTTGAGGTCAACTCTCGGTGAGTCGATGTGTGCAGCAGCAATGTGTGCACCCTCACCGATACTCTTTTTGCCGATTACTGCAAGAATAACAGCTTTTTTACGGTTAAGGTAGTAAACCTTGTCACCAGGCTTATATTCGCCGAACTTGTCAAACTCAACGAAACCGCGTTTCTTTGCCTCTTCAATAATAAAAGCCGCAACCTCACGCTCTGTCTTGTTATCGTTGAGGAATTTTTTGTATCCTTCTGCAAAGTCCATAGCTTTTGCTGTTTCTGCGTCGTCAATTACCTTGGCGGCGTGTTTTTTGTTCATCATAAGCTTCTCTTGAAGAAGCTGTACCTCTGTTTTTTCTTCGCTCATTTCGAGTCCTCCTTACATTTATTGACTTTAAAATATAAATAGCAATTTTTTATTTTACTTAACTTTGACAACTTACGCAAGAACTTCGTCTTATAATAATTCCAGCTCCTGCGAAAGGTTATAAGGAGCATAATTTCTTACAAGAATATCTGCTCTTTCCTTATAGTATTGCTCGTCTTTCTGTGCCTTAATCCGAAGCATTGCCGCTTCTTTAGTAAGACCGTCGCGTGAAAGAATACGCTCAAGTCTTTCCTCTTCAGGTGCAATTACGACAATCATTTTTGAGCAGTATCTCTTGATATCGCTGTCGAAAATTGCCGCGGCATCGATGACAACTCCCTTGTGGTTTTCGTTAAGATTTTCTTTGATGAAATCTCTCGACCACTTTGTCACGGCAGGGTGCGTGATGCTGTTAAGTTTCTGACGGTTTTCTTCGGATGTGAAAGCCTTTTTCGCAAGTGCCGCACGGATAAGCTCTCCATTTTCATCAAGGATATCCGAGCCGAAATTTTCAGCTAATTCCTTAAGTACAGGCGAGCCTTTTTCAACGACCGCCCTTGCTGCAACGTCACCGTCAACGATGAGATAGCCTTTTTCGCTGAGCATTTTTCCGACAGTGCTTTTTCCTGCGCCCGTCTGGCCCGTAAGACCGTAAATAATGGGAGGCTTTATAACCTTGAAAGCGGCGGCACGAAGAAGTCTGTTGTAAACTCCAAGACCTACGCCTTCACTGCTTGGTGCTCTGACAAAAACTCTTTTTGCTCCGAGCTCGTCAAATTTACGGAGCTGTGCAAAAAGCAGGTGTGCCTGAGAATCAAGGTCATTTTCATCACCGAATGAAAGGCAGGGAATAGGAATATCCGTTTCCTCACCGTTGAAGCAAAGAGCCATATCGCCGTTCTGACATTCTGAATCAATCAGAAACTTGAAGCTTTCAAGAGTGCCTTCAACAATATATACTTCCGCTTTCGGCGAATAATGCTTATATTTCATTCCGGGAGATGCGGGCGCAACGCCTTCTTTCAGCTCAGATAAAACGGCAGGGTCAACATCAACGTGACCGAGCACGGCTTCAAGCTGCTGGAGGGTTATTCCGCCCGGACGAAGAAGCCTCGGAACATCTGTTGCGAGAGTGATAACCGTCGATTCAATTCCGACGTCGCATTCGCCGCCGTCAACGATTGCATCAATTTTTCCGTCAAGGTCATTGAGCACGTGCTGAGCAGTTGTCGGACTTGGTGAACCTGAAGAATTCGCCGACGGTGCGGCAAGCGGAACACCTGCAAGCTCAATAATCTTTCTTGCAATCGGGTGTGAAGGCATACGCACGGCAACCGTTTCAAGCCTCGGTGCAACTTCGCGCGGAACAAGGTCGGACTTCGGAAGAATCATCGTAAGCGGTCCCGGCCAGTAAGCTTCGGCAAGAGCCTTTGCTTTTTCGGGGAATTCCGTTACAAGAGGTTGAATTTCTTCAAGCTTTGAGATATGGACAATCATCGGATTGTCCGTCGGTCTGCCCTTTGCCTCAAAGACTTTTGAAACCGCCTCGCCGTTATAGGCGTTTGCCGCAAGTCCGTAAACAGTTTCTGTCGGGATTGCAACAAGTCCGCCGTTTTTTAATGTTTCTGCGGCTTCCGTAAGCTCGGAAGCATCACAGTTTTTATAAAACTTTGTATTCAAAAAATCACCTTCTGGTGTTATTCGGCTTTCAGCTTTTCTGCTGTATCTGCAGTTATGAGTGCATCGATAACTTCATCAAGGTCACCGTTGAGAATGGCCTCGAGTTTATATAATGTAAGACCGATTCTGTGGTCGCTGACACGTCCCTGAGGATAGTTGTATGTTCGGATACGTTCGCTTCTGTCGCCCGTACCGACCTGCGACTTTCTCTCGCCTGCAATTTCTTTGTTCTGCTTTTCGCGTTCAGCATCAAGGATTCGCGAACGAAGAATTTTCATCGCCTTGTCCTTGTTTTTGTGCTGACTTCTTTCGTCCTGACATTCGACAATAGTTCCCGTCGGGATATGAGTGATTCGGATTGCAGATTCTGTTTTGTTGATATGCTGACCGCCTGCACCGCTTGAACGGAAGGTGTCAATCTGCAAATCTGCAGGGTTGATTTCAATATCAACATCCTGTGCTTCGGGAAGCACGGCAACAGTTACCGTTGAAGTATGGATTCGTCCCTGTGACTCGGTTTCGGGCACTCGCTGAACACGGTGAACACCGCTTTCAAACTTGAATCGCGAATATGCTCCGTCACCGCTTATCATAAAGCTGACTTCCTTGAAACCGCCAAGCTCCGTAGGGTTAGCACTTAAAATTTCAGGTTTCCAGCCTCTGGCTTCAGCATACATTGAGTACATTCTGAAAAGTGAATTTGCAAAAAGTGCGGATTCCTCACCGCCTGCACCACCGCGGATTTCGATGATAACGTTTCTGTCGTCGTTCGGGTCACGCGGAAGAAGCAGGATTTTCAGCTCCTCGCCGATAAGCTCAATCTGCTGTTTTGATTCCTCGAGCTGTTCAAAAACCATTTCGCGGAAATCCTTGTCAAGTCCGCCTTCGTCAAGAAGCATCTTTGCTTCTTCAAGGTCAGAGTTCACTTTTTTGTATTCACGGTATTTTTCAACTATCGGTGTAAGGTGTTTGACGTCCTGCATCAGCTTGCGGTATTTGTCCATATCCGAAACAACGTCGGGGTCGCAGAGCTGAGCGTTGATGTCTTCAAACTTTTCTTCAACCGATTTTAATTTATCAAGCATAAAATCCTCCAAATAAAATTACTCTGAAAAAGGATTTCTTTCTACATCTTTTTTATCTCCTCATCACCGCGGAAGATTTTACGGATATTCTTTTCCGCCTTGACACGGGGCACCATAACCTCGTGACCGCATTTTTCGCATTTGATTTTGAAATCCATACCCGAACGCAATACTTCAAATGTATTGCAACCGCACGGGTGATTCTTTTTCATCACGAGCTTGTCGCCGACACGAACATCCATTTTTATCCCTCCGAAGCAAACAATATTTCCTTAATTTTATATTATATCATAAAACATTTGGAATGTATACATTTTTTGTCATTAACGGGCAAAACATTCATATATTTAAGTAGAAAAAACATTCAAAGGCGGACTCTCCGCCGAAAACAAAGGTGGTAAAACATATATGCAAAAATTCAGACCTGAGGGACAGCTTATCTCAACTCCCTCCAACCAGGCGTTCCTTTCCTCTCCGAATGCACTTCACGAAGCTTTTTTCACAGGTGCCGTTGTTGAGGCAAGAACACTTGTGTGCGACAAAAATCACGACCTGCGCGTCGACCTTGGCTGTATGTACGGAATAATCCCGCACGAAGAGGGTGCCGTAGGAATAAGCGACGGTTCAGTCAGGGACATTGCACTCATTTCAAGGGTAAATAAACCCGTTATGTTTCATATCCTCGGCTTCCGTAAGGACAGCAACGACAGGGAATATGCCGTACTTTCAAGACGTTCCGTTCAGCAGGACTGCATTGATAATTATATCTCAAAGCTGAGACCGGGCGATGTTATCGAAGCAAAGGTGACGCATATGGAAAGCTTCGGTGTTTTCCTCGACATCGGTGCGGGAATCAACGGACTTCTGCCGATAGACAGCATTTCTGTTTCACGTATTCCGCATCCGTCCGTGCGCTTCCACATCGGTCAGATGATAAGAGTTGTTGTAAAATCCGTAGATGAGCTTGGTCGTATCACATTTTCACACAAAGAGCTTCTCGGTACATGGGAACAGAATGCAGGTGAATTTTCTCCGGGAGAAACCGTACCGGGAATTGTGCGTTCAATCGAAAACTACGGAATCTTCGTTGAGCTGACACCGAACCTTGCAGGTCTTGCGGAGTATTCTGAAGGAATTACCGCAGGATGTCACGCAGGGGTTTATATCAAGAGTATGCTTCCTGAAAGAATGAAGATAAAATTAATCATTGTTGATGCTTTTGAGGCTGAATACCCAACAGCACCGATTAAATACTATACCGATTCCGACCATATTGACCACTGGGTATACTCTCCCGTTGAATGCTCAAAGGTGATTGAGAGTATTTTCTGACAAAGAATATCGTTTTTAAAAATAAATCCTTGCAATTCACACTCTTTTGTAATATAATAGCATTAGGCTATTATCGCTTAAAATCAGTGGTTTTTATGGAATTGGGGGATTATTGAAAATGACGGTAGATTTGCATTGTCACACAAAACTGTCTGATGGCTCAATGGGTATCGACGATATAATTTTATTGGCACAGAAGCGCGGAGTTGAAGCCCTTGCCATTACTGACCGCGATTGCCTTGCAGGAACAATCCGAGCAAAGCTTATCGGCGAACGTCACGGTATCAAGGTTATCCCGGGTGTGGAGATTTCCTCTTACGACAGCGAAAACCAAACAGAAGTTTACATCATCGGCTATATGAGCGATTCGCCTGACCGACTTGAAGGTATCTGTCACCGCAATCTTCTTGCAAGAAAACGTGCGGCGCAGTATATGATGATAAAGGCGGCACAGAAATATCCTATCACGGCTGACCTCGTTTTGAAATGTGCGCAGGGTTCAACAAACGTTTACCCTGTACATATTATGTCGGCCCTTGTTGAAAGCGGAATAACAACGGAGCTTTACGGCGATCTTTATAACGAGCTTTTCACTGAAGGAACAGAAAACAGTATCCTTGTAAAGCCGAAGCTTTCCGAGCCTGAAGAAATTATTTCTGCAATTCACGATGCAGGCGGTATCGCAATTCTTGCATACACAGGCACATACAACGGCACAACCGTTCTTGAAAAGCTTGTTAAGGCAGGTATTGACGGAATTGAAGTATGGTGTCCGCAGCACGACGAAAGCACAACGGCTGAGCTTGCAGTATTTGCAAAGAAGAACGGCTTGCTTGCAATCGGCGGTAGCGACTTCAGAGGAAGAAACAACAAGCACTGTGTTTCTCTTGCATCGTACACAACTCCTGATGCAAATTACAGCGATTTTATGAATTACAAGGCGAGAATCCGCCGTCAGCAGAAAAAGCTTGCTGCTGAAGAAAAATAATTCTGTATTGGAGATATAAAAATGGCAGACGACAGGGATATTAAAATCTATGTCAAAAAATCAATGACGGAAACGGGCGAATTTCAGGCGATTAACAATGAAGTTCAGCTTCATCTTGCAAACGGTAACCGTGACAAAGCAATCGCGCTCGGTCAGCAGATGGCAAAAATCAAACCTGAGGACGGAATCGTTGACCTCAGCGGTTTCAATATGACGTCAGCTTTGCTTTATCAGGTAAGGGTGCTCCTTACTTTTACGGCGGAGTACAGCATTCAGAAGAATATTCCCGTCGATTTCCTTGCCGACACAGCAAGCGCGGCGATGTACGAATACCTGAAAGCAAACGAAAGCGGATATTACAACAATATTTCCGACGGTGCCGCTTTTACATTTTATCTTCTTGCACTTAAAAAGGGCGGAGATGCGGCAACGAATATAGGCGAGCAGTTTTCTATGCTTTGTAACATAAGCTGGCAGGAAATCATTGACCTCGGCAAACGTATTTTCGTTCAGGCTTCTGAATATTTTGACAATATGATTAAAGAAACGACATTTGAATAAAAACGAATCGGAGCTGCTTCAAACAGCTCCGATTTTTTTAGTTTTCTTCTGTTTCAATAGCATCTTTTGCCTTTACAACAACCTTTCTGTCGTAGCAGGAGAAAATATCGTCAACAAGCTTTTTCTCGGGAGCTTTTGAAAGAAGGCTCACAACGGGAACAATAACAAGTCCTGCGATCATACAGAATGCACCTGCGTTAATCGGTGAGCGAAGAAGATCAGGGAAGAAATCCTTGAAGAAAATATTAGCAATCATTACAGCTGTTGAGAAGATGAAGCTTGCCCAGCAGGCCGCCTTTGTTGTTCGCTTCCAGTACAGACCGAAAAGGAACGGTGCAAGAAATGCACCTGCGAGTGCACCCCAGGAAATACCCATAAGCTGTGCTATGAACGTTACGTTTGACTTGTGCTGAATAATTGCAAGAACAACAGAAATCGCAATAAACACAACGATGAGAACACGCATAATTCCGAGCTGACTTTTTTCTGACATATCCTTTTTGATGTTTCCTTTGATAAAATCAAGTGTAAGTGTTGAGCTTGATGTAAGAACCAGCGAGGAAAGGGTTGACATCGATGCAGAAAGAACAAGGACGACAACAATCGCAATAAGTACCGTAGGAAGACCCGAAAGCATTGTCGGGATAATGGAGTCAAAACCGTTTGCCGCAACATCAATTTCGTCAGAGAAAAGTCTGCCGAAACCGCCGAGGAAGTAGCATCCGCCCGCAACAACCGCTGCAAAGAGAGTTGAAATAATCATACCTTTATTGATAGCTTTTTCACTCTTGATAGCGTAGAATTTCTGCACCATCTGCGGAAGTCCCCATGTGCCGAGTGAAGTGAGAATCATAACTGCAAAAAGATTGACGGGATCGGGACCGAAAAATGAAGCAAATATTCCCGGTGCTTCGGAAACCGTCGGGTCTGTAACCTGTGCAAGGCCTTCAAGAGATGCCATAAATCCACCCTTGCTTTTAAGAACCGCAACAACAACAGCAACGATACCGAAAAGCATAATGATTCCCTGAATAAAATCGTTGATTGCGGTTGCCATATAACCGCCTGCAATAACGTATATGCCCGTAAAAACTGCCATTACGATAACGCAGACAGAGTAGTCGATATCAAAAGCCATTCCGAAAAGACGGCTGAGTCCGTTGTAAAGAGATGCTGTGTACGGAATGAGGAAAATAAAAATAACTGCTGAAGCCGCGAGCTTTAAAGGCTTACTGTTGAAACGTGATTCGAAAAACTGAGGCATTGTTGCGGAATTAAGATGTTGCGTCATAACACGTGTTCTTCTCCCGAGAACTGCCCAGGCAAGAAACGAGCCCAGAAGAGCGTTCGCAATTCCTGCCCACGTTGCGGCAATACCGTATTTCCAACCGAACTGACCTGCATATCCTACAAAAACAACGGCAGAAAAATACGATGTGCCGTATGCAAAAGCAGTAAGCCAAGGCCCTACACTTCGTCCGCCGAGGACAAAACCGTTAACATCTGTCGATTTTTTACGGCAGTAAAAACCGACACCGAGCATTACAGCGAAAAATGCAACTAACATTCCGCCTTTGATTAAAATGTCTGACATAAAAACTCCTCCTGTTTTTATAAAAATAAAACGTCCCCTGTGCCGAAACACAGAGGACGAGATTTACCCGTGGTACCACCTCTATTTACCGCAACGCGGCCTCATCGGATACAAACATATCCTGACGCTGTAACGGGCGTACCCGTCAACCCCTACTGTTGGTTCAGGGTTGCTGCTCGGAACCGTAAATTCAGGAAAGTTGTTTTACTGTCTCGCACCGTCCGACAGCTCTCTGAGAAAATTGTGCAATCCCTACTTTTGTTCGTCATAGCCTTTAATCATTTAACGCTTTAAAGTTTAACACTTTCAATCACTAAAGTCAATAGTTTTTTCTAAAAAAATTAAAAAATTTTAGTTTAACCCTATTATTACGCGAAAGGCGAATTATTTCAATCCCACAAGGTTCTATAGTGTTTTACTTAAACAGCCTTACAAATTCGGGTTTATCGGTATGTTTTATTATAACGGTTGCGTTGCAACCTACACCTCATCAGTCACTTCGTGACAGCTTCCCCTCGAGGGGAAGCCTTGGACTTGCGCAATTTCTCAGCCTTCTCCTTGAGGAGAAGGTGCCGAGGAACGAGGCGGATGAGGTGGTAACAAAGAAATAGACAAACCCGAGTTTATTGGGATGTCCGGAAAGGCGAAAGTGCAGTAATGACGTTTAAATCATTACTGCACTTTAACTTTATTAAATTATTCGGAAACCTTAACACCGAGAGTTACTTTCTCACCGTTGATGTTCCATTCAGCTGTGTGGCCGTCTGCTTCGCCTGTGACGATTTCGTCTGCAACAACCGTTGTGAAGATCATATCCTTATTCTTCGTGATAAGCTCTGCAATCTTTTCGTTGCCTGCAACTGAAATAATGATACGATCTGTAACGTTGAAGTCAGCATCCTTACGCATTGTCTGGATCTTGCTGATGATTTCACGAACAAAGCCTTCTTCAATAAGCTCAGGTGTAAGCTCTGTGTCAATTGCAACTGTTACGCCGAAGTCTGAAACAGAGAACAAACCACTCTTCTGAATTGTTTCGATAAGAAGGTCGTCTGCCGTAAGCTCGATTTCACCGATGCTGATTGTAAGCTTAATGCAACCGTTTGCGTCAAGCTCCTTCTTCGCAGCTGTGCCGTCAAGCTCTGTGAGGAGATTACGGATTTCGCCGAGCTGCTTACCGTACTTGGGTCCGAGTGTCTTAAGCTGCGGCTTGAAGTTATAGCTTACAAGGTCGTTTGCTTCGTCAACAAATGTAATTTCCTTAACGTTGAGCTCTTCCTTGATGATGTCTGCAAAGTAGCCGTCAAGGCTGACACCTACACCTGCGTTAACAAGCATTGAGCCGAGAGGCTGACGGTTCTTGATGTTTGCACCGTTACGTGCTGTACGTCCGAGACCAACGATGTTAAGAACGATGTCCATGTTCTTTTCAAGCTCTGCATCAACGAAGTCTGTGTTAACCTCGGGGAATGAGCAGAGGTGGATGCTTTCGGGAGCATCTTTGTCAACTGAACATACGAGGTTCTGGTAGATATCCTCAGCCATAAACGGAATCATCGGAGCTGCTGTCTTAGCAACTGTAACGAGTGTGTGGTAGAGTGTGAGGTATGCGTTGATCTTGTCTTCGTCAAGCTCCTGCTTCCAGTAACGCTCACGGCAACGACGGACGTACCAGTTACTCATCTCGTCAACAAATTCCTGAAGAGCCTTGCAAGCTTCGGGAATTCTGTAGTTTTCAAGGTTGTTGTCAACAACACCGACCATTGTATTGAGCTTTGAAAGGAGCCACTTGTCCATTACTGAAAGGTTTTCGTAGTTGAGCTCATACTTTGTCGGGTCAAATTGGTCAATCTCTGCATAAAGAATATAGAAAGCGTATGTGTTCCAGAGTGTACCCATAAACTTACGCTGACCTTCCGTAACAGCCTTGCCGTGGAAACGGTTCGGGAGCCACGGAGCAGAGTTTGTATAGAAGTACCAACGGATTGCGTCAGCACCGTATGTTGCAAGTGCATCAAACGGGTCAACTGCATTACCCTTTGACTTACTCATCTTCTGTCCGTTTTCGTCCTGAACGTGACCGAGAACGATTACGTTCTTGAACGGAGCCTTGTCGAAGATAAGCGTTGAGATTGCAAGGAGTGAGTAGAACCAGCCTCTTGTCTGGTCAACAGCCTCGGAGATGAAATCAGCAGGGAACTGGCTTTCAAAAAGCTCCTTGTTCTCAAAGGGGTAGTGGTGCTGAGCGAAAGGCATGGAACCTGAATCGAACCAGCAGTCGATAACCTC
>JAZNPE010000079.1:0-11372 GCA_045589535.1 Acutalibacteraceae bacterium | reverse complement strand
CTCCCGTTGTAACAAGCGCACAGAAGGCTCCGCAGAAGGGCGCTGTTGATGATGAGGATTTTTATGTAATCCTTAATGACATCATCAAGAAGAAGGGTGAATAATCCTTAATTTACAATAATTAACCAATACCGAAGCACTTGTTGCTTCGGTATTTTTTTGTCCTATATCAACGTAAATATAAAAATGTGTCGTTTTTTAGCATCACTTTAATAAAAAGTGTATATGAATATTGACATTTATTTACAATGAGCTTATAATGTATATAGTTTGGAAGATGGGGGAATGCGACGTGAAAAGAATAGCCGATTTCATTGTCGATAAAAGATATCTTGTGCTGGGAGTTATGCTCGCGCTGTGTATTGCGTGTGCCTGTATGATACCCGGTGTTAATATCAATGCTGATATGACAAAGTATCTTCCCGACGATTCTTCCATGAAACAGGGAATGAATGTACTCGCGGAAGAGTTTCCTGATATGACTACTCCGAGTACGGTCAGAGTTATGTTCAAAGACTTGACGGATATTGAAAAAACAAACATCAAGCTCCAGCTTTCGGAAATTGAAAATGTTGACAGCGTTACCTATAACCCGGATATTCATAACAAAGACGGCTATACCTTGTTTACTGTCAGCACATCTTACGCCTATAATACCCCGGAAGAAGTCGCGATAGAAGAAACAATCGGCTGGGAATTCAGGGACAAAGGTGTAATTTATCAGAACGACGATGCGATGGGTGTTACTCTTCCTTTATGGGTAATTGTTGTTGCATTTGCACTTATGATGGTTGTTTTGTTTGCGATGTGCGCTTCCTGGTTTGAACCGGTGCTGTTCCTTGCCACTATAGGTATAGCTATAGCTCTTAACATGGGAAGCAATATAATGTTTGAACATGTTTCGCAGATGACTTTCTCCATATCGTCAATTCTGCAGGTTGTTCTTTCGATGGACTACTCAATAATTCTTATGAACCGTTACCGTCAGGAGAAGGTGACCGCTGAAAACAAATACGAAGCGATGAAAAAGGCTCTTGCGAATGCCTTTTCGTCCGTAACCTCAAGCGGTATGACGACGATTATCGGTCTTCTTATGCTTGTTTTTATGAGCTTTACAATCGGTAAAGATCTTGGCCTTGTTCTTTCAAAAGGCGTGTTGTTTAGTATGCTCTGTGTTTTTACCGTGTTACCGGTTCTGATTCTTATTTTTGATAAAGCTGTCACAAAAACAACAAAAAAAGAGCTGCATATCCCTATGGGCAAAGTCGCAGGCTTCAGCTTTAAAGCAAGAAAACTTGTTGCTGTTGTTTTCGTGGTTTTATTCGTTGCAATGTATTTCCTGCAGAATATTACACCGATAACATATACAATTGAAAAAGAAGACGAAATTTCAAAAATTTTCCCGTCATCAAATCCGATAATAATGGTTTACAATAACGCGGATGAAGATAATATTGCACCGATTGCAAACAAGCTTACCGAACACGAAAATGTGAACAGTGTGCTCGGTTATTCGACAACCCTCGGTAAGGCATTCAAAACTAATGAAATGGTGTCGATGATTGAAAGCTTCGGCGCAGATATGGGTATCGACCCGTCACTTCTCTCGGTTTTATATTACGACCGTTTTGCAGAGAAAGAGGATAAATCGCTTGCTGCAGGCGATGTCATCAGCTTCCTTTCACAGAACGTTATTAAAAATAAGATGTTCTCTTTTTACATTGATGATTCAATGAAGGAAAAGACAGGTATGCTCGAAAAGTTTGCGGACAAGGCATCTCTTACTGCTCCGATGACTTCAAAAGAAATCGCAGAACTTTTTGAAATGGATGAAAAGCAGATAAAGCAGGTTATGTCGCTTTATTATGCAACCGAAACAAGCGAAAACGCAGGCACAATGACCGTGTCACAGTTTGCAGATTTCGTTGTAAACAGTATTGCAAAAGACAAAATGTTCTCTTCGTTCATTGATGAAGGAATGAAGTCACAGCTCGGTCTTTTCTCTGAATTCAGTGACAAGAAAAAGGTGACTGCTGAAATCACCGCGGGGGAAATGTCGGATAAGCTGAGTATTGACGAGCAGCAGGCAAAGCTTCTCTATGCATACTATTATGCAGGTGATGACTCGTACTCTCCGCCTTCAATGACAGCTACACAGCTTATAAATTACCTTGCGGATGAAATTGTAGCAAATCCGATGTTTTCTTCACAGCTTGATACCGAAACCGCATCACAGGCAGGACTTCTCAAGCACTTCGCAACAAAAGAATCTGTGCAGAAGCAACGCACGGCAGACGAGATTTCTTCAATGCTGGGTATTGAGGAAAGCCTTGTGAAGCTTATTTTCTTCGGCGCAAAAACAATGTCGCTCGAAGAGTTTATTGACGGTGCCGTAACTGCGTCAGGAATTATTCCTGCGGGGAGTGAGAGTGCCGATATTGCTTCAAGGCTTCCGATGATGCAGAAGCTGATTGATGCTGTTGTGGCAGAGGAAAAACTTACCTGGCAGGATTCCGCAGAAATCCTTTCAATGGAACCCGGACTCGTGAAAATCTTATATTCGGTTTATGATTTTGATAAAAACGATACAGAAAAAAAGCTCTCTTTACAGACGGTAATTGGTTTTATCAGCGAAAACAAAGAAACCTTTGCTCCGCTTATGGGTGAGGAGAATCTTGCACTTATCGAAATGGGCGAAACTCTTGTGAACGGTGTTGTAAGCGGTAAAAAATTTACTTCAGCTGAATTGGCGGAAGCTGTTGGTTTTGAGGAACCGATGCTCAGACAGCTCTTTATGCTTTATCGAGCCGAAAAAGGCGATACAGCCAAGTGGAAACTGTCGCTGCAGGATTTTGTCAGCTTCATTTCAAACGATATTCTTCCGAATAAAGACTACGCATCATTTATCGAAGACGGAATGACGGATTTGATTGTTACGGCAGAAAAGCTTATTAATGCAATTGTTGAGGATAAATCATTCACTGCAAAAGAATTTGCAACTTTACTCGGAAGCTTTTCTGAAGAACTCAACGAAAACACTATGGAACTGATGTATCTTTATTATTCAGCTGTCAATGAAGCTGATCCTGAATGGAAGCTTACAGTTGAGGAGCTTTTCAGTCATCTTTATGACAATATGCTTAATGATGAGCGTTTCTCTGCCATGATTGACGAGTCAATGCGTGAACAGATACTCGGTGCTAAGGGTCAGCTTGAGGACGGCGTTTCTCAGATGAGAGGTAAGAATTATTCTCTCATGATGATTGATACTTCTCTTGCACTCGAAAACGAGGAAACAACAGCATTTATTGATAAACTTATAGCTGACTGTGATGATGCACTTGAAGATGAATATTACGTTATCGGTAATTCGCCGATGAGCTATGAAATGCAACAGAGTTTTGATAAAGAATTGCTTATGATAACGTTTCTTACAGCTTTGGCAATCTTTGTAGTTGTTGCAATTACTTTCAAAAGTGTTGTAATTCCGCTTCTTCTTGTTCTTCTTGTGCAGACAGGTGTTTATATTACTGTCTTTACAAGCGGTGTGCGTGGCTACAGTATGTATTATCTTGCGCTTCTTATAGTTGAGTGTATCCTGATGGGTGCAACGATTGACTACGGAATTCTCTTTACAAACTACTATCGCGAAAACCGAAAGATGAAAGGTGTGCTTGAATCACTGAAGGCTGCATTCGAAGGCGCTAGTCATACTATTTTTACATCGGGACTTATTATGGTATTTGTAACGGCGGTTCTGGGATTTGCTCCGGTTGATCCGACGATTGCACAGATTTGTCAGACTGTTTCTATAGGTTGCCTTTCGGCTATTATTCTTATAATATTTATTCTTCCCGGTCTGCTTGCGGCGTTTGACAAGATCGTTACAAAAGAGCGCAGAAGAAAGAAATCCAAATAATCGAAAGGAGTTGCTTTGGTTGCAACTCCTTTTAATCTTCAAGTGCTTTTTTTAACCGTGAAAGAACTTTCTTTTCAATTCTTGAAACATAAGATCTTGATATATTCAATCTCTTTGAAACTTCAAGCTGAGTCAGCGGCTTGTTACCGTCAAGACCGTAACGCAGAATAATAATTGTCCTTTCACGTGGGTTGTCGATTTTTTTTATTTCTCCGCGAAGCTTTTTAATCATAGTCATTTTGTAAATATCGTCAATAATCTCATCCTCTGTCGCTATGATATCCATAAGCGTCAGGGGATTTCCTTCGCTGTCCGTGTCAATGGGCTCATTGACGGAAACGTCCTGCGCAGTCTTTTTCTGCGCACGGAAATACATAAGGATTTCATTTGCTATTCTTACAATCCGGCTCAAAATCAGGCAGTTCAATCTTTTTAGTATCATATTCTTTGGAACCGAAGAGATATAAATGAACATCCTTGCCGTCCCACACAATTTTTCTTATGAATACACGCATTGCAGCACGCTTTTCTTCAACACCCATAAGCTCAAAAGTGTTTGCGAACGAGCGAAGCTGTTCTTTGAGAGTATCGTACTCTTTATCTGAAAGGGTATGAGAGTTGAGTTGAACGTTCAAAACTTCAATCTGCTCTTCAAGTTTAGTTTTGATTTCGTGGAGCTCTTCAATCCTCTGCATTACATATTCAACTGCAACATTGCCGTTATTCTTCGCAAGAGTATCGACTAAAGAACGGATTTCTTTGTCAGCGTCGTTTTTCTTCTCTTCAAGTTTAGTAATCTGTTTAGTGAGTTCATCGTTATTGCCGATGAACTCTTTTTTTGCTTTTTCAAGACATTTTATAAACTCGCTTTCGTCTTCAGCAAGCTTCTTTATCTCTTCACACACAGCTTTATCAAGAATATTTCCGTTCGGATTATTCATCTTGCAGTTGTGCATTCGCGACTTTTCTTTCATCTCACAAAGATATGTATAAATATGCTCACCGTCAGCATTAAGTCTCTTTGTTAGCTTCGGACGCATAAATGAGCCGCAGTCACCGCAATACAGCAAACCCGAAAGCAAAGCAACATTACTCTTTGGTTTTCTGTAAGCCTTTGACCTGTTTTGTAAAAGCAACTCCTGAACCTTAATCCAATCTTTACCCTTTATAAGACCTGTATGCTTGCCGATCGCAACAATCCATTCAGACATATCTCTGACCTGGACTGCTTTTCCGACAGTCTGTATAGTCTTGTTATATGCCATAATACCGTGTTTACCATCAAACTTATCACGGTCGGAATAAATCTCAATATCCTGCTCTCGGAAGTAATTGTAAGCATCTTCGTCAGCTACTAAATAAACGGGATTATTAAGTATAAGTTTGATTGTAAAGCGGCTGAAATATTTACCGTTTCTTGAGAGAATCTGATTTTGAATAAGATATGTTTCAACCTTGGTTAATGAATTTGTCTGGAGAAATAATTTGTAAATAAGTTTAACCGTTTCAGCCTCTTCGTCAACCAATTCAAGCATATATGCCTTTCGTTGCTTTCCGTCAATGGTGATTCGTTCAACAGTTTCAGCACTTTTGTATCCGGTCGGAGTAATACCGCCTAACCATCTGCCGGTCTTTGCAAGCTCATACATATTGTCACGGATTCTCTCAGCGATAGTTTCTCTTTCAAGCTGTGCAAAAACAGTTGCCATACTCATCATTGCAACACCGCTCGGGGTAGAGGTATCGTAGGATTCGGTTGCCGAAATATATGAAACATTCATGTGCCTGAACTCTTCATACATATTTGCAAAGTCAGCAACATTTCTGCTGATTCGGTCAAGCCTGTACGAAATAACAGCCTTGAGTTTATTGCTTTTAATATCTTGCATCATTTTTTTAAATTGAGGACGGTTTGTATTGCCGCCTGAAAAACCTTCGTCTTCGTAAATGATTATCTCATCTTCCACACAGGCGGGGAACACAAGCTTAATCTTTGCTTTGCAAATCTCAATCTGATTAGCAATACTTTCACCCTTACCGGTGAATTTTGACTTCCTCGAATATATTGCAACCTTCCGATTGTCAACGATATTGTTCTTCATAAGCGAACCTCCCAAAATCAATGATACAAATGCTATATAATTTTAACATTACGGCTCTCACTGAAAGTATTATACATCAGATTCGCATAATAATCAACCCGTATTTTAAAATGAAAAAAGATTTAGCAAGCACTGCCTTCTGATATACAAAGGTAATCGTCGGCACTTCAGGGAGACCCTAAAACCCCATAAAAATTCCCCGAAAGAGCCTTTAAAATAAAAACTCTTTCGGGGTTAAATCTGCGATTTAATCGTCTGTAAAAACAGACTTCAGTGTTATTCAAAGAATAATTTATGTTATTTTTTATGTTAACTCAAACTTTTTTATTCTATTCTGAAGAACATTTCAGTTCATTTTATGAACGATTGAAATGTAATTTCAACCTTCAAAAATCTTTTTTGAAGGAACGTAAAAAGGGGTAATAGGGGACTTCCCCTGACCTCGCCAAGGTACATTTGGTACCGGGAGGCAGTGCTTGCTAAATCTTTTTTGTATAGTTTTATATTTCAAAACTACAAAGTACATTCTTATTTTTAAACTGCCTTCATATACTTTTCTGAAAGGTTGGTGTATTAATTTTGAAAATAATCGTCCATTATCCCGAAACAAAAGAAGATGCAGAAATACTAAAAAAGAAAGTTGCACAAGTTCACGCCGAAAGTGTTGTTCAACATGTCTCAAAACTGAATTGCAATAATGACGAAAAAGTTAATATGATTGATTGTATAAATTATAGTGTTCAGTCTAACTGAAAAGGCTAGCCTGCGTCTTCACTTTTAATATGTTAGATAAAACATAAATTAATCTGCAAACAAAAGCAGCATCGGAAATCAATTCCGATGCTGAGAGTAAAGTCTTAATACAGAATTGTAATTTATATGTTGCATACATTTCTATGTATTTTATAGACACATTTAAACACAATCCCCGATGTGTTTAATATGCATCGTGGGTTTACAATATTCAGACAGAAAGGTGAAAAGAATATTCAATTGTTTTAAACTACGCAAACAGTATGGGACGATGTTTTTGAATCAATCACAACTCAAATAAATACATCAAAACCATTTATTCTGAAATCTTCGATTTCGAATGAAAATAAAAGCATTTAATGTGTTGAATATGAATGCAAAAAGGTGTATAATTATTCAGTAAACCTTTTAAATGAGGTGAAGTTATGAATATTTTGCATATGAAATATGCTGTTGAGGTTGCAAAAGTCGGTTCACTTAACAAAGCAGCGGAAACTTTATTGATTGCGGCACCCAATGTCAGCCGTTCCATCAAGGAGCTTGAAGCAGACATAGGAATATCAATCTTTGAACGTACCACAAAGGGTATGGAACTCACTCCTGAAGGCGAAGAATTCATAAATTATGCTAAGGGAATTCTTAATCAGATCGATGAGGTCGAAAACTTTTATAAAAAAGGTTCGGCAAAGAAGCAAAAGTTTTCAATTTCTGTGCCGAGGGCTTGTTACATTTCTGAAGCATTTTCGCAGTTTTCAAAATCACTTTCCAAGGAAGCTGCAGAAATTTTCTACAAGGAGACAAACTCACAACGAACAATCCGCAATATGCTTGAGCATGATTATAAACTCGGCATTATAAGATATGCGGAAAATTACGACAAGTATTTCAAAGCAATGCTCGAGGAAAAAGGCTTTTGTTATGAGATGGTGACGGAATTTACCTATTCGCTGATAATGAGTGCAGACAATCCGCTTTCACAAAAGGAAACAATTACTTTTGATGATTTGACTAATTTTATTGAAATAGCGCATGCTGACCCGTATGTACCCTCAATGCCGCTTTCAAAGGTGGTAAAGGAAGAGCTTCCCGATAATGTTGACCGTCGAATATTTATATTTGAAAGAGCAAGTCAGTTTGATTTACTTTCAAACAATCCTGAAACCTTTATGTGGGTTTCTCCTGCTCCCGAGAGTCTTCTGAAAAGATACAATCTGGTTCAGAAAAAATGCGTGGATAACAAGAAAATATATAAGGATGTTCTGATTTACAAAAATGGATACAAATTATCGAAACTTGACAGGCAGTTTATTACAGAACTGTGTGAATCTAAAAGAAAATATCTATAAATCTGATTTTTTTACCCGATCTCTTAATTGAGGTCGGGTTTGTTTTTATTTATCGATATTGGTGTTATCGATAATGATAATACTGATTATATATTTTAAGAATTCCCAAAAGGCAAGAGTGCTGTTAAAATATTAACGAAGTCAGGCAAGGGAGGTTTTCTTATGTGTAAAAACGGTGTTTCAAAAGCAACACTCGGAAGAATACCGATGTATCTTGATTTGCTTAGGGACTTGCCGGAAGAACGATATGAACATATATCGGCAACAACCATAGCACGAAAGCTCTCACTTGGCGAAGTTCAGGTCAGAAAGGACCTTGCATCAATCAGCGGTGCAGGAAAGCCGAAGCTTGGTTATCTTACATCAGAACTTATAGAAAAACTTGAAAACACTCTTGGATGTAACAACTACACACTTGCAGTTTTAGTAGGTGCAGGAAAGCTCGGCAAGGCACTTCTTGATTATGATGAATTTGAGAAATTCGGCATTAAAATCGCAGCAGCCTTTGACAGCAACGACAAGGAAATGAGCATAACCGGAAAAATCAAAGTTAAGCCTATAAATGAGTTTGATGATTTTTGCAAAGATAACAATATACAGCTCGGTATTATCACAGTCGGTGCAGGTTCAGCCCAGGAAGTATGTGACAAAATGGTGCAATGCGGAATTGTGGCAATTCTGAATTTTGCTCCGTGTAAGTTGAATGTACCTGACGGGGTAATTCTTGAAAATGAAAATCTGGCGCTTTCATTAGCGTATTTGAATAATCAGATTAAATAAGTTTAAGTAAATAATTTTTTAGGAGGATACAAATGGAAACTAAAAATTACGCAATTGTAGATAGCGTTGAAACACTTCAGGAAGCCATCGCTAAAACAAGAGCAGCTCAGAAGAAGTTCGCTACCTACACTCAGGAGCAGGTAGACAAAATTTTCCTTGCAGCAGCTTCTGCAGCAAATAAAGCAAGAATATCACTTGCTAAGATGGCTGTTGAAGAAACAGGAATGGGCATAGTTGAAGATAAGGTTATCAAAAACAACTATGCTGCTGAATACATTTACAATGCATACAAGGAAACAAAAACCTGTGGCATTATTGAAGAAGACAAGGCATTCGGCATCAAAAAGGTTGCAGAGCCTATCGGTGTTGTTGCAGCGGTTATCCCGACAACAAACCCAACATCAACAGCAATCTTCAAGTGCTTACTTGCTCTTAAGACACGTAATGCTATTATCATTTCTCCTCACCCCAGAGCAAAGGGCTGTACAATTGCAGCAGCAAAGCTTGTTCTTGAAGCAGCAGTAGCAGCAGGTGCTCCCGAAGGAATCATCGACTGGATCGATGTTCCCTCACTCGAAATGACAAACACAGTTATGAAGGAAGCAGATATTATCCTTGCAACAGGTGGTCCCGGTATGGTTAAGGCTGCTTATTCAAGCGGTAAGCCGGCTCTCGGTGTTGGTGCAGGTAACACACCTGCAATCATCGATGACAGTGCAGATATTCTTCTTGCAGTCAACTCAATCATTCACTCAAAGACATTTGACAACGGTATGATTTGTGCTTCAGAGCAGTCAGTTATCGTTCTTGAGAGTATTTATGATGCAGTAAAGTCTGAGTTTGCAGCACGCGGTTGCTACTTCCTTGATCCTGCAGAAACAGAAAAGGTAAGAAAGACAATCATTATCAACGGTGCTCTTAATGCAAAAATCGTTGGTCAGCCTGCAGCAAAAATTGCAGAGCTTTCAGGTGTAACAGTTCCGGAAGGAACAAAGATTCTTATAGGTGAAGTTGAAAGTGTTGATATCAGCGAAGAATTTGCACATGAAAAGCTTTCTCCCGTTCTTGCAATGTACAAGGCAACTTCTTTTGCAGATGCACTTGATAAGGCAGAACAGCTTGTTGCTGACGGCGGTTACGGTCACACATCTTCTGTTTACCTTAATGAAGTAACAGAAACAGAAAAAATCAATGAATTCGCTGCAAGAATGAAGACTTGCCGTATTCTTGTTAACACACCTTCATCACACGGTGGTATCGGTGACCTTTACAACTTCAAGCTCGCTCCGTCACTTACACTCGGTTGCGGTTCATGGGGCGGTAACTCAGTATCAGACAACGTTGGTGTTAAGCACCTTATCAATATTAAGACAGTAGCAGAAAGAAGGGAAAATATGCTTTGGTTCCGTGCACCTGAAAAGGTATATATCAAGAAAGGTTGCTTGCCTGTTGCTCTTGATGAGCTTCGTACAGTCCGCGGTTCAAAGAAAGCATTTATCGTAACAGATACTTTCCTTTATGAAAACGGCTACACTAAGCCCATCACAGATAAGCTTGACGAAATGGGCATTGCTCACACAACATTCTTCAATGTTCAGCCTGACCCCACACTCGGCAACGCAAAAGAAGGTGCTGCACAGATGGCAGCATTCAAGCCTGATACAATCATCGCACTCGGCGGCGGTTCAGCAATGGACGCAGCAAAGATTATGTGGGTTATGTACGAGCATCCGGATGCAGACTTTATGGATATGGCAATGAGATTCATTGATATCCGCAAGAGAGTTTACACATTCCCCAAGATGGGTGAAAAGGCATACTTCATCGCAGTTCCCACATCAGCAGGTACAGGCTCTGAAGTTACACCTTTCGCAGTTATTACAGACGAAGCAACCGGTGTTAAATATCCTCTTGCTGACTATGAACTTCTTCCCAATATGGCTATCATTGACACTGATTTCCATATGAGCGCTCCTAAGGGCTTAACCGCTGCTTCCGGTATCGACGCTGTAACACACGCTGTAGAAGCTTACGCTGCAATGCTCGCTACCGACTATACTGACGGTCTTGCTCTCCAGGCTCTTAAGAATATCTTCAAGTATCTGCCCCGTGCATACGACAACGGTCAGACCGACGTGGAAGCGCGTGAAAAGATGGCTAACGCTGCTACCATGGCAGGTATGGCATTCGCAAATGCATTCCTCGGCGTATGCCACTCTATGGCACATAAGCTTGGCGCTTTCCACCATTTACCTCACGGTGTGGCTAATGCACTTATGATTGAAGAGGTTCTCCGTTTCAATGCAGCTGAGGCTCCCGCTAAGATGGGTACCTTCTCTCAGTACGACCATCCCCACACTCTGGCAAGATACGCGGAGATCGCGGACTTCCTGGGTCTCGGCGGAGACAGCGATGAGGAAAAGCTGGAAAACCTGATCCGTGCCATCAACGAGCTGAAGGCAAGGGTCGGCA
>JAZNPE010000078.1:0-29740 GCA_045589535.1 Acutalibacteraceae bacterium | reverse complement strand
TCAACACTTTTTTTAATATTTTTTACCCCTCTTTCAACCCTCCCGCGTGTTCCTCGTATATCTTGTTTTCTATACCGTTCAGGGATACTATATGTTGGTTTTATTTACCTTTTATCTTCTTTCTTCTATATATGGTATGTTTGAGATTCTTTATTATTTTCTTTTATTTCTTTTGTTTTTATCTCTTTTCGTTCTTTTGAGCTTCCATTTATCGGACGGTCGAGGACGCCCGTCCCTACGCGGTTAATTTGAGTCAGGATTAGTAGGAGAAGATATTATCTTCCCGTTAATCTTGTACATTTTTTACGGACGCACAATGCGCGCCCTTGTGACGTTGATTTGAACTCCGCTCCACAAACCCGAATCTGCGTGATTGTTAAGTGTATTTCATATATACATTATATATATGCAAAAACACCCACTCGGCTGTGAGTGGGTGTTAATCGTTTAAAACGCAGAGGGGGTTTGTTTGATATTCATTCGTTCGATGATTTCGAATACGGTTTTTTCCGCATTGTCGGTTACTTCGACATTGATATCCGCAAGGAACTTATAAATCGGGGAGCGTTCCTCGTGAATTCTTTCAAGTGCTTCACGGTTTCTTGCAAGATAAACTCCGTTAAGCTTAAGCTCGCTGAGGTCACGGGAAAGCCAGACGATATAGCCGTTCTGACGAAGATAGTACTGATTTTCAAGGCTCATAACCGCACCGCTGTCCGTTGCGATAACCTGGCCGCCGTTGCGCGTGATTTTACGGAGAGTTTCCGTTTCAAGCTCGCGATAATATTTTTCACCGTATGCAGAGAAGATTGCAGGAATCGGAACACCTGCTTTCATTTCGATAAGACGGTCAACGTCGATACACGGTCTGCCGAGCTTCGCAGCAACGACCTTTGCGATAGTTGTTTTACCGCAACCGGGCAAGCCGACAAAAATGATATTCTTCCTGCGGTCGCTCATTGTCTTGTACGTTGCTTTGAACAGCTCGTCGTCAGGTTCAATTCTGCCGAATCGGATTTCTGCAAGATATTCACGAGCAACAAGCATTGAAAGTCCGTCGGAATTCGGAATTTCAAGATCCTCTGCATCACAGATAAGCTTCGTTCTTCGTGGGTTATAAATAACCTCAAGAACGCCTTCTATTTTCGGGAAACGCTTTACGTCAACAACCTTGTCGCCGTTGTTCGGATACATGCCTGTCTGGGTTGTGTTGACAAGAATTTCTGCGTCCGTATGCTCATAGATGTTTTCGAAATTCACTTTGCCGTCAACCGTTACATCAACGATTTCTCTTGCACCCATATCCTCGATAACTACGCGGATAACAGATGCATTCTTGCCAAGGAGCAGAACCTTCTTGCCCTTGACGTCAATACCGCACTTGGTAATCATATGGCAGAAGCCATCATACTCACAGTTGTCACCGATGAGTCTGCCGTTTTCATCAACCGTGATTGTATCAACACAGTCGAGCTTTCGCGCAACCTCAGTCAACTCGTCGCAGTATTTTACGGATTCCTTTTTATAAGGAAAAACAACACTCAGACCTGCAAAATCTCTTTTTGAGAAAAACTCCGCAAGATTTTCAGGTTCTATCTCGAAAAGCTCATAGCTGTAATTTCCGAGTTCTCTGTGAATTTCCGGTGACAGGCTGTGCAGAAGCCTTCTTCCCAATAAACCGTATTTTTTCATATCACCCTTTGTCCCCTTTGTGATTATTGCGTTTAAGGAAATGCAGACATCCCGAAAGTATCAACCCCAACGATACAACGGCTGCTGCAGATACAAAAAAGACTTTTTCATTTTCGGAACGGTCCGGCGATTCGCTTTCCTCGTTTCTGAAAAGCTCCGCCTCAGACTGCTGTCCATCAGCCGCAGTTGCCAATTTCTCCGCTTTTGTCTTTTTGGTTTTATCGGATTTTGTTGTTTTGGTTTTTGTGGTTTTCTGTTTTGTTGTCTTGGTCGTTTTCGTCTTTGATTCTTCTTCGTTCGTCGGCTCGTCTTCAGAATCCGCCTGTTCACCTTCGGTAAGGTCAACCGTATAGGTGTTTGAAAGAATGCCGTCAGGATCTGCAAAGGTTACAGACAGAATTCTTTCTTCGGGGATTCCTTCTTTTACTCCAAAGGTAACTTCGAAATATACCACACCGTTAACGGGAATTGTGTGGGAAATAAAATCAAGATAGTATTTATCTTCATTATATTCCGCTTCACCGTTAAGGTTAATTGAAACCTCTTCGTCGCCGTTAAACGCAAATCTGACACCCGGATTAGCCTCTTCACCGAAGCTGTTGAACTTCACAAGAAAGAATAATCGCATTCGGTGAGAAGGATAGTCGTACTTCACTTTGAGCTGAGCAAAATCCAGCCCTGAGTTACTGGGCACATCCTCATCTGCAATAACAAACACCTCTTCGTGGTTGTTCCACTCGGCAAAATCAATCTGTTTTGCTGATGCGTGGCAGATAACTGAAAATGCAATGACCGTTGCAACAAAAAGTGCCGCAAGTTTCTTTATAATTTTCAAAAGAATAACCTCTGTAAAATTAGTATGCTTTGATTGTAATGATTTCAAACGGTTTTGCCGTAAATTCTACGCTGTTATCTTTAACTTCGATTTCTTCAATATTGTTTTCAAGAAGGTCGCAGATGTATGCTTTCTTAACATCGTAGCCGAAATCGAGCTTAACGTTTGTACGCTTATTGTAGCTTTCGTATCCGCGGACAACGAGTGCATCGTCAGCCTCTGCCTTCTTGACAGTTTCAACGATGAAGTTATCTGCATTACAGCTGATGAATGAATACTCTTCGGGAAGTGTGCCTTCCTGTGCCTCAACATCGAATGCCTTAAGCGGGCAGTTAAGCTCATAAGCAAGCTGAATTGTTCCGTTTTCGCGGAAGTTGCCTGCGTGTGGGAAGAGTGAATATGTGAAGAAGTGTTCACCCTTATCTGCCTCCGGGTCGGGAGCAGTTGCGCACTTGAACATTGAAAGCTTCATTGTGCCGTTTTCAATATTATGGCCGTACTTGCAATCGTTAAGAAGAGATACGCCGTAGCCATAGTCTGCATAATCAATATACTTATGAGCACATACTTCGAACTTTGCTGACTCCCAGCTTGTGTTTTTATGAACAGGACGTTCAACCGAACCGAACTGGATTTCATATGTTGCCTTGTCAGAGTTGACATCAACATCGAATGCAGCCTTGAGCATAAGATGCTCCTGATGCCAGTCAGCATATGTATCGAAGTCAATTCTGTTTGAACCGTCGTAGAAATAAATCTTCTGCTTGATGATTGATTTGTAGAACTTTCTTGTAATTTCGAAGCCGAAGCGTGAACCCTCGTCAAGGAACTTAACGTCGCTTACGTCGCTGATTTCATACTTCTTTTCTGTGTAATACTTGGAAATTTCCCAAGCATCGTATTCGTACGGATAATCTTCGAACGCTTCGATATAGTTAGCTCGTCCGCCTTCACGGAGAACCTCGCGTTCATTCACCTTATCGTAAAGACGTGTGATAACATACTCATCGTTGAATTCAACAATATAGTTGCTTGTTTCAAGTGTTTTGCCGTTAAGTGTATATGCCTTGTCAGCATCGGCGAGGTCAACAACCTTATAACCCTTTGCAGGAATACCGTTTACGCGATAGGTCTTGCCGTTGTGGTTAACGTAACCGTCAGATACAAACGAGTTCTGATTGAATACAGCTACGCCACCCTTTGTGCCGATATTCTTGAGAAGTGACTTGTAAGCTTTTGACTCAAGCTCGGTTGCTGAGCCGATAATCTTCTTATAATCCTCTTCGCAACGCTCATAAACAGGACGGATTGATGAGCCGGGGATAATATCGTGGAACTGATTGAGGAGGATGCACTCCCAACCGTCGTTGAGCTCCTTCTGCGGATATTCAGCACCGAGGAGCTTGCCTGCCATTGAGTTTACAAGCTCGGTGTTCTGATAAAGAAGCTCGCTCTTTCTGTTGTTACGCTTATTTGCTGCCTGTGAGGTGTATGTACCTCTGTGGAATTCAAGGTAAAGCTCGCCTACCCAAGTCGGAAGACGCTTGTTGGAGTTAAGCTTATTGCGGAGCCTTTCAAGGAATTCTGCCGAGCTTTCCCACTTGACCTGCGGACAGCCGTTGATGCCGTGCTGCATTCGTCTGATATATTCGATATCATTATCTTCGGGACCGCCGCCACCGTCACCGTGACCGAACGGCATAAGAAGATCGTGATTAAGGGGCTTGGGCTCATATCTGTCCCAGGTACCCTGAACATAAGCGGGAATTGCTCTTGGTGTATAAGTTGAACGCCAATACATACCCTCGTAGTTCTTCTTTCTTCTTACAGCTGTGAGGAAATATGTGAAAACCTTTGAACCGTCGATACCCTGCCATGTGAAAGTATCGTAGGGAAGACGGTTTGTTTCGTTCCAGGCAATTTTTGAGGTTACGAAATTTTCAACACCGCTCTTCTTCATAATCTGCGGCATTGCTGCACTGTAACCGAAAACATCGGGAAGCCATACTGTCTTATTGTCAACACCGAACTCTTCCTTGAAGAAACGCTTGCCGAACATAATCTGACGGACGAGTGACTCACCGCTTGAGAGGTTACAGTCTGCTTCAAGCCACATTGAGCCTTCAAGCTCGAATCTGCCTTCCTTAACAAGACGCTTTACCTCTTCATACATTTCGGGTGCATCTTCCTTGAGGTATTTGAGAAGCTGCGGCTGGCTTGACATAAATCTGTATTCAGGATACTTCTTCATCATTTCGATAACGCTGCCGAAAGTACGCTGAACCTTCTCTCTTGTCTGTTCAAGAGTCCAACGCCATGCAACGTCGATATGAGTATGGCCGATACAGCTTACCGTTACATCCTGGTCCTTGCAGAATTTTCCGTAGAATTCTTCGTCCATAAACTTGTTTGCTTCGTCAACGGAAGCGAGGAATTCTTCGCTCATCGGAGCACACCAGTTGAGCTTGTTGAGAGCTTCGTTAAGCAGAAGCACGATATCACCGCGGTTTTTATCGCTGTCATCAAGATATTCGACAACCTCATAAGGAACCTTCAAGTCGTAGTAAAGTTTTTCAACCGCTCTGTTGAAAACGCAGAGCTGGCTGTAAAAATATGCTCTTTCACCAAAGGGTCTTGAATAAGCATAGAGGTGAACATCGTAGCCGTCTTTATTGCTGTCAAGCTTTATGTAACGGTGGTTGGAATCCATACCTCTTATTTCTTTACCGTCAAGGTAAACGATGAACTGAGGATCCCACTGGCTGTCGCCGGGCATCGTTGTTGAAACATAAAGCTCAACATCCTGACCCTTAAGCTCTGCAGGAATCTCAATATGATTATAGAACCAACGGTGCTCTTCAGCCTGATCGCCCCATGTCTGCGTTCTGCCGAAATCCTGCCAACCGTCAAGGTCGGGTGACGGCACCGTGTTATCTTCCTTATATCCGCAAGGTAAGGTCTTCCAGCCTGTAACATCAAGACGAACAGGTGTTACAAATCCCTGAAGCTCTTCTATCATTGTTCGTATTCTTTTATCGAGCAACTTATCCATAGTTAACCCTCCGTAATCTCAACTAATTTTTTAAATTCATCGAAATTGGAAAAATCCGAATTTTTAATATTTTCTTCTATTTTTTTCTGAAGCTCTGTGTCTTCAATAAAAGCTTTAAGTCCTGCCGCACATTTTTCGTTTTCAAGCGGAACGATAACTCCGTTCATTCCGTCATCAATCTGGCTTGCCGCAGTTGCATAATTTGTTATTGCAACCTTTTTACCGAGGATTAACGCTTCGTTTACCGTAACGGAATTTCCCTCATACCGTGACGGCTGAACGTAAAAATCACAGGCTTTGAAATAAGGGTACGGGTTTGCTTTCTTTCCGAGAAGAATAACCCTGTCCTCCATTCCTGCTTCTGCAATTTTCTTTCTGATAAGCTCTTCGTCAGCACCATAGCCGATGATGTACCACTTAACATTATCAAGCCGCCTGCATATATCAGGTACATTGTCGAAATTTTTAGCATCCGTATATCTTCCGACGGAGAGGAATTTTATATAACCGTCGTCGGGCATTTCATTGCTTGCATCAAATTCATCCGCCTGCTTTTTGATAAGCTCCGAAGGATGAATGTTTTTGATAAGCACAATTCTGTCCGCAAGCTCGGGGAATTTTTTAAGAAACGCTTCCGTAACCTTTTCGGAAATTGAAACTATACGGTCGTATTTCGACCACATATCAAGCTCGGACACAACGTCAACATCAATATAAGAATAATCCGTATGAATCCACGCGATTTTCTTTTTACCCTTCGCCTTTTCTGCCGCAAAATAATGCGGTGTGAGGAAGCTTATTACAAGGTCGTATTCCTTGTCCGAAATCTTCGGCATAAAGGGTTTTGTGTATCTGTGGCTGTAGTCAATAAAAACGTAACTGCCGTCCCGGATGTTGTTTTTCACGATGTATTCGTTTGCGGCATTCTTGCCGTTATAACGTCCGACAAGTGTGCCGAAAGCTCTGTTTTTTATAACCTGCTTCAAGGGTTTTGCGAGTGAAGCATAGCTCTTATTTTCGGGAAGAAGATTGACTTCTTTCGGAATAAACTGCATCAGTTCACCCTCGTGGTGATATAAAAAAAGGTCGACATTGTACTTAGTGTAGTCGAAAACGCCGAGCAAACCCAACAGAGCCTTTTCAGCTCCGCCGATTTCCATTGTATGGCTTACGATCAACACATTCTGCACAATATCACACCCTGTGAACTTAAATTGTAGAATAATAGATTAATTATACTTTTTATCGCTAAAAAAGTCAACAAATAAACCTCTTATAAAAGGCTCAAAAAACACAGTTTTTTTCGATAAACTGCATTGACTTTTAAACAATGTTTTGTTAACATAAATTGATTGACTACATATTAGAAAAAGAGGACGTTAATTATGTTACTTGACAAAACAATCCACATTCCCGATCTGGGCGACATCGGAGCAGACAGCGGCTTCCATGTTCTCAGCACAACAGAAGACGGTAAGTTTTCCGTCGGCAAAAACGGTGTTATCGATATCGTTGCAACAGGCGACCAGAAGGTTGAGTTCGTTTCTTTCGGCTCACACACTCTCGCTTGCGTTAAGTCAGCAATAGCTTACCCGACATACTATCCCGTTCAGCCCGTTCAGCTCGATATGCCTGTAAAGGCTGTTCTTATGGACCTTGACGGAACAACAGTCCGTAGCGAAGAATTCTGGATCTGGATTATTCAGATGAGTATTGCAAGCCTTCTCGGCAACCCGAAGTTTGAGCTTGAAGAGGCTGACATACCCTTCGTTTCAGGCCACTCTGTTTCTGAACACCTTCAGTACTGTATCGATAAATACTGTCCCGGTGAATCTCTTGACAAGGCTCGTGATTTCTACTTCGAGCATACACACAGAGAGATGGAAGAAATTATGGCAGGCAGAGGCAAGGACGGTGCATTTACTCCGACAGTCGGCGTAAAGGATTTCCTTTACGAGCTCAAGGATATGGGTGTTAAAATCGGTCTTGTTACATCAGGTCTTTATGAAAAAGCATGGCCAGAAATCCTTTCTGCATTCAAGGCACTCGGTATGGGTGACCCGAAGGATTTCTACGATGCAATCATTTCTGCAGGCTTCCCGCTTCGTAAGGGTTCTGTAGGTACTCTCGGTGAGCTTTCACCCAAGCCGCATCCGTGGCTCTATTCAGAAACTTCAATCGTCGGTCTCGGCGAAGCATTTGCAGACCGTAACCACGTTATCGGTATTGAAGACAGCGGTGCAGGTGCTTGCTCCGTTCGTCTTGCAGGTTATACAACAATCGGTATTGCAGGCGGCAATATCGTTGAAAGCGGAACAAAGGCTGTTTGTAATTATTTTGAAGACAGCTTTGAAGATATTTTAAAAATTATAAAGGGATGATTGGTTGATGAAAATTTTTTCAGCGAAAAATGTACTAAGTGTTGTTTCATTTACACTTTTTGCTCTTTGCCTTGCAGACAAATATCTTACATACAAAAGTGATGTCGACGCAAGTATCATCAGACTTAAAGAAACCTTGAAAAAACAGCCTGCAGAAGCTCCCGCAGAGGGAACTGCAGAAACTACAGAAGGAGACACAGCAAATGGATAACGAAAAGAAAATAAGCTGCCACTTTATATCCAACACACACTGGGACAGAGAGTGGCGCTTCTCCGCAAGAAGAACACAATATATGCTCGGCTATATGCTCGATATGCTCATTGACATTATCGAAAAGAATCCCGAGTATAAGCATTTCCACCTTGACTCACAGACAATGCCCGTTCAGGATTACCTTGAGGTTTATCCCGAGAAGAAAGAGCTTTTCAAGAAGCTTGTTTCTGAAGGCAAAATCGGTGTAGGTCCGTGGTTCTGCCTTCCCGACGAATTTACGGTCGGCGGTGAAGCACTCATCCGTAACCTTCTCCTCGGTCACAGAATCGGCAAGGAAATGGGCGGTATCAGTAAGACAGGTTACTCACCCTTCGGTTGGGGTCAGATTTCACAGCTTCCGCAGATTTATGCAGGCTTTGATATTCACTTCGCATCTTTCTACCGCGGTGTTAACGAATACACAGCTCCGCGTTCAGAGTTCTACTGGGAAAGCCCGGACGGAACACGTATCTACGCTTCACGTCTTGCAAAGCGTCCTCGTTACAACATCTGGTACATAGTTCAGCGTCCGGTTTATTACAACCAGTCAAACGAAAACAACCGTGATATGGTCTGGAACGATAACAACGGTGTGTTCAAGTTTGTAGATAACGAAAATCAGAAGCTCGACTACCAGTACACACACCCGTTCTTTGAGTATCATAAAGAAAACATCAAAGACCGTGCTGAACAGGCAATGCGCGAGCAAGACGGCGACTGGACAACCTCTCACCGTTTCTGGTCTCTCGGTCACGACTCATCCTGCCCCGACATCCGTGAGGTTGAGATGATCAAGGACCTTGACGCTGTTCTTCCGAACGCAGAAGTTTTCCACAGCACACTCAAAGAAATGGAGCAGGGCATCATCGACGAGTTCGACGAGAATTCACCTGTACTCAAGGGCGAAATGCGTGAGCCGTTCACAAAGGGTAGCGTAAGCCCCGTTATGGGTTGGATCCTTTCTGCAAGAACATACATCAAGCAGGATAACTTCAAGACAGAAACTCAGCTTATGAACTACGCTGAGCCTCTTGCAGTTTTCTCGGCTTTTGCAGGTGCACCCTTCCAGAAGAATTTCGTCGACCTTTCATACAACTATCTTCTTCAGAACCACGGCCACGACAGCATCGGTGCCTGCGGACGTGACATCGTTTATGAGGATGTTGTTTCACGTTACAGACAGTCAAAGGAGCTTTCAAACTGCGTTTACGAGCGAGCATTTATGGACGTTGCAGGTGACATCAAACTTGACGGCTTCACACGTGACGACGCAGCTATCGTTGTTTACAACCCTGCACCGTTCAGGAGAAGCGAGAGCGTTCAGATGACAATCGAGCTTCCGATGGAATGGAAGGCAGACAGCTTCAAGATTACAGACACAGACGGTGAAATCCTTACATATCAGGTTCTTGCAACAAACAAGCACGTTGCACAGATTATCCAGAACCCGAACGACGTTGCAAACGTTCTTCATACTCAGCAGTACAAGATCGTTGTTGACGTTAAGGACATCCCGGGCTTCGGTTACAGAACTCTCAAGCTTCAGCCGCTTTACAACGTTCGCGCAACAACTCCGAAAACAATGCTCAAGAGAGCTCAGATTATGGAGAACGAATACCTCAGAGTTTCATTCAACGCAAACGGTACATACAATGTTCTTGACAAGGCTAACGGCAAGTCATACGAAGGCCTCGGCTACTTCAAGGATACAGGCGAAATCGGTAATCCCTGGGAGCACATCGTTCCCGAGAACGACGAAACATTCACAACTCTTAACGAGAGAGCAAAGATCACACTTCTCCACGAAGGTGAGCTCGAAGTTGCATATAAGATTGAAATCGACTGGGCACTTCCCGAAGGCAGAAGCATGGACGAAAAGACTCGTTCACCGCACCTCAACCCGTGCAAGATTGTCAATATCGTAACTCTCCGCAAGGGAGCAAAGTATCTTGAAATTGAAACAACAATTGACAATCAGTCAGAGGATCACTACCTTCAGGTAGCATTCCCGACAGATATCAAGTCAGAGTTCTCATACGCTCAGGGTCAGTTCGACGTTGTTAAGCGTCAGGTTGCAAAGCTTGACTACTCAATCTACGATGAAATCCCGATGACAGAGCATCCGATGAACTCATTCGTTGACGTTACAGACGGCACAAACGGCGTTGCTCTTCTTAACACAGGCCTTAAGGCTTACGAAGCAAGCGACGACGAGTGCGGTACAGTTTACCTTTCACTTCTCCGTGCTTATCCGCTTCGTATCTGCGTAACATCAGATATGCAGGACTACAGCAAAGTTGACAAGGGCTCACAGTGCATCGGCAAAAACACATACCGTTACGCATTTATGCCTCACGCAGGCGACTGGGAAGAGGGCAACGTATGGGGCGAATCAGAAAGATTCAACCTCAGCTTCGGTATCGCACAGTTTGCACCGACAGAGCACGGTAAGAACGGTCTTGTTCACTCATTCCTTGAGCTTGAAAACGAGAAACTCAACGTCAGCGCAGTTAAGCTCAGCGAAGACGGCGAAGGCTATGTTGTTCGTATCTTCAACCCGTCAGACAATGCTGTGAAGACATCAATCCGTCTTAACGGCGGTATGGCTCCGATTGAAAAGGCACAGTCACCTGTTGAAAGACAGAAGGCTGAATTTGAGCTTCCTGCATACTCAGGCAAGAAGTGGAGCGAGGTTAAGCTCGTAAGCCTTGAAGAGAAGGACATTGAACCGCTTACAATGAAGGAAGACGGCTTCGTAGATTTCGAAATCACAGGCAAAAAGATTCTTACAATCAAGTTTGTAGGCTGATAAATAAATTCACCTCCGAAGTTTTTCTTCGGAGGTTTTTTATTTACTCTTCATCCCGATAATTTTTGTTTATTTATCTTTTACTTTCTTGATTTTCCCACACAATATCAATCTCATCATAACTGATTTTTGTGATGCGCGTGCTGTTAAGGCAGACGTCGGTGCCATTGGAATGGTAGTATGCGACGAGGAAACCGTCGGTACATTCGATTATTGCAGGATAGCAGTAGCCGTTCGTAAGGTCATCTTCAATATAAAAAACATTTTCTTTTGAGAAAGACCGTCCCCTGTCTGTGCTGACAGCTACAACAAAAGGTGTTCTGCCCCAGGGTTCGGACTCATCACGCAGAAGATGCTCGGGAACGGGATTGAATATCGCTACCGTCAATTCACCGCAGTCATTAATGAGCATCGGCGAACACGCTGACGAGAAAAAGGGATTCGGGCGCGGAGTTGTCCATGTGTTTCCGCTGTCAAACGAAAAACCATCAAACTGAAATCCGAGGCTTGTGCGGATATAACACCAGAGAGTACCGTCATCTCTTTCATAAATGCCGGGTTCTTCATAACCGTCGGGATTTGACGGGAACGGACAGGTCAATTCCGTATCTGATTTCTGCCATGTATATCCGTCATCATCGGAATAAAACAAGCAGATTACACCCGGCATAAAGTCGCGCGGTGCATCAACAACCGTATGTCTTGCCGTCGGGAGAATAATTCTGCCGTTTTCAAGCCTTACAACGCGGTCATTATTTATAACATAATAATCGGCAACTGACAAGCAATCGAGGCAATTTATCGGTTCTGACCAGGTTTTACCCTCATCAGATGAGCGTGTGAGAACAATTTTATCCGTACGGTCAGCATTTTTAACGATGTAAAACGCTCCGATATCGCCGTTACCCATACGAAGAAAAGAAAAACTCATAATATTCCACGCTTCTTCGGGTTTTCTGAAAAGGATTTCAGGTTTTGTCCATGTTTCGCCCTCATCGGAAGAGTAAATCACAGCAATATTTGCCGTTGCGTCGTCCTCCCAATCGTTGCCGGAAAACTCGGTATAACCGAACATAATTCTGCCGTCATTAAGACGGATGAATGAGCCTTCACCGTTACGCGGAATGTTACCCTTTGCTTCAAGGAAAAGCACTTCTTTGCCGATTTTTTTCATTGAGAATCTTCCTTTCGGTGTGCATCCCTCCGCCGCTTCGCGGTCCCCCTCCCTTTAGGTAAGAGAGGCTTTAAAAGGGATGTTTTTTTGAAATCCATTTAAATTTTATCAATAGAATAGGTCTTTGTCAACAGCGGACTTTTTCACAGAGATGAAGAAAGTGTTTTATATGTTGCAGGCGTATATGATACGTCAAAACGGATAAAACGACTAAAAAGAAACAGACAAAAAAACGGCTTGCAATAACTGCAAGCCGTTAACCTATAATTAGTTTCTTTGGTTCTTCGCTCTGTGAGAAAGTCCGAATTATTTATCAAGTTCTTTCTGGAGCAGATCACGTATAACAACGGGATCGCCTGTACCCTTAAGCTCACGCATAATGAGACCGAAGAGAGCCTGCATTGCCTTTGTCTTACCACTCTTGTAGTTAGCAACTGCATCGGGATTTTCAGCAACAATACGTTGTACTGTTGTGAGGATAAAGCCTTCGTCAACCTTTACGTTGAGTCCGTTTTCTTCGCAGTAAGCGTCAACGTCGATGTTACTCTCAAAGAGTGCGGAAAGAACTTTCTTACCTGCAGGACGTGTGATTTCGTTTGTATCAACAAGCTCGATAATTCTTGCAAGCTTTGCTGAATCGATCTTAAGCTCATCAAGTTCAAGACGCTTCATATTACCCATACATTCTGTAAGAATCCAGCTTGCAACCGATTTCGGTGCTCTGCCGAGAGCAACGACTGCATCAAATGTATCAGAAAGCTTTCTGTCAGATGCGAGTACCATTGCTTCCTTCTCCGGAATACCCATTTCTGTGTAACGGATGCTCTGCTCCTCTGCTGTTGCAGGCATACTTGCACGGATTGCTTCAAGCCATTCGTCATCGATTACGATAGGCATAAGATTCGGGTCCGGGAAATAACGGTAGTCTGCTGCTGTTTCCTTGTTACGCATCGGGAATGTACGTCTTTTAACGTCATCCCAACGGCGTGTTTCCTGAACAAGAACTTCAGTATGACGTTCAAGAGCATCAACGTGACGAACCTTTTCAAATTCGATTGCATCCTTGATTTCTGAGAGTGAGCTCATATTCTTGATTTCTGCACGTACGCCGAATTCTTCTGAACCTTCGGGACGGACTGAAATATTGACATCACATCTCATTGCACCCTCTTCGCACTCAGAAATGCCTGCAAACTGAAGGCTTGACTTGAGCTTCTTGAGGTATGTGATAACTTCCTCTGATGAACGGAAATCAGGACGGCTTACGATTTCTATAAGAGGCACACTTGTTCTGTTGTAGTCAACAAGTGATGTGTTTGTTGCATCGTCGTGAACGAGCTTACCTGCGTCCTCTTCAAGATGGATCTGCTTGATACCGATTGTTCTGTCGCCGATTTCTACACTACCGTCAACACAGATGGGGTTGAACCACTGTGTAGTCTGGTATGATGCAGGAAGGTCGGGATAGTAATAGCTCTCTTTATCAAAAGTTGTATACTGATTGATTTTGCAGTTTAGCATAAAACCTGCTTTTACTGCAAGCTCGATTGCGTGTTTGTTTGTAACAGGGAGCATACCCGGCATTCCGCTGCAAGCAGGGCAAACACAATCGTTAGGCTCTTTCGGGCTTGAATGACCACCGCAAGAGCAGAAAAGCTTTGAATCTGTTGAAAGCTCAACGTGAGTTTCAAGACCTATAACAAGTTCGTATTTCATCGTTTATGCCTCCAATCCTTCAACACTTTTTGCAATGCTCAGAAGAACATTGTCTTTGTATGAATCAGCAATAAGCTGAACACCATTTGTTACCATAGCAGGAACACCTGTGATGCTCGGAATTGCTGTGAATATACTTTCCGCAAACACCTTTTCAAATGAGTCCATAAGATCATATGCCTTATACTCAACATCTTTACAAGCAGGTGCAAGAATTGCATCGTACTGTGCAAATACAGCCTTGATTTTCTCTGTTACAACACGGCGGATACGGAGTGACTTATCGTAACAGCTTTCATACTTGCCCTTTGCAAGAACATCTGAACCGTAGATGATTGTAGCCTTTGTGAGGAAGCCGAAAGCTTCTGTACGGCTCTTTACATAAAGCTCGTCGATGTTTTTGTAATCAGCTGTACGGTGACCGTATTTAACACCGTCGAAACGTGAAAGGTTGTTTGTTGTTTCAGCTGACATAAGAATCTGCCATGCTGTCTGTGCTTCCTTAATGCAATCGAGAGAAACAGTTTCAACTGTTGCACCGAGAGCCTTGAGAGAAGCGATATATTTATCAAGGTTTGCTTTTACTTCATCAGAAGCAAGGTCATAAAGCTCCTTTACAAGAGCAACCTTCATTCCTGATACTTCAACAGCTTCGTAATCATATTTTTCAGCAGGAAGGCTTGTGCCGTCCTTTGAGTCGTGACCTGCGATAACTGTAAGAATTTCCTTTACAGCATCTGCATCGGCTGCTGTTACGCCGATCTGCTCACCTGAGCAAGCAGCAGCGATTACACCGTAACGTGAAACTGTACCGTATGTCGGCTTAAGGAAATCAACACCTGAAACCGCAGCAGCACGTCTGGGTGCACCGTTAAGATCAACATTGAGAGCTGCTGTAACTGCACCGTCCTTAACAAGTGCAGCAGCTGCACTTACGAGCTTTCCGTCAACCTCGTTTGCACCGAAGTATGATGTTTCGCCCATAAGATCAAGACCAAATTCACCGACGTTTGTTTTGCCGGAAATTCCGTAACCTGCTTTTTCAAGTTTTTCAACTACCTCAGCGCTGAAAAGCGGGGTGAAATTTTCAAGCATTTTTGAACCTGCTGTTGCAGGAGTACCTTTTACAAGGATTGTATCGTCAACAGCAATTTTGCCTGTTGAGTTTATTTCGTTAACATAATATCCCACTTTTAACACCTCACTTTACAAGTCTGGGAACCTGCCAGCTGTCTTCTGTGCTCTGCGGAGCACCTGCAAGAAGATCCTTGCGATCAAACTTCTGGTCTCTTGCGTCGTCGCGGAGAATGTTTGTCATCGGCATAACATAAACCATCGGTTCAACGTCTTTTGTATCTGTATTTCCGAGGTCTGCCTCATTCTTTGACATCATCTCGAAAATCTTGTTCATCTTTTTCTTCTCGTCATCTGTGAAGCTGAGTTCATTTACAGACTCAAGGCTTGCAAGCTTATCTTTTTCAGCCTTTGCTTGTGCCTTCGGTGACTTTGCAGCAGGAGCTGAACCGTCTGCAGAATCAGAACCGAGCATTTCCGAACCGCCTCTGCCGCGGATGCTTACATTTGCTTCGTAAAGCTGAAGCTCTGTAACCTCACTCGGAGCACCGAGCATCTGGTCCTGAGCCTGACCGTCAAGTGGGAATGCGATAACGTCACGGATTGTTTCTGTATCTGCAAGAAGCATAATGATACGGTCAACACCCGGTGCCATACCTGCGTGCGGCGGTGCACCGAACTGGAAAGCATTGTAAAGAGCACTGAAGCGCTTCTCAAGCTCTTCCTCCGGATAGCCTGCGATTTCGAAAGCCTTTCTCATAATCTCGGGGCTGTGGTTACGAACGGCACCTGAAGCAAGCTCGATACCGTTACATACAAGGTCGTACTGGTAAGCAAGGATTTCTGTCGGCTCCATTGTTTCGAGAGCTTCAAGACCGCCCTGAGGCATTGAGAACGGGTTATGAGTGAAGATAATCTTATCTGTTGTTTCGTCACGCTCGTACATCGGGAAGTCAACAACAAAGCAGAATTCAAATCGGTCGTTCTTGATAAGTTCAAGCTCATTACCGAGCCATGTACGAACAACGCCTGCGTTCTTGTCTGCGATGTCTGATGAGTTGTCGCAGATAAAGAAGATTGTCTCGCCTTCCTTAACACCTGTAAGTTCGACGATTTCTTTCATCTCTTCAGGTGTCATAACCTTGCTGATCGGGTCATCCTTGAAGCCGTAGTTTTCAGCATCAAGAAGTGTGATATGAGCAAGACCTGCCATCTTAGCCTGCTTCTGAGCGAATGCAAGTGATTTGTCGAAGAACCATCTTTCATTCTTACAGGGAGCTACGATACCTCTTACCTGCTTGTTCATAAAGGGTTTGAACTTGACTCTCTTGAACATATCTGTAAGGTCACAGATAACAAGCGGGTTACGAAGATCGGGTTTATCTGAACCGTACTTTGCCATTGCCTCTCTGTAAGGAATGCATCTGAACGGTGTGTCTGTAATTTTCTTATCTGAGAATGTGCGGAAAACGTCGCTTACAACATCTTCGCAGACTTTAAGAACCTCTTCCTGAGTAGAGAAAGCCATTTCAAAGTCAAGCTGATAGAATTCACCGGGTGAACGGTCAGCACGAGCATCCTCGTCACGGAAGCAAGGTGCAATCTGGAAGTAGCGGTCAAATCCTGACACCATAAGAAGCTGTTTGAACTGCTGAGGTGCCTGCGGAAGAGCATAGAACTTGCCCGGATGCTTACGGCTGGGAACAAGGAAGTCTCTTGCACCTTCGGGAGATGAAGCTGTAAGAATCGGAGTCTGCATCTCAAGGAAGCCTTTTTCTTCCATAAGCTTTCTCATATGACGGATAACGTTTGAACGAAGAACAATGTTCTTATGAAGAGCAGGATTTCTCAGATCGAGGAATCTGTGCTTAAGACGGATGTTTTCGTTAGTATCGTTTGAACCGATTTCAAAGGGAAGGTCGCGGCTGCATACACCGAGAACTTGAAGTGTATCGGCAACAAGCTCAACAAGACCTGTGTCAATCTTCGGGTTAACAGTGCTTTCGTCACGCTTGGTAACCGTACCCTTAACGGAAATTACAGTTTCCTTGCTGATGCCCTTGAGAAGGCTTTCGTCGTGAACGACAACCTGTGTGATGCCTGTGTAGTCGCGCAAGTCAACAAAGAGAACCCCGCCGTGGTCACGGACAACGTCAACCCAACCTGCGAGTTCGACAACCTCGCCGATGTGCTTCTCTCTTATCTCGTTGCAAAGATGAGTTCTATACATTGTTATCTACCTCCTGATAGATTTTTGTAAAAATAAAAGTCCCGAGGAATTATACAACTATAATTCCCGGGACGAGTAAATTAATTAACCCGCGGTGCCACCCGCATTGATACTTTAAAATGAAGTATCCTCTTTTTAATATTAAGATGTGTAGTCAAACGAAGTGTTGCCGTGCTTACTACTCATCTTAAGCGCGCTTTCAGCCAATGACGCACTCTCTCTTTCAGACTTTCCGTTTAAGCCGGGTCTTCGCCGTTTAAAAGAAATTTCACCTTTTAACACAGAAATTATATCACAATAAAATCAAATGTCAATAAATTTTTCAGAGTGTTCAATAAAAAGTATATGGTGATTTTGGTGAAATATTCTTTTTTATCAACATCAGGATGATAAATACAGTTTTACATTTTCGGGCTTATGGGAATCATTTATTACCATCTTTTCCGTCATCTTCTTAAGAACATATCCCTCCCCTTTGAGGTCAATGTTATTAACTTAAGGATAAAAACAAACCCGAATCGATCAATCTGATTACCATTTTTGGCTCATAAGTCTTATTTTTATCTCTTTCTCACCTTTTTAACAATAACAATAACAACTACAGCAACCACGCCAAGAATTGCGATATACGGTAATGCTGCAATGAAATTTATAGCAAACTCGCGGAAGAAGTCACCCAAATCGTAGAGGTTATTCATCAGCTTTTCTTTAACCTCACCGAAGAAGGTATCGTCACCTTCGACAACTCTTTCAACCTCGTTGATATCGAGAGAAATTCCCGAATAAGCAACCATTCCGTCATAGCTTTGCTTCTGCGCCTTTATTCTTTCAAGATCTGCCCTGACCGTTGAAAGTCTTTTCTGAAGTTCAATAACATCTGTAAGACTTTCCGCTTTTTTCAAAAGTCCGAGCAGGGTTTCTTCCTCTGTTTCAAGCACCTTGATTCTGCTTTCAACATCAATGTATGAATCCGTAATGTCGTTACTTGCAATCGTTTTTGAGGTTATTGTTCCGATTGCCGCAAGCTCGTCAATAAATTTTTCCAACTTATCGGCAGGAACTTTTACGTTCATATTGGCATTTCTGTTAGAAGCGTTATCGTAATTATATTCCTGACTTTGCTCGATATATCCGCCATACTGCTCAATCTTCTGCTTAACACCGTTCATAAATGTTTCATAGTTCTTTGTCTTTATGCTGAGTGTTGCAGTTTTTACAATTTTACGGTTAGTTTTTTCTCCTGTAGCTGAACCGCTTGTAACACTTTCGGACACATCATCCATACCGGAGCCGTACGAATCAGCTAAAAAATCGTTACGGTTACCGTTTTCCATCAGCATATATTCGCTCTCTGCTTTAAGTGAACCGCCGACTATTCCCGAAAAGGCAATTATTACGGCAACAAAACAAGCGGCAACTGCTGTTACGGTTTTCCACAACGGTGTTTTCTTCTTTGCGGGCTGTTCAAGAGCCGCTATTCTGTCAACAAGTTCCTGAGGTGCGGTAATATTATCAACCGCTTTGATATAATCTTTTTTATTCATCGTCAAAACCTCCGTCAAGTTCTTTTCGCAAGGCATCACGACCGCGGCTGAGCCATGACAAAACCGTGTTTTCTTTCGCATCAAGAATTTTCCCGATTTCCTTGGCGGTGTATCCTTCATAATAATGAAGATAAATAGTATTCCGATACTTTTCCGGCAAGGCTTTAACAGCCTCTAAAACATCAGTTTTCTCTTCATTCGGTTTGTTCGGAAAAACATTTTCAACAAGAGTTTCACGGCTTGACTTTTTCTTTTTATCACGGCACAGATTTATGGTAACTCGGATAAGCCATGCTTTAAGGTGTTCACTGTCCCGAAAAGCCTTGTTTGTTTCAAGAAGTTTGACAAAAACCTCCTGTGTAACATCCTCCGCATCAGAAAAATTTGCAGTGTTATGTAAGGCTACGCGGTAAACAGTGTCAGTGTATTGCTTGAAGGCAAATGAGAAAGCGTCCTTTCCCTTAACAAAAACAGTCATGACCATTCCTCCTTTCATATATAACACGATTGAATCGGACAAATTATTGCATATTCATAATATATCATTTATAAAAAAAGTAATCAAGCTTGTTAGGGTGACGATAGTAATCCTATGCAGACAAAACGACCACCGTCGGATGACGATGGCCGTTAATATATTTACGCAAAATTTATGCTTTGTTAGCTGAACCGAAGAGTTCAATCTTTTCTCTTACGCAAGCCTTGATTGCTTCTGCACCCGGAGCAAGAAGCTTTCTCGGGTCAAAGCCCTTGCCTTCAAGGTCCTTGCCTGCTTCGATGTACTTTCTTGTTGCTTCCTGGAATGCAAGCTGGCACTCTGTGTTAACATTGATCTTAGAAACACCGAGAGAGATAGCCTTCTGAATCATATCAGCAGGGATACCTGTACCACCGTGAAGAACGAGAGGCATTGTGCCTGTCTTCTCCTGAACAGCTGCAAGAGTTTCGAATGAAAGACCTGCCCAGTTTTCAGGATACTTACCGTGGATGTTACCGATACCTGCTGCAAGCATTGTAACGCCAAGGTCAGCAATCATCTTGCATTCGTTGGGGTCAGCACATTCGCCTGCACCGACAACGCCGTCTTCCTCGCCGCCGATTGAACCAACTTCAGCTTCGATTGAAAGACCCTTTTCTTCGCAGATTGCAACGAGTTCCTTTGTCTTTTCGATGTTTTCATCGATAGGATAGTGAGAACCGTCGAACATGATTGAGCTGAAACCTGCTTCGATACAAGCCTTTGCACCTTCGTATGAACCGTGGTCAAGGTGAAGAGCAACGGGAACTGTGATGTTGAGGCCTTCAAGCATACCCTCAACCATACCTACAACTGTCTTGTAGCCGCACATATATTTACCTGCACCTTCAGATACACCAAGGATAACAGGTGAATTCATTTCCTGTGCAGTGAGAAGAATTGACTTTGTCCACTCAAGGTTATTGATATTGAACTGACCAACCGCATAGTGACCGGCCTTTGCTTTTGTAAGCATTTCTTTTGCATTTACTAATGGCATAATTACACGCTCCTATAAAAATTATCGGAAATATTATATATCACCAACGCTTAAATGTCAATGAATTAACAAAATTAATCACACGATTCAATCGAGTTTCCTGTAACTTTACCACCGATAGTATTAACCAAAAAAGAAGAAACCACTCCGCCGAGTGATTTCTTTTTTTTGTTCATTCCCTTTTTTGAACCCCATTATATCTCGATTCCTTTATAAATATAATACGGTTTTGAGAATATATAGTAATCCTCTTCCTGTGCTGATTTCAGATTATCAATAAACTCATCATTCAAAAATGTCAATAATCAGCTTGCGGATTTCAACGACCGCGATATTAAATGCCTGTCGGATAACTCTTACGATTTTTTCAAAGAAGTTTTCCGTTTCAAGCTCACCATTCTCTCCCTCGGCAGAATAACAACCGATGTTGTTACTCGTTATTTTGTTGCCGTAGAAATCTGTCATACAACCGTCCTCAACCTTAAAGCCTGCACCGATTAGCGGTGAGCCCTCTGCAAGCTGATATGCTTTTGTCGGGTCATCGCCACCCACAAAGCCCGGAAGCGTGTTCAACGCATCCTTATCAAATGCCGGATTGAAGGTGTTGTAATAACAGTTGTTTGCAAATACGTTATTCGAATTCTTAATTTCGCTGTTTACATAATAAAACTTGTGTCCGTCTTTAAAAACTATAATATTGTTAGCAAACAATGAATCATAAATCTGAGTCATCTGAAACTCAGGACAATTAATTATCGTGTTATTGTAAAAACTAAAATTCCATTCACCGTCAGACACGCCGATTTTGTTTCTGCCCTGATTGTCATTGACGGACAGACAGTATCTTACCGTGTTGCCTCTGTTACCGCCACTGGCAGGATTGTTACACATAAAGCGCATATTATCGTGCGAATAAATATATTCGTATGTACAGTTGTATGAGCCGTGATCAAAATCAACCGTCATTCCGTCGCCATAGTTTTTCTGTCCTGCTATTTCGCAGTAGCTGAAAGTGCAGTTTGATGAATAATGAGTCCACATTGCAGCGGTAAAATACAGGATTTCTCCGTTTTCATCAAGACCGACTCCCTGACAACAGTCTATGGCACGGCAATGGGTTACAAGAGCACCGTCACAGCCTTCAAGAACAACTGCTTCGCCGTCCATATTGTAAAATTCACAGTTCTTTACAAGTGCATTCTTGTTCAGATCCTGAGAGCCTGTGAAAAAAATACCGTTGCCTACATCATATATTTTGCAGTTTATCGCCTGAAAATCGTTAACAGGATACGGTGAGCCGCCGTAGCGCTTGATAACAATCGCTGCTCTGCCTGAAATGGGACCTTCAGTATAATTGTCACGGCAGGTTACAGTATAGTTCTGCATATCGTGAATTTCGCAGCTTTCTATTCTGACACCCTTTGATTCTTTTGTAACTCCGTCAACCCAGATACCGCCACCATTGTGTGCAGTAATTTCAAAACCGGAAACGGTTACATAAGAGCAGTCAAAAAGCTTCATGACCGCATCTCTGGCATCGGTGTTGAGATGTGGTTTTTCTCCCTCACCGTAAGCTGAAATAACAATCGGATTATTCTCCGTTCCCGAACAGGTCAGCGTAATTGCGCAGTCGTATTCTCCGCCTGACTTAAAGAGAATTTTATCCCCTGCCTCAAGCGTTAACGATTGGATATTATCAACGGTTTCCCATGCATTAGCTTCGGATAAACCATTGTTTTCGTCATCACCGGATATACTGTCAATATAGTAAGTCGTTCCTGCAGCAAACGCAAATGGTATCATGCTCAAAGTGATCATAACAGCAATAATTACCGATAAAAGCTTTTTCATTGCAATACCTCCTTGATTTCCGATAAAGCAATTATAACATTGATTCATTATAAATGCAAATTGATTTATAAAACCATAATCCTTCAAAAGTATTTCTTTTTGGGACCCATTTAAACACACAAAAAACTGCTCTCATAGGAGAGAGCAGTTGAAAATTTTAATAATTACTTCTTGTTAGTTTTATGTATTCAGATGGTGTCATTTTATAGAATCGTTTAAACGCCGTTATGAAATATGTCTGAGAAGAGAAACCTGCTTCATTGCATATTTCTTTTTCATTAACACCTTTAAGCAATAGTATTTTAGCTTTTTCAAGCTTTTGTCGCAAAATATATTCACTCAGGTTTTCGCCTATTTCTTTCTTGAATATCTGTGACAAATAATCTGCTGAAATCCCGCAATAATCTGCAACAGAAGACACACTGATTTTTCGAGAGAGATTTTCATTTATGTATTTTATGCAATTTCTTATGTGTGGTGAAAACTCAGGCTGTTTTTTATTTCTTTTTACATCCTCTGTTAACTTGACAATTTCAATCCCCAAACACATAAAGATTTCATTTTTATCGGTCAGTTTATCGATTGCATTAATCACTCTGTCTGAAAATTCATAGGCTTTAGTTTCGTTAAGTCCACCCTGAATGGCATATCGGGTTGCGAGGGTAATTGTACTGACTGCCATGTACTTGTGCTGCATAAGTTCATCATCAGACATTCGTCCCATAACAATGATAGAATCAAGATTTTTAAGTTGTGTTATCAGCGATTCAATATCACCTTGCTGAACGCAGGAAAGTAACCGTATTTCAGCACTATACGGAGTATGTTTTTCATCGAAAGCATTTTTATTCTCAATAGTCTTAACGGTTACAAGTTCGCCTATGTTCATTTAATCACATCTTTTCTTTTAGCTTTTTCATCTCTTTTTTCAGACGGTTATTGCATAGAAATTCCCAAAGCGGCATTATCAGACCGCCACCTAATCGGCAATGTGCTTCGTTCATTGCACCGTAATATGCAACTCTGAAATCCGCATATTCGGACAATTTATATTTTTGTTTGTATGTCTTGTATAAACCGTAAGCATCGCCCCACATATTGCGAAGCTGGAATAAATCATATTCCCTGTCTGCCCACATACAGGCACAAGGGTCAATAAAAGCAGTAAGCTTTAAGGTTTTTGGGTCAGCCATAATGTTCATTATATTGAGGTCACTGTGAATGAGTACAGGCTTTGTGTTTTCATCGGAAAGATTATTGAAAATCTCAGTTGCTTCATAGAGAAGCTTTAAGTTTTTCTTGCTGAACTTTCCTTTTTGAACTAACTCGTTCAAGCCTGCAAGCCAAGGTTCCTGCTTTTCTTTTTTGTAGTATTCGTACCAACTATCATAAACAGGATTTTCCAAAGGCCCAAACTTGTCATTTGTTACGCTATGCCATTGGAGCATACCTGAAACAACATCATCAGCGAATTTCTGTTTCTTCTCTTTACTTTTCAATAAGAACATCGGATTTAATACATTCTGTCCGGGGCAAAAGCTCATAGCTAAAATTGCAGTCTGTTCATCCTCATAAACAAAAAGAACCTCGGGCATCTTTACACTTGTGCTTGCTGACAGAAGTTTAAGCTGCCCCGCTTCTTCGTATTGCGAACCCTGTACCCGGTAAGCTTTTACAGCAATGGTTTCTCCGTCTGAAAGGACTGCTTTGTAAACTCTTCCGTAACTGCCTCCGCCGATAAATTTGATATCTGTAACTTTTTTGTTGAGATTTTTGAAAACAAGGTCAGGTATCATCGGTAATATATGTTTGTTGCCGTTATCAAGAATTTTCATTCTTATTCCTCCATTATCCTCTGCTTTACAATTTTATATGCTTTTTTGCTTTCGGGCAGGAAAGAAAACAACTGAAAGCAATGGCACATGCCCTCAAATTTATAAAGTTCAACATCAATATTTACGCTTTTCATTTTATCATATACTCTGTCGCTATCGCTCTCATCCAGCTCAGCCGTTCCGCATATCAATGTTACCTTGGGGAATTTTTCAAAACTGCCGAACAAGGGTGAAATATAGGGGTCTGTTCTGTCAACATTCAGAACATATTTGGATATTCTTCTGAGCAAATGAAGATTATCTTCTACTTTTTTGTGCTTTGCAATTCCGTAAAACGGGTCAGTATATGCATTGGTAATTTTAGAATCTCCGCTTGAGGTTGCGTCTGCCCATAAAGAAAAGCAAACAATGTGTCCGGGTAAGGGATAGTTGTTATCTCTGAGCCATAAGGAAGATGTCACAGCCAATGTGGCACCTGCACTGTCACCAATAACTATAATATCTGAATTGTTAATTCCTTCATTTAATAAATGCAGATATATTTTTACAACATCGTGCATCTGCGACGGGAGCTGATGCTCAGGGAATCTTCCGTAGTCAGCATTTATTACAGTTGCACCGCAGAACATATTACTGTATTTTTCGGCAAGCTTGCGGTAAAAATCATTCAGCTCAATTTTAAATGAACCGCCATGAATCATTAATATAATTTTTTCTGTTTTGCAATTCTTATTAACAAGCTTTTCATATTTAACATCTTCAATTGAATGCTTTGTATATGTAAAGTTCTTTGAGGGTTTATATCTTGACTTTTTATCTTTTGTCAGTTTTGCCGCATTGTCAGATAATTTTGAACTGTCAGATAACGGTGAATGAAAAATCATACGCAAAGTTGCCATAAAGATTCTCGATGTTACAGACTGCATACAATCACCCGTCTTTCTATTTCAAATTTTATCATAAGATTTTTGCGAATTCAACAATTCCGATATTTTCATATCTGCAAATCAAAAAAATCAAGGAAACTTGAAATAAATTTCAGCAATCTATTAAAAACTGACGAGGTACAGAGGTGAGCCTTTCTAATACAAAAAAAGAAACCACTCAGTTGAGCGATTTCTTCTCTGCTACATTAACTGCAATAATACAATTATACTTTTCCAAATTCATGGTATTCATCCAGAATTACAAGCTGACCATTGTCATTTGCACCAAAAGTCAGACGATATTCTTCTTCATACTCAATATGATCGACCCAATAGCTGTTAGTAAATCGAATAATTTCAGTTTCTCCGTTTTTCATTTTCTCAACTTCGTCGGACATAAATATGACGGTAAAAGTTACTTCATCCTCTCTCCAAGGCTGACGAAGAACGTTATCACCATGATAGTAATCATCAACAGACCAATAATTGGCATTCTGAGGATCCTGTGCCGAAACTGTATAATCAGTTACAAAACATTCATTCTCTTCATAAATAACAAGTTGATCTGTCGCCTCTTTTCGGCGGTCGTGATAGTAGGTTCTTTCATTACCGTTCTGATCCGAAAAAACAAAATCAATAATTCTTCCGTAAGTAGGAGCCGTAGCAAAAATATCTAACAAGCTACTGCTCATCGACAAATCTGCTTCAAAAACAAAAATCTGCTTGTTGCCGTCGATTTTCTCTTCAACCAAATCAATGTAATAATCTTCCTGTTCCTCATATTCCCATACAAGACCCTGTGATTCGTTATACGGCAGAATGATTTCTGCCTGCGGTTTAGGTGCGAACTCACTGAAAATACCTACAAAAAAAGCATAGATCGCCAAAAACGGTGCAAGAAAAACTAATAATACTGAAGTACCCATAATAAAATCCTCCTTAATTTTAAATGTTTAAATCTTTTTCAAAGTTATAAAACCGTCTTCAGATACAAGTTACCTCCTTTTTGAGAACTATATCATGTGCATAATTTTATTTCAATCAACTTCACTTTACATTTGCTGATATTTTGCTTTACATTCGCCGCAAATTTTGTTTACATCGGTTGATTTCATGTTTTCTTTTGCGGTGTTGATTATAAAATCAGCTTTACTATAAGCAAAAAAATCCGCCCACTTTTGTGAACGGATTTTCCTGTTTTCGCACCTCAATTTTGAACTTCATTATAAATAAGCTTGTTGATTATTCAAATTCTACCATAAGTGGAGTGAGAATTGTTATATTGTATGTTATAATATTTGCAGACAAGGAGGCAAAAACATGGATAACAAAAAAACAGGTAACTTTATTTCACGACGAAGAAAAGAGTTGAATTTAACTCAAAAACAACTTGCCGAAAAACTTAATGTTACCGATAAAGCAGTTTCAAAATGGGAAACAGGTAACGGTGCACCTGACATTGCTTTGCTATCTTCACTCTCTAAAGCCTTAGATGTTACAGTAATCGAAATACTCAATGGTGAATACACAGGAAATGCTTGTGAGAAAACACAAACAGAAAAAATAATAATCGAAGCACTACAAAAAGCAAAAAAAGTACAAGTTCAGACAATCATAATTATTCTTGCAACATTACTAATTCTTTTTACTCTTGTGAATGCTGTAACATATGCCTATTGGGGAAATCGTCATAAAATACTGTATGATGTAGATACAGTGTTTGTGCATCAACGTGAAGATAATGCAAACAAATACGATATATACTATAATTGTTCTGTTAAAAACTGGTGGTTTGATTTCGATAAATATAATTATAATCTTAAAGCAGAACTAAGCGGTGAACCGGGAAATTGGTTTTTTGAATCAGAAAAAGTTTCGTTTATATCAAATAATTTAAAGGAAAACGCTTTTATCATTCATGTCGAATACGATAAAACAACTGTTAATGGAACTGCACCATCTTTCGAGGAGCTTATAATGATGAGTAAATTTTCCGCATATGATAGTAATGGTGAATATGATGACCGTGCGAAATTATATATGAATGATTTTAAAGATGTTAAAATTGTTATAATTTAACATATAAAACCTGTGACAAATACGGTCAGAAACATTGTCGCGCTACTTCGCTTGAAGCGCTCGTATCGCTCTGTGTTTCTTCCTCTTCTCGGCTTGCTGTATCTGCCACCGGCAGCGCAAGCCTGCGAAGCAGTTAACAGCCGCGATGTCAACTAACGAGGTGTTGCAGATTGGACTTCTATCTGAAATACCTTGATTTTATTGAATTTTCAGCGATTCTTTTCTTACTGTAATAAGTATAGCACAAAACACTCAGAAAATCAATTATTTTCCGAGTGTTCTATGTAAGTACAGAATTAATTCCGCTTTCAAGTTTTTTATTCAATTGGATAGATTTCTTCTACTACCGTATCTCCACCTTTCATATTAATTACAAGTTTAAAGTCCTCGGTTATATAGATTCTTTCGACCAAGTATCGCATGATGTCATCATTATATTCCTCAAATGATATTTCATCCGCTTCTATCCATTCACCGATCTGTTTTAATTCAGTTTGGAATTCTTCATTTCTTTCAAGTTTCTTTTTTAGTTCCGCATCCCGTTCCCTCAACTGTGCAATGGAAGCATAGTATTTTTTAATCTGTTCCATATACGGTTCTTTGTTGCCCTGGGTTTTGAAACACATCGTTTCGGCTGCTTCAGCTTTTCTCATCAACTCTTTTATTTCTTTTTGAACCTCCTGCCATTCCATCAACATTTTATCTTTTGATGTAGCACAAGTCAGCATCAAAGCAACCATCTTTTTCACTTCACCTGTTTCCGGAATACAATTTGTCAGGCCACGGCAAATCGCATTGTGTAGTACCGTTTCTTCAATCCCCCTCGCCTGCGGACATCCGTCATCACCGTTTTCCGTATGCCCAAGACATCGCCAATATATTTTCTTAATCCCTTTTCTGGACCAGGTTTTTCTGCGAAAGGGGCCTCCACAAACATCACAGGTAAGCAATTCGCTAAGAGCATACTTTCCGCTATACTTTCCCAGCTCGGTTATTGCCCTATCAGAGGATCTGCGTTTGGAGCTTCGCCTTACCATCTCCTTTCTCACAAGATTAAATGTCTCTCGGTCAATAATCGCCGGATGATTATCCATAATTAAATAACGGTCCACCTCACCACGGTTTATCTTTGACTTTTTGCTTATGCAGTCCTCACGATATGTTTTTTGAAAAATAACATCGCCAATATATTTTTCCTTTATCAAGATACCTTTGACTGTACTTTTATCCCAAACAGCTTTCCCATTAATTGTTTTAATCTCATTACTTTCAAGATACGCCTTGATTTGGCCCAAGCTCTTACCCTGCAAATACATTTGGAAAATCATTTTAACGACTTCGGCTTCCTCATGCACTATATAAATTTCTTTGGTTTCTTTATCTCTGCGGTATCCAAGCAGATTAAACCGACAGTTATAGGTGCCGTTCTGCATTCTCTTGTTAAGGCCCCACTTGACATTAGCACTGATATTCTCGCTTTCCGATTGAGCTAAAACACCGTAGATACCGATATACACCTCACTGTCTTCTGTCAGTGAATTGATATTCTGTTCCTCAAAGTAGATACCTATCCCTAATGCTTTCAGTTTGCGTATATACGAAATACAGTCCACAATGTTGCGAGCATACCTTGATACCGACTTAGTTAAAATGAGATCATTTTTGCCATTCTCACAGTCATCAAACATACGAAGAAACTCATCACGCTTTTTGACTTGCGTACCGGTAATACCTTCATCGGCATAGATTCCGGCAAAACGCCATCTGGGATTTCTCTTGATATACTCGGTGTAGTAAGCCATTTGTGTATGGTAGCTGTTAAGTTGATCCTCGTCATCGGTAGAGACGCGGCAATAGGCCGCAACTTTTAGTATCCTGTTAGTATCATTCTTCTTTGATAATTCAGGGTCAGCTTCTATTATTCTGACCTTCTTATCTGCGTTTTGTTCTTTCTTGCTCATCCTATTCATTCCTTTCGTTTTAAGGCCTTTTCCCTTTTCGGTGTAGCTATTGGGTCACACATATAAAGATCCGCCATAAGTTTATTGAGCTTTTCAAACATCTCGGGCGTAACAGCATTTTGCTTAACATACTTTTTGAGTAATACGTAAGCAGCGGCATAGCTGATTCTGTTTTTTACTTTGTTTGCCATTTTATCCTCCTTCCCTATTTTATTTTGCACACCACAAACAGCTTCTCCGACCGTCATCGGTTTCCTGTAGAAGCCGGCTGTGCATATTTCCTTAAACGAAGAGAATGTTATAGCATACACCTAAATCCAACAAGGGCGGAAATTTCTGTCAAAGCATTCCAACCGACACAACATATAAAGAGAATTTTGCGCATAGTTCTCCTCATTGTTGTGCGGTCAAGCAACCTCAACAGTATTCTCCTGAGAACCACCTTTGCATATCATCTATATTTCTCCGATTAAAAATCGGTTTCCAGCAGAAATACAGATGCATATTTCTATGAGTTTCCGATTGGCTCCTTCCTAAAACTCAATCAAAAATGCTCTTTCAGAATTTCAAAGACAACTCAAATTTTACCCTTATTGAATCGGCGCAGAAAGCCCGTTGAAACAATTCAATCTGCAGAACGTGAAAAGAAACACTGCGCATAATACTCCCTCACGGCCTTGAGATTAAAATGTCCCCACAAAACTTTCAAGAAATCTGCTTTGCATATCATCTAATGCTTCTCCAATCAAAAATCGGTTCCCAGCAGAAACACAGATGCATATTCCTATAAGTTTTCTACCAAGGTCTTCCC
>JAZNPE010000077.1:0-13875 GCA_045589535.1 Acutalibacteraceae bacterium | reverse complement strand
GGTATACTACTTTTGATAGAGGAGTGTGAACTATGAAACTCTTGGTTTTAGACGGAAATAGCATTATCAACCGTGCCTTTTACGGGATTCGTGCCCTGACCACCAAAGACGGGGTGTTTACCAACGGCATTTACGGTTTTTTGAATATTTTGCTGAAATTAAAGGAGCAGGTGCATCCCGACGGCATTGCCGCCGCGTTTGACCTAAAAGCCCCCACCTTTCGCCATAAAATGTATGAGGCTTATAAGGCCGGACGCAAAGGTATGCCGGACGAGCTTCGTGAACAGATGCCTGTCCTCAAAGAGCTTCTCACGCTTTTAGGCTATAAGATAGTCGAAAAAGCAGGTTGGGAAGCAGACGATATACTCGGCACTCTCAGTGTACAGATGAAGGACGACGACAAGTGCTTCGTTGCGACGGGTGACCGCGACAGCCTTCAGCTTGTAAGCGACAGCACTACGGTTTTGCTTGCTTCAACAAAAATGGGAAGAACACAGACCGTAGCCTATGATGCACAGAAAATTATGGAAGAATACGGTGTTACCCCGAAGCAGATGATTGAACTCAAGGCTTTGCAGGGTGATAGTTCAGATAATATCCCCGGTGTTGCAGGTGTAGGTCCGAAAACTGCAGGCGAGCTTATTCAGAAATACGGCAGTATTGATTACATTTACGAGAATATTGATTCTCTTGAAATCAAGCCGAAGCTTCGCGAAAAGCTTGAAGGAGGAAAGGAGTCCGCGTTCCTCAGCCATAAGCTCGGTACGATTTCACTTGAAGCTCCGATTGATACGGATATGGATGCTTATGCTGTTTCGGCAGGTGACCACGGTGCGGCAACAAGACTTCTTGCTTCGCTTGAAATGTTCAAGATGATTGAAACCTTCAATCTCAGTGCTCATCATGTTGAGAGTGAAGAAGCTTCATCGGCAGAGAAAGTTGAAGTAAAATACGTGGACGAGCTTGCTGAAATCAGTACGGGCGATACGCTTTATTTTATCCCTGTTTACGAAGACGGCGAGGTTGTGAAAATTGCTTTCCACACAGATGACGGAGTTTGTATTGCCGAAAACAACAACTTTATTTTTGCTTCACAGTTGGCAGAACTTCTTGCAGATGAGAAAAAAGAGAAAATTACCTACGACGTCAAGCCGCTTCATTCGTGGGCTTTTGCAAGAGGCGTTGAAATCAAGGGTAAAATCAGCGACATTATGATTGCAGGATATATCCTCAATCCGTCCGCAAGTGATTACCACCCATCAAGAGTGCTTCAGGAATACGGCGGAGCTTTGCCTGAAATGAGCGAAGAAAATCAACTTGCACTTGATACGTCATCCCTCAAAGGGGCTTGGGAAAAGGTTTCCGATGAGCTTGAAAATAACGGTCAGCTTGAGCTGATGTATGAAATTGAAATGCCTCTTGCCAAGGTGCTTTCTTCAATGGAGGTTACGGGATTCCTCGTGGATTCGCAGAGTATTGAGGAATACGGTGCGGTTCTTGAAACACAGATTAATTCTCTTGTTGAAAAAATATATGATCTTGCAGGCGAGGAGTTCAATATCAATTCTCCGAAACAGCTCGGAGCAATCCTTTTTGAAAAGCTTCAGCTTCCTGCAAAGAAAAAGACAAAGTCAGGCTATTCCACTAATGCGGATGTCCTTGAATCTCTTGCGCCCGATTATCCGATAGTTTCTCTTGTTCTTGAATACAGAACTCTCGCAAAGCTTAAATCGACATATTGCGACGGACTAAAAAAGTGCGTTGCTCCCGACGGCAGGATTCACTCAACCCTGAACCAGACGGAAACAAGAACGGGCAGAATTTCCTCAACCGAGCCTAATCTGCAGAATATTCCCGTAAGAAGCGAGGTCGGCAGAGAGCTTCGTAAATTCTTTGTTGCAAAGGAAGGTTATGTCCTTGTTGATGCCGACTATTCACAGATTGAACTTCGTGTTCTCGCTCATATTGCGGACGATGAGCGAATGCTTTGTGCCTTCAACGACGGTGACGATATTCACACAATAACAGCCTCTCAGGTTTTCAATATGCCTCCCGAAGCGGTCACTCCGCTTATGCGAACAAGAGCAAAGGCTGTTAATTTCGGTATTGTATACGGTATCGGTGCGTTCTCTCTTGCAAAGGATATCGGTGTAACAAGAGCTGAAGCGGACAGATATATCAAAGGCTATCTTCACAATTTCGCAGGTGTTGATTCCTACATGCAGAAGGTTATTGCCGATGCAAAAGAAAACGGCTTTGTAAGCACTCTTTTCGGAAGACGTCGTTATCTTCCCGAGCTTACATCTTCAAATGCAATGCTTCGTCAGTTTGGTGAAAGAGTTGCACGTAATATGCCGATTCAGGGCACGGCAGCGGATATCATTAAAATCGCTATGATTAAGGTTTACGAGCGTATGAAAGCGGAAAACCTCAAAGCTCGCCTTATTATGCAGGTGCACGACGAGCTTATCGTTGAAGCTCCCGAAGCTGAGGCAGAAAAAGTGTGTGCAATTGTTAAGGAAGAAATGGAAAATGCAACGGCTATGAACGTTAAGCTTACTGCAGATGTCCATTCGGGTAAGAGCTGGTATGAAGCAAAGGATTAAGAAAATCAGGTATACCGTTCCCGATATAATCCGCGGTGCTTCGGTCATTGCGATGATTGGTTATCATACGATGTGGGATCTTGTATACCTTTTCGGTGTATCAATTCCGTGGTTTAAAACGGATGTGGGGTTCCTTTTTCAGCAGAGTATTTGCTGGAGCTTTGTTCTGATTTCAGGCTTTTGTTGGCATCTTGGAAAAAAGAAAGTCAAACGAGGGATGATTGTTCTGGCCTGTTCACTTGTGCTGACAGCGGTCACGGCAATTGTTATGCCCGAGCAAATCATTTTTCACGGTGTGCTGAGCCTTATCGGAACGGCGATGCTTGTCACAATTCCACTGGATAAGCTTTTAAGAAAGATTCACCCGATAATTGGAGTAGTGATTAACTTTCTGCTTTTTCTGCTGACATATGACGTTAACAACGGTTTTGTCAGTATAGCGGGACACAAGCTTTTTGAACTTCCCGAAAAGCTTTATATAAATACCGTAACGGCATTTTTTGGCTTTCCTCACGATGAGTTCTATTCGTCGGATTACGTGCCGCTTCTTCCGTGGATATTTGTGTTTTTTATCGGTTACTTTATTTACGCTTTGCTTGAAAAGAGAAACAAACTGAATTTTCTTTCAAGGCTTACATGCAAGCCGATTGAGTTTGTCGGCAGACATTCGCTTGAAATTTATATGGTACATCAACCTATAATTTTCGTGATTCTGGTATTGGTTTATAATTGACATTTTATTTTTAAAGTTGTATTATATAATAAATACTATAGTATAAATACTAAGAAGGAGTGACAAAGATGAAAGCTTTATTAATAATGCCGTATAACTGCGATTTGATTCATGCAGTTTCTTTGCCACTCGGTCTTATATCTATCGGTTCATACCTTCAAGAAAACGGATATGAGGTTAAAATATGTGATTTGTCCGTTTCTCATATAAACATTGAAAAAGTTTTTGATGAATTCAATCCTGATGTTGTGGGTATATCTCTTTCGTCGGTTAAGCATATTGAAGGTGCTACGGAAATTTCAAAAAAACTTAAGAAAAAGAGTGTGCCGATTGTATGGGGCGGTACATTCTGTGATGTATGTGACCCTCAGATTGTTTTTGATGGTGCAGACGTAGATTACCTTAGCTTTTGTGAAGGAGAGGAAACTTGGCTTGAAATTATGCAGACCCTTGAAAGAGGTGGGGATTTAAGGACTCTTAAGGGTATAGCGTACCGTGATGATAACGGTAGAGCTGTTGTAACTCCTCAAAGAGAATTTGTTGATTTGACGAAACTGCCGCTTCTTGATTATACTCTCGTTGATGTTAAAGCATATGCTCAGTATCTTTACGGATGTAGTAATCTGGTTTATGTTTATCTTTCAAAAGGTTGTCCGTCAAAGTGTACCTTCTGTGTTAATCAGGTTACACACAGATGCACATACAGACGTCGAGCCCTTGAGCATTTTATGAAAGAAACGGAGATACTCGTCAAGGAGTATGGTGTTGACGGACTGTACTTTTGTGATGAACTTTGCTTTAAAAATAAAGAGCAGGTCTATGAGGTCTGTGATGCATTTGAAAAGTCGGGGCTTGAATTTTTCTGGGGATTCCAGACTCGTATAGGTATTCTTGGTGAAGAAGAGTTCAGACGCTGTTACGAATGTGGGTGTCGTTGGGTTGATTTCGGCATTGAAAGCGGAAGCAAAGAACAACTTAAGATAATGAAAAAGGGAATTCCTTATGAAAAAATAGAGCCAACCTTTGAAATATGTGATAAGCTTGGCATTATTTCTCTTGCTAATTTTATAGTGGGTCTTCCTGGTGAAACGGAAGAACAGCTTAAGGAAACTGTTAACCTTGCAAACAGGATTAAAGCAACTCAATGCTCTTTCTTTCAATATTGTATTTCACCTAATACCATAATGAGCAAAAAAGCTATTGAAGAAGGCCTTGTTAAAAATCCGGTAAGAAAACTGAAGGATTACAGAAAAATTGATTTCTTTATTTCACGGACGGACAATCTTTCAAAAATCAGGCAAACGGAGCTTAATGTTGTTCAGTCATATTATCTCTGGAATGCTGTTTTCAAAAAAGACTACGGAAAAGATGCTAAAAGCTACGATCTTTTGATTAAGCATATAACAACACTTCTTCGCAGACTTGCTTTTCTTTCGTTTTCAAATGGAGTAAAATGCTTGTTTGAATTCGTATATCTTGGTTTGCGTTTCTTTACGGATACCCATTTCCATCCGAGGATAATTAAAAAATATAATCTGAAAAAATAAAACGCAGTCTTCTGAAAAGAAAGACTGCGTTAATCTTTTTTGCTGATAATTCCTGTTAAAATATAAAGCGAAACAATCAGCAGTGTGAAGTTTTTCTTTGAATATATTGCTATGATTATTCCGGAAACAAGAAGGAAAACAGAACACAGAAGACTTAGCGTTTTAACTGACTTGCTTTCGGGAAAAAGAGCCGAAAGTATATGTCCACCGTCAAGTATTGAAACAGGCAGAAGATTGAAAAAAGCAAGTGCGAGGTTCATTATCGCGAAGTTTTCCTGTCCTGTAATAAAAAGAACTGCGGCGGCGAAGAGGTTCATCGCGGGACCGCCTGCGGCGATTGCTGCTTCTTTCATCTCAGGAAGAAATTTTCGGTCCGTAAATATCTTTATACCGAAATAACCGAATTTGACTGAAGCAACTTTTTTGCCGAGCAAAAGCATTGTAAAAAGGTGACCGCACTCGTGAATAATGCAGAAAATAAAGCAATAAAAAGCCTGAGCTTCAGGGAAAAGCGTCAACATAAGTGCGATAACGGCAACGAACCAGAAGCTGACTTCAATTGAAATATCACGGAGTTTAAAGCTCATACGCGACCGTCTTTTTCTTTTATGTAATCAAGCGGGTCAACCGATGAACCGTCAATACGGACTTCAAAATGAAGGTGAGGCCCCGTACTCCAACCCGTATTGCCAACAAGTGCAATAAGCTCTCCGGCGCGGATAACCGAGCCTTCCGAAACGAGAACCTCGGAACAGTGACAGTAAAGTGTCTGCGTACCGTCGGAATGCTCCATCAGCACAAAGTTGCCCTTCTTTTCGCCGTACCCGGTGTCCTTTACAACACCGTTATATGCGGCAACGATACCCGTACCCTCATCAGCGGCAATGTCAACACCCGTGTGAAGTCCGTATTTGCCTGAAATCGGATTTGTACGGTATCCGTAGCGCGAGGTTATACGGCCGTGCAGGGGAGTTGTAATTTTGTTGTTTTTTCCGAGAGTTGCCATAACGGCAACAGCTGAGCTTTCTTCTTCGGTATCTTCTCCGCCTTCACCCTCAGGGGGTTCTACTGCATCGGCAGGAGCTTGCGTTGTCGTCGGAGTTATGTTTTTAATAACACCGCTTGTTGCATCTTTTGCCGAGTCAAAAAGCTCTCTTGCATTCATATCGACAGACATAATTTTATTGTATTCATTCTTCAGAAATTCAAAGGTTGTAGGACTGAATTTAACTGTGAGAAAAACAAGCAATACAAAAAACACACAGACAACAGCCTGAACAAGAATTACCTTGTTGATTTTGTCGTCCGTGTGTTTTTTCTTAGTGGGGTTATCCGAGGGTTTTATAACCGAAACTTCTTTTTCCATAACATCACCTCAGGTAATTATTATGGAAGAAAGTCTGTTTTTATTCATAAAAAAGAGCTGTTCCGAAGCAGGAACAGCTCAGTTGTTCAATTCGTTTTTTCAATGCTCAGGCTTGCACAGGCATTGAGCGAAAGGTCAGCCGTGTTGCCGTTTAAAAATTCATAGTAACCCTGAGCACCGACCATTGCGGCATTGTCACCGCAGTATTTAAGCTCGGGCGCGTAAAGCTCCCAACCGTGCTTTTCGCAAAGAGCAGTCATTTCTCTTCTGAGAACGGAGTTTGCGGAAACACCGCCAGCGAGAACGATTTTTTTATAACCGAGATTAATTGCGGCTTTTTCGGTGTTTTCTGTAAGGCAATCAACAACCGCCTTTATGTATGAAGCACCAAGGTCGGGAACATTGATTTCTTCGCCCTTCTGCTTTGCAATGTTGATTGTGTTAAGAACAGCCGTTTTAAGTCCCGAAAAACTGAAATCGTATGGCGCACCGTCTACACGCGGATGTGGCATTTTGTATGCTTTACTGTCGCCGTCCTTTGCAACTCTGTCAAGGTTAAGACCGCCCGGATAGGGGAGTCCCATAGCACGTGCCGCCTTGTCCATTGCTTCGCCTGCTGCATCGTCATGAGTGTAGCCAATAACCTTGAAATCTGTGTAATCCTTCACCTCAACAAGGTGGCTGTGACCGCCCGAAACAACGAGGCAGAGAAACGGAGGCTTAAGCTCGGGATGTGTGATATAGTTCGATGCAATATGCGAGCGAAGATGATGCACAGGCACAAGCGGAAGTCCCGATGCCATTGTGATTCCTTTGGCATAATTAACTCCGACAAGCAAAGCACCGATAAGTCCGGGTGCATGGGTTACTGCAACAGCGTCTATATCTTCAAGAGTACAGCTTGCCTCGCTGAGAGCAGAGCTGACAACCCCCGAAATCGCCTCAACGTGTCTTCTTGATGCAATTTCAGGAACAACACCGCCGTAAATTTTGTGTTCTTCAACCTGTGAAGCAACAATGCTTGAAAGCACCTTTCTTCCGTCTTCAACAACGGCTGCTGCTGTTTCGTCACAGGAGGATTCTATTGATAAAATTTTCATTCTGTTTCACAGTCCTTTAAAACTCTGGTCATTATATATGCATCTTCGGTCGGATTGGAGTAAAAATCCTTGCGCTGACCTACGACATTATAACCCTCTTTTTTATAAAGTTCAATAGCAGGGGTATTACTTATTCGAACTTCAAGAGAAATAAATTCGCAGTTTCTCGTTTCTGCACCGTGAGTTGCGGCATCAATGAGCGTTTCACCGATGCCGAGACGTCTGTATTCGGGGAAAACTGCAACGTTTGTTATGTAAGCCTCACCGCAGATTTCGTGAATTCCGATGTAGCCGAGTACCTTGCCGTCCGAAATAGCCGTAAGGAAATGTGCCGTTTCGTTTTCAAGCTCTGAGCGAAGTCCGTTTTCGCTCCACGGAACGGAAAAAGAAACCTTCTCAAGCTCTGCAATTTCTTTTATGTGCTCCTCACTCATCGGGACGATGTCCATTGTGATGCTGTCGATGAACTTTTCAAGAAAGGCTTCAATTTTATCTGCACAATTGCGGTAGATTTCTCTGTCTCCGCCGAACGGGTCAGGGATTCCTCCGTCAGGGACAAGCACCCTGAAAGTCGGGTTGATTTTCATAACGGCATTTTTATGACCTTCGGTCATACAGACCATAATATCTGTTTCGTCAAGGATGTATTGATTGAATACCGTCGCACGGTGGCAAGAAATGTCAACACCTCTTTCTGCACAGACTTCAACAGCCTGAGGCGATGCCTCGTCACCCGTGTAAGCGGCAAGCCCACAGCTTCTGCAGGTAATGTCCGTAATACCTCTGTCGGTAAGTATTTTTTTGAAAAGCCCTTCCGCCATCGCACTGCGGCAGGTGTTGCCCGTGCAGACGAATGTAATGTTAAGCATAATTATCACCTGAGTTGATTATAGCATATAAAAGGTGATTTTGCCACTTAAGGTTGAAAAAACTTTTACTTTTTCTTAACTTTTCCATTACTCTGTTTTTATTTTGATTTGTTTTAATTTAGTCAACGGGTATTTTCTCGTTGTATTTGATGTGGTATAATAAAAAATAGCTGTTGCTGAAATATGGAGGTGGTATCAATGAAAACAGTTCTTGTTTGCGATGACGATGAGGCTATACTCAATTCGATTGAAATATATCTTTCACAGGAGGGCTTCAGGGTAATTAAGGCGCACGACGGTGAAGAAGCAATAAACCTTGTTCTGAAAAATGAGATTCACTGTATGGTGCTTGATATTATGATGCCGAAGCTTGACGGCTTACAGACACTTCTGAAGATACGTCAGAAATTCGACTTTCCCGTGATAATGCTTTCTGCAAAAAGTGAGGATACGGATAAAATCACAGGTCTCGGATTCGGTGCGGATGACTATGTAACAAAGCCTTTCAATCCGCTTGAGCTTGTTGCAAGGGTCAAGTCGCAGATACGCCGTTACGTGATGTTTTCTTCTTTTGAAAGGAAAAGCACACAGCTTGTTTCGGGCGGACTTGTTGTTGATACGGATGCCAAATCCGTCAGCGTGGACGGACAGGAAATCAAACTTACGGCAAGAGAGTATATGATACTTGAATATCTTTGCAGAAATATGGGTAAGGTGCTTTCATCCTCACAGATTTACGAGGCTGTATGGAATGAACCGTCATTCGGAACGGAGAAAACAGTTACGGTACACATCAAAAACATAAGAGAAAAGATTGAAATAAATCCTAAAGACCCGAAATATATTAAGGTGGTGTATGGTCTTGGATACAAGGTTGAAAAGTTTTAAGTACAGTTGTTTTACAAAGCTTCTGTGTATTGTGTTGGCATGTGTATGTGCTGTCAGTGCGGTGCTGAGCTTTATTCCGTTGTTTTACCGTTGGATAATTACGGACGGTGAGATGAACTTTACTGAAAATGTTACGATTTATGACACAACGTCGTTTGTCAATTACGTCAGAAGCGACATAAATGTTATGATCGGTCTGGTACGGAAAAATGAATTTGAAGCAAGGTATCAGGCAGAAAAGAAGGCTTGCGTTGAAAGTATGGTAGCGCAGTTCAAGGCTGAAAAAGAAGCGCAGGGTAAACAAGTTTATGATTACGGAGATTACACAGAAGTCTATTATCGTGACACGGTAACTCTTACTCACGAAAGTCCGGTTCTCGGAAAGGTAGCTTATTCTTTTGCGCTTTCTTTGAATCCGGAAAGTGTTGCTGATTCCGTTGCATATCAGTTTGAGTCAGAATACCGTAGTGCATTTATTGGCCACTTTAATGCCTCACAGCTTGATTTGCTTAAAAATGTCCGATACTATGCCGAAGCAAAGGACGGAACGGTTATCTCTAATGTGGACAGCAAAGACAGCGTTATCAATGAAACTTTTAAGGAATATGTTCATATTGTTGACGGTAAGATTACGTGTAGCGAAAATATTAAGAATTCTGCTTTCATGGCAACAACCCCTGCAAACTATTTCTCATCCTCTGCGGAGGTTTATTATTCAATTAATCCGAGCTTCGTAGGTAACGATAAGTTTTCTAAGCTGCAGAATACCGTCAATCTGACTAACAATATCGATTATACCGCAAAGATTATAACCTTGATTGTTTCGGTCATCGGAATGATACTGTTTCTTGCGTTGTCCGTAGCTCTGGCAGGACACAAGGGCGATGAGTTGAAACTGTCCCTCATTGACAAAGTACCGTGCGATTTGCATCTTGCTCTGTCTGTATTTGCTGATTTCTGGGTAGGGTTTGCCGCTGTCGGCCTCGCGTTTTTGCGGCACGAGCAGGTTCTTTGGGAATACGAAGCTGATTTCTGGCTTGAAGAAATTGTTACACATCAAAAGCTTTTTATAGTAATACTTTCAACTGTTGTTGCTGTGTTTATTCTTATTCTTGCAGAGCTTCTTACTTCTTTTGCAAGAAGAATAAAGACCAAAAGTACGATTCTCAGACATACATTGATTTTTTATGTCATAGTCGCAATTTTAAAACTGCTAAGGTTTACAGGCAGACAGATTGCAAAGCTTTTCCGCAAGATAAAAGGATGGTTCAAGGTCATTGTTTTTAAACCGAAGAAACTCAATAAAGGCGTTGCGATTCTTTGTGTTGCGGGTACTGTTGTAAGCGTAGTTGCTCTTTTGCTTTGCGGATTTTTACTTTGCCTCAGTATTTATGATGCTACCGAGTTTGCATTTTTCTTAGTGTGCTTAGTGATACTTGCTGTTCTTACAGCCGATGCTTATGCGCTGTACCGTGTTTTCAGATATATGCGTTCACTCGATTCGATTGTTGTCAGTGCAGAGAATCACGAGCCGTTTGATATGAAACTGAATGAAGTTCCCGAAAGTCTCAGACCCCTTGTAAAAGCTTATGACGAGACAAATTCAGAGCTTCAGAAAGCAATCCTGAAGGCTGTTAAGGATGAACGCACAAAAACGGAGCTTATAACCAACGTTTCGCACGATCTGAAAACTCCGCTTACGTCAGTTATCAATTATATTGACCTGTTGAAACAGTGTGATATCACAGACGAAAAGGCACTTGAATATATGGGCGTCATTGATGAAAAATCAATCAAGCTCAAGCGTCTTATCGAAGACCTGATTGAAGCATCAAAGGTTTCAAGCGGAAACGTTACGATAAACAAGACGAAGCTTAACCTGAATGAGCTTGTCACTCAGGCAATTGTCGAAGAAACTGCCGAGCTTGAAAAACAAGGACTGCGGTTGGTTTTTGACGAGCCTGAACAAAAGGTTATTGTAAATGCTGACGGAACGAAGATTTACAGAGTGATTGAAAATCTTTTGTCAAATGTAAGCAAGTATTCGGCACCGAACTCAAGAGTTTATGCCGGTGTTTATTCCAAAGGAAATTACGGATATTTTGAAATTAAAAACATTTCAAACGAACCGCTTAATATCAGCGCAGAAGAGTTGACGGAACGTTTTGTAAGAGGCGATGCATCGCGAAACCGCGACGGAAACGGACTCGGACTTTCGATTGCAAAGGATCTCTGTACTCTCAACGACGGCGAACTCATAATCGCAATTGACGGTGACTTATTCAAGGCGACGGTTAAAATACCAAAATGATTGAATGCTGTGGAGCGTAAAAGCTTCACAGCATTTTTCACTTGAAATTATTACCGTTTTACCTTAAAATAAAAGTGATAATCTTATTATTAAAGAAAAGAGGTTATTTTTATGACAAAGGTTATTGCGGTTATAATGGCGATTTTTACCTGGTTCGGTGCTGTGCTGAATCCCGGTTGGTGTAAAACTGAGGGAGTTTTCGGTGATGTTGAAGAAAGAATTCAGACTGTATTTGATGAAGGAGAATTTGTTATGGGAGAAAATGATCTTGTTGTTGCACCTTACGGTAACGACAGTAATTCGGGTACGCTTGAAGCTCCTCTTAAAACGCTTGAAAGAGCAAAGGAACTTCTGAAAAAAGATGACAGTAAAGGTTCAGTTACTGTATGGTTCAGAGAGGGTACATACACGATAAATGAAACTGTGGAATTTACCGCGGAGGACAGGGAAAATGTTCTTTACCGTTCATATCCGGGTGAAAAGGTTTCGTTCTCAGGCTCAAAGGAAATCAAAGGTTTCAGCGAAGCAACAATTAACGGAGTCAAGGCATTTGTTACCGATGTCGAGGTTAACTCGGACGAGGATTATTTCCGTTCACTTTTCAAGGGTGATAAGCGTCTTCCGCTTTCGAAATATCCCAAAGAAGGCACTTTTAAAGTTGCTGATCCGAGCGAAGCTGAGGCTGTTGCTAATCCTCATGATCCGTATTTTTTTACACACTTTTTGACTTTCTATGCTCACAAGGACAACATACTTGATTTTGAGAATGCGAGCGATGTTGAGGTTGAGGTTATGCACTACTGGTGCGACGAGCATCTTCCTGTTCATTCCGTTGATGCATCGACCGGCAGAATTGAGCTTTCGAAGCCTACATCAATGCGTGTAAGAGTTGATGACAACTTTGTTTATCACAATGTAAAAGAGGCTCTCTCACTTCCGGGCGAATGGTATCTTGACCGTGCAGAAGATAAGCTTTATTACATCCCCGAAGAGGGTGACACGATTGAAAATACCGTTCTGAATGCGGGCATCAATGATCAGTTGATTACATTTGACGGTGTGACAAATGTTTCTTTCAAAGGCATTGATTTTATCAATACAGACTGGGATTTCACAGGTAAAAACGGTGCGTTTTGGGGCAAGATGTTTGAAAATACACACCCCTTGTATGAGAATATTGAATACTGTATAGATCATCCTCAGGCAGCGTTTGAAGTTCCCGCGGCTATTTATATCGCAGCTTCAAAGGGTATCAATTTTACTGATTGCCGTTTTGAAAATATTTCATATACTGCAATTAAGTTTGACAAGGGTACACAGGATTGTGACGTAACAAGCTGTTACTTCAACGCAATCGGTGCAAGCGCAATTTTCATTCACGGTGATTTCGTTATTCCTGCAACAACAAAGAATATCAATGTCCACGATTGCCATATCGGCAACTACGGCAGAATTTTTACTAATGCAATCGGTATCCTTCTTACTCACGCATACGATTGCGACCTGACCTATAATGAGATTCACGACGGTTGGTATACGGGTGTTTCTGTCGGCTGGAACTGGGGATATGCAGACCATCCGACAAAAAAAATCAATATCAGCAACAACCTCATTTATAATATAGGTAACGGCTGGCTTTCCGATATGGGAGGTATCTACACCCTTGGTATACAGCCTGAAACAGTTATTTCGGGAAATGTCATTTATAATGTCGGTTGTGATGAAGGTGCTTACGGCTACGGCGGATGGGGTATCTACCTCGACGAAGGTTCAAGTGAAATGCTCGTTGAAAACAATCTTGTATATGATTGTTCATCCGAAACCTTCCACCAGCATTACGGCAGAGATAACATTGTAAGAAACAATATCTTTGCTTTCGGCGGTGAAGGTGCATTCATTGTCACAAGACACGAGGAACACAATTCGCTTACAGCAACCAACAATATCTTTGTAACGCATAATGCACCGATGTATGCCTTTGATACAGAGAAAGATTGGTTTGTTGATGACAGCAATCTTTACTGGGATTATAAGAGAGGCGGAAATGTTCAGTCAGGCACCACTACAAAAATCGGTGAACGTAAATCGCTCGTAATCCTTACGGCACAGGGCTATTACAACAATGCGGTTTATGCTGACCCGCTTTTTAAGGATGCAGAAAACAGAGACTTTACGCTTGCAGAGAACAGTCCCGCACTTGAAGCAGGCTTCGTCCCGTTCAACTATGACGCAGGAACATTAACAAAATTCTGATAAAACAACGAAACGACCACCCTCGGGTGGTCGTTTGACAAATTCGGGTTTGTCGGGTTCTTGGGTTTACATTTTTGCTTGAACGTTGCGAACCTCCACTTGTCAGGGGAGGTGGGTTTTGCGTAGCAAAACTCGGAGGGGTAGTTTAGTGAAATGTTGATAAACAACTATTTTTCGGTTTTCTCTCCCTCAGTCTCGCTGA
>JAZNPE010000076.1:0-3250 GCA_045589535.1 Acutalibacteraceae bacterium | reverse complement strand
ATAAAGCTACGTGAAGGAACGCAGCAAGAAACACCGTAATACGAAAATAAAGACTAAAGATCTGCCCTCGTTTCTTGATAGGACGGGGGCATGGTATAATGAGTTATACAAACTGGAATTTGCAGGAATAATTAGTAATTCCACTTAGATTCTCCAAATAGGGGATGTTGTTTTTCAGAGAAAAGAGGTATGCTTTTTCTACAAACAACAAACGGAGGTAGAGAAAATGAATCAACAAGCAACGGGAAAGTTTATAGCACAAAAAAGAAAAGAGAAAAGCCTTACACAGGAACAGTTGGCAGAAAAGCTTGGAGTATCTAATAAAACCGTTTCGAAATGGGAAACAGGCAAATGCATGCCCGATTACTCTGTCGTAAAAATCTTATGTGAAGAATTAGAAATTACAGTTGCAGAGCTAATGGATGGAGAAGCTGCCGAGGAAAGAAGTGTTCGCGCATATGATGACGAGCAAATCATGGATTTGCTGAAAAGGACACAGGATTTGGAAAAGCAAAAAAACTTGCTTTACGGAGTGTTACTTATTGTAATGGGAATTGCATTGCAGGCACTTTCTTATACGCTTGGCGGTTCCAATGTAAAAGATTTTTTCTCAGGACTTCTATTGGGAATATCAATCGCTGAAATGCTGGTTGGTATTTATGTGGTTGGAAAAGGCATAGCTGGTCGATAAATTCCAATTTGTAGAACAGAATATTTACAACTGCTCTCCCTGTGAGGGCAGTTTTTGTATATCATTCAAAAAATGTGACGCAGTATTTATATACCAAAATATTGAAATTTATATAGTGATATAGTATACTTGTGATAATCATTTCAGGAGGTGAAGCTATGACTGGTGTAAGATATAAAATACCTATGCTGTCCGCAAAGGCAATTCTTGCCTACGCAAAGCCTGTTGGCAAGGATATATACTCTTTTAATCTCAACAAAGCAGAAACTGCAAGTGTATTAGTAAATCACGGCGAAACATATCAGGATGATAATGGCGTTTTCTATCAGCTTATGTCTATGCTTCACAGAGACGGTTATTCACCTAAAGATGATGAACTGATAATTGATGATCTGTACGACGCAATTATCTATCTTGACTTTGGAGGTATCTTCGACAGAAGTGCAGAGTTCCCGAAAAATGCATTAAGACAGAAAAAAGCTGAATCTATGTTCCGTCCTGAGGGTATTACTCTTGACCTTGGAAGCGGTCAGCATAAATATCTTGCCTTTGAGCGTTCTGCCTCTATGAGCAGAAATGCAAAGCTCTCCTTTGTGCGTGCCGACCTCTATGATGAAATCACAAGAAGAATAACCCTTAACTTAAAAATAGATGTTTGTGAGCTTTCAAAGCTCTATGCATATAACGGTCTTCTCTTTTCGTCAGGTATCAGAGTTGAGCTGGATGATAAGTTTTTCCTTGAAAATGTTGCTATTGTACCTAACCCGAAGCAAATCACAAATGATGTTTCTTATGTGACAGTTGCAGATGTTACAGGTGAAGGCAGTATAAGGAAATATGAAAGAACAGAATGCACAGGTGATATTGAAACTACCCGCTTTGACGGTATGGGACTGATTTCACCTGAGTTTGCTGATGAACTTGATAAAAAGATTGGCAGTAAAAAAGAACATTCCTCTTTTCAGATTCGTATGCCGTATATAAAGGGAATGGTACATAAAACCGATTTCAAAGCCTTGTTCAAAGAAGCAGGCATTGATGCAATAACCGATATATGGGGAAGGGAACACAATATAGACAGCCTTTGTATGATACTTACAGAAAGTCAGTTCAAGGGCTACAAGTGGCTTAAGCAATATAATGTTTCTTGGCAGACATATGTGCAGCTCTGCCGTGCTTATGAGCACACCATATACATCACCAATGTCAGCAAGACAGAAGCTGAGGATACAACCGAGCTTAATTATCAGTTCCTTAATACGGTAAAAATGCTTTCATCCGAGTTCAGACCCGATGATTTACCTTTGGGTTGGGAGAATTCTCCTGCAGAGGATGAAAGAATGTGGCTTACCAAGCCGACAGAGCAGAGGTATTATGACCTTCGCCGTGATACAGATGCCCGTATAAAGTATTTTACCGATAAGGCTGATGAATGGACCTTCGGCAGAAAGAGCCGCAGTTATCATCTTGCAGAACTTTTAAGAAAAAATCCCAAGTTCATCAATGAGCCGTATTTTGTCCGTCAGCTTGATGATGCCGCAGAGAGCCTACTTAAAGATTACTCCATAGGTCGCTTACTTGTTGACGGTGACAACCGATTCTTTGCAGCTGATATTATGGAATTGTTCTATGAGCTTATCAAAGATAACGGCGGAAGACCTGATATTTATTCAGAGATAAAAAGTGAATTCCTTGATACGAATGAGTTTTATGCTCCCGGTGCTGTATATTCAGAGCAGAATATCTATGCTCTTCTTCGCAATCCCCATATTGCAAGAAATGAAGAAGCTCTTGTTAAGCCTTTAAAGAAGATAGGCTCTTACAGAGAAAAGTATCTTTCAGGTCTTACGGATGTTATCATGGTAAACTCTGTTTCGCTTCTTGCCGAAAGACTCGGCGGTGCAGACTTTGACGGCGATATGATTAAAACTGTTGCCGAGCCGAAGCTTACCTCTTGTATTGCAAATAACTACAGTGAGGGTGATTTCTCGCTCGGCGGTAATCTTCCTCTTTTAAGCATACCCTCCGCAAAGCCGATTATCGCAGATGCTAATGATTGGTACAAACGCTTTGAAACAATACGAAATACATTTTCATCCCGTGTCGGTCAGATTTCAAATGCGGCACTTGACAGAAGTATAATCGCTTATGATGAAAACACCGACGATGAAAAGAAGGAGCAGTACCGCAAAGAAACAGAGGTGCATGAAATACTTACAGGTCTTGAGATAGACTCTGCAAAAAGCGGTATTAAGCCTGATCTGACAGAATATCTTGAAACCAACAAAGCTGAAAGAACATCCTTCCTTAAATACAAGGCTCTTATTGAAAAGGCAGAAGGCAAACACCGTTGGTACGAGCCTACCTTTGATGAACGATTCAAGAAATTCTTTGACGGTCAGAATTGGGATGAGGTCAGCTCTAACCTTGAAAAACTTCCGTATTTTGCAAGAGAAATGAAAAAGCATACACCAAGGGCGAAAATTCATCAGGCTGATGCAAGTGAGCTTTTCACATTTGCAAAGCCCGGTTGGGAGAAAAAGCTTGACCCTAAAATTC
>JAZNPE010000075.1:0-28422 GCA_045589535.1 Acutalibacteraceae bacterium | reverse complement strand
CGGTAACGCATAACCTCAACGTTGACACCTTCATAAGTTGACGGTGAATAGCCGTAATATGACCAGAGGAATGCGCATATACGTTTTTTCTTACCCGGAGCAGCAAGCTGCTTAAGTGAATCGCAGGTAAACTCTACGATTTCACCGGGACCAAGTTCCTTTTCATCGTCATATCCGAGTTTCTGATATGCGAAGGATTCAAACGAAACACAGTAGCCGTTATCGCTCTTTCCGACAAGTACGGGGATTCTTCCGAGTTTGTCACGTGCCGCGATAATTGCGCCGTCATTCTTGAGAATGAGGATTGATGCCGTTCCGTCAATTACTTCCTGTGCAAAGTGGATACCAGCAACAAAGTCACTCTTCTGATTAATAAGTGCCGCAACAAGCTCGGTTGAGTTAACCTTACCGCCTGTCATCGCATTGAACTGACCGCCGCTGAAATCAAGATATTGTTTTATAAGCGCGTCAGCATTGTTTATTACTCCGACAATACAGATTGCATATGTGCCGAGATTTGAACGTACAAGAAGCGGCTGCGGGTCAGAATCGCTGATACATCCGATTGCTGATTTGCCCTTCATTTCATCGAATACCTTTTCGAACTTCGTTCTGAACGGTGAGTTTTCGATGTTATGAATATCTCTCTGCAAGCCGATTTCTCCGTCATACGCCGCCATACCGCCGCGGCGTGTTCCGAGATGTGAATGGTAGTCTGTGCCGAAAAACACATCGTAGACTGCATCTTCCTTACAAGCTGCCCCAAAAAAGCCTCCCATTTTAATTACCTCCTATCGCTGTCGGAATCCGTCCGCAAGGATTTTTGCGGAAACGGAGCTGTGGTTTTATTTATTGAATCTTTTCTCTATTTCTGCGTTCTTCTTAAGAACATTTTCTGATGCTGACTTTCTCTGTGCATCAAGCTTTGCCGCAACGTCTTCATCACTTACAGAAAGAATCTGAAGAGCGAGAAGAGCTGCATTTGCCGCACCGTCTATTGCTACTGTTGCAACAGGGATACCTGCAGGCATCTGAACTGTTGAAAGAAGAGCATCAAGGCCGTCAAGTGTTGAAGCCTTTACCGGAATTCCGATAACCGGAAGAGTTGTGTTTGCTGCGATTGCACCTGCAAGGTGTGCAGCCTTACCTGCTGCTGCGATGATAGCACCGAAACCGTTAGCACGTGCGTTTGCTGAAAACTCCTTTGCTTCTGCAGGTGTTCTGTGTGCTGAAAATACGTGAACCTCATAAGGAACACCAAACTCATCAAGAGTTGTCATTGCTTTTTCAACTACGGGCAAATCGCTGTCGCTACCCATAATAATTCCGATTTTTTTCATTCTGAAATCCTCCTAAAAATAAGCAGGACAGTCCTATATTATCAACAGGACTGCCCAGACGGTCGGCTTTAAATTTCCTTTTGCTCCCCTGTGGTTTTCCACAATTCCGTCAGTCACAAAAGGGTTTAAAATATTATGGATTTATTATACCAAAAACCGCCGTCAAGGTCAACTTAATCAAGTGTAAAAGTTTGTCCTTTGTTTTCGCTGTTGTATATCAAATTTACACAAATTACTCTGCCTTTGTTTCGCAATAAATGCATCTGTAAACCGCTTTTTCACCGTTTGAAGTCTTTTTGAAAATATGCGGCAATTCCTGCTCAACCGAAGTAATGCAACGCGGGTTTTTGCACTTGATAACGTTAGTAAGCTTTTCAGGCAAGGAAACCTTTCTTTTTTCAACAAGAATACTGTCCTTGATTATGTCAACAGTAACTCCTGGATCAACATAGCCAAGAAGTTCAACGTCAACATCGATGTCGGCATCAACCTTAATTATGTCCTTTTTGCCCATTTTATTGCTGTGTACGTTTTTGATGATAGCAACCGAGCAATCAAGCTCGTCAAGGTTAAGAAGATTATAAATCTGCATACCCTTGCCTGCCGCTATATGGTCAATAACAATACCGTTTCTGATTGAATCTATGTTCATTTATTTTACCTCCAGAAGCTTAAGTATCAAAGCCATTCTCATATACTTTCCGTTAAGCACCTGCTTGAAGTAACAAGCTCTGGGATCATCGTCAACAGCAACGCTGATTTCGTTGACTCTCGGCAACGGATGCATAACGCAAAGATCCTTCTTTGCTGTTTCAAGCTTTTCGGGAGTGAGAATATAGCTGTCCTTAAGGCGAAGATAATCCTCTTCGTTAAAGAAACGCTCGCGCTGAACACGTGTCATATAAAGAATATCAAGCTCGGGCATTACCGATTCAAGGTCAGTTGTCTGTACATATTCAAGATTGTTTTTCTGAATTATATCCTTCTTTACATAGCTGGGAAGCTTGAGTTCTTCAGGAGAGATGAGCACAAACTTCACGTTCTTATATCTTGAAAGAGCACTGATAAGAGAGTGTACTGTTCTGCCGAACTTGAGGTCGCCGCAGAAGCCGACTGTGATATCGTTGAAGCTGCCCTTTTCGCGGCTGATTGTAAGAAGGTCGGCAAGCGTCTGTGTCGGGTGGTTGTGTCCGCCGTCACCTGCATTGATTACGGGAACAGTTGCGTTCATTGATGCAACAAGCGGTGCACCCTCTTTCGGGTGACGCATTGCGATAATATCAGCGTAACAGGAAATTGTCTTTGCTGTATCTGCAACACTTTCGCCCTTTGCAGCTGAGCTTGACTTCGCATCTGACATACTGAGTACGTTACCGCCGAGCTCGTACATTGCCGCTTCAAAGCTGAGTCTTGTTCTTGTTGAAGGCTCGAAGAAAAGAGTTGCTAGTTTTTTTCCTGCGCACTTATGTGCATACTTTTCAGGGTTAGCGATAATATCGTTTGCACAGGCAACAAGCTCGTCAAGCTCTTCAACAGAAAGATCGAGAATATCAATTACACTTCTCATTATTTTACTCCTCCGATCCAGCTTTCGTCGGACGGGTTGTTTCTGAATGCGATAAGTCTCTGAATATCTTCTGTTGCAATATAGCCTTCTTCAGCAGCTACTTCTGCGATTACATCGAAGTTTGTAAGGCTGTAGTTGATAACATTTGCTTCCTCAAGACGAACAAGGCCTTTCTTCATACCGTATGTGAAGATTGAAACGATGCCGAGAACATCTGCACCTGCTTCACGAAGAACATTTACAACCTCGATAACACTGCCGCCTGTTGAAATAAGGTCTTCAACAACAACAACCTTCTGACCTGGAAGAAGCTTACCTTCAATCTGGTTCTGTCTGCCGTGGTCCTTATTGCCTGAGCGTACATAACCCATCGGCAAACCAAGTATATGAGCTGTGATAGCTGCGTGAGCAATACCTGCAGTTGATGTACCCATAAGTACTTCTGCTTCGGGATACTTCTCTTTGATAAGTGTTGCAAGACCGTTTTCAACGTCTGTTCTTACATCGGGTGCTGTGAGTGTAAGTCTGTTGTCGCAGTAAACGGGGCTCTTGATTCCGCTTGCCCATGTAAACGGCTCTTCAGGACGGAAGAAAACCGCCTTAATCTTAAGTAAATCCTTTGCAATAAGCTTCTCCATAGTTTTAATCTCCTTTATATAAATTCTAATTACAATCTCAATCTACAAATTCAGCAACACATCTGTTATATGCTGCTACGGGGTCCGCTGCCGCTGTGATAGGTCTGCCGACTACGATATAGTCAGAGCCGATTTTCTTAGCCTCAGCAGGAGTCATAACTCTTACCTGGTCACCGATGTCGCCGTCTGCAAATCTTACGCCCGGTGTAACTGTTACGAAATCATTTCCGCATGTTTCGTGTACCTTACCTGCCTCAAGAGGTGAACAGACAACACCGTCAAGACCTGCAAGCTTAGCATTGTGTGCATAATGCATAACAACCTTGTCGATAGGCTCATTGATAAGAAGGTCGTTCTTCATTCTTTCTTCGCTTGTTGAAGTAAGCTGAGTTACAGCGATAAGAATCGGCCTTGTGCCGTCGGGACGTGTAAGACCCTCAAGTGCAGCCTCCATCATCGCAATTGTTCCGCCTGCGTGGAGGTTTGTCATATCAACATCAAGACCTGAAAGAACAGCCATTGACTTTTTAACTGTGTTCGGAATGTCGTGAAGCTTGAGGTCAAGGAAAATTTTGTGTCCTCTCGCCTTGATTTCCTTAACAATCTGCGGACCTTCAGCATAGAAAAGCTCCATACCGATCTTCACAAAAGGCTTTCTGCCTTCACCGTTGAACTTATCAAGAAAGTTCATTACATCTGCCTTTGACGAAAAGTCACAAGCTACAATTACATCCTTACCCATTAGTGTGCTCCTCCTATTATATCGCTTAAATTTTCTATTGAATACTTTTCCATTGCTACTGGGAGATTGTTTACAATATCTCTTGCTGCAAACGGGTCAATGAGGTTTGCCGCACCGACTTCAACCGCTGTTGCACCTGCAAGCATAAGCTCGATTACATCCTCGGCACTTGAAACACCGCCCATTCCGACAATCGGAATATTTACCGCTTCATATACCTGATAAATCATTCTGACTGCAACGGGCTTTATTGCCGGACCCGAAAAACCGCCCATTTTATTAGCAATTACAGGTTTCTTCATTTTAAGGTCAATCTTCATACCGAGCATTGTGTTAATCATACTGATACCGTCAGCACCTGCTTCTTCACAAGCCTTTGCGATTGAAACGATATCCGTAACATTCGGTGAAAGCTTGATAATGACAGGCTTTGTTGTTACAGCCTTAACAGCCTTTGTAACCTCAGCCGCGGCTTCTGCGGATGTACCGAAAGCCATACCTCCGCCATGTACGTTCGGACAGGAAACATTGACTTCAAGCCAGCCGACCTGCTCCTCTTTGTCAAGCTTTTCACAGGTATAAACATAATCCTCAACCGAGAAACCGCTGACGTTTGCCATAACAGGCTTATCGAAGCAAGCCTTGAGCTTAGGAAGCTCATTGGAGATAACTGCATCAACACCGGGATTCTGAAGTCCTACGGCATTTATCATACCTGTGTCGCACTCGGCAATTCTCGGAGTAGGATTACCGAAGCGTGCATCCTTTGTTGTTCCCTTGAACGAGAATGTACCGAGGCAGTTTATATCATAAAGCTCTGCAAATTCATAACCGAAGCCGAATGTACCGCTTGCCGGGATTATCGGATTATCAAGCGTTATTCCGCAAAGCTCGACTTTTGTGTTTACCATATGATTTCCTCCCTTTCAAGCACGGGACCGTCCTTACAGATTCGTTTGTTGCCGTATTTTGTCTTGCACGAGCAACCCATACAAGCACCGAAACCGCAACCCATTCTTTCTTCAAAGCTGTACTGACCGCTTGTTACTGCAGTTGCTTCGATAGCCTTGAACATAGGCATCGGTCCGCAGGTGAAGAAGTATGAATAATCAAGATTTTCAAGAACATCCGTAACGAAGCCCTTTGTTCCGTAGCTGCCGTCAACGGTTGTTATATAAACTTCAGCACCGAGAGCCTTGAATTCTTCCTCGAAGAAGATTTCTTCTTCCTTGTTGAAGCCGAGGATAACCTTTACCTTCTTGCCCTCTTCGATAAGCTTTCTGCAAAGATTGTACATCGGAGGCACGCCTACACCGCCACCGATAAGCACCGGACTGTCACCGCTTTTTGAGAGGTTGTATCCGTTGCCGAGACCGACAAGAACGTCGAGCTGAGTTCCGCATCCGAGCTTTGACATAACTTCTGTTCCCTCACCGACAACCTTATAGATGATTGTGAGTGTGTTTTCATCGTAGTCACAAACTGAAATCGGTCTCCTTAAATAAAAGCCGTCAAGTTTGATATTTACAAACTGACCTGAAGCCGTTATGGCGGAAACATCACCTTCAAGTTTCATAAGCCAGACATCTTTTGCAATTTTTTTGTTTTCAGTAATTTTCAAAAATACCTGTTTCATCTTTTACTCCTCATATGCTACTTCACCGTCAGCAATTGTCATAATGCACTTTGCATTCAATTCGACACCTTCAAACGGCGTACTTCTTCCCTTTGATAAAAACTCTTCAGGATTTACTGTGTATTTTTCATTAAGGTCAAAGACCGAAAGATTTGCTTTTTCGCCTACCCTGATACCGTTGGCAAATCCGAAACGTTTGCACGGATTCACACTCATTATTTCAACAAGCTTTTCAAGCGACATAAGACCTGTCTTCACAAAGTTTGTATACATAACGGAAAATGCTGTTTCTATTCCGACAACACCCATCATACTGTCCTTAAGTCCTTTGCTTTTTTCTTCTTCAGAGTGCGGTGCGTGGTCGGTTGCAATCATATCAATTGTTCCGTCAAGCACACCCTCAACAAGAGCTTTTCTGTCCTCTTCACTTCGTAGAGGCGGATTCATCTTGAAACGTGCATTTTCCTGTAGATCCTTATCCGAAAGAACAAGGTAATGCGGTCCTGTTTCGCAGGTTACATCAACACCTTTTGCCTTTGCCTGACGGATGATTTCAACACTTTCTTTTGTGGAAATATGGCACACATGGTAACTGCAGCCTGTTTCTTCTACGAGCTTCAGATCTCTTGCAATCGGACCGTACTCACTCTCGGAACAAATACCCTTGTGCCCGTGTGCTTTCGCATATTCGCCGTCGTGGATGTAGCCGCCGTGAAGAAGACTGTTATCCTCACAATGGGCAACTATCATTTTTCCGAGTGACTTTGCTTTAAGCATAGCCTTGCGCATAAGCTCTTCACTCTGAACTCCCCTGCCGTCGTCCGAAAAGCCTGCAACATAAGGCGCCATAGCCTCCATATCCGAGAGGATTTCTCCCTTTTCACCAACAGTAATTGTTCCGTACGGACGGACATCAATCACCGCATCTTTTTCAATAAGCTCAAGCTGAACCTTAAGGTTTTCAAGACTGTCGGGTGTGGGATTGAGATTCGGCATTGAACAGACAAGAGTGTATCCTCCGTGAGCGCAAGCCTTTGTACCGGTTTCAATCGTTTCTTTATGAGAAAAACCCGGTTCTCGCAAATGCACGTGAACATCTGCAAGCCCGGGTAAAATATACATGTTTTCGCAGTCAATTATTTTTGCAGGCAATGAGCCGATACACTCGGAAACAGCGGCAATACGGCCAGAAGAAACAAGTACATCCTGCTTTTCAAATCTGCCGTCGGTGTAAACTTTTCCGCCTTTAAGAATGTAGTCCATAACCTGCTCCTTCCGTCGTTTAAAAAGCGACAACGTAAAGTTTTCATATCAACGAAAATTTTATCATATTAAGGGGTTTTTGTCAACGAAAAGCGACCTATAAAAACATAAATAAAAACCGAAAAATCAGACGTAATTTTGTGAATAAAGACGCATTTCGTTCCACAACAAAAGTAATCCGGCATCGCTTTCACGATGCCGGATTTAATTTAATTAGTCAAGAGGGAGAAAATCCCAGAAATCTGCGAAGCCCTTCTTGCCGAAAATCTTAAGAAGAACATCTGATACAACGCCGAGAACAAGCTCAACAGCGTCCATTGTCGGGTCTTCAACCTCGGGCTGATATCTGTCTTCCCAGATACTGTACTTAACATTAAGTTCGATAAGAAGATCCTTGAGAGCAAAGATGATTTCATCGTCAGCATCACGGTCGTTGATAGTGCATGCCATCATAGCTTCTGCTTCTGCAACTGCCTTATCAAGCTTTGCAGCATCTGCCGGTTCAAGAGCTGAACGGTCGATTGTTGCTGCATCAGGAAGATAATCCCTTGTAAGTCTTCTTACAAATCTTGATTCGTTGAACTGCGGGTATGTATCCTCACAGTCCGCAACTGAATGAATATTACCGAGAGCGATTTCAAAAGCAAGGCTCAAAGCTGTGTTATTGTCTGTAAGCTCGTGCTTCTGACCCTCGAAGTACCATGATGTATCCTCGAAATAGCATGTTGATGCGTCGATTGAACCGTCGGGTGAAACGTTATGTGCAGGATCTGCGATGTAAGCATCGTCAAACTTCTGACCTGCAGGAACGTATGATGTACCCGGTGCTGTTGATGAAATCTGGATGATTTCGTCTGAGTTTGTTGTGTCGTATGTTTCAAAGAACTTGAAGAAGCCGTAGTCCTCATCACCGAAAGCGAGGTTGTAACCACTGATGAAATAGAACTCTGTACCGTATGTATTCTTCTGATACATAAGTCTTTCTTCAAGGTTAGCCTGAGCTTCAGCATATCTTGCTGTCTGAGCCTTTACCTCTGCCATATCTTCGCCCTGAAGAAACTTCTCTGCAACTTCTTCGTATCTGCCTGACGGACAGAGTGAAATAAATGAAGTATTTGTGAGGAAAAGAGTCTTTACAAGTGACTCAACGATATCATCAAGAATGTTTCTGAGCTCCTGCTTCGGAAGAATTCTTGCTGCGATATTGATGATTGAACCAACGTAAGGATCAACGAAGCCAAGCTCGCCGAGAAGGTTTGTGTAAACCATTGCAGGTGCGTTGTCGTCGAAATCACCAAGCATAAGGTCAGCAAAAACATCACTGCCGTCCCATGCGCCAACGATGCTGATAACTTTTGCAACTCTGCCTGCATCTGGATACTGATTGAGGTAGTTGTTAACAACGCTTGCGCCCATACTCATAGGAACAAGGATAACCTTTGAAGCACCTGTCTGCTTGAGAACAACGTTTTCGATGAAGTTATTAAGACCTACAGCGTTCTGGTCAGCATTTGAGAAAACAGGATAGTTATAGCAATATACGTTCTCTTCACCGATTTTTTCGAGAAGGAAATCACAGGGAATTCTGTCGTCAAAGATGCCTCTTGCTTCCTCATCATATTCAGAAACAGGATACTCATAAAGCGGAGTTACAACGTTGTTGATCGGATCACCGTTTTCATCGCTGAGGTGATCTGAGAATAAAACTTTGAGAACGTTTTCAATGCTTGAATTAGCGATAACGTCTCTCTGAAGACCGATTGACATTACAAACTCTGCTACGAATTTGATAAGGTTAATCCAGTCTCCCAAGCCGAAGCTTGCAAAATCTGTGTTAACGTGAAGAAGATTCCAGTCTGCTACCACGTTACCTTCGTCATCATACTTATAAGTCTGTGACTGGCCGATACCGGGAACAAAGACAACAGGAACTACTTCTTCTTTTGCCGAAACGGTAAATGCTGCTGTCATAGCAGAAAATGCCATAACAACACAAAGAAGAACTGCTAACAATTTCTTTGTAATTTTCATATTTTTGACCTCCATAGCCATTATTACTAAATGATTGTATCAAAAAAAACAAATAAAATCAATATACAAAAAGAAAATTATGCAATTAATATATCCCGGAGTTCTTTTAGGCTGCTAATTTGATACGTAGGCTGTATTTCTGACGAAGTCTTTTCACTTATCCAACAGCTGTCGACACCGTAATTGACAGCTCCCGTAATATCAGAACTGAGTGAATCCCCTATCACCAGACATTTTGATTTGTCTTTTTCGGGAATGTGAGCAAAAACGTAGTCAAAATATTCTTTTTTAGGTTTATCAAAACCAACTTCCTCGGAAATAAAAACGCCGTCAAAATACTGCATAAGCGGTAAATCCGTAAGCCTGCCCTGTTGAACAATTTTCGCACCGTTTGTAATAATATACATAGAATATTTCTTTTTAAGCTCACGGCAGATATCCTCTGCACCGTCAATAACAAACCTGCCCTGTGAAAGAAAGTACATATAATCCGCGTTTGCCTGAGCACCGTCAGCCTCAACACCGAGAGCTTTGAAATAATCGGGAAAACGCGTTTCAAAAAGCTCTTTACGCGTAATTTCACCTTTTTCAAGTGCTTTCCACTTTGATTGGTTTGTCACAGAATACAATCTTTTATTTTCCTCAGTTGCGGGTAACGAATACTTTAAAAGCAATTTTTCAATTGCGTTTTCTTCAGCCTTTTTAAAATCCATTAATGTATCGTCAAGGTCAAAAAGAAGAGTTGTATACTTCATAAGCTACCTCCAAAGAAAAAAGGGCTGTTGCCAGCCCTTTTGAAATAATTAAAGTTTGATTCTCGGGAAGTCGTCTTCCTTAGCCCCCAGAACACGAGCAAGCTGAGTTGAAACTTCACAGTTCTTGTAAGCCTTACCGTCAATGAAGCCTGCATCTGTTGCAGAAACAAAAACAGGAACATTTACACCTGTGTGGCTGCCTGATGTGTAGTAATACTCATCCTTTTCAGCATTGTACTGAATACCGCCTGTTTCGTGGTCAGCAGTAACAACAACAAGTGTTTCGCCGTCCTTTGCAGCGTAGTCAAGAGCTACCTCGATAGCCTTATCAAACTCCATTGTATGCTTTGTTGAGCCTTCGAAGTTGTTATCGTGTGAGAACTTGTCGATATGAGCGCCTTCAACCATAAGGAAGAAGCCGTCTGCATCATCATCAAGAATGTCGATTGCCTTTGCTGTCATTTCAGCGATATACGGAGTATCGTAATCACTCTTAACTGCAGCGATATCTTCCCAGCTGAACTGTCCGAATGAACGTGAGCCCTCAGGAAGAGCATTCATTTCAGCTCTTGTTGTGAAGTATTCAAAGCCGTTTTCAGCACACTTTTCTGCCGTAACGCTCTCTGAAGCACAACCCCATACAAGTGTGAGTTCAGATTCCATCTGGTCGTAAGAAATATTCTTCTCTTCGCCACGCGCAATTGCGTGAGCCGAGAATGACGCCGGTGTAGCACCGCTTGTTTCGTCAGTTGTAACAACACCTGCTGCCTTACCGCGCTCGATAGCAAACTCAGAAAGAGAAACGGGATGCTGCCACTTGTTTGCAAACGGATTGAATGCATAAACACCGATTGCACCGTTATATGTTCTGATACCGCACGAAAGAGCTGTACCGCCTGCAGCACTGTCTGTAACCTTGTTTGTAAGGCTTCTTGTTTCTGACTGACTGCATACGGGCATTGTTTCCATAACAAGATCCACATTATGAAGCTTCTTTGTAGCCTCAAGAGTGTTGAATCCCATACCGTCACCAATCATAAGGATAACGTTTTTGTAAGTTTTGTAATTTTCCTCACCTGTTGCCTTGTCACCTGTCATTCCGAACCAACCTGAAATACAGATAAGAACAGCAAGGAGAACCGAAAGTGATGATTTTACTGCTAACATAAACATAAATATCTGCCTCCTGAAATTTAGTGTTATAATTATACTACATAAATTTTCCGTTTTCAAGAAAATTTAAAACAATTTTCTCAAAATAGAATTCACAAACGCTGTATCAACATTTCCCCAATTACGCTTGAGTGCCGCATTGTTTTCCCAACGGACAGAGAGTTTTTCAATATCATCGTCACTCAGTCTGACATCAACCGCAGGTGTGATTTTCTCCACCGTTGTTTTAAAACTTTCCATATCAACACGGATTTCTTCAAAGAATTCCTTTGTCAGTTCAGGCTTGATTTCTGCATTGTAATCAACAAATTCATTCAGGAACACCGCGCAGGCTGTACCGTGAGCAATACCGTAGTTCTCCGTAAGGAAATATCCGAGTGCGTGAGGAAATGCTGTTCCCGTTATTGCAATTGCAAGACCGCCCAGAACGGATGCGTTATAAAGCTCTTCCCTGTCTTCGATAGTAAGACTCTCTGTTGATTCAGCAATAATCTTTTCAAAAACCTTCAGGAGTTTTCTGACCCCTGCAACTGCATAGATTTTTGATATATCGTTTGCAGAACGGCTGAAGAAGCTTTCAACGCAGTGTGCGAGTGCATCAACTGCCGTTGAACGGGTGAATGAATCGCTTAAACTAAGAGTGTATTTCGGGTCACCCAAGGATAAAAACGGATATGAAAGATCGTTTCTGAAGCTCTTTTTTAATCCCTTGCTGTTTGTTATAACCGCTACGCTCGTAACCTCGCTTCCCGTGCCTGCGGTTGTGCCGACAGCAACAACCGGAAGAGGCTGCTCCGCCCAATCCATAGCATAAAGCTTTTCTTCCGTAATCTCAGGATTTGCGGCAACAACGGCAATTGCCTTTGAAGCATCAAGCGGCGAGCCTCCGCCGATACCGATTATAAAATCCGCATTTATTTCGCAGGCAAGCTTTCCCGCTTCAAAGCAGGATTCGACCGTAGGGTTCTGACAGATTTTATCGTAGATTTCATACTGTACACCTGTTGAATCAAGGGCCTTAACCACATCGTCAAGAGCACCGCATTTTTTTGCAGATGAAGCACCTGTTACAATAAGACATCTGTCACCGTAAGAGCCGAGCCTTTCCGCATTGTTTCTGACACAGTCAACACCTGTTATAAGTCTTGTGTTGACAAAGAAATTCATATTCATAATTAATCACCGTCTTTATTTTAAATCAAATAGTAAAAAAACACAATAGGAGTTTTAATCAGCAAAGTAAAAACCCGTAAGATTTAAAACCTTACGGGATTATTACTTAGGGAATTAATCGTCCATTTCCCAGTTATGCCATACGTTCTGAACATCATCGTTGTCATCAAACATATCGAGCATCTTATTCATATTTGTGATATCGTCTTCGTTTGTAAGCTTCGTATATGTGCTGGGGACATATTCAACTTCTGCCTGAAGGAATGAATAGCCCTTTGCTTCGAGCTCATCACGTACTGCACCCAAGTCATTTGCCTCTGTACGGATTTCAAATACGCCTTCTTCATCTGTGATGAAATCTGTTGCACCTGACTCAAGAGCATCTTCCATGAGCTTTTCTTCGTCAACACCTTCAGCCTCTACCATAATAACACCGCAACGTGTGAACATGAAAGAAACGCAACCACTCTGCCCCATATTTCCGCCGAATTTATCGAAATAGTGGCGGACATCGCCTGCTGTACGGTTACGGTTATCTGTAAGAGTTTCAACGATAACTGCGATACCTGACGGGCCATAGCCTTCGTACATGATCTCTTCATAGTTATCTGCATTGCCCTCGCCTGCAGCCTTCTTGATGATTCGCTCGATATTATCGTTAGGTACGTTGTTTGACTTTGCCTTTGCGATTACGTCCTTGAGCTTTGTATTTACTGAAGGATCGGGACCACCGTTCTTAACAGCAACAGCGATTTCACGGCCGATTTTTGTGAAAATCTTTGCTCTTGCGCCGTCTGTTTTTTCCTTTTTACGCTTGATTGTACTCCATTTTGAATGTCCTGACATATTTATCACCATTTTCAAAAAATTTCTTAAAGATTATATACTACAAGGGTGATTTTGTCAACAGCAGACAAACAGAAAAATCAGCCTGCGAAATTATCGCAAGCTGAGAAGAATTATAAATAAGGACGGATATCAATAGCAAGACGTTCCTCAAGATTTATAAGTCTTTTGGCAATATCCTTGGACTGCTCGTCTGCCGCTTTATATTGATTGAGATACCTGCTCAGGGACTTCACACCCATATTGCAGCCGTCCGTCATAAGGTCTGCAATAGTTGCATCCGATTCATCCATCATAAGCTTTGCGTTCGTCTTCATCCACGACATACCCTTTGAAACGGCACTCGGCTCTTTTCCCTCGTCATCGTAACACTTAAGCAACTCCTGAATTTCACGGTCCAGCGTTTCGTGGTCTCGCTTGCAGTTTTCAAGATATTTCTTCAGTCCGCACGCTTTCGCTTTTTCAACCACATCCTCAATAGAATCAATACCCATTTTCACTCCTGCGTCACATTCGCGAAGAAGCTTTATTGTATCCTGTTCAATCACTTGAATCACCCTTTCATATTTCTATGAAGAGTATGCCCCGAAAAAGTTTAAGAATTCAAAAAGGGCTGTAAAAATGCGCAGAATGAACAAACTGAGTCAAAACTTTGTTTTGAGTACCCGAAGGCGTACAAAGGTACGTCGAGAGGCGAAGTTTGTTTATAGCATAAAACACTGTTTTCGACATTATTTTATAAAGCTTTTAATATATGTGTATTTTAAAAGGGTTCTTCAGATCTTAAACATCCGAAGAACCCTTTATACGTTTGTTTTATGCGGTCTGCACTTTTTTACAGTCCCTTTTATCCGTTGAACATTGTCATTTCAACTATTACAGGGAAATGATCTGACGGATACATTCCGTTATGCCTTGATTTGTCAATTGAACTTGACTTTACGCTCTTTACATACGCATTTACAAAAATGTAATCAATGGGATTAACACTGAATCTGATAAGCTTATAATCGTTATATGTCGCGCCGACATCATAATCCTCAGCGAGGAATTTTGTATCCTTGAATCCGCAGGAAAGTACATTTTCATAAAGATCTTTTGTCTGCTTAAAGTTAAAGTCACCTGTAAGCACTACCGGGATGTCAGGAGCAATCTCTGCTATCTTTGATGAAATAAGTGCTATGGATTCCGCCTGTGCAACTTCACTGACATGGTCAAGGTGTGTGTTGAAGTGTGCATAGACAAAGCCTGTCGTCTTATCCTTAAGAATCACATAAGTACAGATTCTGTTGCAGGCTGCATCCCAACCTCTTGACGGAACATCAGGAGTTTCTGAAAGCCAGAAGTCACCTGAGTTCACAAGCTCGTACTTATCTTTTTTATAGAAAATATTATTTGACTCACCTTCCGAAATACCGTCATCACGGTATGTTCCGAAATAATCATACTCAGGCATAGCTTCATCAAGAAGGGCTATCCAGTTTTTGTCAGCTTCCTGAACGCCGAAAGAATCGGGTGAATATCTGTTTATATTTGCACAGATTCCGTCTTTTCTGTTTTCCTGAGAATACTTTCCCTCACCGCTGCACTTGAGATTGTATGTCATAACCGTAAGATCCTGTGCGAGCTCTTCCTGCTTTACCGGATTCGGATTGACATTCACTAACGGAGCTGTCGGAGCAACCGTCGCAGGTGTGAAGAATGTTGTTATCGCAGTTATGATTGAAACTATTATCCTTATAAGACCTTTAAACACAACATCACCCTTTCATCAGAAAGTGAAAATCATCTTGATTGCATTGAATAATGCATTGAAGAAATCACAGATACTTTCGAAATAAACCATACCGTCGGTATTCTTGCCACCCTCAAGATTACCCATACCTTCAACGGGTGTACCGTCGTAATCTGAAGTAAACTGTGAAAGCCATGAGATCATACCGTCGGGATATGTAAGTGTTACTTCTTCGCCAAGACCGTTTACCGTTGACATATTCGGATATGCTCCGTTTTCGATTGAGAACATATCGTAGTTTACGGAGAACCAGGCATGATGTGAGCTTGAAGTCTTTTCCCCGTTTGCATAGCATACCTTTGTAAGGGTTGAGAAACGGCAATCCTCAGCTACGTTTGATGCTGCCATAATTCTGTTCCATGTAGGGATTACTGCCATATGATAGTTAACAAGCGGGTCACGGCTGCTTGATGTAAGCCAAAGCGGAAGATCGGAAAGGCATCCTACATACTCTTCGGGAACTGACCATGCGGGACAGATCGGGAATGCTGCCGCAAACATTTCGGGATATGCAACAGCCATCTTATATGTCATCTTACCGCCCATTGAATAACCGCCAACATAAATTCTTGTTGTATCAACGTTATTTTTTGCAACAAAGTCTTCGATCGCTGCTCTCAGGGGTTCAACAAGATCATTGTCCCAGAATTTACCGTTTTCTTCACGTGAACGTGCCGCAAGGATATATGCACCGCCTGCAGGCTGGAATCTTGCCTGGAATTCGTCACTTGCCCAGTAAGCGATTTCGCTCTTTGAAACCTGCCTTCCGTCCTCGGATCCGTCACCCATACCGTGAAGCCATACAACGAGAGGATACTTTGCAGTATCACCTTCCTTTGCAGGTGAGAAATATCTGTAATCGATTGAATAATCACCAACCACAGGACCTTCGCCGAAAACAAACTCATTACAAAGTGTTTCATATTCTGTTTCAAGTGATAAAGCCGAAGCTGTTGAAACACAGCTCAGTGCAAAAACAAGTGCGAGCACAACCGCCATAAACTTTTTAAACATTTTCATAAACCTACCTCCATTTATCAGATGATACTGAAAGTCTATCACAACGCAGCTAAATTGTCAATTTAGAAATTAATATTCAGTTATATTCTTATTGTCAAAGGGTTCATTGTTGCCGACAAGAATTGTTTCATTATACATATCGCTCTTATACGAGAAAGCATCGTCTACGAAGTACCAGCCTTTTCTGCCTTTTCCGTTTTCTTCCATAATTGTAGGTGTTCCGGAGAAAAGGTTAGTACCGAGTCCTAATCTGTCACCTTCAATGATTACACCCATACTCGCGAGGATTGTCGGGAACATATCACCGTTATACCACCAACGGTTGAACTTTCTTTCCTTAGGAATATACTGAAGATCATTCGCGGGATTGAGTATAAGGTTGAAAGTTGTCCGGAGATATGACTTATCCATATCAGCAAAGAACTTTTTGTCCATACTGAGATGGTCACCGATAAGAACAATCGTTGTGTTTTCATAGAACGGCTGATCCTGAATCCAACGTACAAACTTTGTTACTTCATCTGCACTGTATGCGATAACGTTTGCATACTGGCTGTCACGCGGAGTGGGAGTTCTCGGACTGACATAACCGTCCTGGCAGTGAGTATCAGCTGTTTCCATTACGAAATGGAATGGTTTGCCTGTTTCACTAAGGCGTGTAAGCTCTCTCTTTGCGAATTCATAGAGCTTATCATCCTCATAACCCCACCATACCTTATAATCCTTGGGAATCCAGCCTTTTTCCTTAACACCGTCATAATCGAGCATATTGAAGCCGCCATGACTTTCATAGAAATAGTTGAGTCCGCCAAATTTCGCCGTAGCTCCGAACATAAGAGTCTGTTCATAGCCCTGGTTTTTAAGTATATCCCCAAGAGCTACTGCACCGGGGAGGAAGTTATCCGGAGAACCGTAGTCATTACCACCCGTCGGCACCTTCATCGGGAGACCCGTTGTCATGTTAACCATCGAAGCAACTGACCACGTACAACCCAATGTTGCAACGGGACCGCCGAAGCCTTCATCAAGGTGCGAGAAGGTTACGCCCTCTTCGGCAAGATCAGAAAGCGGTTTGATAAGATTTTCGTCCATATAACCTCCCAAATCTTTTGAGAGATAAGTATTTTCCATTGACTCAAGATAGATGTGAATAAGATTTCTCTTTTTCTTCGGAAATTTCATTTTTACTTCTCTGGGATTTGCAAAATTAGCTGCAATGAACTCCGATTCACTGTAGTACATATCATAAAGAGTCACAAGCTGAAACTCTCTTATACCGTAAGCGATACCGCCTGCAATAAAAGCAATTGCAAGAATAAGAGCAATTATCTTTCTGAGCGCTACTGAAAAAATACGTCTTCCGTTTTCTTTGACCTTACTCTGCATATACAGCGCACGGCTTGAAAAGACAAAAAGAGCAAAGAGGAATGTTACTGCCACTGTCTGAAGAACAGGACCTTTCCAGAGTGTTTCCATAATCTCGCTGCTTGTACCGTCAGCCGGTGAGAAGATATTGACGATCATCTGGTCAGGGTCAACATCGCCGAAGGTTTCCTTTGACCAATTTGTTCCTGTAAAAGCCGCCATACCCAAGGCAACAAAAACAACCGAGAGAATACTTGTAAAGGTCAAAGTCTTTTTGAATTTGACAGTTTCCTTCTTGCAGAAAACTCTGCCGTCAAGAAGAGCGACAGTAAGAATCCACAAAAATCCGATACCTGCAGTAAGACCCATATAACCGAAGCTGAGAGCTTTTGTAATCGGAGCGAGTTTAAACACAGAGCAATCCATAAAAACTCTGTGAATCAGGTCCATTACATAAACCGAAACAATATTTGATGCAAGAACATCACCGAGCACCGCAAAAATTTTGTTAATCGGTTTCTTTCCACGTTTGAAAACCAGAACATCAATCAAGCCTGTAACAAGGCCTGCGATAATGCCCAATGAAATAAATAACACCGCCATCTCTCCTTTGATGCAAATACTATTTATATTCTACTATAAACGACAATATTTTACAAGAGGAAAGTTAAGCTGATATACAGAAAAACCGACATCCCCACTGAGATGCCGGTTATATCTTTAAAATGCAAAATATTTTTCTCTTTGTCTTTTCATTCTTCCGTTGATTGCGTTGAGGATATCCGCCGCAGTTTCGTCACCGCAGACATAATCCTTCATCGCCCTGCCCTCTTCAAAAACAAGCTCGTCGTGAAGCGGAAAAAATTCGCGGAGTAGGAAATCACCGTATCTTATAAATCGTGTTTCACCGACAAGCCTGTGCTCCGTGCTGATTGTATCGACAGCAACGGAATACATATCCTTGATTGAAGAAACAAGACCTTCACGCGTATTTTCGGGTGCAAAAACGATTGTCGAAGCAATCAATGCTCCGTCGTTATGTACGCTTGAATGGCTATCTGTACTACCGACAATCGGATAGTATCTGCCCTTTGCCCTGTCGTCATAATACCTTGCAGTCTGGAAGCCGTTCTGCTGATAATACGACTCACCGCCGAGAACCTCGAAAGCATCAAACGGCTGAGTTTCCATCATATACTCAACAAGTGTTTCGGGAACCTGAAAAACATTAGAAATCCAATAAGGATGACAGAAGATTCCGAGTCCGTCCGCCTTTCTGATGTGGTTAAAAATCCACACACATGCAGCATATGTAAACTTTTCAATTCCTTCGGGGATATCAAGAGTTTCGGCAAGCTCGTTGACCTGTCTTTTATACTCTTCAACGCTGATTATTTCAGGACACTCACCGTCAAGTGAACGCAATTCCTTGCCGGGGCCGACGTCGATATGGTGATCACCCGGCATAAGTGCATTTACGCTGTACTTGCCTCCGAAATTCACGATATGAATATCGTTATCCTCAAGGTGAACCTCCTCACCTGTTATAAGGGTATATTCGATAGGCACGTCTTCATAAGCATTAATTGCTTCAAGCGACGGATAGTAAGAATCGTGATCGGTAATTGCAAGGAAGTCATAGCCGTTCTTTCTGTACTCTGCGGCAACAATTGCAGGTGCTTGCTTACCGTCTGAACGGCAGGTATGCATATGAAGATCGCCCCTGAAAGGGTATCTGCCGACCATATCGGAAGCAAGAGAATAAACTGAAAGTCTTACTGTCCTTTTATCTTCCTTGAAAATTTCAACGAAATGCTCCTGCTCGTCATGGTATGTATGCCTGAAACGAAGGCATCCGTCAGCATCCGGACTTACCTTGTATTCAGCAAGGTTGTTTCTCTCTTTATAGTCCCTGATGTTGCCCTGAGTAAGTGCTTTCACCCGGATTGTATATTCGCCTTTGAATTCAACGTGTGCACCAAGAGGTTTTATTGTAACCTCTGTTTCTTTTTCAGACTCGAATACCTTCGGAAAAACATCGTAATTAAAAAGTTCTAACGAAACCATAATTAACCTCACTTAAGTTTAATTTCAGCATTATAATCGTCAATTCCGTAATTACCTACGGTGTTCTTCATTGTTCCGTAAAAATCAAGTTCTTCTCCCTGAGAGCCCTTAAGAGTTTTAATAAAAATCTTAATTCTTTTGAAAAGACGAAGAAGCACATCACCCTTCGGTGTGCCTTCAACAAACGGCTGATTTCCCGCAAAAACATAACGAACGATATCAACTGCAAAATCAGCAAACTTAACATCTCTGATTGATTTGTCAACCTTTATAAAAAGAAGCTTTCCCAATGTGCCGAGAGTTACGGTAGAAATCTTTTTGCCGATAAAACGCATCGGCTTATCCATTGCGGGTTTGAATTTTACACCGATTTTCCCGCAGAATCTCTGAGGATCATTTTCGATTGCACTTACCATAGTTCTGATCATTCTGTCGAACTGATCCTGAAGATACTGTTCACCTGTCTTACCGCCCTTGTCCCATTCAAATTCAGGAACCGGAATACTCTTTATTTCAACAGTGCTTTCATCCCTGATTGTAACAAGACGCATAAAAGCGGGACAGCCTATAAGCGAGCCTGTACAGACATCAAAGAATTTATTGCCTTTTTCAGTTTTCACTTCATTGATACTCTGGTTGTGCATATGGCCTGTAAAGATGAGATGCACTCCGTTATCCGCAAGAGTTTCGATAAGCTTTTTGCTGTTTTTCTGCCTTGCATCGGGAATAAGATTCAGAATCGGCTGACCTGCAAGAACGGGATAATGCTCCATTGCAATCATCATTTTGCCGTCTTTCCGGGCCTGCTCCGCCTGGTCCTCAATCCAATCAAGGAAATCGTCGTCATACTCTACGTTTTTACGACCGTCCATATCGTTGCAGATTGAAATAAGACGTACATCGTCCGAAAGATCAGCTACATAAGACATATGCTCTTTGTTGAATGCGATTGCATCGGTGTAACCGAAATCCTTATAAAGATCATATAACTCTGTGAACTTGGTTCCTTCGGGAGTTATTCTGCCGGTTTGATTGAAAGCAAACGGTTTTTCGTTGAAATCGTGACCTGCAGTTACAACAAAAATCTTCTTTCCTGTTTTTTCTTTGAAATCCTTGAGAAGATTTGAAAAAGCAATATTGCTCTCCTTTTCACCGTTGAATGAAAGGTCACCTGCGATAAGAATGATATCAGCCTCATCGCACTTTTCAAGATAAGCGAAGGCAGCTTCGTTTATAGCCTGAGTTTCTGCAAAACACTTCTGCTCAAGTTCCATAAACTCGTCATAAGCCTTACCGTATGCACCAAGTGCATTTTTAAAATAATGGGTATCTGTTACAAGGAAAAACTTAAGTTCTTTCATAGAAAAACCTCTGATTTATTGTAAATATGGTACTTTTAGTCTATCATAATTATTTCTTTTTGTAAATAAAATCACCGTCAAAAAACATCGTCATTGTGCATATACTTTGTATGGTGATTTTATGATTATTGAAGTTGTGCTTAATTCTTTATCCAATCTGCTGTTTTTTGCTCTGCATCTTTCAAGTGCAAGCTCTTTCCCTCCGCCCCTTTCCGCAAAGGAGGAAAAAGAAGCTCTCGTTGCTTACCACAACGGCGACACTAACGCCAAGAACAAGCTGATTGAACACAACCTGCGTTTGGTTGCGCACATAATAAAAAAATATTATTCAAACTCCGCACAGCAGGATGACCTTATCTCAATCGGTACTATCGGACTTATCAAAGCTATCAACACCTTTGATGTTGATAAGGGCACAAGACTTGCTACATACGCTGCACGGTGTGTTGAAAATGCGATACTCTCACAGCGGCTCGTGGTGATTTTATTAGAGTATCAGACAAATTGAATTTAGTGGTACTTAATTCTAAAACCATCGTCCCCTACTGTTTTCATAGTTTCAGATTAAACTTTCAGCGAAGAAATGAAGATGAAGTTTTTATGAGAACAACTAATCTTGAAACAATTGCCGAAAGAATTAAATATTTCAGACTTTTGAGGAATTTGAAACAGAGTGATGTTTGTGAGTATATCGGTGTTTCGAGAAATACATATCTGAGCTATGAGAACCCTGACAGGACAAGCTATCCGGAGGGTGTATTAAATAAGCTTGCAGAGTGTTTTGGGGTTGGAGTTGAATATCTAAAATAATAGCCCGATAATCTGTTTATAAAAAAACGCTCCCACAAACATGGGAGCGAAAAAACTTTAATATTACATTGTAGTTTCTATATATAGGATAAGAAACATTATATCCTATTTTAAAACTGCGACCGCATCACTGATTGTTTTTTCAAGTGCTTCTTTTCCGTAGACATCAACTTGTGCTTTGTTCTTTTCTCCGTGAGTAAGACATCCTGCACCGCCGATACAACCGCCTGTACAAGCCATACCTTCGATAAAGTTTGCATCAAGAACATTTTTACTCTTCTTAAGAAGGGCTGTTTTACAGGCTTCGATACCATCACATACAGCAGGTTTCACTGTAAAATCAATCTTCTGTTCAGTCAGAGCCTGAACGACTGCGTCAGAAAGACCGCCTGAACGGGCAAATATTCTGCCAAAATATGAAGCATTATCAAGCACATCTTCACCGAGAGTTGTGATATCAATGTCCTTGCTGTCAAAGAGAGCCTGAAGCTCTTCAAAGGTAAGTACTGAATCAACATAAGGTTTGACTGTTTCAAGCTGTGCTTCTGCTTTCTTTGCTGTACAAGGTCCGATGAATACAACCTTTGCTCCCTCGTCAGTCTCTTTGATATATTTCGCAAGCATTACCATAGGTGACAAATTGTGAGATATATGCGGAACAAGTGCCGGAAATGCTGACTTTATATACTGTACAAAAGCAGGACAGCAGGAGCTTGTCAAAAACTCTTTTTCGCTGAGCTCTTTTGCTTCGCTCATAGCTACCATATCTGCACCAAGAGCTGCTTCAACGACAGTGAAAAATCCAAGTTCTTTAAGTCCCGTAATTACCTGACCGAGCTTTGCGTAAGTAAACTGGCTTGAAATTGAAGGAGCAACAACTGCATAAACCTTATACTTTTCATTATTCCTACTCTTTTTAATAGTGTCTATAACATTAAGAATGTACGATTTATCACTGATAGCACCGAACGGACACTGATATACACAAGCACCGCACTGGATACACTTGTTGTTATCAATTTTTGCGGCATTATCATCGTTTATTGAAATTGCCTTTACCTTGCAGGCAATCTGACAAGGACGCTTACGGTTAACAATCGCCGCAAACGGACAAACCTTTGCACACTGACCGCATTCAACACACTTTGACTTATCAATATGTGCGACATGATTATGGTCAAAGGAAATCGCACCGCGTTTGCAGACATCCTCACATCTGTGAGCAAGACAGCCGCGGCATGAATCTGTTACCTCATAGCCAGCTGCAGGACATTCGTCACAAGCGATATCGATAACCTCAATAACGTTCGGATTTTCCTTGTCACCACCCATTGCAAGCTTTACACGCTCTCCAAGGATTGCGCGTTCTTTATAAACACAGCAGCGCATAGTTGATGTTTTGCCTGGCACAATCTTCTGCGGAATGTCAAGAAGATTCTGAAGAAGTGTGTCATTCCACGCCTCTTGAGCAACCTGGCGTAAAACCTTATATTTAAGATACTGTACTTTCGTATCGAATTTTCTCATACTGTCATCTCCTTAGAAATAACTTACTTTAATTCTTTTACCCATTTTCTTCAGTGACCTTGAAAGCTCTTCAACGAGATTCATTTTTATATTGAAATTTATGGGCAGGTCGGGGTTCTGATGAGCAGGGTTAATCGCACGACCAACATAAAAGTTGATATCCGTAGCCTCTTCAAACAGAAGACGGCAGATGAGAGATGCACCGTCTCTTTTAAAGCTCCAATGCTCATAATGCTTATTTTCGCCTAGATAGTCTTCAGCATACTCAACAACTTTATTAACGGTGATAACTCCTTCTGTTACAAGGTCAACTCCCTCGAGTTCCGCTGTTGGAGGAACATCACTCTGCTCAAATATAAGCGATGGCTTGAGAGGTTTTCTCAAGAATTTTGCGGCAATCGAGGAAGTTGTTCCTCCGCAAATGATGTGTTTTCCTTCCTTTGAGAAGAAGAGCGACATCATTCTGTCGGCATCATCACGGTTAGACGGAGGTCCGAAAAGCATATTCATCGGAACTCTTTTTCTGATTCTGACAACACAAGCCGTTGCGTCATCGCCCGGCTTATGACCGTAAAGCTTATCACACTCATCAACAAGCATTGTTGAAAGTGTTTTTGCCGTATATCCTGCAGGAACAAGAGTTTCAACAAAATCGATGATATCCTCCCTTTTCCAACCGAAATTGTATGACATACCTATTCCGGCGTGAGGACAACCGTCACTCATCGCAACAAAAACATCGTTTTCCTGCAAATTAATAACAGATTTGAATATCTTTTTACCGCCGATATTCATTTCTGTTTTTGGGTAATCCCAATTCTTTTCATCACGGATAATAATCGCATGAGGATTATCGTACTGAATAAGCTCAGCAGTCTGATTGTTTTTAAGATGAATGATTGTGAATGTTGAATAGGCAACACCACGCACTGAACAGACGGGCAAAGTTGCCGCAATTGTTTCAACGCATTCTTCAAGTGACAATCCTTCTGCGAGCATAGTTGAAATAATTTTTGATGTAAGAGTAGAAAGAATACTTGCCTTTACTCCGCTTCCCAAGCCGTCCGAAAGAACTATAACCATAGAGTCATCGTTGGGCTCAACTATATCAACGTGGTCTCCGCAAAGCTCTTCACCGTGATGATTTATACTTTTATATCCGATATCAGCACATAAATCATTCATTGGTTATTGACTCCTTCAGCTTTGCAAGAGCAATTTTTGTTTCTGCGGCTGTTTCGCCGAGAAGTGAAGCAATTTCCTGAACAATACGCATCTGCTTTTCAACAACCTTGTCCGCAACCTCAACGGTCTGCTTACTGATGTTGTCCTTTCTTTCCTTCGCGTACTGTTCATCCGTTACATCACGCATAATTCCGACAAGAAGTCTTGAATCACGGTCATATACGATTGTCTGTTCAATGTAACGCTTATATTCTGCAAGGTATACACGCTCATTATGAATTTCCCTGCCCGTATCGCGAACCTTCATAAACGGAACAGGATCAAGAATTCTGATAACCTGCGTGCCGAGAACATCGGATGCATAACGGATATTCATAATCTCTCTTGCAGCCTTGTTGATCTGTTGAACCTCAAGCTGATCATTAAGAACAATAAGTCCGTTGGGAGAGCTGTTAACAATTGTATCCGAGAAACTTTCTGCCTTATCCTTAAGAAACGGAAGGCACATTGAGCTTTCCGCTTTACCTTGAATGATAGCAATTGCTTTTTCACGGCAAGTGTTGTAACCGCAGGAACCGCAGTTAAGCTCCTGTGAGGGCTTGAATTTACCCATCTGGCGAAGGACACCGTTAATCTCCTGTTCTGAAGGTACAGGTGAACGCAGTTCGATAAACTCGAAATGCTTTTTCAGATCCTTTGCCTTTGGCTGAGAAACCTCGAAATCCTTTGTACCTGCATAATTGGCAATAGCAATATAATCTCTGACTGTTTCTGTATGGTGATATTTTTCCATAACAGGGCCTCCCATACAGCTTCCGACGCAAGCAGACATTTCAATAAAGCATTTGTGGATTTTTCCGCTTTCAATGTCCTTTAGTGCGGCAATACAGTTTTCAACACCGTCAAGGGCTAAGTATGTATAGCCTGTATTCTCCTGTGCCATTGTTTTAAGCACACCGCCCGTTGTCGGGAAGAAACGGGCACGAGAGCAGATGTCATTATCCATTTCCTGCTCAATCTCAATATTTTCAGATTTTAACCATTCGGTCAATTCTTCAAAAGTAAGCACTGCATCCACAATGCCTTCATAATGTTCTGCTTCATCCTTTTTCGCAACACAAGGTCCGATAAAAACCGTCTTTGCATTCTGATATCTCTGTTTTATATCGTTACAATGCGCCTGCATCGGAGATACAACATCGGCAAGATACTCAAGAGCTGACGGATAGTGCTTCTGGATGAGAAGGTTTATTGAGTGACAGCAGGAAGAAATGATAATATCCCTTTCTTCTTCGTCGATCATTCTTTCATATTCGTTTTTTACGATTGTTGCACCAACAGCAGTCTCTTCAACATCATAAAATCCAAGTTTTTTGAGAGCTTTTCTCATTGAATTGATTCCTGCTCCATCATAATTAGCAACAAAAGACGGAGCAAGAGAAACAATAACAGGCTCGCCCGACTGAAGAAGCACCTTTACCTTCTCTGTCTCGTCAACAATCTCCTTTGCATTCTGCGGACATACAACAAAGCACTGACCGCAAAGAATACACTCGTTGCCGATGATGTGCGCCTGATTGCCTGAAAAACGGATCGCCTTTACAGGACAATGGCGGATGCATTTATAACAGTTTTTGCAGTTTGATTTTTTTAGTGTCAGACAATTAGGCATTATCCATTACTTCCCTTCATTTAATTTCTGAAGTACATTTTCCTCAAAAAACTCTTTGAAGCTTTCTTTTGTTACGCCTGTGTAAATATCATCATCGACCTGCAGGGTTACACCAATACGATTGCACTTGCCGATACAGAAACTGCCGGCAAGCGCAACCTCGTCTTCAAGATGATAATCACTGACGGCTTTCTGCAGAAGCTCCACAATTTCGGGTGAACCCTTTAAGTGGCAAGAGCTGCCTACACAAACCTGAATCAGCATATTATACCTTTTCCTTTACATTCTTATTAAAGAATTCTTCTACTGTTTCAGGAGTAACTGAGAAGAAATCGTTGTCTACTGTTACACAAACACCCTGCTGACATTTGCCCATGCAGAATGTGCCGCCGAGCTCAACCTTATCGCCAAGGTTATTCTCTGCGATGAGATACTGAAGCTGTTCTACTACCTGACGAGAACCTTTGATATGACATGAACTACCGATACATACTGTAACTTTCATATTAAAATCTCCTTATTCGTAATCTACAACATCAACCCATGAAAGAAGGAATTCTCTTTCTTTCTCATTGCCCTTTACTGACTGTGAAGCGGCAACAATCGGCATCCACTTCTGAACATACTGCTTAGCTGTGTTACTCTTCTTGCAGAACATATCAAGATATGTCTTTGCTCCTTCGATATCACCGTTAAGCCAGAAGAGAAGGTAAGTTCTTGCTGCATCGGCTGAAGCGTTACCCTGAGTAGCGTGAGCCCAGTCAAGGATATAAGGTGTGCCGTCTTCTGTGATAATGATGTTTGAGGGGTTAAGGTCGCCATGGCAAACCTTCTTGTGCTTCGGCATACCCTCAAGGCGTGTATGAAGGTCATAACGAGTTGTTGCATCAAGCTCGCTGATGCCGATTTTTCTGTTCATCTTATCCTTGAGCTTGTTGAGAAGTGCACATTCCTTTGAATGAATACCGAGCTGAATATCAACAAGAAGTTCAATATATTCGTTCTTCTTTTCCTCATCCTCGTCCATAAGCTGCTGAAGTGTTTTGCCCTTGATATATTCTGAGACAATTGCCCATTTGCCGTCGAGCATTGTTACTTCAAGAATCTTGGGGATGTTAAGGCCTGTTTCTTCAATACGAGCCTGATTGAGAGCCTCGTTGAGAACATCTGCTTTTGAATAATCTTCGTTAAAAACTTTAACGCACTTGTCACCGTCACGGTAGATAGTTTTGTTATTTCTTACTGCTATTACTCTGTCAAGTTTCATTTCAGTTTCCTCCCTTAATTATGCTTTTTTACCTTTACGGTATGTTACTTTAACTTCGTCAACCTTTGCGCCTTCTTCAATATCGGCAGCTGTAGGCATTTTTTTCTCAACGAAGTGCTTGCCGTAGTAAGCATTGAGATACATCTGCTTGATTTCACTCATAAGAGGATAACGGGGGTTAGCACCTGTGCACTGGTCGTCAAATGCCTGCTCAACCATTTCATCAAGATTATCAAGGAATACCTTTTCATCAACACCATAGTCCTTGATTGTTTCCTTGATTCCAACTGTTGCCTTAAGGTCGTTGATAGCCTTGATAAGGTTTTCAAGCTTTTCGCTGTCGTTCTTACCGCCAAGTCCGAGGTAATCAGCGATTTCTGCATATCTTGCAAGAGTGTGCGGATGGTCATACTGGGAGAATGTACCCATCTTTGCAGGTGCTTCACTTGCATTGAAACGAAGAACTTCTTCGATCATAAGTGCATTAGCAACACCGTGAGGAAGGTGGTGGAAAGCACCTAGCTTGTGTGCCATTGAGTGACATACACCGAGGAATGCATTGGCAAAAGCCATACCTGCCATTGTTGCGGCATTTGCCATTTTTTCTCTTGCTTCAACATCAGTCTGACCGTTTTCATACGCACGGGGAAGATACTTGAAGATGTTTTTAAGTGCCTGAAGTGCAAGACCGTCTGTATAATCTGTTGCAAGCATTGCTGCATAAGCTTCAACTGCGTGTGTTACAGCGTCAATACCTGATGCTGCTGTAAGTCCCTTAGGAGCTGACATATGGAAATCAGTATCAATGATTGCCATATTTGGTAATAATTCATAATCGGCTAGTGGATATTTAACACCTGATTTTTCATCAGTTATAACTGCAAATGGAGTTACTTCAGATCCAGTTCCAGCTGATGTTGGGATTGCAATAAAATATGCTTTTTCTCCCATTTTTGGGAATGTATAAATTCTTTTTCTAATATCCATAAATCTCATTGCCATATCAAAGAAATCAACTTCTGGATGTTCATATAATACCCACATGATTTTTGCAGCATCCATAGCAGAACCACCACCAAAAGCAATAATACAGTCTGGTTTAAACATATCCATCGCTTTTGCTCCTTCTTTAGCACATGCTAAAGTTGGATCAGGTTCAACATTAAAGAATGATGTATAAGCAATACCT
>JAZNPE010000074.1:0-101993 GCA_045589535.1 Acutalibacteraceae bacterium | reverse complement strand
TTGAAAATCCGATTGAAACCGATGAATATGATGATGAATAAAGAGGTATTCTGATGTTTTTACCCGTAACCGCAAATGAAGTTAAAGAAAGAGGATGGGATCAGGTTGATTTTGTCTACGTGACAGGTGACGCCTATGTTGACCATCCCAGCTTTGGTGCGGCTATAATTACAAGAGTTCTTGAAGCTGAAGGATACAGAGTTGCGGTACTTGCACAGCCGAAATGGAATAGTACCGAAGATTTTGTGCGATTCGGCAGACCTAAACTCGGATTCCTTGTTTCGTCGGGAAATATTGATTCTATGGTTGCTCACTATACTGCCGCAAAAAAGCACAGAAGTTACGATGCTTATTCACCGGGCAAGCAGATGGGTCTCCGACCTGACAGAGCAGTTATTGTTTATTGCAACAAAATCCGTGAGGCATACGGTGATATACCGATTATCATCGGCGGCCTTGAAGCTTCATTAAGACGTTTTGCACATTATGATTACTGGGACGATAAAATCAGAAGAAGTATTCTTTTTGATTCTCAGGCAGATCTGATTTCATACGGCATGGGTGAAAATCAGACTATTGAAATCTGCCGACGTCTTTCTAACGGTGAGGATATTTCAACAATTACCGATGTTCTCGGAACTTGTTACGCGTGCGATGTAACAGAAACTCCGTTAATCGGCAAGGAATGTCCTTCGTACGAAAATGTTGTTAAAAATAAAAAAGAGTATGCTGTGTCGTGCAGGATACAGCAGGATGAACAGGATCACATAAGAGGTAAGCTTATCAAGCAACGACACGGCAACAAAATGCTCGTGCAGAATCCGCCGATGCCGCCGCTTACCCAGGAGGAAATGGATTGGGTTTATTCCCTTGATTATGAGCGTACGTATCATCCTTCTTATGAAAAATTCGGCGGAGTTCCTGCGATTGAGGAAGTAGAGTTTTCTATCACCCACAACAGAGGATGTTTCGGTGCCTGCAATTTCTGTTCTATTGCTTTTCATCAGGGACGCTCAATTACAACAAGAAGCAAACAGTCCATAATAAACGAAGCTGAGCTTCTGACAAAAAAGAAAAATTTTAAAGGATATATTCACGATGTTGGCGGTCCTACAGCTAATTTCAGACGTTCAAGCTGTCTGAAGCAGCTTGAAAACGGCTTATGCAAGGGCAAAAAATGTCTTGCACCTTCACCTTGTAAAGCGCTTACTGTTGATCACAGTGAATATCTTGATATATTAAGAACTCTACGCGAGTTACCGAAAGTTAAAAAGGTTTTTATCCGATCGGGTATACGTTATGACTATATGCTTAAGGATAAAGATGATACTTTCTTCAGAGAGCTTGTTAAGTATCACGTAAGCGGTCAGCTGAAGGTTGCTCCCGAGCATTGTTCGGCTGTCGTACTTGATAAAATGGGAAAACCTCACATTGATGCATATATTGAGTTTTCAAAGAAATATTTTGAACTCAGTGACAGTGCAGGTAAAGAGCAGTACCTTGTGCCGTATCTGATGTCTTCGCATCCTGGTTCGACTTTGAAGGAAGCTGTTGAATTAGCGGTTTTTCTTAAGAAAAGACATATCCGTCCTGAACAGGTGCAGGATTTTTACCCCACACCGGGAACGATTTCTACATGTATGTTCTATACCGGTCTTGATCCTTACACAATGCAGGAAGTGTATGTAGCAAAAACTCCGCATGACAAAGCCTTACAAAGAGCATTGTTACAGTACTACGATCCTAAAAACAGAGCTCTTGTCGAGGAGGCACTACGCAAAGTCGGGCGTGCTGATCTTATAGGTACATCTGAAAAGTGTCTTATAAAACCTCTTTACAATAAAATACCGCAAAAGAAAGGCGGCAAGAGATATGTTAAAAGGTAAAAAGGGATTAAGAATATTGTTTTCTGTTATTCTTGCTGTTATAGTTGCCGCAGTTGCGATGATTACTGAAAAGACAAATGTGCAACCCGTTCCTGATGGCGAGATGTTTGTGGATTTTGTTGATGTAGGTCAGGGTGATTGTACATTAATCAGAGCATCAGATGCCGTTATACTTGTCGATGCAGGTGAATCAGGTACGGCTGATACTGTTATCAGTTACCTGAAAGAAAAAGGAATCAAAAAGATTGATTGTTGCATTGCAACTCATCCGCATTCTGACCATATCGGTGCGTTGTACAGAGTTTTTGAGGAATTTAGTGTTGATACAGTTCTTCTGCCGGATATACCGGATGAGCTGATTCCGACTACATCAGCATATGAAAAATTTCTTGACGGACTTGAGAATGTTAAAAATATTGTTCCGACAGGTTCAGGAGATAACTTCAACTTTGGAAGTCTGAATATTGATGTGCTCGGTCCTGTAAAGGAATATGATGATCTTAATCATATGTCGTTGGTTTCAAAGGTTAGCTTTGGAAATACTTCAATTATGCTGACCGGCGATACCGAAACACCGGCTGAAACAGATATGCTTAAGAAAAAGGGTATTGATTATTCAGCTGATATTTTAAAAGTCGGACACCACGGCAGTAAGACATCTACGAGCGAAAAATGGCTTGAAGCTGTTAATCCGCAGTTTGCGGTTATATCCTGCGGTCTTGATAATGATTACGGTCATCCGCATAAAACCCTTGTTAACAGGCTTGAAAAATTTAGTGTTGAGTATTACCGTACAGATTTAGAAGGTAACGTATTATTTAAATCTGACGGAAATGAATTTATATTAGTTAAGTAAATTATTTTTAGGAGCAGATATATTATGAAATGGACAGGACTTAATGAATTAAGAGAAAAATTTCTTTCTTTCTATGAAAGCAAGGATCATCTCAGACTTCCGAGTTTTTCACTTATTCCTCAGGGTGATAAGAGCCTTCTTCTTATCAATGCAGGCATGTCACCGATGAAGAAATATTTTACAGGTGAAATAACACCGCCGTCAAACAGAGTTACGACCTGCCAGAAGTGCATCCGTACTCCTGACATTGAAAACGTTGGTAAGACAGCGCGTCACGGTACGTATTTTGAGATGCTCGGTAATTTCTCTTTCGGTGATTATTTCAAGAGAGAAGCTATTGCCTGGGGTTGGGAATTCTGTACGAAAGTTATGGAAATGGATCCTGAAAGACTCTATATCAGCGTTTACCTTGAAGATGATGAAGCATACGATATCTGGACAAAGGAAATCGGTGTTGATGAATCTCACATGGTAAGATTCGGAAAAGCTGATAACTTCTGGGAGCACGGTGCAGGTCCTTGCGGTCCTTGCTCTGAGATTTACTATGACAGAGGTGAAAAGTACGGTTGCGGTTCTCCCGACTGTAAGGTTGGCTGTGAATGTGACCGTTATATTGAATTCTGGAATCTTGTTTTCACTCAGTTTGAAAACGACGGTAACAACAACTATACTCCGCTTGCAAGACCTAATATCGATACGGGTATGGGACTTGAAAGGCTTGCTTGTATTGCACAGGACGTTGACAATCTCTTTGAGGTTGATACAGTTCAGAACATTATGAAGCATATCATCAAGATTGCGGGTGTTGAATATCACGCTGACGAAAAGGCTGATGTTTCACTCCGTGTTATTACTGACCATATCCGTTCAACAACATTTATGATCGGTGATGGTGTAATGCCTTCAAACAGCGGCAGGGGTTATGTTCTTCGCCGTCTTCTCAGAAGAGCAGCCAGACACGGAAGATTGCTCGGAATCAACCGTCCTTTCCTTGCTGAAGTGTGTGAAACTGTAATTGAAGAAAATAAAAATGCATATCCGAATCTTGTCGAAAAGAAAGATTTTATTATAAATGTTCTTAAAACCGAAGAAGAAAGCTTTAACAGAACCATCGACTCAGGTCTCGAAGTTCTCAACGAGATGATTGAGAATTCTGAGGGCAATGAGCTTGATGCCGCAGATGCTTTTAAGCTTCAGGATACTTTCGGTTTCCCGATTGATCTCACAAGAGAGATTCTTGAAGAAAAAGGTATGACAGTCGATGAAGAAAAGTTTAAGGAGCTTCTTCTTGAACAGAGAAAACGTTCTCGTGACGCTCATAAGGGTGCGGGTGCTGAAGGCTGGAACGATACAGGTGTTGTTTCAAAGGGTATTGATGCAACTGTGTTCAAAGGTTATGAAGCAACTGAAGCTGAAGGTAAGGTTATTGCAATCATCCTTGATGGCGAACGCGTTGAATCTCTTGAAAACGACGTATATGCCGCAGTTGTAACAAACGAAACTACCTTTTATGCTGAAAGTGGCGGTCAGGTAGGTGATACAGGCGTTATTGTTGGTGATTCATTTAAGTTTGAAGTTGAAAACACAGCAAAAACAAATGACGGAGTATTTCTTCACTACGGCAAGGTAGTAGAAGGTGTTGAACTCAAACTCGGTGACGGTGTTAAAACTGTTGTTGATGCGAAGAGAAGAGGCTCGATCGCAAGAAATCATACTGCTGCTCATATTCTTCAGGCAGCACTCAGAGAAACTCTCGGCTCTCATGTTGAGCAGGCAGGTCAGCTTGTAAATGAAAATACCGTAAGATTTGACTTCTCACATTTCTCGGCTATGACTGCTGAAGAAATTGCAGCTGTTGAGAAAAAGGTTAACGAAATTATCCTTTCTGCAGCTCCTGTTACAATGACAGAAATGCCGATCGAAGAAGCTAAAAAATCAGGAGCTATGGCACTCTTCGGTGAAAAGTACGGTGACGTTGTCCGTGTTGTTAAAGCAGGCGATTATTCAACTGAACTCTGTGGCGGTACTCATGTTTCAAATACAGGAAATCTCGGTTTGTTCAAGATTGTTTCCGAGTCTTCTGTTGCCGCAGGTGTAAGAAGAATTGAAGGTGTAACGGGTGAAGGTGTGCTCAGCTACATCGATTCTCTCAATAATGCAATTATCGGTGCTGCTAAGGCTTTGAAGGTTGCGAATCCTGCGGATCTTGAAAAGAAGGCTGTTGCTGTAGCGGCAGAGCTTAAAGATAAAGATAGAGAAATCAGTTCTCTTACATCTGAACTTACCAATCTTCGTTCAGGCAGCTTGTTTGACAATGCTGAAGAAATCGACGGTCTTCGTGTTATCTCTGCGATTGCAGGTGAAGTAACACCTGATGAGCTTCGTCAGCTTTCCGATAAAGCTAAATCAATGGGTGATGATATCGTATGCGTTCTTGCAGCTGTAAATAAAGAAAAAGGTTCACTTAATTTTGCTGCATCCTGCGGCAAAGGAGCTGTTGCAAAGGGAGTTAAAGCCGGTGATGTTGTCCGTGCTGTTGCTCAGAAAGCAGGCGGTAACGGTGGCGGTAAGCCTGATTTTGCGATGGCAGGTGCAAAAGAAGTTGAAAAGGTAAACGATGCAATTTCCGCTGTCACAGAAATCGTATCTTCACTTATTAAATAAGGAGAATTACTATGGATTGTTTGTTTTGTAAAATTATAAACGGTGATATTCCGTCAGCAAAGGTTTATGAAGATGAAACTGTTTTTGCGTTCCGTGATATCGAGCCTCAGGCTCCTGTTCATATTCTCATAGTTCCGAAGCAGCACATTAAAACTGCGGCTGAAATTACTCGTGAAAATAGCGCAGTAGTTGCCCACATTTTTGAAGTGGCAGCCAAGATTGCTGATGCTGAAGGTTTAACTGATGGCTACAGAATTGTTAATAACTGCGGAGACAGTGCCGGACAGACAGTTAAACACCTTCATTTCCACCTTATGGGTGGCAGAGAATTTACCTGGCCTGCAGGCTGATAGGGAGGTTAACGAAATGTCAGAAGTTTATAAAATGACCATTGCAGGTCTTGAGAGAGAACTTCCGCTTTGCCCCATTAGTGAAAACTTGGCTATCGGTGCATTTATTATATTCGGTGATGTTGAGCTTACAATTGCCGCTTCTGCTGAATTATTGAAAAAATGCCCTGAGTTTGATTATATAATCACACCTGAAGCTAAGAGCATACCTCTTGCCTATGAAATGTCCCGACAGAGTGGTAAGCCGTACTTTGTTGTTCGTAAAAAGGCAAAGCTTTATATGCAGAATCCTGTTTCTGTCAGCGTAAGATCAATCACAACCGAATCAGAACAGGTTCTGATTCTTGATGGTGCTGAGGGTGAAAGAATCCGAAATAAGCGCATCGTTATAGTTGACGATGTTATTTCAACGGGTGAATCTCTTAGCGCAGTTGAAAAACTCGTTAAAAAGTTTGATGTCAATGTTGTTGCAAAAGCGGCTGTTCTTGCTGAAGGTGACGCTACAGACAGAGATGACATTGTTTTTCTTGAAAAATTGCCGCTTTTTGAAAGATGAGCCTAAAGTACAGACCATTTGCCGCTATAGGTTTTACCGTTCTGTTTACGCTGTTTCTTATAATTTTTATCAGTGATAAGTTCGCTCCTATTTTCTTGTGTGCAGGAGCATTTGCATCTGTTGTAGTGCTTCTGTTCAGAAATCTTCGTGAACGTCTTGTCCCGTTGTACATTGCGGGTTCTGTATTGTTTTCAGGTCTTGTGTACTACGCTGCTTCAACTGATGTTAAATATGCAGAACAGTTTATAGGCAAAACGGTGAATATAAGCGGTGAGATAACCGATAATCCTACATACTCAAATTACCGTTATTATTATATTTTAGACCTTAACGAAATTAACGGAAAACCGGTTAATTCAAAAATAAGATTGTCTTTGCCGAATGAAATTGATGCTGAAGTGTTTGATGATGTTTCGTTGGATGTAAATATTTATGAAATATCTTCTGAGAGCCGAGATATCAAGCTGTATTATTATTCCAAGGGTGTTTTTCTCGGAGCTTACTCTTATAACTCTGAGGATACTGTAATTCAGGTAGAAAAAGACGATTCGCACAGTATCACCGGAAGCATTCTGGATTTTAAAAATCTTATTGTTGGGAACATATCGGACAATGTTCCGGGTGAAAAGGGTGCTACCGTTACTGCGATGCTGTTGGGTGACAAGTCCGACCTTACAGATGAACGTAATGAAAGCTTCAGAGAAGCAGGAATAGCTCCGATTTTTGCTGTTTCGGGTTTACATCTTTCTATCTGGGTACTCGGTTTGTTTGATTTACTCAAAAGCTTCGGCGTCAGAAAAAGAATTAATTCTGTTATTTCGATTCTGTTTACAGTTTTCTTTATGATTCTTACGGGGCTTACTCCGTCTGTCTGCAGATCCGGAATTATGATGATTCTGCTTCTTGTGGGCAATGTTTTCTACCGTAAAGCTGATTCTGTCAATTCGCTTGGTTTTGTAGCGTTTGTGCTTTGCACAATGAATCCGTATATAGCTGTTGATACAGGCTTTTTACTTTCTTTTTCAGCGACGTTCGGAATAGTAACACTTGTACCGTTGTGTGAAAAGTACATATTTTCCAGGTTTTCTGAGAATTGGTTCGGAAGAACTCTTAAAAGTATACTTGCACCGATTGCAGTCAGTGTGTCTGCAAGTATTGCGGTTTTACCTTTTACAATACTTATGATCGGCCAGGTTTCAGTTCTTGCGGTTATGTCTAACCTGTTGCTTAGTTATGTTGCTACGGTATGTATGGTTGTCGGCGGATTTGCATCTTTGGTGAATGGTATCCCTTTTGTTTCTAATGTTTTATTTTCTGTAGCAAGCTTGCTTTCGGGAGTATTATTAAAAACAGTTGACTTTTTATGTGATTTTCCGATTACACTTATCAGCACAGAAAATATGTTCTGGAAAATCGGTGCTTTGGTTGCTGTTGCAATACCGATTTTTGCGGTAGTTAATTTCTCAGGGAAAAGTATTTTCAGATGTATCTGTGTTGCGATGTCTGCCAATATCCTGATTTTCTCGCTTGCTTCATATTTTTATTATGACGGTCTGACTCAGATTCGCATTCTTAATGTTGGTGAGGGAATATCTGTTGTGGCATATTCCGGCGGAGAGAAAATTGTTCTTACAGGTGAAGCGGACAGCTATTCCAAACGGTATCGCATTGTTGAAAATTTAGAATACTACAATCAACGGCAAACAGATTTATTACTGTTGGCGGATAAGAACGCTCTGAATGATCCGTCAAATTTTCAGATTATAGCATCCTGTGATTTTGGTCGTATAGTTTTACCGTATTCCGATCAGTCGATTGTTAACTTTGTTGAAGCGGACAGACTCTATGTTGAGCCACGGGCATCAATTGAAGTTTTTGATAATGATAAGGTTAGATATATAACGTGCGAAAGCTTTTCGCTTGCACTTTGTGAATTTAATGATACGAAAATTCTTTTCTTGTTCGATTCTTACAAGAAAGCTGAAATACCGGTAGATTACCTGGAAGCAGATATGCTTGTATGTCGTGGTTTTATTCCGTATTGCATTTCTCCTGAATTCTATGAAAGTGTGATTGTATGCGGTGAAGGTAAGAGCGCACAGTCAGTTGTAGAATATGTTACCTCGTGCGGAGGAAATGCATTGCCTATGGCTGATTATGAATCTGTTTTAGTTAATATACGTGAAGATTCACACAAAATTATTGTATCGGAGGACTGAGAATGCCTGTTTTAAAAGAAGACGAACTGAAAATGCAGATTAAAACATCTCAGTTCGCCAATTTCTATTTGATTTACGGTGAAGAAAAGTATCTTATTAAGCATTATACTAATCTTCTTGAGAAAAAAATTGTGGATCCTGCCTTTGCGGATTTTAATTTACATATCTATGACGGAAAAAATGTTGATCTTGATGATGTTGCCGTAGCGGCTGAAGCTCTTCCGATGATGAGTGAATATGCATGCATATTAATTAAAGATCTTCCCGTTGACAGCCTTAATGCTGAAGACAGTCAGAAGCTCGAAAACATCATCAGTGATATTCCCGAAACAACTGTTATGATTATTTCGTTACCTACACTTAACGTTAATTTGAAAAGTCCTAAGTGCCGGAAGCTTATGGATGCTTTTGTGAACAACGGAAGTGTTATTGAATTTTCACATTTCACGTTACAGAAGCTTACAAAGCTTATTGAAAAGGGTGCCAAAGACAGGGGATGCGCATTTGGTTTTGCTGAGGCTAATTATCTGATTTCCTCAGTCGGTGATGATATGACAGTCGTTCTCAATGAGCTTGAAAAAATCTGCGCGTACAAAAAAAGCGGTGTTATAACAAAAGAAGATGTTGATGCTGTTGTTGTCAAAAGTATTCAGGCACGTGCTTTTGATCTTGCAAAGGCACTTGTCGCAAATAATTGTGATACGGCTATGTCTATTCTTGATACGTTGATTTCAATGAAAGAAGAACCGATAAGCATACTCGGTGCGATTATTACTCCGTATATGGATATGTACAGAGCAAAGGTTTATCTTTCAGGTGGTTTGCGTGCGGAAGACGCAGCTAAGGATTTTAACTATAAAAATAAAGAGTTCAGACTTACCAATGCTGCAAAAAGTGCTTCAAAATACTCCGTAAAACAGTTGAGAAGCTTTCTTGAAGTGCTCTTTGAAGCAGATAATATGTTAAAATCAACTTCTGTCAATTCAAGGCTTATACTTGAGCAGACCATTACCAGATTGTTGTTGGTTTCCAACGGTGAAAAAATATGATAAAAGTTGATAAAATTATTATAGTTGAAGGTAAATACGACAGGATAAAACTTTCTTCAATTATTGACGGCGTTATAATTGAAACAGAAGGTTTCGGTATTTTTAAGAATAAGGAAAAGCAAAGACTTCTCAGAAAGCTTGCAGAGAAAAAAGGGTTGCTTATTCTGACTGACAGTGATTCTGCAGGCTTTGTAATCAGGAATTTTATTGCTTCTATTGTTCCTAATGAGTATATAACCAATGCATATATTCCTGATATTTTCGGCAAAGAGAAGCGTAAGGAAGTAGCTTCAAAAGAAGGTAAGCTTGGCGTCGAAGGCGTTTCTGCTGAAATTATTATGAAAGCATTGAATAATGTAGGTATAGGCTGTATTTACACAGAAGACCCTGACAGGAGAATTGTAACAAATCTTGATTTGTACGATGACGGTCTTAACGGTACAACTGAAAGTAAGATTAACAGACATAAACTTCTAAAATACCTTGATTTGCCGCAGCGATTGAGTACAAAGGGACTTGTTGAAATTATCAATACTCTTATGACATATGAAGAATATAAAGCTGCTGTTGAAAAAAGCAGGGAGGTAGAGTTATGAGAATAGGACACGGATATGATGTTCACAGACTTTGCGAGGGACGCAAGCTTATAATCGGAGGTGTAGAAATTCCTCATGAAACAGGCTTACTTGGTCACTCGGATGCAGACGTGCTTCTTCATGCAATCAGCGATTCTTTGCTCGGTGCTGCTGCTATGGGAGATATCGGTGCTATGTTTCCTGATACCGATCCTGCCTTTAAAGATGCAGACAGCCTGGTTTTATTAAGGAAGGTTGTTTTGAGACTTAATGATGCCGGGTTTAAACCTATCAATATTGATGCAACGATAATTGCGCAGAAACCGAAAATGCGTCCTTATATCGATACTATGCGTGAGAATATTGCTGAAACTCTTGACATTGATGTTTCGTGTGTTAATGTTAAAGCTACGACTGAAGAAAAACTAGGCTTTACAGGCAACTGTGAAGGCATTGCAGCTCACTGTGTGTGTCTGATTAACTGATTTTATAATTGTATTAAAATGAAAGAATAATAATGATTGGGTGAATGCTTATGGCTGAAAAGCTTGAAAATATAAAATTGTTCGGGGACAGACTTTTGTCGGTTTTTTCCGTTTTCACTATTACTGACCTTGTGGACATTGCTTTGGTTGCTTTTGTAATTTTCAGTGCCATTAAAATGCTCAAGGAAACAAGAGGAATTCAGATTTTAAAGGGATTATTGGTTGTTGGTGCAATATATTTTATAATTAATTTGTTGGATATGCACGCAAGCTCCTTCTTGTTCAAAACAATTCTTTCCGATTTCATTATTGTACTTATTATTTTATTCTCTCCCGAGATCAGGCATGCACTTGAAACGATGGGCAGGAGAAACTTTGCTTTTTTTAATTTCTTTGGTGCCCAGCAAGGGGATTCGCTGTACGAACGTAAAAAGGCTGCGGTGCTTGAGGTTTGTAAAGCCTGCACTGAAATGAGCGATAAAAAAATCGGTGCTCTTATTGTTTTCGAGAGAGAAACCATGGTTGGTGATGTCATTAAAACAGGTACAGTTATCGACGCAAAGGTTAATCGCGATCATATTGAGAGTATATTCTTCCCTAATTCTCCGTTACATGACGGTGGTCTTGTGATCAGGGACGGCAGAGCTTATGCGGCAGGCTGTATTTTGCCGCTTACAGATAAGGATATGCTTGCTACACATCTCGGAACAAGACACAGAGCAGCCTTGGGCATTACTGAAAAAAGTGATGCGGTTGCTGTTGTTGTCTCTGAGGAAACGGGTAAAATTTCTGTTGCGCATGCCGGAACATTACACAGAGGTGTTTCTGACGGTGTGCTTATGGAAAAACTGTTCAGTTACGTTTTGCCTCAGCAGGAAAATGTAACCAAAGGAATTATCAGTTCTAAAATCAGCAAGCTATTCAAGAAGGCAAAAGGGGAAAAGAAGAAATGAGTAAACGTTTTTTGAATCTGCGAGGACTTTTTTCGAACACAAAGTTTCTTGTTGTTTTCTCAGTAGTTCTTGCTTTTATTTTCTGGATTGTTGTTGCGATTGAGTACACACCTATTGTCCAGAGTGTTATTGAAGATGTTCCGGTAGTTATTGATATGACAGATACAGCTCCTGAAAGGCTTGGTCTTAAACCTTTTGGCGGTGAGAATCTTACTGTAAATATAACTGTCGAAGGTAAGCGTTACGATGTCGGAGGTAAAAAGGTAACAGCTGAGGATTTTAAGGTAGAAGCTGAAACAGCCTATGTTGATTCTGCCGGCGAAAAAGCTTTGGCAATCAAAGCTACTCCTGTCAAAGCGAATGTTGAATATGAAATAGTTGATCTATCCTCTGACTATGTCAATGTTTTTTTTGACAGAGAGGTTACAAAGGAAATCAGCTTAACTCCCAGAATTGTTTCGGATTCCGGTGATGTGGCTGCTGACGGGTTTGCATTTTATGAAGAAGAGGTCAGTGCTGAAAAAACTATAAGTGTTACAGGTCCTAAAACTGAAATTGATAAAATTCAGGAGGCATTTCTTGATATTAATCTTGATGAACCTTTAAAAATGAGTAAGGCTGTTGAAGGAACAATTGCTTTTGAAACAGGTTCTGTTGATGAAATTAAATATCTTAGTGTTAACGGGGAAAAGGTTGAAAACGTCAAATTGACGGCGACGATTCCTATTTATAAGTTACAGACTTTACCTGTTACAGTTTCATTCACTCATGCACCGAAAGCGTATCTGGATGCACCCATAGAGTTTATTTCAAGACCTGAAACCGTTTATGCTGCGGTACGTCAGGATGGCAAGGAAGAACTTACGGAGCTTGTTGTCGGCGAAATTGATTTTTCTGCAATAACTCCCGTAAAGCATGTTTTTACTTTTGATACTGTTGATATTAAAAATGCAAAGATTCTTGACAACACCAAGAAAATAGAAGTTACTTTGCAACTCCCGGAGAATATCAGCACAAGCAAAGTTAATGTTTTAAAAGACAATATAACGATTGAAGGTGCAGCCGAGAATTCTGCATATGATATTAAAATAGAAGGTGCCGGAACTGTCACTGTTTGTGCAAATTCTAACGATATTCCTGACATTAAGCCTGAGGACATTCATGGGGTGATTAACCTTACTGATGTTGAAGTTAACAGTGCCGGTCGGCGATTACTGATAAGATTTACCGTTATGTCTTCTGAAGACAGTTGGGTATCAGGTACATATTATGCAACAGTCAAAACGAAATGATTACAAAGTAAGAGAAGAAAATCTTCTCTTACTTTGTTTTTGGGGGAATAATTATCATTTTTTTAATAAATATTTTAATATTTTATGTTGTAAAATTATTTTGTTTTGTGTTATAATAATATGAAAAATATTATGGATAATTGTATGTTCGGGGGTGTTAAATTGAAAAAGCTGAGAGTGTTAATTGCAATCATTACTTTGGTTGCAGTTATTACGTCATTTTCCGGATGTTCATTCCGCTTAACTAGCTTTGATAATTTAATGCGACCGCCTAAGCTTATCGGAAAATATCAGGGGCTTCAGGATGCTTTTGAGAGTGCAATAAAAGAGAAATTTTCCTTACTTACTCCTGAAAACGGCGATCATCAGTCATCTTTCGTTATTGTTGATATTAATAAGGACGGTATGGAAGAAGCCTTTGTTTTTTATGTGCTTACGGATACACCTGAAATTGCTAAAGTTTCTTTTTTCAGATATGCTGAAGATAAGTGGAACTATGTTGCTACACAGGAAGGTCTGGGTAACACTGTTGATAAAGTTATAGTTTCGGATCTTGATAATGATGGTAAAGCCGAGGTTCTTATCGGATGGTACTTGTTTTCGAGTAATAGTAACAGAGCTTTTTCGGAATATTCTGTAGGTCAGGAAAGCTTTACTCAGATAGCATCATATCCGTATACTCATTTTGATGTTGTAGATGTTAACGGTGACGGTTGCCGTGATGTTCTTACATTGACGGTGGATGCTTCAATTCCGGATAAGCTTACCGCTACCGCTAAAGTATATAATCTTGACCAGAGCAGTAAGTCACTTTCTTTGTACGGTGAAACAGCTATGGACGGTAATATTTCAGCCTATTCGTCAGTAACTACGGAAACGGTTGAAAACACAAACTATATTTATATTGAATCGGCAAAAGGTCTTAACGAATCAATAACTGAGGTTGTTTATTGGGATGCGGAGAAAAACCAGCTGGTTTCTCCTTTGTTTGATATTGCATCTCAATCAACAATTCTTACGTGGAGAAACATAAATCTTTCTGTTTATGATGTTGACGCTGATAAATTTCTTGAAATTCCGACGAGTGTTGAAATGAGGGGTTCTGTTGTTACAACTTCTGATAGTCTTAATTCATCCTCTACGGTAACTTCTGATAATAATCCTGCTACAAAAATGTATTTTACAAAATGGGTTAAATACAGAAACGGAAAACTTGTTCCGGTTCAGTATTCAATTGTAAACAAGCAGTTAGGCTACATGATTAATGTCAAAAGCTCCTGGGTAGGCAGAATTACTGTCTGTGGTAATGACGGGCAGTGGGATTATTACCGCTGGAACGCAACAAAAGGCGAAATCGGAGATTTGCTGTTTAGTGTTTATGCGTACGATAATGCCGATGAACAAGAAGCAAAAAAGTTTTCCGGATACGAAATCCTTAAAACTACGTCTTCGAAAACGTATGTTTACAGAATTTCCGATGAAGGAAAAACTTTCGGGATAACTGATGATTGGCTTGCAAAAAGTTTTATTTTAACTGATTTTGGGGGATTACGATGAATAAAGTGAAAATTTTAGTTGCTGAAGACGAAGCTCCTATCCGCGAATTTATTGTTATTAATCTTAACCGATCAGGATACGAAGTTGTTGAAGCTTTTGACGGGCAGGATGCTTTTGAAAAGTATCTTCAAGAGGGTGATTCGATAAAAATTGCTGTTTTGGATATTATGATGCCGAGAATGGACGGGCTTGAGCTTTGTAAGAAGTTGAGAAGTATGAACAATAACATTGGAATTGTGATGCTTACAGCAAAAACTCAGGAAATGGATAAGGTTACCGGTTTGTTGCTCGGTGCAGATGATTACATTACTAAGCCGTTTTCTCCGTCTGAGTTTACTGCACGTGTGGATGCTCTTGCACGACGTGTTTCAGCAGTTAAAACTGCAAATGATAATGATGATAATGCAATTATTTCCGGTCCGTTCAGGCTTGATTGTAAGAGCCGTTCGTTAACCAAAAATGATGTTTATATTGATATAACTCAGGTTGAGTTTCAAATACTTGAGTATTTCTTCAAGAATCAGGGAACGGCACTAAGCAGAACTGATATTCTGAATTATGTCTGGGGTGCTGATTACTACGGTGAAGAAAAGATTGTTGATGTAAATATCCGTAGAGTTAGAAAGAAGATAGAAGAAGACCCTTCAAATCCGAAGCATTTGCTTACTATATGGGGTCTGGGTTATAAGTGGGTTTGATTTGTTTTTTAGGGAGGTGTACGCATTGCCGACAGAAAAGAAAAGTGCAAGAACGATTAACGGGTTTAATGGTCTTACTAAACGTTGGTTTATTCAAACAACTGTTATTGTTATTGCTTTTTTGCTTGTTATTTGTGTCATCGGTGCGTACATTGTACACTCTTATTACTATAACTCAGTTGACCGTAGGATGTTAAATTATTCAAACAGTGCGGTTGACACTTACTTTGAAAGCTTTTCAAGCGATGATTCGACCTTTGAAAAAGGTGCACGCAGTTTTATTTATGACTTTAAGGACAAGGCGAATGTTGAGGTTTGGGTTATTGATAAATACGGAAATGTAATAATTTCTTCAAGCGGTTTCCCGATTAACAGCAGTACTTTGGTACCAGAATATGAAGCTGCGATAACTGATCTCAATAATGTTGCCAGATGGACGGGTGAGCTTGAGTCGGGTGAAAAAGTATCTGCTTTAACAAAACCTATTTTAAATTCTAAAAGCGAAATTATCGGTGCAATACGTTATCTTGTTTCTATGGAAGAAATTGACGCACAAATAAATACCTGGTATGCATTGATTTTACTTGTTTTCCTGTTGCTTGTTCTTGTTCTGTTGATTTCCGGCGTTGTTTTCATTAATTCAATTGTAAAATCAATTCGTGATATAAATGATACTGCCCGAATGATTGCTGACGGTAATTATGATGCCCGTATTGACCATTATCTTTATAAAGATGAGGTTGGTGAATTGTGCGATACCATCAACAATATGGCTGAAAAAATAAAAATGTCTGACAAAATCAAGAATGATTTTATCTCAACAGTATCCCATGAGTTGCGTACACCGTTGACGGCAATCAAGGGGTGGGGAGAAACTCTGTTACAGATTTCAGATACAGATCCTGCACTTACCGAACGTGGTATGGGTGTTATTATCAGCGAATCCGCAAGACTCAACGGTATCGTTGAAGAGCTTTTGGATTTCTCAAGGATGCAGAGTGGAAGAATGTCTTTGAAAATTGAGAAGATGGACGTACTCGCTGAACTTGACGAAACAGTATTCGCATTCAAGGACAGGGCAATGCGCGAGGGCAAGGAGCTTGTCTATACTGCGCCGAATCTTCCTGCACCGATGGATGGTGACCCGGACAGAATCAAGCAGGTTTTTGTTAATGTGCTTGATAATGCATTAAAATATACGAAACAAGGCGGCAAGATACTTACTGTTGCAGATATATCTGATGACAGAATTAAAATCACGGTTTCTGATACAGGTTGCGGTATTTCTGAGGAAGATTTACCGCATGTTAAGGAAAAATTTTATAAAACAAATATGACTGTTCACGGTTCGGGAATCGGCCTTGCAGTCGTTGATGAGATTATCCGTATGCATAACGGAACATTTGATATTGACAGTATTCTCGGTAAAGGCACAACTGTTACAATCTGTTTTGATATTGACCATGTTGAAATTGAGGATGCGTGGGACATTGATGAAGCGATTGCCAAAGAGAAGGAAAAGCGTACTATGGAGGAAGAAGAAAATGCCTGATAATAAGAAACACAGCGTTGGCGGTCAGGCCCTGATGGAAGGAATAATGATGCAGGGTCCTGAGGGAACGGCAATGGCATTGAGATTGCCGGATGGTAAAATAGAAACTCAACTGAAGAAAGTTACTCTTCTCAGAGATAAATATAAGTTTTTCAGGATTCCGTTTATCAGAGGTCCCGTTAATTTTGTTGAACAGATGATATTCGGATATAAGTGTCTGATGGAATCAGCTGAAAAGACAACCGTTATGGAAGATGACGGTGAGGATATGTCTAAGCTTGATAAATGGCTGACAGATCATTTCGGGCCGAAGATGATGGCTGTTATCGGTGTTATAGCTATGGTAATAGCACTTGTGATCGGATTTTTCCTGTTTATGTGGTTACCTTCGTTTGTGGCTGATCTGATTCTAGGTGAGGGAATGAACACATGGAAGCCTGCTATTGAAGGCGTTATGAGAATTATAATCTTCATAACGTATATGTATCTTACTTCACTTATGAAGGATATCAAGCGATTGTTTATGTACCATGGAGCTGAACATAAATCTATTTTCTGTTACGAAAAAGGTTTGGAGCTTACGGTTGAAAATGTAAAAAAACAGAAAAGATTCCATCCGCGTTGCGGTACAAGCTTTATCTTTCTTTCTTTGATTGTAAGTATTGTGATTTCAACAACTGTTGTTGTAATCTGGCCTGAGTTAAGAAATGAAGAAATGAGAATGCTCTGGATGGCAATTAAGATTTTGTTGCTTCCGCTTATTATGAGTGTGGGTTATGAAATGATTCGTCTGGCAGGAAAGCACGACAATATTCTTACCCGTATAATTTCTGCCCCGGGCACCCTGATGCAGAGAATTACTACCAAAGAACCTACAGATGATATAATCGAGGTCGGTATTATGTCTTTAAAGGTTGCTCTTGGTATGGAAAAAGAAAATATCAACGAATTGAATGAAGAAACAGAAGTTGAAAACAATGACGATTAACGAAGCTTACCGTACAGGTATTGATGTGCTTGCAAGTAACCGGATACCTGATGCTGAATTTGATGCAAGATGTTTGCTTGAGTTTGTTCTTGGTATTGACTCAACTCGTTTCTTTATATCACGTTCAGAATTAATTGATAGGTCAAAAATAGCAAATTATTTTGCTTTGCTTAACAGAAGAATGAACGGTGAACCGTTGCAGTATATTCTCGGTAAATGGGAGTTTATGAGTAACGAGTTTTATGTCGGAAAAGGTGTTCTTATTCCGAGACCTGAAACTGAGAAACTTGTTGAACTTGCGGAACAATATTTAGCTGACGTTGAAAAACCTGTTGTAATAGACTTGTGTTCAGGCTCAGGATGTATAGCAATAAGTATCGCAAAGTTGATTCCGGATGCTACAGTATATGCGGTTGAGAAATACGACGAGGCTTTTGAATATCTTCAAAAAAACATTTCACTCAATGAAGTTAATAACGTTGTTGCTGTGCAGGGTGATCTTTTTGACAGAGAGATATTAAGGGGTGTTTCTGCTGATCTTATTGTTTCAAATCCGCCATATATCCGTAAAGCTGATATTGTAACACTTTCTGAAGAAGTTAAACACGAGCCTGTAACTGCACTTGACGGCGGTGAGGACGGATTTGATTATTATCGCTTTCTATCGTCGTATTGGCTGAATGAATTTCTCAAGAAAAACAGCGCAATAATGGTTGAGTGTGCAGAAGACCAGGGTGATTGCATTTCAAAGTTTTTTTCGGAATACGCTGATAAAACGGAAATAATCTATGATTTTAACGGGTTACAGCGGATTGTAGCTGCTTATAAGTAAAGGAGAAAAATATGATTTTAAGTTTGTTGCGCAATTTTGGCGATTTTGATATTGTAAATTTAATAATCCGCCTTTCTGCGAGTGCTTTTGTGGTTTTCTGTACAACACCGATTCATGAATTTGCGCACGCTTTTATTGCCTATAAACTTGGTGATCACACAGCCAGACTCAAAGGCAGACTTACAATCAATCCGTTGGCACACATCAACTGGATAGGTGCTTTGATGATTTTTCTTGTAGGTTTCGGATATGCTGAGCCTGTACCTGTTAACATCAGAAACACAAAACTAAAAAACAAGAAGGTTGCAATGGCCCTTATTGCTGTTGCCGGCCCTGTTTCCAACCTTATAATGGCGTTTATTTCTTTGTTTTTTATGTTTTTAATTCAGAAGTTTTTCGGAATGAATGACCACATATTTGTATCGTCTGCGTATTATTTTCTTTACTTTGTAACGTCAATAAACATCAATCTTGCGGTGTTTAATTTACTTCCGGTTCCGCCGCTTGACGGTTCACGTATTTTATTTGTGTTTTTGCCGACCAAGTATTATTTTGCAGTAATGAAATATGAAAGATATATTTCTCTCGGAATAATGCTGTTATTATTTACGGGTGTTTTGACTACACCGCTTGTACAGCTTTCAAATCTTGTTTTTAATTTATTCTGTACGTTCTTTGAACTCATTTTCTAAGGAGTAATTTATGGAAACAATTTCCTATAAATTGGATGTGTTTGAAGGTCCGATGGATCTCTTATTGCATCTGATTAGTAAACATAAAATTGATATTAATGACATTCCTATTCTCCTTCTGGTTGAGCAATATCTTGATTATGTTCGTCAGATGCAGGAAGAGGATATGGAAGTTGCAAGCGAATTTCTTGAAATGGCTGCCAGACTTGTTTATATTAAAACAGTGTCATTGTTGCCTGTTCATGAGGAAGAGGCTGATGCTCTGAAAACTGAGTTGCAGGGCGAACTTTCCGAATATAAAGACTGTAAGCTTATGGCACAGAAACTTTCTGAAATTGCCGACGGTTTTGATTATCATTCACGCAAACCGGAAAAATTTGCACCTGATATGACATATACAAGGCTTCATGAACCGTTTGAACTTATTAAAGCTTATATAGCAGCAGTCGGAAGAGGAAAAAGAAATCTTCCGCCGCCAATTGAAGCTTTTTCGGGAATTGTTGCACATAAAATTGTTCCGATCAGGGAACGTGTTGGCTTTATTATGGATAAGCTTTTTAAAAGAAAAAAGCAGAGATTTAAAACGTTCTTTGAAAAGGCTGAATCACGTTCGGAAATGGTTGCCACATTTCTAGCTTTACTCTCGCTGACAAAAGATAAGAAGATAATTTTAACGGATGTTGAAGGTGATCTTGAAGTAGAAATGGTAGATTCGGATATTAACTTTGATGTGGAGGAACACTACGCGGATGAAAATGAATGAGTTGCAGGCTGCTGTTGAAGCAATTCTCTTTGCGGCAGGTGAACCGCTTGAGCTTGAAAGAATTACTGAAGCGCTTGAAATAGAAAAGGAAATGGTCGAATCCGTTCTGCTTGAACTCAGCAGAGCGCTTGACGAAAATAAAAGCGGAATATGCCTTGTCAGAATGGATGACCTTTATCAGCTTTGTACCCGACAGGAATATGCCAATGAAGTCCGTGCCGTTCTTGAAATCAAGAAGAATGCACCGCTTTCCAATGCAGCATTTGAAGTGCTTGCAGTTATTGCTTACAATCAGCCTGTTACAAAAGCTTTTATCGAGCAGGTGAGAGGCGTTGATTGTTCGGGTGTAATTCAGACTTTGATTTTGAAAGGTCTTGTTGAAGAACGAGGACGGCTTGAGTTGCCGGGCAGACCACTTATCTACGGTACAACACCGGAGTTCTTGAAATGTTTCTGTGTAAGCAATCTTTCAGAACTTCCCGAATTGCCTGATCACGAAGATATGCCAAAGAACGATGAGCTGCCCAATCAGCTTGAAATTAATCTTGACGACGGTCAGATAATTGAAAACACGGCAATCACGGGAGAAATTCAGACGGTTGAAGATGTTGAATAGGAGGTGTTGTTTATGACAGCCCTGTACATAATTCTCGGTGTGATTTTGTTTTTTATTGCGATATTGAGCATTCCCGTAGTTCTTGATATGGAATATGGTGAAGTTTTTAGGCTCAGAGTGTCATGGTTGTTTGTTAAATTTAACATTCTTCCTAAAGATGAAAGCAAAAAGAAACCGGAAAAAGATAAAAAGCCTAAACAGGAAAAAACACAGACTGAAAAAGCACCTGCCGAAGCGCCTGCTACAGATGCTCCTAAAAAGGACAATCCGATTAAAATTTTCTATGAAGATCAGGGTGTGTTTGGTATAGTTGAACTCGTAAACAATGTTGCTTCTTATCTCGGAAAATTTTCTAAAGGCTTTCTGAAGAGTATTTATATCAAAAAGCTCAGAATAAGAATCCGGGTCACTGAAGGCGATGCAGCACAGACTGCGATTAAATACGGTAAGTTTTGTCAGATGATTTACCCTCCACTTGGGTTTATTTGCTCATCATGTCATGTAAAAAATTATGATGTGAACATTTGGGCTGACTATTGTGGCGACAAAACAAAGGGTGAGTTTGAAACCAGAGTTGCACTCATCCCGAGAAGTGTAATCAATGCCGGTATTGCATTTGTATTCCGGCTTGTGGTAAGGCTTGTAAAAGCATTACTTGTATATTTAAAAGCTAAAAAGAAAAACAATAATTTGAAAGGCGGACAAGAACAATGAAAGATCAGTCAGCATCAGGAATTTTAGCAACAGCTATTGACAGAATTAAGGAAATGGTTGATTGCCAGACAATTATCGGTGATACAATCGATGCAGGTGAAGGTGTCAGAATTATTCCGATTTCAAAAGTTACATATGGTTTTGCTTCAGGCGGTTCTGATTTCCCGACAAAAACATCAAAGGAACTCTTTGGCGGTGGCGGCGGTGCCGGTGTAACAATTTCTCCTGTAGCTTTTCTTGTTATCAAGGACGGTGACGTCAGCGTTAAGTATGTATCGGAAGGTGCTGAAAATTCTGCAGAAAGAATTATCAGTATGGTTCCTGATGTAGTTAACAAGGTAACTGATGTTGTTACAAAGTTCAAATCAGACAAGACAGCAGATGTTGTCGATTCTGTTTTCGAAGAAATCGAATAATTCGTATTAAATAAAATAACCTCTGCCCGCATATAATTTACGGGCAGGTGGTTGTATGATTAAAAAGTTAATATCATTTTGTGTAATACTTTCGATGTGTATGCTGAGAGTTTCTGCTTTTGATGCCGGATCACTTTCGGCGGAGTGTGCTGTTGTTCTTAATGTGCACACAGGTGAAGTTTTGCTCTCTAAAAACGCGGATAAGAGGCATTCGATGGCAAGTACAACAAAAATTATGACTGCTTTGCTTGCTGTTGAGTCAGGCAAACTGCAGAGTGAGATTGTTGTTTCCGATGACATGCTGAAGGTCGAAGGAACATCTATGGGTCTTGTTGACGGCGACAGTGTTTCTTTGAATGAGCTTGTTTACGGTATGATGCTTTCTTCAGGAAATGACGCTGCAAATGTTACTGCGTTGTGTCTTGGTGACAGTATTGAAAATTTTGCTTCAGTGATGAACAATCGTGCTGCTGAAATCGGTATGAAGAACACATCCTTTGTGACGCCTTCGGGTCTTGATGCGGACGAACACTATTCTACTGCTTATGATATGGCTCTTCTTGGTGCAACTGCCGTTAAGAACCCTAAGTTTGTTTCGGTATGTTCTGCAAAAAGTGCGACGTTGACCTTCGGTAATCCGCCGTATCAGAGAAAGCTGTACAATCATAATAAGCTGCTTAGTTTTTATGATAGTGCGTTGGGAATCAAAACCGGGTTTACTAAAAAAAGCGGTAGATGTCTGGTGTCATACGCAAAAAAGGAATCGGCTGAACTTGTGGCTGTTACATTAAATGCACCTGACGACTGGAATGACCACCGAAAAATGCTTGATTACGGTTTCTCTGAGCTTAATGAAGGTGTTGTAAAACCTGATTTGCCTGCGCATATCTCCGTTGTGGGTGGCGTAACAGATTCAGTCAGTATCAGTTTGAAGCCGTATGTATACACGTATTCGGATGAGCAGGTGAGTTCTTACAGACTGTTTGTTGAAAAGTTTGTATATGCACCGATTGCCGTTGGTACAGTCGTCGGATATTGCGAGTATTATCTTAACGGAGTTATTGTAGCAACAGAGTCTGTTGTGACGGGCGAAAGTGTACATAGAATGTGATTGACAAATTAAAGGAGAAATAAAATGACTGATGATAGAATCAGGCTTCAGAAGTATCTGTCGCAGTGTGCGGTAGCTTCCCGCAGAAAATCCGAAGAATTGATTGTTTCGGGGAAAGTTAAGGTTAACGGTAAGGTTGCAGGACTTGGCGATAAGGTTAATCCTAAGCGCGATACCGTTACGGTTAGCGGAAAGAAGATTGTGTCTTCAAAAAAGCATTATTATATTATGCTTCACAAGCCGAGAGGCTTTATAACTACAATGGACGATGAGCTCGGAAGAAAATGTGTGGCTGAGCTCGTTAAAGATGTCGGTGCACGTGTTTATCCTGTAGGCAGGCTTGACAGAGATTCCGAAGGTCTGCTTATTATGACGAATGACGGTGAGTTTGCAAATTATCTTACTCATCCCTCTAAGCATGTGCCTAAAACATACAGAGTAACCGTGCGTCCCGATGTTACGGAGGACCAACTTATTGCTTTCAATGAAGGTATTGAGATTGACGGCAGAAAAACTGCACCGGCAGATGCACATATAATTGAAAAAAGTGAAAACAGAGTTGTACTTGAAGTTATTCTGCATGAGGGCAGAAACCGACAGATACGCCGTATGTGTGAGACTCTCGGCCTTGAAGTTGCACGTCTTAAGCGTACTCATATCGGTTCATTGAAGCTTGGTATGCTTCCGCAGGGTAAGTGGCGCAATCTTACCGAGGATGAGGTTCACCGTCTTAAGGTTTCTTCAGGTATGCGTGTAAATAAATTTTAGGAGCTTTTGTATGCTTAAATTTGTGCCGTTGAATTATAATGAATTAGGTTTACCTTTTTCTGAAGATATCACTCTTGCAGGTTATATTGGTTATGATCTTTCAGATAACAACAGAGAGTGCGGTAAATGTGTCTTCAGGCTTAACGGTTATTCTATGGAGATAATTTATGTTGATTCATATGATAATGATCCTGAAACCATTGAAGGTCTTATAAGGAGTGCGCTTAATTACGGCGGAAACCGCAATGTTTATATGGCAGACTACAAAGCAGACAAGGGCATTGATATCGCCGTTACATTAGGTTTTGAAGAGAACAAAGGCGTTTATTCGGGCGATATTCCATCTCTGTTACAGGGAAGTTGCTGTAAAGGAAAATAAGAGGTATTAATATGGTAAGTAGTATGACAGGTTATGGCCGTCATCAGGAAACAATTGATTCGATGAACATAACTGTTGAAATTAAAAGTGTTAATCACAGATATTTTGACTTTTCATCAAGAACACCGAGAATTTACGGTTTTCTTGATGAGAAGCTTAAAAGCTTCGTGCAGTCAAAGGTTGCACGCGGAAAGATTGAGTGTTATGTTCAGGTGGACAACCTTGAGGATGACAGTGTAGTTGTTGAAATCAATCACTCTCTTGCAAAGGGATATGTCGAGGCATTTAAATCTCTTTCGGAAGCTTATGATCTTGATAATAATCTCAACGCAGGAATTCTCGCTCGCTTCAACGATGTGTTACTCATTCGTAAGGAAGAAGCAGATGAAGAGAAGATCTGGAATGCAGTTAAAGCTGTTGCCGAAACTGCCGTAGATAAATTTATTTCAATGCGTAAGGTTGAGGGCGAAAAGCTTCGTGATGATATCTGTTCACGTGCTGACAATATCCTTGAAAAGGTTGAATATGTTGAATCACGTTCACCTGAAACTGTAAAGGAATATACTCAGAAGCTTCTTGTAAGAATGAATGATGTGCTTGCGGGTGTAAACGTTGATGAGGCACGAATTCTTACTGAGGCTGCAATATATGCTGATAAAGTCGCTGTTGCCGAAGAAACCGTACGGCTCAGAAGCCATCTTGAACAGCTCAAAGACTTTTTTGAATCCGAAGAGGCTATCGGCAGAAAAATGGATTTCCTTGTTCAGGAAATTAACCGTGAGGCTAATACGATCGGGTCAAAGGCTTGCGACGTAGAAATTGCACGCTGTGTTCTTGATATCAAGTCTGAAGTCGAGAAGATTCGTGAACAGGTTCAGAACATAGAGTAAGGAGTTTGTTATGAAACTGATTAATATAGGTTTTGGTAATATGGTCAACGCTGAGCGTATTATTGCAATAATAAGCCCTGAGTCTGCACCCATCAAACGAATTGTTCAGGTGTGTAAGGAAAACGGCACTCTTATCGATGCTACACACGGAAGACGTACACGAGCGGTTATAATTACTGACTGTGATCAGGTTATTCTGACGTATCTTCAGGCTGAAACCGTTGCCAACAGGCTCGACGAAGAAAAGGATTATGAGGAGGATGATGAAGATGCATAATGATGGCTTACTTGTTGTTCTCTCAGGTCCTTCAGGTTCAGGAAAAGATACGGTTCTTGCTGAATTGTTTAAGCTTGATATCGGACTTGTTCAGTCTGTTTCAATGACAACAAGAAAACCCAGAGATAATGAAACAGATGGTGTTGATTACCTCTTTGTTGATGAGGATTGTTTTGTTTCAGCAATTGAAAACGGTAAAATGCTCGAATATGCAAAGTACGGAAATAATTATTACGGTACACCTAAAGCTCCGGTTGACAACTGGCTTAATGAAAATAAAGTTGTTGTGTTAAAAATCGAAGTGCAGGGTGCAGGAAATATTAGAAAACTTTATCCTGATTCTGTAAGTATTTTTCTTGCACCGCCCAACAAGCAGATTCTTGAGGAACGTTTGCGTAACAGAGGTAGCGAGGATGACGAAGACGTAAGACGCAGACTTGATATTGCGTGCAGTGAACTTGAAAGAATCTGTGAGTATGATTACGTTGTAGTTAATGACGACCTTATGGATGCCGTCAGAGATATTAAAACAATAATTTTTGCTGAAAAACTTAAAGTAAGCAGAAGAAATAAAATTTTAAGCGAGGTAAATAAATAATGTTTGATCAGAACAAGAAATTTAAATTCAATCCGGATCTCAGCTCAGTGCTTTCAAACCATATGAGCCGCTATTCACTCGTAAGAGCTACTGCAAAAAGAGCTCGCGAAATCTCAGAAGAGGCTGAAGAAGACGGAATTATTCTTATCGAAAAACCCGTAAGTATTGCTATTGATGAAATCATTGACGGCAAATACGAAATTGTTGAGCCCGACGAAATCAAAAATTTATAATTTTTAAAGTTTTTCAGGAGGTAGAATATGTCTGAGTACATAGTTGCATCGGTTGCAATTGAAAATTCAACCAATTCGTATGATATGGCATATGACTACCTCGTTGATGAAAAGTATTCAAATTTAAAACCCGGGTGCAGAGTCCTCGTTCCGTTCGGAAAGGGTAATAAATGCCGTCAGGGAATAGTTATGAGAGTTTCTCACTCTGATATAACAACAGATAAATTAAAAAGTATAATGCAGGTTGTTGACGGAGAGCCGATTCTTTCCGATGAAATGATTAAGCTTATTGAGTGGCTGAAAGAGCGTACTTTCTGTACGTTGTTTGATGCTGCAAAGACGATTCTTCCTGCCGGCATGTGTCACCGTGTTGTCACAACTTATGCAGCTGCAGGTGATGTTGATTTATCGGATCTTGATGCTGACACTTTGCAGATTTATGAGTTTATTAAAGCTACGAATGGCTATGTTGATGGTGAAAAGGTACTTAAAACACTTGGTTTTGTGCCTGATTTGTCTGTTCTTGAAAAGATGACTAAGGCTGGCTTACTCTTCAGAAATTACGATTCTGCACGTAAAGCGGGTGATCTTACTGTTAAGATGGTAAGAATAACCGAAACCGGCTTAAATGCATTTGAATCTACAGATAAAATCACAAAGAAACAAAAGGAAATCCTTGAACTTCTTGCTGATATTGACACTGCATCCGTTAAAGAAGTCTGTTATTTTACAGGCTTTACGCCTGCCGTTGTACATGCTCTGGCTAAAAAAGGATATGCTGAAATTTTTGATAATGAAGTTTACAGAATTCCGGGCGGCGAAATTCAGGATGTATTTGAAGCACCTGAAATTGTTCTTAACGTTGAACAGAAAAAAGCTTATAACAGCTTGCTGAAACTTTATAATAAGGGTGAAGGCGGAGCTTCGCTTTTGTTTGGTGTTACCGGTAGCGGAAAAACACAGGTCTACCTTAAACTGATTGATTATATGGTTTCTGTGGGTAAGCAGGTAATCGTTATGGTTCCTGAAATTGCTCTTACACCACAGACAATTCAGATTTTTCGCAAAAGATACGGCAGTAAAACAGCTGTTATTCACAGTGCGCTTTCGGCAGGGCAGAGAATGGACGAATGGAAGCGCATAAAGAACGGTGAAGTGCAGATTGTTATCGGTACAAGAAGTGCGGTTTTTGCTCCATTTGATAATCTTGGTCTTATCATTGTAGACGAAGAGCAGGAGCATACTTATAAATCTGAAAAGAGTCCGAGATACAGTGCGAAAGAAGTTGCTCTTTTCAGATCTGCATACCATAAAGCTGTAACTGTTTTTGCTAGTGCAACTCCGAGCCTTGAAACATATTCGAAAGCCAAAAGCGGAAGATACGCTATCAATAAACTTTCAAAGAGATATTCAACTGCTGAACTTCCTGAGGTCAGAATTGTTGATATGTGCGTTGATGCGTTAAGTGATTCTTCCTATTTCAGTAAAGAGCTTGCTGAATCGATAAGCGAGAATCTCGAAAACGGACATCAGACAATACTTCTGATGAACCGCAGAGGTTATAACACTTTTGCTTCATGTAAATCCTGCGGTTATGTTTTTACATGTCCTTCGTGCAGTATTTCTATGACATATCACAGAGCCAACGGACGGCTTATGTGCCATTATTGCGGACATTCGCAGCCGTTTTCAAATTTGTGTCCCGAATGTAATTCGACTGATGTACGTTATTCAGGTGTCGGTACGCAAAAAATTGAGGATGAATTGGCTTCTCTTTTTCCGTCGGCACGAATACTTCGTATGGATGCGGACAGTACTATGAGCAGGCACGCACATGAAGAAAAATTATCTGCTTTTTCTAAAGGCGAGTATGATATTCTTCTCGGTACTCAGATGGTAGCTAAGGGTCTTGATTTCGAAAACGTTACACTTGTTGGTGTTATTAACGCTGACGGACAGCTCAACAATGATGATTTTCGCAGTCAGGAACGAACCTTTGACTTGATCACTCAGGTTGTGGGACGTGCAGGCAGAGGTAAATTCAAGGGCAAGGCAATCATTCAGACCATGAACCCTGAAAATAATGTTATCACTATGGCTGCGCAGCAGAATTATGAAAGCTTTTACAAAACTGAGATGAAACTCAGAAAATCTCTGATATATCCGCCTTTTTGTGATATAGCGCTTGTAGGTTTCATGGGTGTAAATGAAGAAAAGGTTCATGCAGCATCGGCAAAGTTTTTCCTGAAGGTAACTGAAAAAATACAAAAAGAACACAGGGACGAAAAGGTTATTATCCTTGGCCCGATGCCGGCTAGAGTTTCTAAAGTAAGCAATAAATACCGATATCGTTTGATAATTAAATGCAAAAACTCAAAAAGCTTCAGGAAGATGATGTCTGAGGTTTTAAGTGATGTTTTGTCAGGGGTGTCAAACCAGGTGTCGGTTTATATAGATATTAATCCTGAAAATATTATTTGATATACGAAAGGAAAATAAAATGGCAATAAGAAATATTGTAAAATTAGGTGATCCTATTTTATCAAAAAAAAGCAGACCTGTCGAAAAATTCGATGAGAAGCTTTTTACAATTTTAGATGACATGAAGGATACGCTGTATAAAGCCGAAGGGGCAGGTCTTGCTGCAGTTCAGGTCGGAATTTTAAGACGTGTCGTTGTAATGGACTGCGGCGACGGATACCTTGAGCTTATTAATCCTGAAATTGTTGAACGTTCCGAAGAGGTACAGCACGAAACAGAAGGATGCCTTTCTTTGCCCGGAAAATTCGGTGTTACAGAAAGACCGAAGTCAGTAATAGTCAAAGCACAGAATCGTGAAGGTAAATGGTGCTTGTACAAAGGTGAAGGTCTTAAGGCACGTTGTTTCTGTCATGAAATTGACCATCTTGACGGTATTCTTTACACAAGTCACGTTATAGGTGAGCTTGAGAGTAATTAACGGAGGATCACTATGGATATAGTTTTTATGGGCACTCCTGAATTTGCGGTTCCTTGTCTTGAACGCTTAATTAGTGACGGTCATAATGTTAAGGGCGTTTTTACTCAGCCTGATAAGCCGAAGGGCAGGGGACATAAGATGCAGTTTCCGCCTGTTAAAGAGTGTGCTGTTGACGCCGGTATACCTGTTTATCAGCCGTTAAAAATGAAAGACGGTGAGGCAATTTCTATTCTGGAAAATCTTAATCCTGAATTGATTATTGTTGTGGCATACGGTAAAATCCTTCCGAAAGAAATTCTCGATTATCCGAAATATGGTTGTATTAATATGCATGCTTCAATTCTTCCTAGATACAGAGGAGCAGCACCTATTCAGTGGAGTGTACTCAACGGTGAAAAAATCAGTGGCGTTACTGCAATGCAGATGGATGTCGGCCTTGATACAGGCGATATGCTTCTTACAAAAACTGTTGAAATCGATGAAAATGAAACTGCAGGTGAATTGCACGACAAACTTTCTGTACTCGGTGCGGATGTTATGTCTGAAACTATTGATTTGTTATTAAAAGGTGAGTTGAAACCTGAAAAGCAGAACGATTCGTATTCGAATTATGCACCTATGCTTTCCAAAGATTTGTGTCCTATCGATTGGAATGAGAGTGCACAAAAAGTACACAATAAAGTAAGAGGTCTTTCTCCCTGGCCTGTAGCTACTGCAAAATTAGGTGAGAAAACTATTAAAATTCATAAAACTGCTGTATCCGGTAGATGCAATGCTACACCCGGAGAGGTGGTTGTTTCTGATAAAAAGCTTGTTGTTGCTTGCGGTGAATCAACGTCTGTTGAAATTATCGTTTTGCAGACTGAGGGTAAAAAAGCAATGAATGCTTCAGATTTTCTCAGAGGAAATCCGATTGAGAAGGGAATAATTCTGAAATAAGGTGATTTAATGTTTTTTGGAAATTATTTTTCGTATCTTCTTTTTGCCGCACCCGTCCTTATTCTTTCTCTTTTTGCGCAGGCTAAGGTTAACGGTGCATATAAAAAATACTCAAAAATACCGAACTCACGCAGAATTACGGGTGCGATGGCAGCACAGATGATTCTTAATCATTACGGTATTACTGACGTGAGAATTGAAGCGTGTGCGGGAAAACTTTCTGACCACTATTCGCCGAATGAAAAGGTTATCAGATTGTCGCAGAATGTATACAACGGTGCATCAATTGCGGCGGTTGGTATAGCTTGTCATGAAGCAGGTCATGCAGCACAGCACGCTGAAAATTATCTTCCGAATAAAATACGTACAGCTCTTGTTCCTGTTACAAATTTTGGTTCACGTTTCGGACTTCTGATTGCTTTTCTTGGCTATTTTCTTGCATACGGATCATTTAACTCAAACTTTGGATTTTACTTTATAATCGCCGGACTTGCGCTTTATGGTTTTGTTGCTGTTTTTCAGCTCGTTACTTTGCCGGTTGAGTTTAATGCAAGCAACCGTGCTTTAAGAGTGATTGAAGAAACCGGTATGCTTACAGATGAAGAGCATAACGGTGCTAAAAGTGTTCTTACGGCCGCTGCAATGACATACGTTGCGGCACTTGCTACGGCAGTTGTTAATCTTTTGTATTATGCTACGAGATTACTCGGCAATAACAGACGCAGATAAGGATTTTTATGAAAACAGCAAGACAGACAGCTTTTGAAATTTTAAACAGAATACAGAAAGATAACTCATATTCAAACCTTGTTCTTGATTCTTTTCTTGATAAATCAGAATTACCGCAAATTGAAAAGTCTTTTGCTTCTGCCTTGGTTTACGGAGTAATTGAAAGACTTATAACTCTTGACTATGAGCTTTCTCTTTACCTTAAACAGCCTTTGAAAAAGCTGAAACCGCAGGTTTTGACTATCATGCGTTTGGGTGCCTATCAACTTTTATTTATGGACAAAGTACCTGCATCAGCGGCAATTAATGAAAGTGTAAAGCTGACAAAAAATAACGGTGTTTCTTTTGCCTCGGGACTGGTAAATGCTGTTTTAAGAAAAATCAGTTCTGACGGTATCACTGAAACTGATGACATTTCTGTTAAATATTCAGCACCAAAGTGGCTTTGTGATTTATGGATTAAAGATTATGGTGCTGAAACTGCTGTAAAACTTCTTGAAGCTACATTCGGGTCAGTCGAAACTACTGTTAAAGTTAATACTTTAAAAACTGACACAAAAAAACTTAAAGATATTCTTGCAAACGAAGGTTTTGAAGCTGTTGATTCTGATCTTGTTGAAAGCTCTTTAGTTGTTCGCGGAAGCGGAGCGTTACATAAAACCAAAGCTTATCAGGACGGTTTGTTCCATGTTCAGGATCTTGCCTCCCAGTTATGTTGCAGTGCACTCGCTGCCAAAGAAGATGATATCGTTTTTGATATCTGTGCTGCACCGGGCGGAAAAAGTTTTACTCTTGCACAGAACATGAACAACAGCGGAGAAATCTATTCAATGGATCTTTATCCGCAACGTATTAATCTTATAAAAAATGGTGCTGAAAGATTAGGAATATCTAACATTCTGGCAACTGTAAATGACGGTGAGAAGTTCAATGAGAAGCTTCCGCAAGCTGATAAAATACTTTGTGATGTGCCTTGTGCAGGTCTTGGTGTTATACGAAAAAAGCCTGAAATCAGGTACAAGAACCTTGCTGAAGTTGACAATTTGCCTGAATTGCAGTATTCTATTCTTTGTATTTCTGCTGAATATCTTAAAAAAGGCGGCACTTTGATTTACTCAACGTGTTCTCTTAATAAGGCAGAAAATGAGTTTGTTATAGAAAAGTTTTTATCGGAGCACAGTAATTTTGAAACATTTACCGTGTTACCTGAACTAAAAAGACATGCTGAAAAAACTGATTACATCTCTTTGATGCCGCACTTGCACGGCTGTGACGGTTTTTTTATTGCAGGTCTCAGAAAAATTAAGGAAGTGTAAATTTGTCTGACTTTGACATTAAATCAATGAATTTGTCTGAAATTGAAAATGTAGCTGCTTCATTGAATGAGCCTAAGTTCCGTGCAAAGCAGATATTTGAATGGTTTCAGGTTTATGGTGCAATGAGCTATGACGAAATGACAAATTTACCTAAATCATTGCGAAATACACTCAGAGAAAAGTATCCTGTAAGAAGTTGTGAAATCGAACTGAAACAGGTTTCGAAACTTGATTCAACTGTTAAATATCTGTTCAGGCTTTATGACGGCAATTTCATTGAATCTGTTTTGATGAAATATAAATACGGATATACTCTATGTGTGTCTTCTCAGGTTGGTTGCAGAATGGGTTGTACTTTTTGTGCATCAACCAAAAGCGGTTGCGTAAGAAGTCTTATGCCTTCCGAAATTCTCGGACAGATTCATGCAGCACAGCGCGATATGAGTATCCGTGTTTCCCACGTTGTTATGATGGGTATGGGTGAACCGCTTGATAATTATGACAATACAATCCGGTTTCTGAAGCTTGCAAGTGATGAAAAAGGTCTCAATCTTTCGATGAGAAATATTTCACTTTCAACTTGTGGCATTGTTCCTCGTATTTATGATTTGCTTGAAGAAAGGCTTCAGCTTACGCTATCTATTTCATTACATGCACCGAACGATATTATGCGTTCTGCTGTAATGCCCGTTAACAGGAAATATCCTGTAAAAGAATTAATAAAAGCTTGTAAAGATTATACTGACACAACTTCAAGACGTATATCGTTTGAATATGCTATGATAAGGGATGTTAACGATTCGGACGAGTGTGCTTTTGAGCTAGCTTCTTTACTTAAAGGTATACTGTGTCACGTCAATCTTATTCCTGCTAACGAAATCAATGAAAGTAAACATAAACGCAGTACAAACGAACGTTTGCAGCGTTTTATGAATATATTGAACTCAAGAGGTGTCAATACAACGATACGAAGAAGTCTTGGTTCAGATATTGATGCTTCGTGCGGACAGCTCAGAAGCAAGCATGTCCGTGAGAAAAAAGAAAAGGAGGGAGAACAGTGAAGATTTCTGCTAAGTCGGATGTAGGTGCTGTAAGAAAGAATAATCAGGATTTCTGCTTGTCAGGTGAATTTTCCGACGGCGTTACGTGGGCGCTTGTCTGTGACGGAATGGGTGGAGCAAACGGCGGTAATGTCGCAAGTGAATCAGCAGCCAAAACGATTTCAGATAAGCTTAGTTTTGGTTATCATCAGGCTATGAATGACAATTCGATAAAGCATCTTATTGTTTCTGCAATCGAAGCGGCTAATGCAACTGTTTTCTCTAAGTCAAGGAATGATGCATCTTTAAAAGGAATGGGAACAACTGTTGTTCTGGCAATAATAAAAAACGATGCTCTATACATTGCACACGTTGGTGATTCGAGAATTTACATAGTAACAAATGACAGTATAACTCAGCTTACCAATGACCATTCGGTTGTTCAGCTTATGATTGACAGAGGCGAAATTTCAGCTGAAGAAGCAAAGGAACATCCGCAGAAAAATGTAATTACCCGTGCTCTTGGCGTTGACGATACAATCCGTATCGATTACAGTCAGGAGATTTATAACGAAGGAGATATAGTTCTTCTTTGCAGTGACGGACTTACCAATTTTGTTGATGATTCTAAAATAAAGGAAATATGTAATACCTATGACAGTTATTCGTTGGCGGAAAAGCTTGTTGACGAAGCTAACCGCAACGGTGGCGGTGACAATGTCACTGTTGTTACTGTTACCGACAGATAAACGGGGGAGGTAGAAATATGCAGAATTATGTTGGAAAAAGACTTGACGGACGTTATGAAATACGTGAAATCATCGGTGTCGGCGGAATGGCTGTTGTGTACAAAGCCTACGATAATATCGATGACAGAATTGTTGCTGTTAAAATTCTAAAAGAAGAGTTCCTTGCTAATGAAGAATTCAGAAGAAGATTCAAAAATGAATCAAAAGCCATTGCTGTTCTTTCTCATATGAATATTGTTAAGGTTTTTGATGTCAGCTACGGTGACCGTCTCCAATACATAGTAATGGAATATGTTGAGGGGATTACACTTAAAGAGTACATTCAGCAGCAGGGTGTTGTTAACCACCGTGAGGCAGTGTTCTTTATTATGCAGGTTCTCAGAGCATTACAGCATGCGCACGACAAAGGAATTGTACACAGAGATATTAAACCTCAAAACATTCTGTTACTTGAAAACGGTGTTATTAAGGTTACGGATTTCGGTATCGCAAGATTTTTTGCGAGTGAAACTCGTACAATGACAGATTCTGCAATAGGCTCTGTTCATTATATCAGCCCTGAACAGGCTCGTGGTGATATCACAAATGATAAAGCTGATATTTACTCTGTAGGTGTTATGCTTTATGAAATGCTTACAGGTAAACTACCTTTTGAGTCTGACAATACCGTGTCGGTTGCTATTATGCAATTGCAGAAGGATCCTGTTATGCCAAGAGAAATTAATCCGCAGATTCCGATTGGTGTTGAGCAGATTATCATCAAGGCTATGCAGAAGAACCCATATGACCGATATCAGTCAGCGGCTGAAATGCTTCTCGATCTTGAAGAATTCAGAAGAAATCCCTCAATCCAGTTTGATTACAGTTATTCAAATAATGAACCTACAAAATACATACCTAATGTTACGGGCAATGTAACCGCTTATGAGGTTAATGACACTGCCGAAGAAGACGATGAACCTGAAACGAAAAACAGGACTATCCCTATTCTTATCGGTGTAATTGCAGCTTTGGTTATACTTCTTGTTGCCGGTATATCTTTGGTGCTTGGTTTAGGTGATAAAACTGTAAAGGTTCCTGATTTTGTTGGGAAAGAGTATTCTGAAGAAGTTTTTGAGAAAGAGTATTCTGATTTTGTATTTACTGTAACTGAAAAGCTTGATACCGCTGTAACTCCGAATACTATTCTTGAGCAGACACCTGCTAAAGGTGAAAAAATTAACCCCGAGAAGACAGTGATTGAATTGGTTATAGCTACAGGTAAAGAAATGGTAACCATTCCTTCCGAACTCAAAGGTAAGGATTATGTTACTGTCAGAAACACTTTGTCCGATCTTAAACTCAATGTCATTGATAAAGAACTTCCGTATACTTCCGAGTATGAATCTTCAGGAGTTGAGCCCGGAACTGTTATTGATATTACTCCAGGTTCCGGCGATAAAGTTTATATCAATTCAACAGTAACCGTTACTTATCTTTCTTACAACGCAAACAATGTTGAACTTGTACCGATGCCGGATGTTACCGGACTGACCAGGGACGGTGCAACTCAACTTCTGCGATCAAGTGGTTTTGTTGTATCGACCCAGTATGACTATGACGATACAATAAAGAAGGATTATGTAATTAAAAGCTCTGTTCCTAAGGATACTAAGATCCCTAAAGGCTCTGAAGTTACTCTTACTGTCAGTCTAGGTGTGAAGGTTGTTCAGAATGTAACAATCAATGTGTCTTTACCGAACACAGGTTCTTTGGGTTCGGTTACTGTCAGTCTTGATACGGTTATGGTTTCATCTGAAACGGTTACTCTTGACGGTTCTTCATACAGTGTTGAGGTTGAAGGTTACAGACCTGACTCAAACCTGAAGTTATTTATTAACGGTAAAGTGTATTACACGTGTGATATTGATTTTGTATCCGTGCCGGGTGAAATTAAAAATATTTCACTTTATTCTTATGAGGAAGACACAACAACAGAACCAACTACTCTTGAAACATTGGTTGTAATGCCTGATGTTTTAGGTGATACTCCTGATGATGCACGCCAAAAGATTGTTGCGGCAGGTTTTAATGAAGAACTGATATATATCAATCCGTCAACAACCGGCTCGGTAGTTGTTAAGCAGTATCCGCCTGCAGGATTACAGTATTCTTCAAGTGCGAGAATTAATATCAGTCTTGATCTTGGTGAGTTAAATTGAAATTAAAAGGTACTATCATAAAGGGTATTGGCGGCTTCTATTATGTAGAGGCCGCCGGTAAAATATATGAATGCAAGGCAAGAGGGGTTTTCAGGAAAGAACGTATCGTACCTCTTGTCGGCGACAGCGTGGAAATTACCGTTGATGAGCACGGAAAAAATTCAATTGATGTAATCAATGATCGCAGAAATTTTTTCAACAGACCTCCGATTGCTAACGTTGATAATCTTGTTGTTGTTTCTTCTACGTGTGATCCGAAGCCGAACTTCTTGATAATTGACAGACTTACAGCTGTTGCTTATCACAAAGGCGTCAGGCCGGTTATAGTTTTTACTAAAGAGGATTTATACAGTGCATCTGAATACTGTGAAAGATATAAAAAAAGCGGTATCGCTACTTTCGTCGTGTCAAATGCAACCAATCAGGGTGTTGATGAGGTTGTTGATTTTTTAGATGGCTCAATAAGTGTTTTTACAGGAAATTCAGGAGTAGGAAAATCATCCCTACTCAATTGCATAGAACCCGGATTCTCTTTGGAAACGGCTGAGATCAGTAAAAAGCTCGGCAGAGGACGTCACACAACGCGCCACGTTGAACTTTTTAAGGTTGGAAACGGATATATCGCAGATACACCGGGTTTTTCCTCTCTTGATTTTGAAACAAACGATATTATCAGAAAAGACGAACTTGCAGAATGTTTCCCTGAATTTTCTGATTATCTCGGTTTGTGCAAATTTACCTCGTGTTCACATATTAACGATAAGGGTTGTAAAATTGTTGAAGCTGTTAATAAATGTGAAATCAGTCAATCAAGACACGAAAGTTATGTTGCATTATATAATGAAGTTAAAGATTTAAAAGATTGGCAACTGTAACAAAATTTCAACACCGCCATAGTATGTTAGTAAAAGCTATGGTGGTGTTTTTATGCGTAGAAACAGATGCTGTCAGAACAGAATCGGATTGTATTTCACGGCTTTCGGTCTCGGAATGCTTATATCACTGATGTGTCCGAAAACGTTTACGGTAGCGATTCTTTCGGTAGTAATTATTATTCTCGGAATCATCGTAGCTAAATGAACGGGGGAGAGCTATGAAGGTTGTAATGTTTGAATCGCCTAAAATTTTAAAAGGAATTCTTCGCTTGATTTTCAAAATAAAAAAACAGGATGATGTTACATAAAAAACCGCTTCGGCGGTTTTTTCCATTCTCTTTTCCTTGCAATGTGTGTTGATTTGTGATACAATTAACTTCGTATAGAAAGTGGGTTTTTGTATGTACAATGAAAAATTGAAATTTAATTCCGACGGCAAGTTTGTTATACTTCAGGTCAGTGATGCACAGGATATGCACATACCCAGAAGAGGTATGTTTAAAATGCTTAATAAGTTTTACGATAAAATTAATCCTGACTTAGTTGTTCTTACCGGTGACAATATTCTCGGCAATCACATCAACGATGCACCGATAGGTAACAGACAAAATGTGAAAACTAAAAAAGGAACTTTAAAGAGGATGAAGAAAGCGCTCGGTTATCTTTTGAATCCTATTGAAAAAAGAAAGATTCCTTTTGCTTTTGTATACGGAAACCACGACGACATGAATTGTATAACGAAAAAAGAACAAGCTGAAATTTACGGGTCGTACAATTATTGTGTTCCTTACAACCTTGAAAACGACAAAGTTGACTGCGATACATATAATGTTCCTATTTACTCTTCTTCATCGGACAAGCTTGCATATAATATCTGGATGATTGATTCTGCAGGTGCTGACGATAACGGTAACAACTGTTTTGAATATGTAAAACCAGAAGCTGTTGAATGGTATGAAAATAAAAGTAAAGAGCTTGAAAGAGAAAACGGTTCTCCTGTAATGTCTCTCATGTTTCAGCATATTCCCGTTCCTCAGACAAAAGAGCTTTTTGTTGAGTGTGACGAACAGGACAAGCTGGCGGTAAAGGGTAGGGACGGAAAATTTTATAAGCTTGATACAGATAAAGCATCCGGCTTTGCATTTGAGTATGCTGAAACAACTTCAGAGGATTTCGGACAGCTTGACGCTATCCGAAGACGCGGAGATGTTTGCGCTCTTGTTTTCGGACACGATCACATCAACTGCTTCACAGCTGAAATTGACGGCGTGAATGTTGTCCAGACCCCGGGTGCTTCATTCAGAAGCTACGGAAATATGGTTTCTCGCGGTGTTCGTGTTTTTGAACTTGATGAGAATGATACATCTACATTCAAAACATATACAATCAGTTATTTTGATCTTTACGGCAAGAAATTCTCATCGATTATGAGATATATTATGAATGCAGATGAATACGAAAAAATCAAGGCTGTTTTGATTACACTTTCTGTTGTGATCGGCATCAGCTTAGTTACTTATATTTGTTCAGTATTCCATCTTTTTACAAGGTTTTTATATTAATAGGAGAATAACATGGATAAAATATCTGCGTTTATTTCAAGAAAACCAAAGCTGGTTATAATTATATCGCTGATTCTTCTTGTTCCCAGCTTAATCGGTTATATATTTACTGATGTTAACTACGATCTTCTTTCTTATCTTCCTGACAATCTTGATTCTGTTAAAGGTCAGCAGGTTTTAAGTGAAACATATCATGTTGATTCTACAACGATGGTCATTGTTGAAAATATGCAGTCAAAGAGGGTTGTTGAGCTAAAGGAGAAAATTGCTGAGGTTGAAAATGTTGCTTCGGTTTTATGGTATGATGATTTAATAGATACAAGCATTCCTTTTGATATTTTACCTGATGAAGTCAGAAATGTTTTTTACAGCCAAAACGGGAATTATACAATGATGTTTGTGCAATTCAACCCTGAATGTTCGTCTCAGGATGTCATTAAGGCTGTGTCGCAAATAAAGAAAGTAACCCAAAAACAGTGCTTGCTCAGCGGTCTTACACCGATTAATGCTGATATCAGAGAAATAACGAACAGAGAATTGCCGATTTATATTGCTTTAGCAATTGTTTTTGTTCTTCTTATAATGCTTGTGACGATGGAGTCGTACCTCCTTCCGTTTGTGATGATGTTTGTGCTTGGAATTACAGTTCTTCTGAATATGGGCACTAACTGGATAATCGGTGGTGTTTCTTATATAACTCAGTGTGTCGGAGTTATTCTTCAGCTTGCGGTAACGATGGACTATTCAATTTTTGTTATCAATAGATTTGAAGAAGAAAAACTTAAATCTGTTACAAAAGAAGAAGCAATGGCTAAAACATTAAAGGCTTCTGTCACTTCTTTGCTGGGAAGTTCCATTACTACAGTGTTCGGTTTTGTTGCATTGTGCTTTATGCAGCTTTCACTCGGATTTAATATCGGTATAGTTATGGCAAAAGGAGTTATTATAGGAGTCATATCTGCTGTGACGATTCTGCCGGCATATCTTCTTGAATTTGATGAAAAAATCAATAAAAAGAAACACAAGGTTTTCATTCCTGATTTCTCAAAGTTGATTGATTTTTCAATCAAAAAAAGAAAAGTGCTTGTAATTGTATTTGCTATATTATTAGTTCCTGCAATTATACTTTCTGCCAATGTTAAGAAGTATTATAACATCACTTCTACATTACCGGAGGATCTTGATTCGGTAGTTGCTCTTGATACTCTGAAAGATGAATTCAATATGAAAACAACTCATTTTGTTGTTGTAAATGATTCTGTTTCTGCAGAAAAGCTTATTGAGATGGAAAATCGTATCAATGAACTTGACGGTATCTCTTCAATGCTTGCATACAATCAGTTTGTCGGCTCATCTATCCCTGATTCGATAATTCCTGACGGAATTACTGAAATTATCAAACAAGGCGGATATCAGGTTATGCTTGTAAATTCTGAATTTGAAGCTGCAACTGAGCCTTCAAATAATCAGGTTTCGAAAATGTACTCAATTCTAAAGGAATATGATCCTGACGGATTTATTACGGGCGAGGGTGCAATGTACAGTGACTTGGTTGACATTACAGTTACGGACTTTACTGTAACCAGCATTATTTCCGTTCTTGCTGTATTTATTATTATTGCAATTTTGTTTAAATCGTATTCGATTCCCGTTATTCTCATTCTTTCTATCGAGTTTGCAATTTGGATTAACGAATCAATTTCAACCATTTTCGGAACACCGATTTCATTCTTTGCACCTACAGTAATTTCATGTGTTCAGCTTGGTGCTACAGTAGACTATGCTATTCTTCTTACTTCCAGATTCAAAGAAGAAATAAGAAGCGGAAAAAATAAGTTTGAAGCTGTAAGAAAAGCTGCAGTCGAGGCCATGCATTCCGTATTCCAGAGTGCTGTTGTATTCTTTGTTGTAACTATTGGTGTTTATCTTGTTTCTAGTATTTCGATTGTTAAAGAGCTGTGCGCTCTTCTTGCACGAGGCTCAATAATCAGTGCGCTTATAATTATTTTTGTACTTACTCCGTTGTTGATCTTTTTTGAAAAAACTATTGCAAAAACTACCAAAGAATGGTCGTCTGAAAAAGTTACAAGTAACGATCAGTCATCGGTATCGGCGGAAATGGTACAAATTCCGGGATTTATCAGTATCCCTTTGACTCAGACTAATGAATGTGAGGACACTGCAAATGAAGAAGTTTAACAGAATTTCAGCTCTTTTTCTTGTGATTGCTATGGTATTCCTTTGCTCTTGTTCTAAGGTAGGTCAGGATTCAACAGAAACTCCTGAGGCTTCACAGGATCAGGTTAAGTATACGATGCCGGCCGGAACGGTTACCAAAAATGAAACTGTTTACGTTAACCTGGATAATACAGGAAAGGTTACCAAGACTATTGTCAGTGACTGGCTTCACACAACACAGGGTCAGGTTTATGTTGATGATGTTACCAACCTTTCACAGATTGAAAATATTAAAGACGATTCAGTTCCTGATGTCAAAGGACGAAATCTTCGTTGGTATATGGATAACACAGATCTTTATTACCAGGGCTTGACAAACGCTCCGCTTCCGTTGCAGTTTAAAATAACCTATGCGTTGAACGGTATGCCTATTTCTGCTGCGGATCTCGTCGGTAAAAGCGGCCACGTACAGATTACCATAAAAATGATAAACACTAAAAATGAAGTGGTTAAGGTCAACGGCAAGGATACCGTTATGTATACACCTATGGTTGTTGTTGGCGGTACCGCACTTAATGAGTCCAAGTTTCAGAATATCAGCGTTTCTAACGGTAAAACAATAAGTAACGGTAATAATCAGTTTGCTGTTATGGTTGGTTTCCCGGGAATAAATGAAAGTCTCGGTCTTACTGATATCACTCAGAATGCAAACACTGAAATGCAGTATTCTTTCAATGATACCTTTGTTGTTTCAGCTGATGTTACGGAATTTGAAATTGGTAACTTTATGTTTGCTGCTTTGCCGATTGCATCTCTTGATCTTGGATTGAACTCAATTTCAACTTCAATGGACGATGTAAGAGAAAACCTTTCTAAACTTAATGCAGTGCAGAAAGCTTTACAAGACATTGACGCTGACAAACTTCTTGCAACGCTGACTTCAAATCCGAATAAAATTTCCGAGCTGAGCGACCTTGTCGGACGAGCAGCGAAGCTTTATGCTGAAAATAAAGCACTCATAGATTTTCTTAATAACTTTGCCACACCTCAGAATATGCAGACTATTCAGGTTCTTACGGATTACATTTCAAATGCTGATTTAGAAGGTATTGAGGATGCTCTGGCGGTTCTTAACAGCATATTCGGTGATGAAGCAAGTGCAGCAAAAATCCAGGAAGGTCTTGATTTGTTAAAGAGAATGTCAGATGAGCTTAATGACCCGGAAGTACAGAAAGCTATCGACAATCTTCCGCAGACTGTAGCAACACTTAATGAATTACAGAAAGCTATTGACGATAACAGAGATGTGATTGATGCTCTTCAGGTTCTCGCAGACAGTAATGCTCTTGCATCGATTGATTCAGCTGTTTCAAGTCTTGAAGGTTCATTTGCTATTGGCAGTATATCGCAGTTTGCAACAATTACAGGTGATGCTGATGAAATTACCGCAAAGATGACTGCTTGGATTGAACTTGGTAAACGCTATACCATATTTACAACAAAAGCGAGTAATATGGATTCGTCTGTTATGTTTATCTATAAGGTCGATGGACTTAAATCTTCTGTAGTTAAGAATGCAGAAGAAAAGAATGAACCGGAAGCTGAATCAAGTTCAGGCTTGAGTTCATTGTTTAAAAAATTTTTTGGTGATTAAGTAGGGATTTTATGAAGATAAAAGTATCTGTTATTGTTCCTGTTTATAATTGTAAAATGTTTTTAGAAAGAGCCATTGAATCTGTCATCAGTCAGAAAGATTTTGAAGAAAACGAACTCATTCTTGTGGATGACGGTTCAACTGACGGTTCATCACAAATATGTGATAAATATGCCGGTTTATATAATAATATTAAAGTTATTCATCAAAAAAACTGTGGTGTTTCTGAAGCGCGTAACAACGGTATAAATATAGCTGAAGGTGAGTGGATATTCTTTCTTGACAGCGATGACTATCTGCTTGAAGATGCTTTTATTAAGATGTTGCGTTCGGGTGATGCAGATATTATATGTGCCAGACATGATTCAAATTCAACTGAACGAAGTGACTTTCTTGGGTGCTTTGAACCGGGTGTATATAAATTTGCTGATATCAAAGATGATTTAATTAATTTACTTTCATCTTCCAATCAATTCTTTTTTACATGTTGGGCTAAGCTGTTCAAACGCTCCCTAGTGTCTGAAAATAATATATTATTTCCTGTTGGACGTGATTATGCAGAAGATATGGTTTTCGTTTATACATACCTTCGTTACTGCGATTCGGTTTCTTTTGTTTCTGATGAAGTTTACTTTTATTTTATCAATGATAATAACGCAACTTTTGTTGTTCCGATGAGTTTTGGTGTTCATAGTTTTATTTTCAATTGGCAATCAGGTTATTTTAAAAATTTTGATTGCGATTATGAAAAAACATATGATAGTCTTGTTTCAGTTTTTTTATTCAGAAGCTTTTATTCTATTAAAACAGCTGCAACTCATATGACTTTTTTTGATTCGGTTAAATATATTAAAAAGATTCTTAACGATAATCAGTTTTATGATTTTTACATAAACAGTGATGAATATAGTGTGTTTAAAGTAAAATCTGATGATTTGCTGAACAGATATATCAGAAAAAAGAAACCGATAATGATTTGTATTCTTTACAAGATTATCGCTGTAAAATCGAATTTGTACAAAATGCAACGAGGTGCTAAATGATAAAACTACCGAACTATATTTGGTTTTTGGGAAATATACCTTTCAGGGGTGACGGGAATATTTATTCCGGTTCAATGGGTTGCGATCCACTTTTGGGTAATATTGAAAATAAAACGTTCAGATACCGTGTTTGGCTGAGCAAAAACGACGACGGACTTATTCTGAATGCTGCTCATTATAATGGTGAGTATTCTTATGATGCAACAGATAAGTCTGTTGTTTGTGAGAAAAGTTTTGAGGCTTCTCCAAATGGTATTGGAGAAGCACAGAGTTGGCTTCAGGAAGCTGAAGACAATGCAATTAAATCTTTTTGATTACGGGAGTTGATAACATGATTGAATTAAAAACAAGATGGACAGACAGCGTTAATCCTGATTGTCCTTTACCTGAATATCCGAGACCGCAGCTTGTAAGAAAAGACTGGCAGAATCTTAACGGTAGATTTGAATATGCAATTACGGGAATGAATGAGAAAATTCCTGAGAAATTTGACGGCGAGATTATTGTGCCGTTTGCACCGGAGTGTTATCTTTCGGGGGTCGGCAGAACTGTTACCGAAAATGATTATTTATGGTACAGAAAAAAGTTTGTTCTTGACAGCTGTTTCAACGGAAAAAATGTAATTCTTAATTTTGGTGCAGTTGACTGGAAATGTGCAGTTTATATCAATGGCAAACTTGTTACCGAGCATCAGGGCGGTTATGTTCCTTTTTCTGTTGATATTACAGATGCTATAACTGACGGCGAAAATGAATTGATTTTACGCGTTTATGATCCGACGGATGCATATTGGCAGGACAGAGGAAAGCAGGTTCGTGAAAGTAAAGGCTTCTGGTACACTGCAACAAGCGGTATCTGGCAGACTGTATGGCTTGAACCAGTCAGTGATATTTTTGTTAAGAAGATTAAGATTACTCCCAATATTGATAATTCATCTGTAAAGATTTCAACTGATTATGATGGCGAAGCAACGCTTAAAGCTATCGTTAAGGATGGAGATACAATAATATTTGCAGGTGAGATTGAACGAGAGAATGCTGTAATTAATATCAAAGAGCAGAAGCTTTGGAGCCCTGAAAATCCCTTTCTTTACGATATAGCTCTGGCACTTTGTGACGAAAACGGCAACATACTTGATGCTGTTACAAGCTATTTCGGCATGAGAAAGTTCAGCGTCGGTTATGACGATAAGCGTATACCTCGTCTGTGTCTTAACAATAAGCCATATTTCCAGAACGGTCTTCTTGATCAGGGCTATTGGAGCGACGGCGGGCTTACAGCTCCCTGTGACGAAGCTATGATTTATGATATCAGGAAGATGAAAGAGCTTGGATTTAATATGTTGAGAAAGCATATCAAAGTAGAGCCGCACAGATGGTATTATCATTGTGACAGACTTGGTATGATTGTCTGGCAGGATATGGTTTGCGGTGCTGAAAAGATTGATAATTTTGTTGTCGGTTTCTTACCGAATATCGGTATAAGAAAGGCTAATGACTCTAATTACAATTTGTTCAGAGTTGCACCCGAAGAGTGCCGAATTGAGCACGAAAAGGCAATGTATGAAACGATAGATAATTTATATAATTTTACTTCTATCGGTTGCTGGGTACCTTTCAATGAGGCTTGGGGACAGTTTGATGCCAAGAGAATCGGTACAGAAGTTAAAGCTTATGATCCTTCAAGAGTTGTTGATCATGCAAGCGGCTGGCACGACCAGGGCGGTCCTGAAATCAACAGTATGCACCGCTATATTCTTCCTGTGACAATGCGTAAAAATGACGGAAGGCCGTTTGCTCTTACTGAGTTTGGCGGATACAGCAGAAAGATTGAAAATCATATGTGGAATTCTAAAAAGAGCTTTGGCTACATTATGTTTAAGGATAAAGCTTCTTTGACGAAAGCTTATAAAAACCTTTTTGAAAAGCAGATTATTCCAAAGATTTCAAAAGGTCTTTGTGCAACGGTCTATACTCAGGTAAGTGATGTTGAATTTGAAGTAAACGGAATTCTCACTTATGACCGTGAGCTTGTTAAAATTGATGAACATACAATTAAGCAGATCAACAGTAAAATGAAGTATTGAGGTGTATAACCCTTGGGTAAAGAGCTTAATAAAATCAAACTTCTGTTTTTGCATGATATTTTCACAAGACAGACTGATAAAAATCATGTTTACTCAGCTAATGAACTGTGTGATCTTTTGTTGGAATACGGTATAAATTGTGAAAGAAAGTCTATTTATAGTGATATTGAGGCACTGAAAGAATACGGCATGGATATCGTCAATGTTCGTTCGCCCAAAAGAGGTTATTACCTTAATGAGCGAAAGTTTGATGTTGCTGAAGTTCGTCTTCTTATTGATGCAGTTCAGGCAGCTAAGTTCATTTCGTCAAGAAAAACAAAAGCTCTGATTTATAAAATCGGAAATCTTCTGAGTGAATTTCAGGAGGAAGAACTAAGAGAGCAGATCTATGTCGAAAGCAGCTTTAAATCTGAAAAAGAAGATTTGTATGACATTATCAAGTCACTTGATGATGCGATAAAAAAATCAAAGCAAGTTCAGATTACTTACGCTAAGAGAAAGCTTGAAAACAGATATCTTAAGAAAAGTGAAGGAAAGGTTTTTCTTATTAATCCTTATTCGTTGCTTTGGTCAAATGATCATTATTATCTGGTTTGTAATAATGATAAGTATAATAATCTGATGCATCTGAGGCTTGACAGAATTTCTCAGGTAAAGTTGCTTGATTCACCATCAAAGCATTTTTCAAAGGTCTCAAAATACACTGATAAGTTTGATACAGCTGATTATTCCAACAAAATTTTCAATATGTTTACAGGTGAATCAGGGGAAATCGAACTTTGCTGTGATAACAGAATTATTGATGATATCCTTGAAAAATTCGGTGATGAAACACCTTTGAAGATTTTTGACGAAAATCATTTTGTTTTCAAGGCTGATGTTGAGCTAAGTAACGGTCTTATCAGTTGGATTATGCAGTACGGTGCTGATATAAAAGTTCTTTCTCCAAAGAATCTTTCTGATGCTCTTATTGAAAAAACGAAAGAAATTTTGTCTGTTTATGAATAATTAGAATTATACAGTCAACAATCCGTTTGAATCTTAAACGGGGAGTTGACTGTATGTCTTTTTTGAAAAAGCTTGAAATCTCAATAACATTTGCATTGGTTGTCAGCATTGTATTTAGCGTTATATCTTTTTCAGCAACTGCAGAAGAAATACGTAACGATGTTCTGCGCTTGCATGTAATTGCTGCTTCAGACAGCAAAGATGATCAGGCACTCAAACTTAAAGTGCGTGATGCTATTCTTGATGCCGGTGCAGAAATTTTCGACGGAAGTGTTAATGTTATAAATGCAGTTGAAAGAATTACGCCAAAAATTAATAACCTGACTGAAACAGCACAAAAAGTTATCGAAGAAAACGGATTTGATTATGATGTTAAAATAACTATTGGTGAAGAATATTTTACTACAAGAACATATGAAACCGTAACGCTTCCTGCGGGCGAGTATCTTTCTTTGATTGTAAAAATCGGTGAAGGTGAAGGGAAAAACTGGTGGTGTGTTATGTTTCCGCCGATGTGTCTTTCAGCGGCAGACGAAGAGGATGTTCTTAAATCTGTTTTAGGCGATAATGAGATTAAATTAGTGAACCGCAGTCCTGAATTTGAACCAAGATTTAAGATAATTGAATTGTTTGAAAATTTTAAAAACAGGATAAAAACATAAATATTTGAATTTCATAGTGTTTTTTGATAAAAAGCTTACTGTAATTTTGTTATTATGGTAAGTTTTTACTTTTGTATATTTACAAATAGGATTGAAATGTGTTAAAATAAACAAAATATGTGGAAGAGGGTCTTGGAATGAATAAAAAGTTTTCATTACATTCATTGTTCGGCACCACACCCGGTGTCGGAGTTCAGCCCAAAGAAGCTTTAGCTTACAGTGTGGCTGGTTTTGGTCAGAATTTTATTTGTACAATCATCGGTTCGTACATAACCGTTTTTATGACGGATGCACTTCTTTTCGGTGCTGACGGTGTTACTGTTGGTACAATGAGCGGTGCTATAGCTGTTGCATTACTTATGCTCGGAACCCGTGTTTTTGATGCATTAAATGACCCGATTATGGGTTCGGTTGTTGATAAGACCCGTACAAAGTGGGGTAAGTGTCGTCCTTATCTTAAATGGATGGCATTTCCTATCGGTATTATGACAATACTTTGCTTCTTGCCGATTTTCAGTGCTGAAAATGTTTATAACGGTTCACAAACAATTCAGGCTTTTGTTACAATCGCTGTTATCTATGTTATCTGGAGTGTTATTTATACAATCGCTGATGTTCCGTATTGGGGTCTTTCTACCTGCCTTACAAACGACACGGTTGTAAGAGGTAATATTCTTACTGTTGCCCGTATGTTCTGTACTGTTGGTGCAGGTATCGTTACTGTGTTCATTCCGATGATTACCGGTGCACTTACTGAAAAGTTTAAATATGCAGATACGGTTGCTGATAAAGCTCTTATTGCAAAAGATAAAACTGAAGCTATTGCACAGATGGTTTTGAATCAGGGTATCACAAAGGATGAGGCTATCCAGACATTTGTCGGAACAGTTAAGCAGGGTATGGAAATTGCCAATGCTGACACACTTAAGTGGGTATATTTCATAAGTGCTGTTGTTCTTGTAGTTTTGGCTATTCCTATGTTCTTCTACGGTTTCAAGAACACTCAGGAACGCTTCACATCAGACGAGAATCCTCCGTCATTCGGCCACAACCTTAAGCTTTTGTTCAAGAATAAAGAACTCCTTCTTATTGTTCTTTCCGGTGTTCTTGGCGGTGCAAGAATGGTATATTCATATACAGGCGGGCTTTACTTCGCAAAATACATTCTTCAGAATGAAGGCTTGTACGGCATAATCACACTTCTTGTTGTTCCCGGAGGACTTGTTGCTTCAATTCTTGTTCCGTGGATGTCAAAGAAGTTTACAAAGAAATGGTCGTATATTGCAGTTCACCTTTTTGGTGGTGTTGTAATGGCAATAATGTATTTCGTGGGTTACGATGCACCTTGGAAACTCATTGTCTGTGCAATAGGACTTGTTCTTCTCGGTATTCCTCAGGGTGTTAACAACATTATGACATACGCAATGATCGGTGATACTGTTGACTATCTTGAGTGGAAGACGGGTGAAAGAGGCGAAGGTATCTGCTTCGCTATGCAGACACTTATCAATAAGATTGGTATGGCTGTAGGTGCATTCATCGGTGTACTTTCAATGAGCATTGCAGGTATCAACGCAAGAACTTATGAAGTTGCTAACCCTGATGCACTCTGGGATGTTCTTATCCTTTCAGGTGTTATCAGTATGTTTGCTTGTGCAGTTCCGATGTTCTTCTACACAGTTACTGAGAAGAGACAGCGTGAAATGGTTGCTGAAATCGCAGCAAGAAAAGCTAAAAAATAATTGGTAAGGTGATTTGAATGAGTAAGTATCTTATTATAAATGCAGACGACTTTGGAATGTGCAGAGGTGCTAACCTCGCTGTTATGGATCTTTTTAAGGATCCGAACAGTGCACTTACTTCATCAACGATTATGGCACCATGTGCATGGGCTCCGGAAGCGGCTCAGTTTGCAAAAGCAAATCCTGAGCTTGGTATTGGTGTTCACTGGACTTTCACAAGTGAATGGAGTAAGTACCGTTGGGCACCTGTTGGTGCATCAAATACCGATTCATTAAGAGATGAAGATGGCTTCTTTTATCACGAAAGTGATCAGGTTGAGCTCAATGCTGATCTTGATGAAATTGAAGCTGAGTGCCGTGCACAGATTGAAAGACTTAAGAAGCTTGGCCTCACCAATCCGTCACACGTTGATAACCATATGGGTTCAATTTACGGAATTGAAACGGGTCGTTTTGAGCTTCTTAATGTAGCGTTTGATGTTGCTTCCGAGTACGGTCTTCCTTTCCGTTTCCCGAAAATTTTACCTGACGAAGTCTTTGATAACACTATGCTTGAAATCAAGGTTGATAAGGAAATGGTTAAGGGCTTACTTTCAAATATCGTTTCTTATGCTGATATGAAGGGCGTTGCTATTCCCGATTTTCTCATTCCGAATGAATGGGGCGGACCTCAGGATGAAAGCTACGACAACTTCAAAGAGTATATTTATGAGCTTTACAGACATTTTCCTGACGGTGCTGTAACTGAAACGTATATGCATCCCTCTCTTGAGACTGATGACCTCAAGGGTACAACAGGTGCTTGGCAGAGAAGGGTATGGGAGTATCAGATTCTTAAAGATCCTCAGACAAAACAGCACATTGAATCTCTCGGATTCAAGCTTATTAACTATCGTGACCTTGCGAATATGAAAAAATAAGGTGATTGTATGTTTGAATTTACTCAGCATGAAATTACTGCAGCACAGCCCTTGCTTGACTCAAAAGGCAATATAGCTGAACCGGGTTTTGCTAAGAAACTGTTCTGGAAATATGACCGTAACGCTATCAAGGCAAACAAACTCAGAATCAAAGAATGGGATTATTATTATATAGGCACTCAGGATTACGGCCTTTGCCTTACTGTTTCCGATGTAGGTTATGTCAGCAGTCTGTCTGTTTCACTGTTGAAGTTCGGTGATGAGCCTTTCCAGATGAACGACAGTGAGCTCGGCATATTGCCTCTCGGTAAGGTTAATATGCCTTCAACAAGCGTATCGGGAGATGTCAGCACTAAAGCTGGTACCCTTGAAATGACGTTCAATAATAACGGCGTCAAGCGTCATCTTTTCGGTAAGTATGACAATTATTGTAACAGCGGAAAAACTCTGACTTTTGATGTTGTTTTGTCTGATTGTCCTGAAGAAAGTATGGTTATTGCTACGCCGTTTGATAAGGACAAACATTTCTATTACAATCAGAAAATCAACTGTATGAAAGCTGAAGGTTTCGTTAAGTTTGATGACATTGACTGGGTTTTCAACGAAGAAAACAAAGCTCTCGGAACACTTGACTGGGGCAGAGGCGTCTGGACATATGATAATACCTGGTACTGGGGCAGCGGACAGATGGTTCTTGATGACGGAAATGTTTTCGGCTTTAACATCGGCTACGGGTTCGGCAATACATCTGCTGCAAGTGAGAATATGCTTTTCTACAACGGAAAGTCTCATAAGCTTGATCAGGTCAAGTTTAATATTCCGATGAAAAATGGTGACTTTGATTATATGTCTGACTGGACATTCACCAGCAATGACGGCCGTTTTGAAATGAGTTTCAAACCCGTTATTGACCGAGTTGCACCAATTGATCTAAAAGTAATGTGTATGATTCCGCATCAGGTTTTCGGACTGATTTCAGGAACGGCAACTCTTGATGACGGAACAGTCATTGAAATTAAAGACAAGATGGTATTCGCTGAGAGAGTACATAATAAATGGTAAGATTTATATAAAAAGACAGGGAGCGGTTTGGGTGTTGTAAGATAATTCTTCTGACACACAGAACTGCCCCTGTGTGTTTTAGGGGGGGAGTATATGCGAAGTATTATCATACTAATAGTCTGTTGTATATTTTTTTATTGCTCAATTAGATTAGTGAAAAGATCTCACCAAATTAAGAAAAAAACTATTAATGCTTTTTTTGCACTTATATCAGTATTTTTTTTAATCTTATTTAATATATTTCCGTTAGAAAATTACTTTTTAACATTTGCTTCGATAAAAGAGGCTTATGAATTTGTCCATTTTGGTAAATCTAATATTGAAATAGTTGTAGAAGGTAATTGTAGCGATTTTGTTGTTGATAGAAAAAAAGACTCGGATATATATTTGATTATTCCTAAGACCGAAAACGGATGGAAAACAGGATTAGGTATAAATACTAAGAGGATTTTTCACAAAGCTTCTCACGGAAAGATTGTTTATGTTTATCAATATAAAAATACAAATGATTTTTTTGTGACAGTTCTAGATTCTAATGGCGGAATGTCTGATATAACGGATAGTTACAATTCGGTTTTTTGCTCTTTAGAGAAAACGAATGATTTGTTGGGAGAGACTTTTGTTACTTATTTCACTCATATTACTGAATTTAATGAACAATATTTAATTGTGATAAACGGAGAAAAAATTGAAATGAAAACAAATATAGAGGAAAAATAGCACAAGGGACGGTTAGCGTGAAAATATAGGAACACAATTGATGTTTCAATGTGTTCAAGGGAACTTAATCCTAAGGGTAAATGAAAATTAAATATCATTCAAAATGAAAGCACCCAGTCCGGGTGCTTTTTATTGTCACAATTTTTCTTGTAGTAAATTGTAACCTTTTGTAGTTGATTATATTGAAAAAATTGTTATAATATAATGGAGGTGATATGTAATGAAAGGAAAATTGATAGTTATTGAGGGTCTTGACGGCAGTGGCAAGTCAACACAAATCGAACTTCTTAAATCAAAATTGTCGGACAAGCAGATCCGTCAGATAAAGCTTCCTGATTACGACAGTCCTTCAAGTACACTTGTAAAGATGTATCTCCACGGTGAATTCGGTAAAAATCCGGACGATGTAAATGCATATGCAGCATCTGCTTTTTATGCTGTTGATCGTTTTGCAAATTTTAAGACAAAGTGGAAAGAATTTTACGATAACGGTGATATAATAATTTCGGACAGATACACAACATCAAATGCATATCATCAATCAACCAAAATACCGAGAGAGAGCTGGTCTGAGTATTTTGATTGGCTTGAAGATTTTGAATATAACCTTATAGGTATACCTAAACCCGATGCTGTAATATATCTTGATATGCCTATCGAGATTTCACAGAAAATGATGAGTAAACGCTACAGCGGAGATGAAACAAAGAAGGATATTCATGAAAGTAATATAGAATATCTTCTTAAGTGCAGAGAAGCTGCTCTTGTAGCAGCCGAAGAAATGGGATGGCATGTAATCAAGTGTAATAACGGTGATAAACCGAGAAGTATTGATGATATAGGTGACGAAATTTTCGGAATTGTTTCTAAGGAGTTAGCGGATGTTTAATTTTCATCAACCCACAATGGATGATTTTGATTGGTTAAAAAATGTTCTTGCCGAGGCGCAGCCGATGAGCTGTGAGTACGCTTTAAGCAACCTCATTGGATGGGCTAAACATTACGGTGCACAGATTGCGGAGATTGAAGGCTGTCTTGTTGCGAAAATTCAGAAGAATGAAGTTTTTGGTTTTCCTAAGGGCGACAATTGGAGTGTCGCTTTAGCTGCACTGAAAAAAGAATATGATTATCCGTCTTTCTATGGTCTGACGGTTGAGGAGAAAGCATTGCTCGAAGAAGCTTTTCCCGGGGAATATGTTTTTTATCCGTCGCGCAATTCTTTTGATTATATATACAGGGTTTCAGACCTCGCAAATCTTGTAGGTAAAAAATACCACTCCAAAAGAAACCATATTTCATTTTTCAAAAAGACGTACAATTGGACATATGAAGAGATGAGTTCGGATAATCTTGCTGAATGTATCAGAATGAATGAAAAATGGTATGAACTTAATGTAGATAAAGATCCGGAGGGAATTGAGGCTGAAAGAGAGGTTCTGAATCTTTCTTTTGATAATTTTGAAAAATTCGGATTTACAGGCGGACTGTTAAGGGTTGACGGTGATGTTGTGGCTTTTACATTTGGTGAAAAGCTCAACGAAAATACATTCGTCACACATTTTGAAAAAGCGTTTGCCGATATAAGAGGCGCTTATCCTATGATAAACAATCAGTTTGCTCAGAACACTATTAACTGTTTTGAGTTTGTAAACAGGGAAGATGACGTTGGTTCTGAGGGACTACGTAAGGCTAAGCTGTCATATTACCCTGAAATTCTGCTTGAAAAGTTTACGGCGGTGAAAATTTGATTAAGGTTTATAATGCTGAAAATCTGAACAGGAACGATGTAATTGCCCTCTGGATGAAATGCTTTGGCGATTCAAGGGAGTATGTTGAATTTTTCCTTGATAACTGTCCCGGCTATGTTTGCGTTGAGTATTTTGTTGAGGACAAGCTTGTTTCACAGCTTTTTCTTCTTGAAGGTGAGTTGGCATCTGAAAAATGTAAATATCTTTACGCGGCTTGTACACATGAAGATTACAGACGACGCGGAATAATGGAAGAATTAATTGAATTTACAAAAACTTATTGTAAAGATAAGAATTATTCTTCGATTTTTCTCGTACCGGCCAATGAAAGATTATATTCTTTTTATTCAAAGTTTGGATTTGTTGCATCTTTCATTAAGAAAGAATTAAATGTTCATATTGAATCAGAATCCCTGTCCGAATTAACCGAAGCAGATGTTGATGAGGTATTTGATATAAAAAAGGAACTTGTTGAGAATATCAACGGATTTCGTTTTACGGATGACGTAATGAAATATACGATAAAGGAACACCTTTTCAACAACGGAAAGATATATTTTAATAAAAATGTTAACGAAAAAGCAGTTGTTTTTTATTATATTATCGGTCCTGATATTGTCGTTAAAGAATTATTAACTGAAAAAGCGGAGCTTGGTTCGCAAATTTTTCAACATTTTTTCAATAAAGATGTTGAAAATATTTACATTTTCAGTCCGATAGTGTATAATAGTACAGATATAATGGAAAAATATACAAAATGTGGTATGTGTTTTCCGTTGAATAACAGATTATCTGATTTTTTAAAGAAACATACGGATTTGTATGCAGGAATGTATCTTGACTGAGAGGTAATTATGGTTTACGTTTTTTTAGCAAAAGGTTTTGAAGAAATTGAGGCGTTGACGGTTGTTGATTATTTGCGTCGCGCTGAATTAGATGTTTATACGGTGGGAATCGGCGGTAAGATTATAACCGGTTCGCACGGTATTCCTGTTTTCTGTGATCTTGATGAAAATGAAGCTTCAGCTTCTGATGCGATTGATGCTATAGTTTTACCGGGAGGAATGCCGGGAACGCTTAACCTTGAAGCTAATAAAACTGTAAATGAATTAATAGATTGTTGTGTTCAAAACAACAAATATATTTGTGCTATTTGCGCAGCACCGTCAATACTCGGACATAAAGGTCTGTTAAAAGGTCGGAAAGCTTGTTGTTTCCCGGGATTCGAAAATGAGCTCGTGGGTGCAAATGTTTCTGAAGATTTTGTTTGCACAGACGGTAAATATGTAACGGCAAAAGGAATGGGAGCTGCAATCGAATTCAGTCGTGAGATAGTCAGAGTGCTTCTTGATGACTTTACGGCTGACAGAATCAAAGCTTCGTTACAGTGTCCGTTCTGAGGAAGGAGAGAGCAAAATGAATGATGACAGACAGAGGAAATCTGATCTTGATTTGAATAAAATTCTTGAAGAATATTCTGCAATCAATCGAGAGTCTGTTCGACGTGTTGATTCTGACAGTCAGTCTGAGCGAACAGAACCTGCTAAGAGCTACAATGATGTGCCGATTAGCAAGAATAATTCCACAGTCAGAAGAAATACTGAAAATCTAAATGCTCCGGCAAAGAAATTTGTTCTGCATATTGATGAAACAGTTATTGATTCTGTGGATAATGAACCTGTTCGAAAGCCTCAGAACAACAGTGGCATTTATTTTTCAAATTATCAGAAAAAAGTCAACAGTGCACCGAATGTGCATAGAAGTAACACTACTGCAAATCATACCGATATTTCTAAATCGGCAACTCCCGCTAACAATAAAACGGCATCTGCAAAAAAGAATATCGGTAGTCGGGCGGCATTTGTATTTTTAGCAATAATTATCGGAGCTACTTCCGTTCTTTCGTATATCGGTATTTCTTGCATTGGTGATATGCTTGCAATCAACAGAAGTGAAGAGAGTATCGAAGTTACGATTCCTGAAGATGCAAAGTATACTGAGGTTATCGATATTCTCCACGATAACGATCTTATTAAAAATAAGCTGTTCTGCAAGTTGTTTACTCAGTACAGAAATTTTGATGATGACACATACCTGAGCGGTAAGTATTATCTTAGCAGCAGTATGGGTCTTGAGGGTATGCTCAAAGATATGATGGTAGCTCCGATTACTGCGGACACTATCAAACTTTCTTTCCCTGAAGGCTGGACTATACAGCAGATTTTCGAAAAGCTGGAGAAGAACGATGTTTGTGAATCCAACAAACTCTATTCAACCATTCGTTCTAATTATTCTTATGACTTTTTTGCGGAAATAGAAGACAATAATAAGCGTTACCTTAAGCTTGAGGGATATCTTTTCCCTGATACTTACGATTTCTTTGTTGGTGCCGACACTAACTATGTTATCAAAAAGTTCCTTGATAACTTTGAAAGCAAGTGGACACCTGAATATCAGGCAAGAGCAGACAAGCTTGGATACTCCTGTGATGAAATTATAACTATTGCTTCAATCATTCAGAAGGAAGCTGCGAATGCAGAACAGATGAAGACGATTTCTTCGGTTATTCATAACAGACTTAATAATGATTCTCGTTTTCCGACACTCGGCTGTGACTCGACTGCGTTATATGTAACAAATTACGTTACTCCTGTTGTGGGCGATGCCGCAGGACTTAATTATTACAGCTATTATGACACCCGTTCCAACAAAGGATTACCTCCGGGACCGATCTGTAATCCCGGTATGGATGCTATCAAGGCAGCTCTTTATCCTGAAACTACAAAGTATTTCTTCTTTGCACACGATAATTCAGGAAAGATTTATCTTGCGGAAACACTTGACGGACACAACACAAACCTTGTTAAAATCATTAAGGCAAATAACCAGAACTAACGGAGTTTTATATGGACAACGGTAAAATTTTTGTTCCTGAATTATTGTCACCTGCGGGTGATATGGAACGTTTTGAAAGAGCATTGTATTTTGGCGCAGATGCAATATACCTCGGCGGATCTGCATTTTCAATGCGTGCTGCTCCTTCTAACTTTACGACCGATGAGCTTAAAAAAGCTTGTAAAGCAGCACATAATAAAAATGTAAAAGTCTACCTTACCTGCAATACTGTGCCGAGAAACGATGAAATAGAAAAACTCCCGCAGTTTCTTCTTGATTCGGCTCAGGCGGGCGTTGATGCGTTCATAATATCCGATCTCGGAGTTATGTCGCTTGCAAAAAAATATACTCCGGATGTTGATATCCATATTTCAACGCAGGCAGGTATAACGAATTATGCATCTGCCAATGAGTGGTATAACATGGGAGCTTCTCGTGTTGTAACCGCCAGAGAGCTTTCTCTTGAGGATATTGCAACTATCCGTGCCAAAACACCTAAAGATCTTGAGATTGAATGCTTTGTTCACGGTGCAATGTGTGTTTCTTTCTCAGGCAGATGTTTATTATCAAATTATCTTGTAGGTAGAGATTCGAACAGGGGAGACTGTGCTCAGCCCTGCAGGTGGCAGTATGCTTTGATGGAAAAAACACGTCCGGGAGAGTATATGCCGATTGATGAGGATTCAACCGGTACATATATTATGAACTCAAAGGATATGTGTATGATTGAACATATCCCTGATCTTGTTAAAGCCGGTATTTCAAGTTTTAAGATTGAAGGCAGGGCGAAGTCTGCCTATTATACATCTGTTGTTACAAACGCCTACAGGGAGGCAATTGACGGATATCTTAAAAATCCGACTGATGCATACAAGCCTGAACAATGGATTATCGATGAAATGTATAAAATGAGTAGCCGTGAATATTGCACAGGTTTTTATTACGGTCATCCTACTGAGAATGCTCAGATATATTATGACGGTGGCTATAAGCGCGATTGGAGCGTTATGGCTGAAGTTGTGAATTACAAAAACGGAAGAGTAATCGCAAGACAGCGCAACAGAATTTTTGAAGGCGATACTCTTGAGGTTTTGCAGAGAGGCAAAAAGCCTTTTGAGATTAAAATCAAGGATCTTCGTAATGAAGAAGGTGAACTTATTGAAAAAGCACCGCATCCGATGATGATTTTTTCATTTGAAAGCGATATTGAGATACCCGCTGATGCGCTTTTACGCAAGGCACTATAAATTGGAGGCTGTTTATGCTTTTAAGCGAGATACTTAACGGAATTGTATTTGAAACAGATTCCGATATTCAGGTTAATATCAATGATATAGTATACGATTCACGTAAAGCTGCTGAGAAGACTTTGTTTGTCTGCTTATGCGGTGCACGTTTTGACGGTCATGAATATGCTTTAAGTGCTTACGAAAAAGGTTGCCGCTGTTTTATGGTTGAACGTCAGTTAGATTTACCTTCGGATGCTGTTCAGGTTAAAGTTACTGATTCAAGAGCTTCTCTTGCTGTCGCTTCTGCTAATTTCTTTGGCCATCCTACAAAGGAACTTAAAGTAATTGGTATAACAGGAACAAAAGGAAAAACTTCAACAGCTCATCTTGTTAAAGCCTTGCTTGATAAAGCCGGTATAAAGTGCGGTATAATCGGAACCGTCGGAGCTTATTATGATGATATTGAAATTCCGACCGTCAACACAACTCCCGAAAGCTACGAGCTTCAGAAAATATTCAGAATAATGCTTGACAATGGCTGTAAAGCTTGTGTTATAGAAGTTTCTTCAATCGGACTTATGGCTCACCGTGTTGATTGTGTTGATTTTGAAGTTGGTGTATTTACTAATCTTTCTCCCGACCATATCGGTCCGAATGAACATCCCGATTTTGAAGATTATATGTATTGGAAATCGGTTTTATTTGAGATAGCGAAATGTGCTGTTGTCAATATTGATGATCCTGCATATGAAGCAATGATTAAAAATTGCAAATCACCGATAACAACATACAGTCTTGAGAAAGCTGATGTGTCTGCCGCGAACGTTCAGTTGCTTAAAAACAACCGTTTTATCGGTATTTCGTTTGATTGTATTGTCGGAGACAGGGAGTTCTATACAGAAGTAGCATTACCCGGTTTATTCAATGTATATAATGCTATTGCTGCTATTGCAGTTTTGTCAGCACTTGATATAAATGCTGCAGATTATATTGACGCACTGAAAGAAATCAGGGTACGCGGTAGAGCAGAATGTGTGTATGTTTGTGATGATTTTGATGTAATTATTGACTATGCTCACAACGGAATCAGCATGAAGAGTATGCTTGATACGCTTAAAAGCTATCCGCATAACCGAATAATAGCTTTGTACGGAGCGGTTGGCGGACGTACGCAGTTAAGACGTAAAGAACTTGGTCTTATCACGGGCAAAGAATGCGATTTGTCAATTCTTACGTCGGATGACCCTGATTTTGAGGACCCGTGGGATATTATCAATGAAATCGGAAAATACGTTAAAGAAGCCGGCGGTGAATACATCGGTATCCCTGACAGGGGAGAGGCTGTTGAATATGCTTTGGGCTTGCTTGAAAAAGGTGATATCCTTTTGCTCGCAGGCAAGGGCCACGAACAGTATATGAAGATCAACGGTGAGTATGTTCCGTTTTCTGAGCGAGAGCATATTGAAATTTTCAAGAAAAGGAGAGCAGCTGAATGACATACGAATTCAAATCTGAAAAAGATTTCAGGTCTTTTGACGATTATCTCATAAAAAACGGCGGAACTTATATGCAGTGCTCTCTTTGGCCGGATGCAAAGCCTGCTTGGAAGCCTCATTTTTATGTCGGTTTCAGAAACGGTGAAAGAGTTTTTCAGTGTCTTATACTCGGAAGAGTTTTACCTATGGCAGGTCTTGTATGGTACATTCCCGACGGTTTTATATGTGATTATACTAATGAAACTCTTATTTCAGAATTTACTTCATTTATAAAAACTGAAATGAAGAAGAATAATGTAACCGTTCTTCTTACTGATCCGCACATTCCGTTAAGAGTAAACGGCGAGAATCAGCAACAAGGTCTTGATGCACATAAAATGCTTATTTCTAACGGTTATAAGCTTAATCACAACATTGAAAACTATATTTACAAGGCTCCGGTTCAGTATTATATACCACTTAAGAATAACGAAACCGGTGAATCTTATACAGCTGATGATATAATTAAAAAATGCGAAAAGGGTGTTCGCTATAGCGTAAGAATAGGTGATCAGCGCGGTCTTACATCAAAAATCTGCTCATATGAAGACGTAAAAAAAGACCCTACGTTAATGGACGATTTTATGCAGGTAATGGGTGACACATCGGACAGAAACGATTTTATGGAAAGGAATTCCGGTTACGTTACTCATCTTATGGAGGTCTTTAAAGACTATATGGATTTGTCACTTGTTTATTATGACAAAAACGAAGACCAAAAACTTCAGGTTGAGCGTGACAGACAGGTTGCTGAAAATCTGAAAAAGATGGAAACCTGTAACGAAAAACAAAAAAAGAAACTTCAGAATGAAATTGATACAATTCAGCAGCAGACAGATAACTATTTAAAGCGTTTTAAGCTTGCTGAAGAATTTACTGATAAAGAAAGATTCTGCGTTGCAGCAGGTCTTACAATCCGGTATAACGGTATTGCAGGCTGTATTTTCGGCGGAAGCAGAAACGTACTTCGCAACGAAACAAGACCCAGCCATTATGTTAACTATCTCAGACTAAAACGAAGTGTCGAATCAGGATGCGACATACATGACCTTGGTTATGTTTTTGTTGACGAGGCTGAACATCCGACTGATGAAAAAATGCCCCTCGGTGAGTTTAAAGTGCGTGAAGATTTTGTCGGAATACGTGATTTTAAAGCAAGCTTTAATTCAGACCTGATTGAGTTTATTGGCGAGTATGCGTTGGTAAACAATAAATTCAAATTCAAGCTTTACAACGATTTTGTACCTAAAGCAAGAAAACTGAAAATTAAAATTGCAAGGAAACTGAGAAAATAATCAGGAAAGGAGATAGATTATGGCTATGAAAAAGAAAATCAGAAAGCACAGACAGATTTCTAATTTCGCTGCTTGTATTATTTCTTTCTGTGCGATTATCGGCCTTACTTCATTAATTGTTTTGGGTTATGTCCTGATTAACATATTAACCGTTACAAATGGTGATCCTGTTATCAACCTTGAAAATGCTAAGAACAATCAGAATCAGACATCTTTCCTCTATGCAACTGATTCTGACGGAAATGAAATCGAGTTGCTCAGACTTCACGGAACCGAAAACAGAATCTGGGTTGACCTTGCCGAAATACCGCAGTGTACCCGTGATGCGTTTGTTGCTCTTGAAGACAAGCGTTTCAATGATCACAAAGGTGTTGACTGGAAACGAACGATTGGTGTTATGATTGTTCCTAAGTATGAGGGTCAGGGCGGTTCAACTATAACTCAGCAGCTTGTTAAAAACGTTACCGGTAACAATGAAGTAACGTATGTAAGAAAATTTAATGAAATACTTACAGCTCTTAACCTCGAAAAGAACTATAATAAGGATCAGATTCTCGAAGCTTACCTTAACACGCTTTATCTCGGTCAGGGTTGTTACGGTGTTGAAACAGCTGCGGAAACATATTTCGGAAAAACTGTCGGTGAACTTAACTATGCCGAGAGTGCAGTTATTGCGGCTATAACACAAAAGCCCTATTCACTTGATCCTATTAAAAATCCTGAAGAAAACAGAAAAAGACAGCTGTATTGCCTTGAAGAAATGCGTATACAGGGTAAAATCACAAAAGAACAGTATCAGGAAGCTGTAGAGTATGATCTTGTATTCACAACAGACGATGATTATGTTCCTAGTGCAGCGGAAATTGAACGTCAGAAGAACAGAAAGGAAGCAACAAACAACAAGGAAGTTCAGAGCTTTTATGTAGACTATGTAATTTCTGATCTGATCGATGATCTTCAGAAAGAGTTAGGCTGTTCAAACAAGGAAGCAACTAATATGATTTACGGCGGAGGTCTTAAGATTTATGCTGCTGTAGATCTTGATATTCAGAAAAAGCTTGAAAAGGTTTATGTAAATAAGACAAACTGGCTTGACAAAAAGGCTCAGTCTTCTATGACTATTATGGATTATGCAGGTCGAGTTGTCGCTATTGTCGGTCAGGCAGGAGAAAAGGAAGGTAACCGTGTTCTTAACAGAGCGGCTGACTCTCCCAGACCTCCGGGATCAACAATCAAGCCACTCAGTTCATATGCACCGGGAATTGAAAAAGGTGAGATCACATGGTCATCTTTCGTGCGAGATGCTTCTATCCGCTATTACGGACGTCAATGGCCTAAAAACTATAACGGTGATCTTGGTTCAGGAAGTAATGTTTCTGTTCAGGTTGCTCTTGCAAAATCTTTGAACACTGTTCCGGCACGAATTTGTGTAAATATGCTCGGACCGGATGTTTCTTATGATTATGTTAAGAATAAGTTCCATATTTCAACTGCAATTGATGGTAAGGATAACAGTCCGGCTCCGTTGGTCGTAGGTTCAATGAATATCGGTATCACATCGCTTGAAATGACAGCAGCTTACGCTGCGTTCGGCAACGGCGGATTGTACTACGAACCGTATTCGTATTACTATGTTGAAAATTCTGACGGAGAAGTTATTCTTGATAACAGAGATAATGAAGGTGAACAGATCATCTCGCCCGAAACTGCAGATGTTATGCGTCATATGATGGAAACTGTTACAACTAAGACTTACGGTACAGGTTATAAATACAAGACTTCAGGTTTTGATAACTATGCTAAAACAGGTACAACAGATAATAACTATGATAAGTGGATGGTTGGCGGAACACCGCATTATGTAGCTGCTGTATGGTACGGATACGATATTCCTAAAACAATCAATACATCGGCTAACCCTGCAGGTGCAATTTATAAAACTGTTATGGATGAGGTTCATAAGAATCTTCCGGATAAAGAATTTGAAGATACGTCTGAAGTTGTTAAAAAGTATTATTGCACTTATACAGGTAAGCTTGCTTCTTCAAGATGTTCTTCAACTGCTCCGGGTTGGTACATTGAAGAACATTTACCGTCATACTGCTCGGGTCACTATTCAGGCAGCGGTTCATCTGAATCAACGAGTTCCGGTAATTCGGGTAGCAGCAATAATGGTGGTGATTCATCAGAAAGTTCTCCGATAATTGAACTTCCGCAGATTATTATACCAACAAAACCGGCAGAACCTGATGCTCCGGCTGTTAATGAGAACGAATAATTTATATTGGAGGCGGTCATATGATAATTATGTCGGTTGATTACGGTGATGTAAGGACGGGCATAGCGGTCAGTGACCGCCTTGAAACATATGCTTTTCCGGTTGAAGTTATAAATGAAACTTATCAGCCTAAGGTTATTTCGAGAATCAGTATAATTTCTGATGAAAAGAAGCCTGATATTATTGTTGTCGGATACCCTAAGAATATGGATTCATCAGAAGGGTCTCGTGCACAAAAATGTAAGGATTTCGCCGTTGAACTTGAAAAAGTTACAGGAATTACTTGCGTACTTTGGGATGAAAGATTAACAACGGTTTCTGCCCATAACTATTTAAATGAAACCAATACACGCGGCAAGAAACGTAAAAATGTTGTTGACGCTGTTGCGGCAACGATAATTCTTCAGGATTATCTTGACTACAGGAGAAATAATAATGCCTGAAAATAAATTTAAAAGAATATTTAATCAAGGATTACTATCCCTTTTGCTTACCTTGGCGGTAATTCCGGGATTTGAGCTGATAGGCAATCTTTTTCTTCAGGTTGTTGTCACAACTGTATGTGTTTTAATTATTCTTTTAGTATATGACTTTTTGTTTAAAGTAGCTGCAGATTCGGCTTCAAACTCGTTGATAGCGATGGTTATGTTCTGGGTATTTTCAGCTTTGTTTAAACAGATAGAACTTCATATTGTGAACAATGATAAGTCATGGCGTTGGATAATGAATTTTTACTATGACAAGCCAGCTTTGATTTTCGTTGTTTTGATAGTTTGTGTTTTATACTATGTTTTTAAATTAATGATTAATAAAAAGGATTCTTTCGTTTGCGATTACAAGCGATTTATCCGAAAAACATCAGTATTATTTCTTGCTTATTATTCTGTAATTCTTATATACTCATTTTTCCTTATCAGAGAGATTACATTTATACGTCCCGAATTCAACATTAAACCTTTTGCTATGATTGAATTCACGTTTACAAGAGGCTATATTGACTACGAGCTAATTTTCCTTTTTCTTGGTAATTTAGCAATTTTTTTACCACTGGGGATTTTTGTTTCTGCTTTTACAAAAAATAAAAGTTTAATAATTCTTTTACCTGTTATTTTAAGTTCAGGAATTGAACTTTCTCAGTATTTACTCGGAAACGGTCATCCTGATATAGATGACTTTATACTTAATGTAATTGGGTTTTATATAGGTGTAGGAATCAAGAAAACACTTGATTGCTTAGTTTGTAAGTTTACAAAGGGAAAAATTTCTTCATTTTTTATTTTTGATTAATAAATCTTTTAGTCCGACAGTAATCAGAATTAAAGAAAATATTTTTTGTATTATATTTCCGTCAAGAAAACTGATAATAAAATATCCTGCGGCAACACCAATAATACCGCAGATAATGTATAAAAAACTTACTTTCCACTCAATTAATTTGTTTTTTTGGTGTTTGATAAGTGCGATTAAAGCTGACGGAATAAAAAATATAAGGTTAATTCCCTGTGCTGTCATTTGAGGAAGATTTTTATATAACGTCAGATATATTATTAAAACACCGCCACCGCCAAATCCCATTGCACCTAAAGCTCCGGAAATAAAACCTGCTATAATATCTGTAATCATTTTAAAAACATCCTTATTCCGGCATAAATCATAAATATTGAAAATATTTTACTTAGAATATCTGACGGGATTTTAGGTAAAAATGCAGCTCCGACAAAAGAACCGATAATTCCCGGAATTATATAAACATATGCGTCAGATAAATTTACATTATTGTTTATTAAATATACAATTGCACTGACTGCGGTCAAAGGAAGAATTATTGATATCGCCGTAGCGTGTGCTTTTGTCTGAATTATATTATTCTTTTTCAGGCATTCTATTGCAACAATGCCTCCGCAGGCACCTATTACAATATTAATTATTCCGATTAAAATGCCTGCAATATAATTTATTGTTTTTTTCATATTGCTTTTTCTCCTGCATAGAATTGTGTGGGGTGTTGATATGAGGAATATGCTTTTAAAAATCTGTTGTCTGATTATTTCTTTTACATTAGTTTTTACGTTTTTAATAAAAATATTTATCGATAAGCATATTGAAACAGCTTCTGTAGTTACAAAGACACTTTATACTGTCATACTTGATGCCGGACACGGAGGCGAAGACGGTGGAGCGATTGCTTATGACGGTTCACTTGAAAAGGACTTCAACCTGGATATTGCGCTCAGGCTTCAGAATATACTTGAGTTGTACGGATTCAATGTAATAATGACACGTACCGAAGATAAAATGACCTGCGACGATAATCTTAAAACACAGAGGCAGAAAAAAATTTCTGACATAAGAAACAGACTTGAAATTATAAACAAATTCAAAAATGCTGTTTTTGTAAGTATACATCAGAATAAATTTTCCGACAGTAACCAGGAGGGTACCCAGGTTTTTTATTCACCTGTAAACCTTAACAGTAAAAAACTGGCAGACTGTATTCAAAATACAGTCATAGCAAATATTCAGAAAAATAATAAACGTAAAACAAAAAAATCAGGAACCGAGATTTTTCTTTTGTATCATTCGCCAATTCCTTCAGTTATGGTTGAATGCGGATTTTTGTCCAACAGTAATGATTTGTCACTTTTAAAGACTGATGATTATAAAAATAAAATAGCAACACTTGTTGCTGACGGTATTATAAATTATTATATTCAAAGGTGATTAAATGGCTTCGAAGGCTAAAAATGTATATGTATGTTCTGAATGCGGATATGAGAGTGCTAAATGGTTCGGTTGCTGTCCGGGCTGTAACGAGTGGAATACAATGTCTGAAGTATTCAAAGCTCCCGAAAGCTCAAAAAAAGTTACCCGTTCAGTTTCTGCGATGACTTTAACTGTGCAGAAAATCAACGAGATAAGCTGTGACAGCGAAATCAGATATAAAACAGGTCTTAATGAACTTGACAGAGTTCTTGGCGGCGGTATTGTAAAAGGCTCACTTGTATTGTTAAGCGGCGATCCGGGCATAGGCAAATCAACAATTCTTCTGCAGATTTGTCAGTATCTCGGTCAATCGCTTAAAATACTCTATGTTTCAGGTGAAGAATCAGCACATCAGATTAAACTCAGAGCAGGTCGATTGGGTGTTGACACTGAAAATCTTTCTGTATTCTGCGAAACCGATGTACAGATAATAAGTGAATATATGCGTACTTCGCAACCTGATCTCGTCATAATTGACTCGATTCAAACGATGAATTTTACTGAACTCAACTCTTCACTTGGTAGTGTTGCTCAGGTACGGGAATGTACAAACTGTCTTATGCAGACCGCAAAATCATTGAATATACCTACCATTGTTGTCGGCCACGTTAATAAGGACGGAAATATTGCAGGACCTAAAGTTCTTGAACATATAGTCGATGCGGTTTTATATTTTGAAGGTGAGCGACATCTTTCATACAGGATTCTTCGTGCTGTTAAAAACAGATACGGTTCTACAAACGAAATCGGCGTTTTTGAAATGAAGGATAACGGACTTTCAGAAGTCGAGAATCCGTCTCAGATGATGATTTCAGGCAGACCGAAGAATATCTCCGGATCGTGTGTAGCTTGCCTTATGGAGGGCTCCAGGCCGATATTAGCGGAAGTTCAGGCGTTAGTTACGTCAAGCGGTTTCGGAAATCCTCGAAGAATGGCAAATGGCTTCGATTATAACAGACTGTCGATGCTTCTCGCAGTGCTTGAAAAACGTGCAGGATTTTTCTATGCCAATACGGATGTATATATAAACGTTGTCGGCGGTTTGAAGCTCTATGAACCTGCTTCGGATTTATCGGTTGCCTTGGCTTTGATTTCCAGCCTCAAGGATGAACCTATAAGAGACGATGTCATAGCGTTTGGAGAAATAGGCCTTGGCGGCGAAATTCGTTCTATTGGTAGCTGTGAGCAGAGAATTAAAGAAGCTGCCAGACTTGGTTTTAATAAATGTATTGTTCCGTATCACAATTATAAAAATCTTAATGATAACATCAAATCAATGGTTGAGGTTGTACCTGCAAGAACAATTCGTGCGGCTTTTGATGCAGGTGTTTAAGAAGGGGAGAGGGTAGTTGAAAAGAATAATTAAAACACCCTGTTTACCTGAAAATAATGTATCTTTGGTATTAATTTCTTCCGAACATCCCGATATTTCTGATGTATTGCATAATAAATATAACGTAAATACAATACAAGTTAAGCGAAATAATGCACTGACAAATGATATTTCATCACATCCTGATTGCACATTTGTTCAACTCAACAGTAATACTGCCGTTGCTTCCAGTGGGTTATGCGAAGAGATTGTTAATTGTTTAACAATAGAGGGGAATGAGAAAAATTTCAAACTGTATGAATGTTCAGAAAATATCAGTTCTCCGTATCCGGGAGATATCAGACTAAATGTGCGTGTTATATCTGATATGATTTTCTGCAACTCTAAATATGTTGATTCAACAGTTAGAGATTTTACGTATAAATGTAACTATCGTTTAATTCACTGTAATCAAGGCTATGTAGCTTGTTCTACAATATTATTGAATAATAATGCTTTAATAACAGATGATGAATCGATATATTGTTCAGCTCAAAAGAATGCAATTGATTCTGTTTTAATCAGTAAAGGCTCCGTTCGGCTAAAAGGACGCAATTATGGTTTTATCGGTGGAACGTGCGGCATGATTGGTAAAAATTTATTAGCTTTTACCGGTAAACTTGATACACACAACGATGCTGAATTAATCAAAGCGTTTTTAAATAAGCATAGCATTAAATATGTTGAATTAAGCAGTGGACCATTAGTTGATATTGGTGGAATTATACCTGTTTTAGAGTATATATAATAATTTCATATAGATCAGTAAACTTATTAGTTAACCCCCACCCCTAATTATACAAAATATTTCTTTTGTATAATTAATGATTAAAAATGTTTAGGATTGAACAATTTCAGAATATCAGTCATAATCTTGTCAAAAGTCTCCTGTTCTATCTTTGCACGTATCAAACGAATATAATCTTCATAAGTTGCATTTATCGACTTGCAAGTCTTTTCGATATTTGCAACTTTATCTTTGTAATAAACTTCATTATAGAAAAAGTACTGATAAACTAAAAGCACCTTATCATAATCATTCATTGCAAGACCTCCAAAGTTATATAAGACATAACACGTTCCGCAAGATATTCAAAACAGTCTTTATCCAAGACAAAATGTTCAGATAACGTATCAAAACAATTTTTATATTTAAGTCTACCACGCTTATCAAGCTTCTGCAAATAATCAGGATGTAACAAAAGAAGCTCTAACATAACAACCTGATTCTGTGACAAATTGCTTAACATATTAAAAGAGACCTGAGAATTTTGCAAAATTAACAACTGAGGCATTTTAACTATCAAAGAATTATAAAAAACTGAATCAGAGGTTATTTCAAAACGAGTTAAATCGTAATCAAGACCACTTTCAATAGTTTTATTATAAAGCTTTGAAAAACCGTGTGTATGTCGCGTACCAAGATATTCTGTTCTGTCTAATTCAGATTTAGTAACTAATTGATACATTCGCTTATCACGGACAAGTGAAACATTCGAACGATTCAACGGAAAATCAATTGACAAATCCCAAAATTTTAATTTGACTTTCGTAGGCACAGTATACAACTTTAATAAAGTAAGCATTTTTTCAAAGAAAGGACATGGAAGAATTTTATTCGGATTGAATTCCAATTTCCATTGTTCAACCTTTGAACTACCGCTATTAAGGACAACACCAAGAAAGAAACTCGCCTTCTCTCCCCTGCTGTCAATCAACTGAATATTAAAATTGTTCATATATGTACCAATACGATTTGAAATATAAAAGCCCATATTGTCGACAAATTTGTCGAACGGTTTATCATCTACAATTCCGTCCTTCAATTCTAACAACGACAAATCACGCATAAATAAATCAGCATTTTTATAAAAGAATTTACCCGTCAGGATAACCTTATCAATTGAATACGTGACATTCAAACCAAGGAATTTAGAAGATATTGAATGATAATAATACATACATTCACATCCTCAGCGGTGCAGATATGCCCCAATAACCCCCCTATTAGATATAGGGGGATTAACCAAAAAGAAACAACTGCACCCTATTTTTATTTTAGTATAAAATTTTTATTCGGTGGAGCCGTCACGGCTTGCATCAGCGCTGCGGTGCTAAACGGAACTCGACAAGCTCGTCCGATCAACCCCTTGCGCCAAGGCTTCGCCGTGACACCACCTAACACCAAAAGCAATTAAAGGTATATGTATTACCAAGGGAGATAGGTATATTTTTCTTCGTTTTGTGGCTTATCCCAACTATCAAAGAATTTATACCATTTTGGCCTATAACATATTTGATGAGTTCCTGACATAAAGTATCGTTCAAACCAATTCGCAAAGCGATAGCCTTGAACGATTTCTTTTGTCAGCTCGTTAATATCTAATGTTCTGTATATCCTTGTAGCAACTGTGAACATAAGACGTTTTTTTACAAAGTATAAGTTTGATGTAATATCACGTATCTTTTTATCTACACCGTCATATTGCTGTGTAAAATAAATCACATCACAATTATAGTGCCTGTGCATTAAAAAGAAGTGCTTATGTGCTTCATCAAACTGTTTAAAATTACGACTATCAGCGTCAAGCGTTATTTCATCAAGCAATATAAGACTGTCAGATATTTCATAATTACCCAAATCCTTATATTCTACACGCTCACAGCCTTCACAATAAAAGTTAGTTAAAACGTGCTTATAAGGACTCCTACCCTTCTTAATCTGTTTTAACTCCTTCTGTGCAATTCTTGTAAGAAATGTAGACTTGCCCGAACCGGGCAAACCAAAATAACCATTCACCATAAAAAATCAACCTCTAAATAGTTTATGTTCAAGCATTTCAAGACTGCAAAGAGCAACACCGGCAATAAATAAAACAACACCGGGCATTGTGAAGAACTTTACAGCGACGTCAAAAATAAAACCATAGGAAGATAAATCCATTTTAAAACACTCCTTATAGAAATTTTTATCCCTGCACTAAAGTGGCAGGGATAAAAAAATAACTCCGATTATACAAGTCTGCGAACAAGACCGATACAAGCACCGACAGCAAAAATAGCAATCGGAATAAGGAAAAGCGGAGTTGTGAGCATCTGTGCAGCAAACTCAGTAAAATTACCAAGTACCCATTCAAATGCAGTTGTCAACGTAGCAAGTGATTCCATACCGTTACTGTCCTTTCCTAAAATTATTTATGAAAAATACCTGTGAATACTCCGAATATAACCGAAGTAATCGAAGATATTATCATCACAGCCAAAACACACGCAGTTGCATATATCATATAATCATACGGACTACTAAAAGAAAGTCCGATACTTTGAAGCCATTCAATCATAATGTTCTACTCCTTATACGTAAGAATTTATAACCGACATAAAGCAAGACAAGCACAAAGGAATAAAAAGCAATATGCGGAATATAGAAATTGATATTTGACACATAGTCAAGAAGTAAATCAATCTTTTCAGCTATTCTGTTAGATGTTAACCACTCATAAATTAAACGTGTATAATAATCGTAATTCATAAATTACTCCTTTTTGTCCCTTTTACTTTTAATCGCTCTATCAGGAATAGTCGGTGTTGTAAAGTTAATAAATAAATTAATAATTGCACCCATAACAATTATTGCAATGCAAAAATCCCAAAGGGATATAAAATAACCAGACGTAAAGTCCAAAATTTTTATTGAATTCATAGCGTTATAAATAGATCGTAAAGTCGGAAAAATACAACTATTCCAAATAGTAAACCAAGCATTTGACAAGATTATTCACCGCCCTGTCCACGTCCTGCAATAAGAAATATTATAGTTACAGAAACCGAAACACTAAAAAATATAGTTAGCTGATGCGGAAGAAAATTAACAGCCGTTGTCATATCCGCAATCAAAGAAGGAAGCATTTTAAGCAAAGACAAAAGACCGTCAACCATAGTAACTAAAAAATTAACGATACCTGACAATGTCTGTGCAATATCCTGAAAAAATGAAATTATCCAATCCACACAAACACCACCTATAGCATTTTATTTTTAATTACACGTCCGAGAACATAAGCTATAAAAGACAATCCAAGAAGAAAAGCAATAATATAACTTAAATTAAATTGAGTAGTAATTCTATCAAACATACGGCGTATAAAAAGTAAAGAATCACCAAGATTTGATTCAATATCATCAATACGATTATTAGGAAGTCTAACGTTATCATCAATTAAACCGCCTGCAGCATTACCGAATTCATTATTCGAGCCGATACCCTGCGAACTGTCATATTCAGGACCTGTTTTTATTTCATCAAGCTTTTCGAGAATCTCACCGAGATTATAATTAAGTAATGGAAGATACGTATCTAAGAGAGAATGCATACCAACGACAAAAGTATCAACATCATAAAGAAGATAATACATCTGTTCTAAATAAACATTAGCATTATACAGATGATTATTAATATCAATTAATTCAGTTTGAACCCTGAAAAACTCAGTTAAAATAGAATCACGTAAAGAAACATTCTGCAAATACTCAACAGACGGATAATATTCAACGTTATATCCAACATTTTTGCCATTTACCCAATTTGTCGCACCTGCAGCGCGATAAACTTCAAGAAAAGCAATACTTGTTGTATCAATCTGATAACAGTTAGCATAAACTCGACGATAACCAGAATTCGAACTGATTGTCCAATCAGGAACCAAAGTACTTAATTTCTTATCCTCTACTAACCATATACGATGTCTACGTGATTCAGTAAGTTGCTCATCACCACGAAAATAAGGATAAAAAACATTAACATCAGTTAAAGTACCGAACGACGAACTAAAAACGCCATTTTCAGAATAACTCTTTTTATAATATATGGGACTATCGGAAGCACAACTAAAAGAATAATCATATACACCCGATGAATCATCATATAAAACATTCCAATAATGAGATTCAGTATACAAACCCTTAGGATTTACATCTAAAAAATCATCATCATAAATAGATAATTTATCAAAATATAAAGTTAAATAACCTTGCTCATACTGAAATTGAACAACGCCCGTATCAGTACCAAACGGAAGCTCTTCAAGTCCCCAATAGTCAGCAGATTTATATACCGTATCGTTACTTTCAGAATAATCTGAAGCCGATACACCGATTGTAAAATAACAAAGAGTAAGAGAAAGAATCAGAAAGGTTGCAAAGATTCTTGTTGTTATTCTCTTACTCTTTATTGACATAGTTATTTAACCACCTTAACAAATTTGAAATAAAGTCTTTCAGGATACTGATTGACGTTAACCCATATGTTAACATCTGCCATATCAGGAAGCTGTGAAGAATCAAAGCCATTTACACGAACAACAGAACCGCCATTTGTATAAACATCAGTCCACGGACGAGCTTCATCCGTAGTCTTATTTACCGATGTACCGCATTTAAGCTTTTTACCGACAAGAACACAATCAAAGTAAGTCATCAAAATCATCCTCCAAATCTACTGCATTTTTGTAATATCTTTCAAAATCGAAATAATTCAAGAGATAGAAAGCAAACTGACGATTATCAATAGAAGTAAACAAATCACCGTTAACCATTAATTGATAAACTACAACCTTTTCAGTTTTCTTAAACATCGTGACTTGAACCAATTCAACCTTAGTTGACTTAGTAACAACAGAAGTACCAATAACTTCCGTATTTGTAAAAATACCCTTCTTCTTATTTTTCATTTCCAAATCTCCAATCACACAACATAAACGTAAAAACAAAGAAAATTAAAAACGAAAATATTGTTTCAGCAATGCCCATTACTTATCACCTAAATAATTGCGATAAACCTGTTCAAAAGTAATTTCATCCAAAATTACTACATAAGAGTTAATATAAGCAGATAACGCTTTAAAACTTTCCTCATCAAGACCAAGAAAAAGTTCATCTACAAAAATAAGTACATCGTCATTCATCAGAACCACCGCCTAAATAATGCTCAAACAATTTTTCAAGCATTTTCTTATTCCTCTTCTGAACAACACAATCGAGCCAAAAAGCAAAACCTAACGCAATAAAACAACATAAAAGATACATTAAGCAACCGAAAATTTCATTTGACATTCAATCAGCAACCTTTCAAATTATTTAAATGAACGTAGTCAATTAGTGACTACACACATAATTATAGTCATAATTTGACTAAAGTCAATAGTCAATTTCCGTCTATGATATAATTTTGTTAAATTAAACAAAAGAAAGGTTGCAAAATATGGAATTTTACCAAAGAATAAGAGAACTTCGAGAAGATACAGAACCACATTTAAAACAAGAAGAAATTGGAATTGTTTTAGGAATGACACAAAGAAAAATATCAAGACTTGAAAAGAACGATACACAACCAACAACAGAAGAAATAAAAAAATACTGTATATATTACAACTTATCTGCAGATTATCTTCTCGGACTTATTGACGAAAAAAGACCTTTGAAGTAAAATAAAAGCAGTCCCCGAAGGGACTGCAAATTGTACGGAAGAAAACAACCGAAGTTTATTTCTTTTGTATAATTAATGATGAATTTTTAAGGATAATGATAATTATGCATAAGGACGAATTTAAGACTCTGCCCTTGTCGGTAGTTGAATTTTTGAATTATATGAGTGTAATAAAAAATAAATCGGAGCTTACTGTTCTTGAGTATGCATCCGATTTACGTCTGTTTTTCAGATATCTGCTTATATACAGAAAAAAAGTTGATGAAAATACTGATTTTGATTCAATTGACATTTCCGGTATAGATCTTGATATGATTGAAACTGTTTCTATCCAGGACGCTTATGCTTTTTTATCCTATTGCAGAAACGTAAGAAAAAACAATGCTGCTTCACGCGCAAGAAAAGCATCTGCTTTAAGAGCATATTTTAAATATATGTCAATCAACACTAAACAGATCGACGAAAACCCGATGCAAGAGCTTGAGTCGCCAAAAGCTAAAAAAGCACTACCCAAATACCTTACACTTGAAGAAAGCGTTAATTTACTTAACAGTATTGACGGCAAATTCAAAGAGCGCGATTACTGTATAATTGCTCTGTTTCTTAACTGTGGTCTTCGTCTTTCTGAGTTAGTAGGATTGAATTACGGTGATATCCGTTCAGACAATTCAATGCGTGTAACCGGTAAAGGAAACAAAGAAAGAATAATTTATCTCAATGATATGTGTGTTAATGCAATCAATAACTACATGAAAGTACGTCCTGTAGAAGGTGTTAAAGACAAGAATGCTCTTTTTCTCAGCAGTCGCCTTTCAAGAATAAGCCCTAAAACTGTTCAACACATTGTTAAAATCTTTCTTGATAAAGCAGGTCTTGGTGATCAGGGATTCTCAACTCATAAACTAAGACATACTGCAGCAACATTAATGTATCAGCAAGGCAATGTTGATGTACTTCTTATTAAAGAAATACTCGGACACGAAAATCTTGCAACAACTGAGATTTATACACATATAATTGATTCACAGCTTAAGGATGCAGTTGCATCCAACCCATTAAACAATCTTTCAAAAAACAAAGATACCTCTGAATAATTTATACATTATAATTTTTAAAGCAACAGCAAGGATTATAAATGAATAGTATTTTAAACTGCTTTTGTAGTATATACCAAAGTTATAATTATTAAGTCTCTTTGACTTACCGAGGGTTTTTATAAGTAACTGTGACATACTGATACTTTCACCTGTAATTGTAATTAACGAAACCAGCGACAGTATACAATACGGTAATATCATAATCGCAACATAAGCAAGCCCTTTTAAGGCATAAGTTTCAAAAAGAAAATATATAATCATGCTTGCAATAAAGCTATATGCAAAAGGCACTGCGTTAACTGCAAAACATCCGTATACTGATAAACCCAAGAAAAATACAACAACAACAAAAATTGTCGGTAATAAAAGATGAACCGTTAATTCTTCATACAGTGAACCATCAGAATCAGATATAATATATTGATTGATTAATTCACTTAGTTTTAAATATATCCTCCTCTCCCCTTTTGCTGTTAATGAACCGAAAATAATTCCTGCAACAGAAAAAATTACAGGTATGATAAATTTCCAATCCGGTATAAATTTGTTGAATTTTATACTGAATTTATGTAAATTAACCGGTTTTGTGATATTTTTTTTATCCAAGCTTTATCCCCTCCGTCGAGCTGTCCAATAACAGTAAAACATATGCAGACAAGCTGAAAAAAATACCGCTGTGACTTCAAAATCACAGCGGTATCAATGTTTTTTATTTAGTTCCGAAGATTCTGTCGCCGGCATCGCCGAGTCCGGGAACAATATAACAGTGATCATTCAGCTTTTCATCCTCAGCAGCGAGAAAAATATCAACATCAGGATGAGCTTGTCTGAGTGCAGCAATTCCTTCAGGAGCAGCAATAAGACCCATAAACTTGATTGATTTAGGTTTTCTTTCCTTAATTAAAGAAATCGCATCAATTGCTGAGCCACCTGTTGCCAACATCGGATCAAGAACGATTACATCACGCTCATTGATATCTGCAGGTAATTTACAGTAGTATTCAACAGGTTTCAAGGTTTCAGGGTCACGGTACAAACCGATGTGACCGACTCTTGCTGAAGGCACAAGCTGAAGAACGCCGTCTACCATGCCGAGACCTGCACGAAGAATAGGAACGAAAGCAAGCTTTTTACCTTCAAGGCTGTGTGCAACACATTTACAAATCGGAGTTTCAATTTCAATCTCGTGCAAAGGAAGATCTCTTGTTGCCTCGTAACACATAAGTGTAGCAATTTCACTTACAAGATTTCTGAAATCCTTTGATGATGTGTGAATATCTCGTAAAATTGACAGTTTATGCTGTATAAGAGGATGATTTGTGATAATAACATTACCCATGGTTTTTTACCTCCCGATTAAAACTCACCGTTTTCAATAGCCGAAATCTGATCAATTCTTCTCTGGTGTCTGCCACCCTCAAACTCCGTGTTAAGGAAAACATCAACAAGTTCATTTGCAAGACCAGCACCTACAACACGACCGCCAAGACAAAGAATATTTGCATCGTTATGAGCACGTGTGAGCTTAGCGCTGAAATAATCAGAGCAGCAGGCTGCACGTACACCTTTAACTTTGTTAGCAGCCATACTGATACCGATTCCCGTACCGCAACAAAGAATACCCAGGATTTTTTCTTCAGTAACAGCTGTACCTACCTTATATGCAACAGCGGCATAGTCAACAGATTCGCTTGTATAAGTACCGTAATCCGTTATTTCATATCCACCGATTTCTTCGAGATGTTTTTTGATAGACTCCTTGAGTTCAAATCCGCCGTGATCGGCACCAATTGCAATTTTCATAATTTTCACTCACCTTTTTTTAGTTTATTCTTTAACTCACGTTCAGCCTGAGGTAAACGTAAATACTCGGGAACCAATTCATTACTGTTAATAAATAAATTATTATCTTTATTTTCTGCGGAGAAACATACACCTGTTGCATTCTGATATTTATAAGCTTCAGGAGCAATTTTTATTCCGTCGATTTCATCACGTAAAGCCCGATAACAAATATCAGCACCGTCACCGACAAGTATTATTTCCTCGTTGTACGATAACAGCATTTCCTTTAATTCAGATATCGGAATTGCAAGATCATCAGTCAGTCTTTCAACGACAGAATCTTTAATCCTGAATAATGCCGTGTAAACCTGTGCGCAACGAGCATCCATAACAGCAACCGCGACACAATCAAAGGCTAAAAGATTATATGCCATTGATTCGAGTGTCGAAATCCCGATAGTTTTAATATTTTTAGTATCGGCAATACCCTTTGCTGCGGCTACGCCGATTCTGATACCTGTAAATGAACCGGGACCTTTATTAACTGCAACAGCATCAATATCATCAAGCGTTAAAGACGCGCATCTTAACACATTATCAAGCATCGGCATTAATGTCTGTGAATGAGTCAATCCTGTGTTAATATAAAAACTGCTGAGGATTTTTCCGTTTTCTGCAACAGCTACGGACGCAGACTTTGCTGAGCTGTCAATTCCTAATATTTTCAAAGTAAATCTACTCCAATAATTTCAATGTTTCTTTCGTTCTCATTTTCACCCGGAGAAAAAATAATCTTTATACAATCTTCCGGCAGAGCATTCTCGATGTTTTCACTCCACTCAACAGCAATAATTTCCGATGCATCAAGGTAATCAAAATAACCGGTTGAATACAGATCATCCCACGTTGATATTCTGTACATATCGAAATGATACAATTTTTTCTCTTTACCCTTATATTCATGAACAAGAGCAAATGTAGGACTGCTGACACTTTTTTCGTCTATGCCAAGACCTGCGGCAAGACCGTGAGTAAATGCGGTTTTACCCATCCCCATAGGTCCGAAATAAGCAACAACAGAACCCTTGTTCAGCTTGCTACCGAGTTTTTTGCCGAGTTCAACGGTATCTTTGACACTTTTACTGTAAAAAGAAGACAAAAAATCACTCCAACTTTTATCTTTGTGACTATTATAGCATATTTTTTAAATAAGTAAATAACTTTGTACTTGAAATTGAAACAGATTACATATATAATTGTTCGTGTATTCAATATTGCGGAGGTGAAGCTTTGAATAAAATAATTTATTGGTTTAAGGATTTTCTTAAAGGTACTGATAAATTTCTTATCACACTTAGTGTCTTGCTTTCCACCTTCGGTGTAATTATGGTCTACAGTGCCACAAGAAGGACATTGACAGAAGACATGTTGATTCCGCGTGATGTCCGTACAATGGCTATTGCTGTCATTCTCGGCGTTATATGTGCATTCATAATATCACTTGTAGACTACGAGGCTCTTTCGCGACTATGGCCGCTTATAGCTATAGTTTGTCTTGGATTGATGGTGTCACTGTTCTTCATTGGTGATGCTCCGTCAGGCCGTTCAGATGCTATTTCCTGGATTAAATTGGGAAGCTTTTATTTTCAGCCATCCGAGCTTTTGAAAATAGGCTTTATGATAACCTTTGCCGTACATCTGAATTCCGTAAGACACGATATCAACAAGTTTAAAAATGTAGTTTTTCTCGGCATTCATGCCATGGTTGTCGTTGCACTTGTTATTCTTACAGGCGACCTCGGTTCAGCACTTGTATTCGTTGTAATGACACTCGGAATGCTTTTTGTTGCAGGCTTATATATCAGATACTTCTTGTTTGGCGTCGGTGTAATTGCCTGTGCGGCTCCGTTGCTTTGGTTTGAGTTCTTTTCTGACTTTCAGAAACAGCGTTTTATGGCAATTTACTCCCCTTCTTCTTTGACTGAAGCAACCTATGAGGAAGTAATTTTTCAGCAACAACAAGGCGTTAATGCTATTGGATCGGGAAAAATATTCGGTCAGGGATTGTTTGAAGGTCCATACACACAAAACGGTCTTGTTCCTGAAAGCAGAAACGATATGATTTTTACAGTTGTTGGTGAAGAACTTGGCCTTGTTGGCGCAATTTTTGCACTGATTCTTCTTTTGGTTCTTGTTATAAAGATAATTCATGTTGGTCAGCATGCAGTTTCTTTTATCGGAAAAATTATCTGCACGGCAGTTGCGGTTATGATTGTCGCACACGTAGTAATCAATATCGGAATGTGTCTTATGGTTTTGCCCGTAATCGGTATCACACTACCATTTATGAGTGCCGGAGGTTCTTCGAATCTCTGTATTTATTTTGCGATAGGAATGGTTATGAGTGTTTACCGTTCTTCGTTAACGCGTGATCCGGTTGATTTTAAATTCGGAAAAATTTATACCCCGTTTACAGACTAAAAAAGGAGCCTCGGTTTAAAACCGAGGCTTTATTATTAAGCTTTTTTCTTTTTAAAAATATTTCTGATGTCCCATTCAACCATTGCGTTGATACCTTTCTTATTTGTTTTTGAATAAAGAAGGTTGATAAGAAGATAAGCAATAAGTCCTGCGAGAATGCCGACCACGATACCACCGAGAATATCTGACGGATAGTGAACGCAAAGATAAATTCTTGAACATCCCATAAGTACAGCAAAAAGAAGTGCTGTCCAGCTTATGTACTTTTTATTGCTAGCAAAGAAGTAGCCTGCCATCGCTGCCATAGCAGATGTTGTGTGACCTGACGGGAAGGATTTTTCACCGACCTTTGTTGAACCGGCATCAATCCACCACTGCTTGAAAGCTTCAAAGCAATCGCTGAGTTCGTTCTGAAACGGCCTCGGTCTTGCAACAAGCGGTTTGATTGAAACATTTGTGAAAAGTGCACCTACGCCGATAGCGAGAAGCATTGCCATACCTGCCTTACGCGTCTTCTTAAAAAGCATCATAATTATCGAAATAATGATAAAGAAAAGACCTTCTTCACCCAAGAGTGTTACAAACTTAAAGAACGGATCCCAGAAAGCACTTCCCGCTCCCTGATTGAATGTGTTGTGGAAAAACTCAAGAATTGCATAGTCGAAACTATAGAAAGTATCGTTTAACCACTGAGCTGCAGCTGTTAATTCAGTCATATAATAAACCTCCAACAAATTTTGCTAATTATATCATTATTCCGACGGTTTTTCAATACTTTATATCCATATACTTGAAAATTTTATTCCGGTATGATATTATAATTTTATAAAATTTAAGGGGGAATACGATGAACCTTGCTATCAAATCTATTTCTGTTATTCTTTCAGTAATTATGGCGATTTTACCTACACTTCAGGCTGCACCTCAGCCGATACCAGGCACAACTGCAGCAGAAAACTATAAATACACTCTCGAAGATATGAGAGTTGTTTATGATGAAAAAGATGAAAACGGTAATTACTACCCTCTCGTTGTAGTTCCGGGAATTTCCCATTCAATTACATATGTTGTTGATGAGAATTATGATTATGCAAACGCAGAAGATCCGTCAAAACCGCCGATCAAACAGGATGCATTCGGCAATGATATGACAGGTTCTACTATCATTCTTGATATTCCGGCTACAGTTCTTGCGGCCGTAACGCAGTTTATTGTGCCACTCGTTCTTTCAGTTATGACACAGAGTGATGCAGGTATCGTAGACGGAATTGCAAAGCTGGCGGATGCAGCTTTCTCGGTTCAGAAAACTCTTCCTGACGGAACATTTGCAAATAATGAAATCGGTTTGCTTGAATTCAACGGTTCTTTTGCAGATTTTGCAACAAAAGACAACAACAATCAGTCTTATATGGAGTATCAGACCGAATATCTATATAAGATTCTTCCGCTTCGTTCTGTTGCAGAGGTTATCGGTGAAGAAAACCTTTTCTTCTTTACTTTCAGTCTTTTCGGAGATGCAATGTCATCTGCTGATAACCTTGATAAGTATATTGATATGGTTCTTGAGAAGACCGGTGCCGAAAAAGTTAACCTTCTTCCTATAAGTCTCGGCGGTACGATATTCACAGCTTACGCTGAGAAATACACTGATACAAACAAGGTAAACGCTGTTGTAAATGTGGTTCCGGTTCTTAACGGTACTCAGGTCGTAAGCGATATGTATCAGCGCGATTTCAACCTTGACGGCGAATATTGGTACAGAGATCTTTTCCCGATCATTATCAGCGAATTTACAGAATACGGCAGTATGGTAGGCAGCCTTGTCAATCTTCTTATCCGTGCACTTCCGGCTGACGTAAATGCTTCAATGATTACAAGTATGTACAACGTACTTCTTGAAAATCTTCTTATAAATACTCCGCAGATGTGGGCAATGGTAACTCGTGAGGATTATCCTGAGCTTGCCGAAAAATATCTTGGTGACACTGAACACGCACCTGTCAGAACTATGACCGATGCTTTCTACCGTGCACAGATGAACCTTGAGAATAACATCAGAGCAATGGTTGATAACGGCATTGAAATCAATATTATTTCTGGCTACAGTCTCCACACCGGTGAAGCACGATACAACTTCTTCCAGCTTATGGGTGATTCTTTTGATGTAAACGGTGACGGTATTATTCACGTTGAGTCAACTACTCTCGGTGCAACTGCTGCCCTCCCCGGTGAACAGTTACCTGCTGATTATAAGCAGGCTATCGAAAGTGAGTATTCATATATTTCACCCGACAGAGAGATTGATGCTTCAACAGGAATTCTTCCGGATAACACGTGGTATTTCTATAATATGAACCACGAAGATACTGCCAACAATGCACCTGTAATCAATCTCGCGCTTGCTCTCCTCTACTCCGATGAGGTTGAAGATGTTCACACAAATCCCGAAAAATTTCCGCAGTTCAACGGAAATTCCGATAACTGGTTTATCAGACGTTGGAGATACAACGACCTTAAGAAAATTTATCAGAAATATCTTGACGGTGTTATTGAAATGCCTGCTGAGGATGCAACGGAATGCGAAGCTCTTCTTTACGAATGTGAACGTGTTATGCGTGCCACCATCGCTGACGATGCATTTTGCAAGGAAACTACACTCCGCGTAAATATTATGTGCAACAAATACTCCGGTCTTTCTGACGAAGATGTTTACATCCTCACTCAGAAGCAGATGAATGAGCTTGATCCTACAGTCAAGGCGATTGAAACAATCATCAAAATTACGGATCAGTCACTTTGCGGAATTTTCGGTACAAAGGCATATTCACAATTTTGGATGGCAATGTTTGAATAAGATTTTAGATGCTCTGATTTTCAGGGCATCTTTTCTTCATATAATAAATATAGTAAATTCAGGCTATAATTGTATATTTTCAACATTGAATTTAAAGCGCTGTTGTGATATACTTATTCGGAAACGCAATATATTAGCAGGAGTTGAAAAAAGATGGATTCATTCGCAGAACTTTGGGAATTAATTAAAGATGAATGTAAAAAACAGGTATCTGAATCCATATACAACGTTTGGTTTAAAGATATGGAGCTTGTGAGCTTTACCGAGAAGAAGGTTGTCATTGCACTTTCTGATTTTAAGCGAAAAATCATCGAAACTAAATTTATGGGTAAGCTTACAGATTCTTTTACAAATGTTTTAGGATTTGACATTGACATTGAACTCGTTGATGTTGATGTTGCAACAGAATATGTATCTAAGAAGGAGCCGGAAAACCTTAAAGCTGAGGACACTTTTGATTCTTTCGTTGTCGGTGCTTCAAATAAGTTTGCGTATGCTGCAGCAAGTGCGGTTGCTAACGACCCCGGAAATAAGTATAATCCTTTGTTCATTTACGGTAATTCAGGTCTTGGTAAGACTCACCTTCTTAATGCTATATGTCATTCGATCGAGCAGCAGAATCCCGATGCAAAAATAATCTATACCCGCGGTGAAGATTTCACTAACGAACTTATCAGATATATTTCTTCAAAGAGTACAATTGAATTTCATAAAAAATACAGAAATGCTGATATCCTTCTTGTTGACGACGTTCAGTTCATCGCAGGTAAGGAATCAACACAGGAAGAATTCTTCCACACATTCAACGCACTTTATCAGGCAGGAAATCAGATTGTTCTCACATCTGACCGTCCGCCGAAAGAAATTGCTCTTCTTGAAGACAGACTTAAGAACCGTTTTGAATGGGGTCTGATGGCAGATATTCAGCCACCCGATATTGAAACAAGAATGGCTATTATCAAGAGAAAAGCTGATATTCTTAACTTCGCTCTTCCCGATGAATGCGTTCAGTTTATCGCAGAAAAGCTTAAGAATAACATTCGCCAGCTTGAAGGTGCTGTCAAGAAGATGCAGGCTTTTGTTACAATGCAGGGCTTGCCGATTAATCTTGCTACAGCACAGAAAGCAATTGCCGATATATTTGTTGACAAAGTGCCTGTTAAGGTAACTGTTGAAAAGATTGTTTCTGAAGTTGCACGTACATACGGTGCTGAACCTGAAGAGATTTATTCAAAAAAGCAGAATGCACTTATCACAGAAATGCGTCAGATGGCTATGTTCATTGTCAGAGAACTTACAGGTCTTTCTACTAAAGCTATCGGTCGCGAATTCAACCGTGACCATTCAACCGTCGTTTACAGCTTGGAAAAATTCCAGAAGAGATATAATGATGACAGCAAGGTAAGACAAATGGTTGACAACATCAGCAAAAACGTACGTGACGGAATTTGATTTTCCCGGAGGTAAATCCAAATGGCATTCAATATATTCAAAAAATTCAATTTCGGCTTAAAGAAAACACGCGACAGTATGTCAGGTGCTATCGATGCCGTTATCAGTGAAAATGAAGACATTACCGATCAGCTCTATGATGATCTTGAAGAAATTCTCATTATGGGCGATGTCGGTATGAATACCGCAGCTGAAATCTGTGAAAAACTTCGTGACTATGTTTCAAAGAAGCATCTTAAGAAGTCTTCTCAGGTCAAAGGTGCTATCAAAGAGATAGTTGCTGAATTGCTTGAGGGCGGCGAAGATATGGGGCTTGTTACTATGCCGTCTGTTATTCTTGTTATTGGTGTTAACGGTGTCGGCAAGACAACCACAATCGGTAAAATGGCAGCCATGTATAAAGCTGAAGGCAAAAAGGTTATTCTCGGCGCCGCTGATACCTTCCGCGCTGCAGCTATTGATCAGCTCGAAGTATGGGCAAACCGTGCAGGTGTTGAAATCGTTAAACATCAGGAAGGAGCAGATCCTGCAGCTGTTGTTTATGACACAATCCAGGCGGGTAAGGCACGTGATGCGGATATCATTATCTGTGATACAGCAGGCCGACTTCACAACAAAAAGAACCTTATGGATGAGCTTGCAAAGATATACAGAATCATTGACAAGGAACTCCCCTACAATGACCGTGAAAGCCTTCTTGTTCTTGATGCAACAACAGGACAAAATGCTGTTAATCAGGCTCGCGACTTCAAAAACGTATGTGAAATCACAGGTATCGTTCTGACAAAGCTTGACGGAACGGCTAAAGGCGGTGTTGTTCTTGCAATCAAGAATGACCTTAAGGTGCCCGTTAAGTTTGTAGGTGTCGGCGAGCAGATTGATGACTTGCAACCGTTTAATCCAACTGCTTTTGCTGAAGGTCTTTTTGAATACGAAGTAAAACACGATGAAGATAATATGTTTATCCCAAAAGAGGAAACTGAGGAAGTTGCTGAATGAAAATAATTATTGCAACCCATAATATTAAGAAGAGAGCTGAATTGGAAAGAATCCTGTCCCCTCTCGGCATAGAAATTGTTACCGATACAGATATCGGTTGCACCCTCAGAGATGTTGAAGAAAACGGAACAACATTTGAAGAGAATGCTTTTATTAAAGCTCAGGCAGGCTGTGAAGATAGCGGACTTCCCTGTATTGCAGATGACTCGGGACTTGTTGTTGATGCTCTCGGAGGCGCTCCGGGAATATTCTCGGCACGTTATTGCGGTGTTCACGGTAATGACGAGGCGAACAACGACAAACTCCTTAAAGAACTTGAAAATGTACCCGATGAAGAGCGAACAGCAAGGTTTGTGTGCGCGGTTTGTTGCGTATTCCCTGACGGAAGAAAGCTTACAGTTACCGATACCTGTGAAGGTACAATTTTCCATGGAAGACACGGCAACGGCGGATTCGGATATGATGTTCTTTTCAACTGCAACGGTCAGCCGTTCGGTGAAATTTCTGCAGAGGAAAAAGATAAGGTAAGCCATCGAGGCAAAGCGCTTCGTCACCTTGCTGAGGAATTAAAGATTTATATATAACGGAGAAAAATATGGAAGAAAAAATGACAAGCAAAAGACGTGCTGAGCTCAGAGGACAAGCAAACCGACTTGAACCGCTTTTTCAGGTCGGCAAGGGCGGAATATCCGATGCATTAATTGCGCAGACAAATGACGCTCTCAGAGTGCACGAGCTTATAAAACTTAAGGTACTTCTTGAATCTGCACCCGAAACACCGAGAGAGATTGCTGAAAAACTTGCAGCTGCTACAGGCTCTCAGGTTGTTCAGGTTATCGGCGGAAGCATGATATTCTACAAAGAGAACCCTGAGCTTCAGGCTGAAAAAAATGAAAAAGCTAAGCCTAAAAAATCAGGTACAGGCAAGGGTGCAAAAGACTTCAAGAAGAAGTATAACGCTATTGCCAAAAAGAGCGAAAAGGATCAGAAAAAATCACGTTATTCAAAGCCAAATAACGGCAGATTTTACTAATAATTTAACTTGCTGGACGAAAGGAGTTGTGGTAGGTTGGATAAGCAGGACAGTAACAAAACAGTAGCTCAGAACAAAAAAGCCTATCACGACTATTTTGTTCTCGAAGAATATGAAGCCGGCATTGAGCTTTTCGGAACGGAAATTAAATCAATAAGACAAGGTAAACTTAATCTTAAAGATTCCTGGTGCAATATCATTGAGGGTGAAATCTTCGTAAACGGTATGCACATAAGTCCTTACGACTATGGCAATATTTTTAACCGTGACCCGTTAAGAGTCCGAAAGCTCCTGATGCATAAAAAGGAAATCAACCGACTTTTCGGAACTGTTAAGCAGGACGGTCTTTCTCTCATTCCCCTTTCGGTTTATTTCAAGAAAGGCAGAGCAAAAGTAAAGGTCGGTCTTTGCAAGGGTAAAAAACTTTACGATAAACGTGATGTCGCCGCTAAGAAAGATGCCGCAAGAAACATTGAAAGAGCAATGAAGGAACGTTTTCAATAATCCAACCAACAGTTGAATGGATTTTTCATTAAATCAACTGTTAGTTTAGCTTTTTCAACTTTTAATATCTTCACATCTTTTTTGTTCTCCGCTAAAATATTGGTAACAAACCGAAAGGAGAAAAGTAATATGACATTATTCAATAAAAAAGAAAAAGAAGAACCTTCTTTTACAGAAAAGAAAGACAAAACTGATTCAATTGAAACATTAGGCAGTAGGATATCATTTTTAAGAAAAAATAAAGGCTACACTCAAGATGAGTTTTCAAGTTTACTGGATGTAACACCTCAGGCTGTTTCTAAATGGGAAAACGATCTATCTTGTCCTGATATTATGTTGCTTCCTAAGATTGCTGAATTATTAGATACAACTGTTGACGAATTGCTTACAGGCACTAAAGCTAATTACAGCAAACCTGATATTAATATTTCAGATTTAAAGTTGCACATACAAGTTGCACAATTAAACAGAAAACCAATTAATATCAATGTTCCGTTAACGTTTGTAAAACGAATGGCAAAAATAGGAAACAATATTTCCGGAATTATCGGTACACAGGCACTCAACAATAAACAGTTTGAACAGATATTACAGTTGGTTGACGAAGGCGTAACAGGAGAAGTTTTAAATCTTGTTGACGAAAACGGGCAAACTGTAATTATTGAGATTAAATAAACTTATAAGAGCAGTCCTACCCTGCCGACTGCTCTTAGATATACGGGGATGAAAGGATTTCGACGGGGAGTCTGAACTGTGATAAGCGAGTAGTGGTGCGGGACCACTATAAAATCCGTAGTTTATTAAAAATAAACGACAACAATACAAAATTAATGGCTGCTTAATGCGGCCCATCCTGTTCAGTAGTACCACGGACTGAATAAGGGTGTCGAACAGTGGTGAACGTGAATGTGCCCGTAGCCTTGAAGCACATCACGGACTAAAGGCTACCGTAGGAGAAAGCCTGTTTACCGGCGTTCTTTGAGGGGAATCTTAAAAGATAAACTACACTCGTAGAAAGTTGCGGGAATGGGTTTTCGGACGCGGTTTCGATTACCGCCATCTCCACCATAAAAACGAGCAATCTTCATCGGAAGATTGCTCGTTTTTTATATAACATATTAAATTAAATTTTAATGGTTCTTTTAACTAAAAAAGCCTCTTGCTTTGGCAAGAGGCTAAATTTTATCTTCTGCTTTTTCTTGTTTCTTTAATTTCAAAACCTTTCTTGATAAGAACACTAAGCGGAACGAAAACAAGAAGAGCGAAAATACAGCTGTAAAGGAACATGCTTGATGACGGAACAATCGTTTCAACGCCATACTCATTCACATATGTAACAGCAGAATTACGGCAAGCAATATCACCCATTACAGGGCCGACAACCATAGGAATAAGAACAACAAAAATCATTCGGATACCCTGGAACAGACCTTCCTTACCTACAGGAATAAAATCTCTTACCGCAGCATTAAAGAGAATCATAAGAACAACATAACCAATAAGTGTCGGGCCTACACCGATAAGAACACCAACAAGGTTGGTTGTTCGCGAAAGAATGAAAAGACCTATTACCAAAAAAATAACCGCAGGAATTAAGCCGTATGCCTTATTTTTAGCTGAAACCTTCATAAGGATGACTATACCGGCTACAAGGAAAATAATTACAAGTACTGCAGGAATAATTACACCGGCTGTAAGGAAATTGATTCCTTCGTTAGCAGGCAGAACAACGTATTGAAGATAAACAAAAAGATACGGGAAAAATACCTGGATAGCAATATTGTAAAGACCAACAGAAGCAAGAGTCAGATACAATCTTGAATTACCTGATATAACAGAAGGTCTGAAACCGTAGAAAAGATCGCTCCAATAGCTTGACTTTGCCAAATTATCAGCTTGAACTTTGGGTTCAGGATCTTCAAGCAAGAAAAGACCCGCAACACCGCAAACAGCAACAATCGCACCAAGAGCAAGGAAGAAAATCTGATAACTGATTGCACCGGACTGTGCAAAGCTGCCAATGCCCATGACAATAACCATTGAAATGAAACCAATGAATGTAAATGCTGTTTCAACTTTAGGTCTTGTTGACGGAGTAGTTACTTCAGTAACCCATGCATTGAATACGGAGTCATTACTTGTAGAACCCATGAACGTCATAACAGCATCCATTATAATTACTGCCCAAACCGTTACCGTAAGAACTGTTGCCGCATCTGATAATCCGAAAAGCGATGCAATATTATCTCGAGTTATAAAACCGAACAAAGCTGTAATAATTCCCCATGCAATATAACCTACAGAGATAAACACCTTACGTTTTCTCATTTTATCACTGAGTGTACCCATAATGAATGTTGTAAGCACGGCTGTAACAGCTGAAATTGCAACCATTCGGCTGATTGCTGTTGTCGGTGCCATAGTACCGGCAATAGCTTCTGCAGAAGCACCAGCATATACTGAGTTATAAAGGAAAGTGTTGAAATACATGTTTTCAACATTCCAGGCAATTAAGCCCATAAGGTTAAACAAAAGGATGTTAAACCAAAGGCGTTTTGAAAGTTTGTTTTCCATAGTAAACTCCCCTCTTTTATTTTCAAAATTATTATAACACACATTATGAAAAAAGCAAATAAAAAAACTCCCGAACGCGTATGCATCCGGAAGTTTGGAGCTACTAAGCGGACTCGAACCGCTGACCTCATCCTTACCAAGGATGTGCTCTACCACCTGAGCCATAGTAGCTTATCACAACGTCAGTTATGATATCACAATCTGACGCTGTTGTCAAGATAAAAAGGTATTTAAATTGACATTATAAAAAAAAGTGGTATAATTTTTTCATAAACCTATGCGAGGTGTTTTTATGCTTTTGACAATAGATATCGGTAACACAAATATCACTTTGGGTGTATTCAAAGGCGATGAATTGCAATTCACTTCACGTCTTGCCACAGACAGAAAAAGAACCGGTGACCAATACGCCGTTGAGCTTCTTAACGTGTTCAAACTTTATGAAGCTGAAATCTCAGAATTCAGCGGTGCTATCATAAGCAGCGTTGTTCCTGAGGTTACCGATGCACTCAAAGCCGCTGTTGTATGTGTAACGGGTAAAGAACCGAAGATTCTTTCATCTGATATCGGTTCAGGACTCAAAGTTATAAATGATATTAACGGTCAGATTGGCGCAGATATTGCTGCAGTAGCAGTTGCCGCAATCAACAAATACCCTCTCCCCTGCTTCGTTCTCGACCTTGGTACAGCAACAAAGATTATTCTGATTGACGAAAACGGAATGTTTGTCGGCTGTACTATTTCACCCGGTGTCGGAATTTCATTACATGCACTAGCTTCAAGAGCATCAATGCTGCCGACAATTAATCTTGAAACTCCTCAGTCTTCAATAGGTACAAATACAATTGACTGTATGAAATCAGGTATTGTTTACGGAACAGCAGCTATGCTTGACGGTCTAACGGAAAGAATGGAAAAAGATTTTGGTAAAAATGTTGTTTCGACAGTTGCAACAGGAGGTCTTTCAAGGGAAGTTGTCCGCAATTGCAACCGAGATATCATCTATGATCAAAATCTTATTTTAGACGGTCTTAAGCAGATATATTACAACGAATAAAAGGAGGCTTAGCCTCCTTTTATTATTTACAGAAATTATCAATATAACGGTTAATTGCATCATCAATAACCTTGATTGCCGCATCTCTGTCATTAACTTCATCAACAGCGGTTTCTTTATTTTCAAGATTTTTATAAACAGTAAAGAAGTGACGCATCTCATCGAAGATATGTGCAGGAAGCTGATCAATATTGGTATAGTTATTGTAGTTAGGATCATTGAATGCAACTGCAATAATTTTTTCATCGTCCCTGCCGTTATCCATCATTGAAATAACACCAATCGGATATGCTCTTACAAGAGTGAGAGGTTCCAAAGCCTGTGAACAGATAAGAAGAACATCCAACGGGTCCTCATCGTCACCGTAAGTCCTGGGAATAAAACCGTAATTTGCAGGATAATGTGTTGAGGTATGCAGAATTCTGTCAAGCATAAGAAATCCTGTTTCTTTGTCAAGTTCATATTTTTTCTTGCTTCCCTTGGGAATTTCAACAACCATCATAAAATCATCGGGGTTGATTCTTTTGGGTGAAATATCATGCCAGATATTAGACATAGAAAATTCTCCTTTCAAATATATCAGTTTACTTCAAGAGTGGCCAATCCGCCGTCAGAAGTTTCTTTGTATCTTTTGGATATATCAAGCCCTGTTTGTCTCATAACGGCGATTGCTTCATCAAGCGAAATCTTTCTTGTATCACTTAGGAAACTTGCAAGGCTGACAGAGTTAATCGCTCTCATTGAAGCAACCGCATTTCTTTCAATGCAAGGAATCTGCACGAGACCGCAAATAGGATCACAAGTCAGCCCGAGATGATGCTCAATTGCAATTTCAGCAGCATATTCAATTTTATCGAGATCAAGCCTGAAAAGCTCACCTAAAGCAGCTGCAGCCATAGCACAAGCACTTCCTATTTCAGCCTGACAGCCACATTCACTGCCAGAAATTGAAGCGTTGGTTTTTATCAGATTTCCGATAATACCGCCTGTAGCAAGCGCCCTGAGGATTTCTGTGTCTGAATATCCTCTTTTTAGCTGTTGATAGTACAAAACAGCAGGCATAACTCCTGCGGAACCGCAGGTCGGAGCTGTTACAATTGTCTTACCGTCAGCATTCTGCTCGCTTACGGCAAAAGCATACGCACATACTTCGCGGTTTTCTCTTGTTTCCGCACTTTCATCAATGTGCTGTTGATGATAAAGATGCTTAGCCCTTTTATGAACATTAAGTCCGCCCGGAAGAATACCATCGGCATACAAACCCTCACGGATACTCTTTTTCATCTGTGACCATACTTCATCAAGATAAATCCATATTGAAGGACCTTCTACCTTTTCAACGTATTGCCAAAGCCTTAAATGATTTTTCCTGCAGTATTCAGAAATAGCTTCATACGAAGAGTCAGGATAAATATATTCAAGCTTTTCGGCAACGTAGCCTTCCATTTCAATATCTCCGCCACCGACACTGAGAACTCTTTTTTTATCAATCTGTTCTCCGTTACGGTATGCAAACAAATCCATTGTGTTAGGATGAGCTAAATCAGTCAGAGTATAATCAAATTCAACCTCACACTTTTTAGGTTCAAAAGTTTCAATTATTACTCGGTCTGTACCGTGACCGACACCTGTTTTTGAAAGTGAACCGTAAAGAATAACCTTGAATCTATCAGCATCAGGATTCATCTGCATGAAAATCTTACATGCAGCTTCAGGTCCCATCGTGTGAGAACTTGAAGGTCCTTTACCGATTTTATATAAATCACGCAGCGATTTCATACTGTCAGTTTTTTTAATACCATTAAGAAGCATTACCTCACCTCTTCTATATTCTATTACACTGAACATAAAGTTTCAAGTGTAAAAAGTAAAAATATGACGTTCATTGTTAAAAAGCCGACATCTTGCGATGCCGGCTAAAATTATTTATTGATAATCAATCGGTCAATTATAACACCAAGTCTTGTATCGAAGAAATCTTTTTTACGTTGCTCGCTCTTTGAGAGTCTTTTCTTTTCAGGAATCGGCTTTCTGAAGCGCTGTAAATCACCGTCATCACAGATAAACGGTTGAGTAAGGCAGATGCCGCCTTTTCCCTTAAGCTGTGCTCTGACGTAACAATTGATTTCGCTTTCCAGCTCGCTAAGACTGATAACAGACGTAATTTCACCGTCAGCTTCAATTGTATCTGACTTAATAACCTTACCGTCAGCAACCCACTCGACAACTGAAGCATTTACACCTTTAATGGTGATAGTCTGTTCATTTTCATCAACAACAACGGACATAACTCTCGGGCAGGGACCGTGACCTACGAAATCTTCGCCCAGTTCATTCTTTGCATATCGTGCAATAGAGAAAAATGCTCCGTTTTCCATAGCTGTACGAAGATTCTTAAGAGAATATTCAGGAAGAATAAAATCCATAAACGCTGTGTCAATTTCTGTAACTCTGTGTGCATCGCTGTTGCTGAATCCCCAGACACATCTTTCACCCTCGGGAATAAGGATTTTAAGAAGCTCATCCCAAAGAATACGGTCACTTCTGTTCGGTCCGTCGTACATATTGAGAACTTCAGTGCCAAGACAAGAATGATACCTTCTTAATAAATCAGCAAAGAAGTTTACATTTTCGGGAACATATGCACAGTCAGGGTCTTTATATGCCTTAAGCCAATCGGTAGGATGATTAATATGAGAAACACCGCCGCTGTTTTCAATCTTTCTGATCGGAGTTTCATAATCGTTTTCCTTACCGCAGATACCCTCACAAGAATTGTCGGTAAAATAACCGTTAACATGATTCTTAACAAGAGTAAACATATTAGCTTCAATAGCATCGGGAACGCACTGCAACCCCCTTTTCTTCGTACGGAGATTATTGAACGTCTTATGAGTACCGTTAATGATATTATGATACTGCTCAGTCGTAGGATGCTCTCTTTTTCCGTGCCAGAGAAGCTGGAATGTGTATAAAGGAATTATAGACGGTTCCTGATCCCACTCTTTACCATAAATACCGTGTTCAGCAAATGCAAGAATGTCAAAATCGTTATCATAAAATCCGTCAATCATTTCACTCATTGTGTTATTAGCATCGCTGTATGTTGAATGAGTGTGAAGATTGGTTTTATAGTGATTATCAGGATTTTCAATTAAATCTGAAATATCATTGTACGGGCTGATTATCTTAAATATTCTTTTAGCTTCAACTGACATAATATCCTCCATAAAAACTTAGTAAAAAGATTATAACATATTAATTTTTATTATGTCAACATAGAAAAAGACACCCTTGAAATCTGATAACAATAAAACAATCTCTGTTCTTGATTTATATGGGCTAATTATCTTTTCTTTGCTATGTAAAGCACACATAAGTATGGGCGTTCTATGATACCGCCGTTCTTTTCCGCTAAAGCAACAATGTCATTATATGCTTTTTGCTTGTCTTCGTCCGAGTTCTGCATAAATCTGTTACCCGTTAATGCAAAACCGAAAAATTCATCAGCCGTATATTTCTGCTTCCACAGTTTTCTGATTACAATCGGATTTTCAAAAAGGTTTGAATCTACTATCTGTGATACAATAGAATCAATTCTGCTTTCACATTCTGTTTCTGTAACAAAATCAGCTATACCGCCATATCGCTTTGATATTGCTATCAATTCTTTGTCTGTATCGTTATCATTGAGAACATACATATTCCAGAACAACGCCAAATACCCATTTTCTTTAAGAACATCGGCACACTTCTGATATCCGACTGGCTGAGGCACCCAATGGAATGACTGAGCTGCATACACAACATCAAACTTTTTCTCTTCAAAATTGTATTCTTCAAATCTGTCTTTAAAAAATTGGACATTTTTATTTTTGAATCGTTTATTGCCGATACGAACCAAATCTTCACCGGGGTCTATGCCTAAAATGTTAAAACCATTTCCGGTAAGTTGTTCTGTCGCTTTACCGCTTCCGCAACCTATCTCCAATAAATTAGAGTCTTCGGTTATGCCTGTTACAGATATTAAAGAGTCTATAATTTCTTGCGGATAACCGGGTCTGTATTTATCGTAATATTCAGCAGCTTGATTAAACATTTCACTTTCTTTATGGAAGTTCATACGCAACTCTCCGTTAGAACTCAAATCTTTTTCCGTCGTCGTAAACGATACCGTCTGTAACGGTGATTTTTAATATTATGGTATTTACATCATTTTCATTCGTATGACCGTTATCATACCACGAGGCAAAGGCGGTTCTTAATTTATCTGCCAAATTCTTGTTTTCTTCATTTCGGATATATCCTAAACTTTCAGCCTTGCCGTGTCCCGAAAACCATTCGCCACAAATTGCTACAACTGGATTTTCGTTAATGTGCTTCATTTTATTAGTCGTAGCATTAGTTATGGTATAAAACGCACCATCTATATAAATCGCATCAACTGTTCTTACCCAAGGCTTACCTGTTTCATCAACAGTTGCAATAGATATAAGCGAATCCTTACTGAAACGCTCTTTCAATATGTTATCAAATTCTTTGTTCATATATTTATCCTCGGAACTTATATAGATTTGCCTGAAATCTCAGTAATTCGCAACTCAACCATTTTCTTCAAAAACGGCAAATCACTTTGAGTTACATTATCAACACGGAAAGTACAACCACACACATCGTCAAATACTTTACCGAAGATATTTTTTGTTTTACCACCACCGCAAGAGCCACAAATTCCGCAATGGTCAACATGTTTCCACGCTGCATTTTTCACACTATCGTCAGCAGTTACATCTTCATAGGCATTACTGTCCTCAGACCATATAGTCCAATGGTTTTCAGGCTCATCCGGATCTTTGATTGTAATAAAACAAACATATTCACCGTTAAACTTGCAAAGATAATATATTTTGTCCTTCCAATAGCCGTTATCTTTTATAAACTCAACACTGCTATCCTGTAAATAATTGGCAAAATCTAAAGCGGTTTGTTTCATATCATCGTTTAAATTTTCAGCTATGTAATCAAAAATACTTTTATCCATATCAGCATAACGCTTCCTTTTAATGATTCTATGTTTTAATGATAACATAAGTTAAAGAGTATTTCAACGATTCAATAAATTGATACAAAGCAACCCCGTTAGCAAAAATTAATTAACGGAGTTTTTACAACCGTTATTCATCACAAAATTCCATCGGGTCAACTTCTAACTGTTTACATATTCTGATTATCACATCAAAGGATGCTCCGCCGACATCACGGGAAAGTAACGTCATTAAAGTGCTGTATGGAATATCAGTTTCAATGGCAAATTGTCTTAAACTCGTGTACTGGTCTAAAATCAGGTTTCGAAGTTTAGTTTCTCTGTTCATTTTTGTTCCTCTGCAACAATAACTCTGATTCCCGTATCTTCAAGAGCAGTAATCTGTTCTTCGGCGCAGTCCCAGTCTGTAATAACCATATTGAATTCGTTGGCATTGCAGACCTTTACAAAAGAATTTACACCGACTTTTGCACTTGGCATTAACAGACATTTCTTTCTGCTGTTTTTTAGAACCGTTCGCTGGAAAGTTGCAGTTTCATCTGATCCATTAGAAAGTCCGAAATCGGCTGTTAATCCTGAGCCTGTTATAAAGCAAACATCAAAGTGCAGCTTGCTGACAAAATCAATTGCAAATGTGTCAACAAGCGAACCGCTTTTGCGCATTTTTCCGCCTGCGATGTAAACATCAATGTTTTCAAAAGCTCTCAGTTCCTTTGCAAAGTCAACACAGTTTACAACTACTGTGAAATGAATGTTTTTTGGCAGAAGCGATATAACAATGTGTCCGAAAGAACCGCTTGTAAGATAAACAATGTCGTTTTCTTTGATTTCCTTGACTGCAATTTCTGCTATTGCTTTGTAATTAGGGAATATCGGCATGTTGTTATATTGACGGTTCAAAGGTGGTATCACACTGACCTGACTTAAAACAATTGCTCCGCCGTGAGTTCTTTTGCAGACACCTTTCTGCTCAAGCAAACGCAAGTCACGTCTTGCTGATTCATCTGATACTCCGTATTTACTTGTTATTTCTGCAATTGTAATTTTACCGTTTGTTTTGATTGTATCTGATATTTGCTGATGTCGTTCTTCAATAAACATAAAAAATCCTCCGTAATATTGATTCTATCGGCTCCGACAATACTATAATACAGCATATTCGGTAATAAAGCAACATTTTCGGTAATCGGATTTGCGTATATTTTGAAGACATAAACAAGAACAAACTATAAAATATATATGAAAAAACCGAACCAGATTTCTTTGTAAAATAAGGTTCGGTTTTTTTCGGTTTGGTGCGGATAACAGGACTTGAACCTGCACGCTTTCGCACCAGATCCTAAATCTGGCGTGTCTGCCAATTCCACCATATCCGCTTTTGCCCGTTTATTATAACACAAGAACAACAAATGTCAAGAAATTAACTACTCTTTATCTTTTTAAGAGCACCTTTTTCAAGCCTGCTGACCTGTGCCTGAGATATTCCAACCTCTTTTGCAACCTCAGTCTGTGTTTTACCAAGCATAAATCTTAAATTCAAGATTCTTTTTTCCCTGTCGGAAAGTGAGCGTATAGCATCACAAAGCAGTATCTCATCCATCCAGCTGTCCGCTGTATTTCTGTCGCCGATCTGATCCATAACGAATATCGCTTCACCACCATCATTGTATACAGGTTCATATAAAGAAACAGGATCTACAATCGCCTCAAGAGAAATAACGACATCCTCCTTTTTCATTTCAAGCAGCTCAGAAATTTCCTCAATCGAAGGCTCACGGTCAAGCTCATTAGAAAGCTTTTCCCTTGCCTGAATAGCCTTGTATGCAGTATCTCTCATAGATCTGCTCACTCTGACAGAATTATTATCCCTAAGGTATCTGCGCACTTCTCCGATAATCATCGGCACAGCGTAGGTTGAAAACCTGACACCAAGTTTAACATCAAAATTATCAATAGCCTTTATCAGCCCGATACAGCCGACCTGAAAAAGATCGTCAAGTGGCTCCCCTCTGTTTGTAAAACGCTGTATAACGCTCAGCACAAGCTTTAAATTACCGTTAATAAGTTCATCACGTGCTTTTTTGTCTCCGTTACGTGTAAGCTTTAACAATTCAATCTTTTTATCCTCTTTCAACACCCTCAGCTTTGACGTATCAACACCGCAAATCACAACTTTATTATACTGCATAAAAAGACCTCCCTACGGTAAAATTTTTACCACAGAGAGGTTTTATTATTCATTATAAATCAGTCTTTAAAAACATCCTCAAGCCATACAAGGCACATTTCTACCCATATCTTTGTGTTCTTCACAAAATCCTGACGCTCTTCAATCGTTACAACACTCGTTGATGTAGAAAAACCGTGACCGCCATGCGAAAAAATATGCATTTCATACGGAACCTTATTTGCTCCGAGAGCCCTGGCATATTCAAGCGAATTTTCAATAGGAACAACATCATCATCTGCAGCAGATGCAATAAAAGTCGGTGGAGTCTGCGCCGTAACATACTTCTCCAATCCCGGAACCGGATTAGCAAGAATTTTTCCGATTTCCTCAACTATGCAGGGATATCCAAGAATACATGCATCAGGCTTAACTTCGCTCATCGTGCTGAGTGCTGCAGCAAGATGTCCGCCCGCTGAAAAACCGCAAACAGCAATCTTTTCAGGGTTTGTGTGCCATTCAGCAGCTCGGGTTCTTATAAGTTCAAGTGCTTCAACCGCATCATTGAGGGGGGTTGGGAAAACTGAATTTTCCTTTAAAGAGTATCTCAAAATGAAAACATTATATCCTTTTGCCATAAACTCAAATGCAACGGGTTCAGCTTCACGGTCTGAACAGAAACTGTATCCGCCGCCCGGAAAAACAAGAACACCCGCCTTTACTTTCATGTTCGGCATCTCCTCAGAAATATCAGGTATGTACGCGGTTAACGTTACATTTCGCTCTTCATTTAAAACAATTCTTTCAATTTTCATTTCATTACTCCTCAAAATCATTGATATCCTGATATGTTTTAAAAACATATCCGTTCTGTTCAAGCTCATCCATGTTTTTAAGATAATATCCGATTCCGTTGATAACACAGTCAACAGGATTTTCAGCACAACGTGTGCGAATTCCTAATTTCTTTTCGATGTATTCGTCTATGCCCCTGAGCAACGCTCCGCCGCCTGTGATAACTATTCCGTTAACAGAAATATCAGCATTGAGCTCAGGAGGAGTTTTCTGAAGCACCAACCGTATATTTTCAACAATCGAATCAACATCAGCTTTAACGGCACCAAAAACTTCATTAGAAGTAATTTCGACCGTTTTCGGCATTTTTGTCGTTAAATCCTTACCGACAGCACGTACAGCAAGTTCTGCATCCAGAGTTTTAACAGCACCAACATCTTTTTTAACTTTTTCAGCTGTTACAAGACCGATTTCAATATTCTTTTCCTGACGTGCAAATCTGCAGATAGACTCATCAAAGCTGTTTCCCGCAACCTTTATCGATGCTGACAACGCAACAAGACCGCCTGTTATTACTGCGACATCAGTTGTACCGCCACCAATATCGACAATCATTGTTCCGCTGAATTCCTTGCCTATATTTGCACCTCGTGCCGCAACAAGAGGTTCTTCAATAACGCAGGCTCTTGCAGCACCTGAACTCGTTGCAAGATCAAGAATCGTTCTTTTATCGAGTTCAGACACCTGTGAAGGTACACTTACAATTACATTCGGTTTAAAAATCTGAGAACCGCAAATCTTCTGAATATAATAAGCAAGCATAATCTGCACAGCATCATAATCATAAACGGACCCGTTTCTTATCGGCTGAACAACAGTAAGCGAATCAGGAGAACGGCCTATCATTTTATAAGCTTCAACACCGATAGCCTTTGTTTTCTGTGTAAAAGTATCATATGCAATTACAGAAGGTTCTTTAATCTTTATACCCTTACCTTCAACATACGCAAGAACAGTTGAAGTTCCGAGATCGAAACCTATTTTAGTTCCTATCAAGCCGTTTCCTCCTTTTCTCTTTTCTTATTATATTCTCTGCTTGTAAGTGTTGCTGTAAGACAATAAACAGCCTCAGCATCATTAAGTAAAAGCATTTTAGCACATTCATTAAGCGTTGCACCCGTTGTTTTAACATCATCAACAAGCAAAATTGTTTTACCGCTTACGTTATAATCTGGACTCACATCGTAAGCTCCGAGTACATTGCCGAATCTCTCAAAACCGTGAATACATCTATGCTGGGTTTTTGTTTCATAAAGCTTAACAAGCAAATCCTTGCCGAAAGCAATTCCTGAAATTTCTGATAAATTTTTAGCAATCAATTCACCCTGATTATATCCACGCTTCCGTTGCTGTTTTTCAAGCATTGGTATATATGCAACAAAATCAAATTTAATACCATTATATTCAGCGAGCCTTATCCTGTTCATAAGTCTTGCAAAAATATAAGCATTTCTGCGTTCATCATTAAACTTAAGATTATGAACACAATCCCTGACGTTATCAACATAATAAAGCGGAGAAATGATTTTATCGTAAAAGTGTCCGTGTCGTTTTTTGCATGAACAATATTTATTCTCAGAACCACAAAAATGACATATATCCTCTTTTATCCAAGGCAAGTTTTCTTCACAATCAGAACAGATGTCATCAAAAGGTGCTATAAGCTGACCGCAGAAAATACATGTATTCGGAAAGAACAGAGATAAAACATATTCATAAATATCTTTAATCAATTTTTTCTTGCTCATCGTCAACATTTTTCTCCGAACATAAAAATTCTTTTAAAGCTGAATAACGTTTTGTTTTGCTGTTATTCTCAGTCATCTGCCGCACAACTTCTTCTTCACCGACAAGAATCATCATCTTTTTCGCTCTGGTTACTGCCGTATACAGTAAATTACGGTAACAAAGTTTTGAGGGTACAGAAAATATAGGCATAATAACTGCATTAAATTCATTACCCTGACTTTTATGAACAGTTATCGCATACGCGTGCTCAACTTCAATAAGATTACTGAAGGGGTAAACAGCAACTCTCTCATCATCAAATTCAATTGTTACTGTTGAATCAAGATCATCAACGCTTGCAATAATACCTATATCACCGTTAAAAATACCGCTACCCTCTTCACCGTCTTTTTTCCATAATATCTGATAGTTATTCTTAGTCTGCATAACCTTATCGCCTACACGGTAAATCTTGCCGTTAAATGCAACTTCAGCTTTATCTGGTGAATGTGGATTAATTGCTTCCTGAAGAGCTTTATTTAACGAAACCGATCCACATTCACCTTTTCTTGACGGACAAAGAACCTGTATATCAGTAAGCGGAGAGTAACCGTAAGCTTTCGGTAACCTCGAAGAGCAAAGATCAACAACAGTCTGCACAACCGACTGATTACTGTTTCTCTTCATAAAAAAGAAATCGTTATCTTTACAGGTTAAATCAGGCAATCTTCCGTTTACAATATCATGAGCATTTGTAACAATCTTGCTCTTAAGTGCCTGACGGAAAACTTTTTTAAGTTCAACCACAGGCAACCTGCCCGAATCAATTAAATCGTGCAAAACGGCTCCTGGGCCTACTGCAGGCAACTGTTCGGAATCGCCTACCATAATCAATCTGCATCCTAGTGGTAAAGCTTTGATAAGACTGTAAAAAAGCGATATATCAACCATTGACAGTTCATCAACTATAAGTACGTCTGCATCAATCGGATTAGTCATATTATGTACAAAATACGGTTTACCGTACTTATCCCAGTCTACAATAAGCAATCTGTGTATAGTGGTAGCATCCTTGCCTGAAACCTCACTCATACGCTTGGCTGCCCGTCCTGTCGGAGCTGTTAAAACAACCTTAAGACTCTGCGATTCAAACATTTTAATTATTGCATTCAGAGTTGTTGTCTTTCCTGTACCGGGACCACCCGTAAGAATCAGCAGACCTTTTTCAACAGCCTGAAAAATCGCTGATTTCTGCGTGTCGTCATAAATAATATTTTCGCGCTGTTCTATTCTTTCGATATCTTTTAGAAGTGTCGGTACACCGGCAGGCGGAAAATTCAGCACAATCTCAACTTTCTGAGCAGCTCCGTTTTCGGCATAATAGCTCTCAGGTAAAAACAGAAACTCTTCTTCATTTATAAACACAGAAATAATACGTTTGTTTATAATAAGATTATCGATACTTCTTTTAACATCATCACACGAAGCATCAAGTAATTGTGTTGCAGGTAAAATGATTTTACGCCTTGGTAAACATGTATGACCGTTATTAAGATTATGTTTTAATATATAAATAATTCCTGCACTTTGTCTTAACTCAGCATCAGGTTTTTCGGATAAATCTTCAGCAATAAGCTCAGCTCTTTCAAAGCTCATGTCGATCGGATCTTCACATAACATATAGGGGTTTGACCTGATAGTTTCGCAAGCATCAGCACCGAAAACTTTGTATACTTGCAGACATTCCAACGGTGTTAAACCGAATCTTTCAAGAGAAATCATAATCTGTCTTACAGCAAATTGCTCTTTGAAAGATTTAGAGATTTTTTCTGCCTTCTGCGGTGAAATCCCTTTGATTTGTGTCAATTTTTCAGGATAGTTTTCAAGAACATCAAAACTCTCTTCACCAAAACGTTCAATTATTTTCTGTGCAGTTTTTGCTCTTATACCACTGACAGCACCTGATGCAAGATATTTATAAAGCTCCGCTGCCGTTGACGGCATTTTCCGTTCATACCATTCCGTTCGAAACTGCCTGCCAAAAGTCGGATGCGTTGTCCAAGCACCCTTGAGCGACAATTCTTCACCGGGAGCAAGATCTGAAAAAGTTCCTACTACCGTTATATATTCACTTTCAGTAACAAGATCAAAAACCGTAAATCCCGTTTCATCGTTATGAAAAACAATTTCTTCAACAGTCCCCTGAAGTTCAAACAATTCCTTTTTCATCATTTTCCTCTCTCATCGTTACTGATAAAGAACCCTTGTAAATAACACAATTTAAGTAAGCCAACTCATCTGAAATACTGATGATGGCATTAACATACTCTTCGTCAAGACTATCTGATATAACAATTATTTCATCCGAAATCATTTTGCCGAACAGAAATTTTCTTAGATGACTACTGAAAATCAGATCAACAATCCTATATTCAGGTACATTTTGATCAACGTAAAATACTACCTTGCCCGTACCGTTTACCTTGCAGACACATAGTGAAACATATAGAATCACCGACAAAAGTCCTAAAAAAGAAAAGGAAGCAATAACACCGTACCATACTGCTTCAATCATAATATCACCTCACTGACATTATATTCAGCAAGGTGATACTTGTTAAAACAGCAAGCAGTTCTGTAAGCCGAGTTCTGTCATTGAAGGTAATTATCTATCCAGACTGCAGGTTACCCCACAGCTCAAGCCACCTGTCAAAACATAAGCCGAGCAAGCCTGAAATTTTAGTCGGTGTTGCCCCGGATAGGGTTTACATAACACAAACAGTTTCCTGCCGGTTGGTGAGCTCTTACCTCGCCTTTCCACCCTTACCGTAAAAACGGCGGTATATCTCTGTTGCACTGTCCCTAAGGTTTCCCTCGGCGGCCGTTAGCCGTTATCCTGCTCTACGGGGCTCGGACTTTCCTCATGCATTGCATGCAATTACCCAAACTACTTGCATATATTATTGTAATTCAAATTATCTGCAATGTCAATTAAATTATTGCACTTTAGTTATTATAAAACCCAAGAAAAAGCGGTATGGATTTTAGCCATACCGCTTAATTAGTTGTTAAAGATTTAGATTGCTACACCTTTACCTGTTGACTGATCAATTGTCATTGTACCATTTGCAACTGAGCCGATTACAACTGCATCCTTTGCGTTGATTGTTGCTCTTGATCCTTCAACATTAGCTGCAAGCTTTGCTGCTCCTGTGAGAGGCTCTGTAACACCTGTTACTGAGTTTGATACTGCAACTGCATCTCGTCCGTTGATTGTCGCTGAGCCGTCTACATCACCGTAGATTACGATTACATACTCTGCGAACACTTCGCCGTCCTTTGTCTTGACT
>JAZNPE010000073.1:0-7222 GCA_045589535.1 Acutalibacteraceae bacterium | reverse complement strand
CCGTGAGATATCCACGGCTATGCCCTGACTTACCTCAAGACTATATAAAAAAATCCTTATGTTTTGCGAGGATTTGTTTTAAGGTTGATTTAGTTCGCAAGCGTGTGGTATAATTATCCTGACAAATATGAATTTGAAAGGAAGATTATATGCTTCTGAAATTAGTTTCATTTATTGCTTCAATTTTGTTGTTGTTCACTTCATCTGTAACAATGCCGCAAAAGCCGGATATACTTGTTGAAGTGCTTGATAATTTAAGTGAAAACAGAACGGCAGATGAGATAAACGGTGCGGGTGGAACAAAATTCTATATACAGCGACCAAAGAATGGAAAACTGACAGAGGTTAATGCTGCAGATTTCGGAATTTCGGAAAATAGTGAAGATAATTTCACAGCTTTTCAGAATGCTCTTGATTACTGTTCCGGGCATCCGCAGACAAAGCTTGTTATTGATAAGGGAACATATTATTTTAAAAGCATCGATGGTCTTGATGCAAAAAATTGTACAGATCTGCTGATTGAAGGAAACAGTGCAACGTTCATATTTTCCTCAACCGATTATAAGTTTTTTATCAGAAACAGCGATTGTGTTGAAATCCGTAACCTTAATTTTGACTGGAACTGGGAAGAGAGTCCGCTTGCCGCTGTTGTCACCATTCAGAACAGCAATCCTGATACACACACAATTGACCTTGTTTTCAGAAATCAGGAATACTGCAATGAAAATAACCGACTTGCAGCAATTACGCAATGTGATTCCGAAACATACACTTTTGGTGCAAAATATTCCTCAAAAGAGGTTTATCTTTATCAGGATGAAACAAACATAAAATCAGTTCACAAGATTTCGTATAATACTTTACGTGTTACCCATAACGGCTGTATGGATGGTTTTAACAACGGGGAACATTATATATTGAGACATTATGTCTATGACGGAACGATTTTTAACCTCAGAGATTATAGCAAGAACATAACACTTGATAATGTCAATATTTACGGAAGTCCCGGTATGGCATATATTTGTGAGGACAATTGTTCACATTTTCAGATTATCAACAGCTTTATCGGAGTAAACCCCGAATACAAAGACAAACGGTGCGTATCGCTGACCGCTGATGCGATTCACATTGTAAACACCGACGGTTGCTTCAATATTTCCGGTTGTGACATAAGCGGAATGGGCGACGATGCAGTTAACGTTCATGACGGTCTGGGCTATGTTTCGGCAGTAAACAACAATACGCTGACCCTTATTGCTTCAGCAATGAGGCTTGGGGCAGGCGATGTTCTTGCATTTAAGAATGATAAATTTGAAAATACGGATGCAACTGCAAAAATTGTTTCAGTAAAAGCACTTGAAGGTATAATCAAAGAGGTTGTTGTTGAAAGTTTGCCCGAAAGTGTAACGGAAGGCTGGACAGCCTACAATACGGAATGCAACAGCAGTAATTATGTAATCAGGAACAATTATTTCCACGAAAACAGAGCAAGGGGGCTGCTCCTGCAATCTTCAAACGGACTTTGCGAGAATAACCGATTTTATAAAACTATGGCACAGGCGATAAAGGTTGTAATGGATATTGAGCCTACTCTCTGGCAGGAGGGCACCGGCGTTGATAACCTTATTATACGTAACAACACCTTTGAAAAATGTAATTACAGTGACTGGGGTTCAGTAATTGAAATCGGTACAAATATTGCAGGCAGAAATGCAGAAACAGCCGTTTTTACAAATATAGAAATCAGTTCAAACAGCTTTAAAGATATACCGTCAATACTTATGAGATCAGACAACATTAACGGACTTGTTTTTACCGACAATACAATTGATGCAGGTGATTTCTTTGACAGTACATCAAGACAAGGTAAAGTTCGCTTCGGAGAATATTGTTCAAATATAACTTATATAGACAATGTTTTTGTAAACAGCGGATTTTTTCGACACAAAGAAATTGCAGAATCAGATAATGTCTGTGTCTGGGCACAAGTTAATTCGCAACTTTAAAACAACTAAACCACACCACGGATGAAAATACTAAATTTTTATTATTTAATGGTATAATGATTTCGATAAACTTGAATATGTAAGGATAAAAGATATGATCAACGCTAACGAATATGGCTTTTTGCCTGCAAACAATCCATACAAAAATTCCGAAGCTTTTCAAAAAGCAGTTGATAGGGGAGGAGTAATTAAGGTTGATATGCCCGGTATTTATAAATTTTCCGAGCAGATTGAAATCGGTGATAATACAAAACTTGTGTTCTGTGAAGGTGTGATTCTTCAACGTGAAGCGAGCGTGAACGGTGTTAACGGCAATGCTTTTATTAATAAAGGTGCACTTAAGGGCGAATACAACCGTAATATTGAAATTATCGGATTGCATCTTGAATGTAACGGTATTGAAAGCAATGACTTTGGTGTGAACAGTCGGATTGCGGGACTGCGCGCACAGGTTGCAATGATCTATGTTGAAAATTTAAAATTTGGCGGTTTTGAGTGCCATGGATTGCTTGAAAAGGATTATGCAATTCAGGTAAGCGCATTTAAAAATATTATTCTTAATGATTTATTTATAACGGGAAATAAAGATGGCGTTCATTTGGGGTGGGGTGACGGATTTGTTATCAGCAACGGCAGATTTCGCACATTCGATGACCCTATAGCACTTAACGCCTTTGATTACGCAACCTCAAATACTCATATAGGTTGGATTGAAAACGGAATAATCGAAAACTGTGTTGATCTGGATGATAACACAACAACCGGCTTTTTTTGCAGGATTCTTGGCGGAGCATGGTGCAAATGGTACAAAGGAATGCAGGTTCAGCACTCGGATACCGTTGCAGTTAACGGTAAAACGTACCGTGTTCTGATGAATCCTAAGGACGGAAAGTTTTATACTTCCGTTACGCCACCCTCACACGAAAAAGGAATTAGGGAATATGACGGTATAAATTGGGTTGCTGTGCGCGATACGGAAGAACTTGACTGCGGCTGTCGCAACATAATAATACGAAATTGCAGACTTCAGAAAAAGCGTAACATAGGAATTGCGTTAAGTCTTAATTACGACACCTATGCACGCAGTTATTATCCCGGTTGTGTATGCATTCCACAAGGTGGAATCACTCTCGAAAATATCATAGTGGAAAATGATGTTGATATCCTGCTCCATTCAAATTATCCGACTGAAAATATTACACTGAAGAATATTGATTTTAAAAACTCAAAGCTTTGTTTTGTTATCTTACCGGAAGCAGATAAAATCATTTATCCCGAGGTTGAGATAAATGCGGAAAATGTTATTTTTTACGAAAATACAGTACAAACAAATCCGCAGCATCCGATAAAAATGTGCTTTGTGAAATGATAAAAATGTCAGGTGATTTTGCTGTTATAGAACAACGCTTTTGCAGAGCAGGAACAAGTAAACACGGCTTGTACAGAACTAATCTGTTTAAGCCGTGTTTTTTTATTTGTAATCTTTATTTGTAAGGAATCGCCAAGCGGCAACGTATTTTGCAGCCGCACGCGGATACTGACTCTGAATGTAAAGGTAATGGTCGTCTGTGACGATAATCAGTGCTTCAATTGAAACATTCAGCACAAGTTTGATCTTATCCATCGGGATTGTGATTTTTGTTTCACCGTCATATGCAATTTCAAACTTGTCCGTGAACAGCCTGAGTTCTGCATCCTTATTTATCAGTCTTTTACGGTGTTTGACAAACATAGAAATTATTTGCCGGTTTTCAGAGTAAATAAGTTCTCCGGGTGGTGTTCCCAAAACGATTTTTTTCCAGGCGTCCTTTTGCCACTTGTCCCAATCAAGGATAGATTCGAAGTGAAGTCCGGTTCCTGTGTTATGGAAAAATCCGTCAAATTGCAATTCAACTTTATATCCGCAATCACATTCAAGGTAGTTTCCGCTTGAGTGCAATTTGCCGACACTGTGACATTCCGGACAAAGGTAAAGAATACGCTCGACACATTCTGCAAGACGTTTGCCTCGATATTCATTACGTTTTTCCTTTTGTAATGCATAGTCGTTGTGGTAAATATCTCTTGTGATTACTTGATTGACCTCTTCGACTGTCATTGCAGCAATTTCATTGGGTGAATACTCTCTTACAACGTGACCGTGAACAGGTCCGCGTCGTAGTTTTTTTGCCCATTTCGGAGCGTGCATATAGCCGCCCGTAAGCTTGAATGTAATCAAAGCTGCACCGCTGTCCTTGATCATCTGACCCGTACGAGGAGAGAAAAATCCGGTTTCACCGTTCGGTGTCATAGCACCTTCTGGATAAATGCTGACAGGTACGCCTTCTTTGATGCTCGCAATGATCTGTTCAACCACGCGTGAGGTAGGCTGATCTCTGTGCTTTACAATAACACCTGCGAATTTCTTGAGAAAAAACTCGGAAAATTTATTGTTGGTAAGATGGTCACTGACAACAATACGCATATAACGTCTTAGTGCCATCAACTCATATCCGGGATCCATTCCGTCAGCGTGGTTTCCGACGATAATGAATGCCTTATGTTCTGGTTTGTACGTTTCGATTTTTGCGTGACAGAATCTTAAGATAATGTGACCAAACATACGACGTACGGAATTAACAAGAAATCCGTGTATTCTGTGTCTGTTTTTCAGAGCATCCACCTCCCTGAAGCGGTATGTGTTTATTTTTTCATCTTATGAAATAGTTATACCTTTAAGAGCGTATTTAAGCATCATTGAAACATAGAATACGATTTTTTCAACGAGGTTTGTATATTTTTCTGCAACATTGTTCAGATTGCTTTGAACATTTACTGTTCCGTAACCGGGGAGAACGCCGTTATTGTCGTCAACACCGTCATTGTCGTAGGCAAACTTATAAAGCAAAGGTGAGATGAGACCGAGTATCGCGTATTCAGCGGCATTGACTTCGCCGAAAACTTTAATACCGAGCTGAGTAAGCTCCTTGGGGAGTGATTCAATTCCGATGTTTGCAAGAACCTGGTTTACGAGGTTAACAAAGAAGAGTGAATCTGCGATACCTGCAAAATCATCTCTGAGAATAAGCACGAGAGTTCTGAGAAGCATTGTAACTTCTGTGCTTTCAAGTTCGTAATATTCAGAACCTGCATAGTGCATACCGACAAGTGCAGTTACAAGATGCCAGGGTGTTTCATAATCGCTTTCAGGAATAACAAGTCCGTATTCAGCAGCAAGCTCCTGAACGCTGTTTTCACCGTAGAAGGGCATATCAAGGATGTCCGTAAGACCTGTAACAGCAGCTTTAACGAAGTTGTAGTAAACGGCATCCTCTTCAATTCCCATTTTGTCAAAGTAAAGGTCACGGCCGAGTCTGTACTTTATGCCGTGGTGGAAGAATTCAGCAGCATAAGCTTCAAAATCCTTTTCCATAAGAGCAATCTGCTCATCTGTAAGGTCAGGTACAGCTTTGTCAAGAGCAGCTGTATCAATACTTGTAATCTTCTTGTTTTCGTATCTGATTTCTTCGTCAGTTACGTGGAACATTCTGTATTCAAGAGGATACATTGAAAGTGATGTTGTTGCGAAGTCGTAGATAACATTGCCGAGGGTGCTTGTATATGTTGCTGCGTCACTGCAATGCTCGTGACCAGTGAATACAAGCTTGATTCCGCAGTTAGCGAGGATTTCTGCTGTAGAGATATGCCATCTGATAATAAAGTTACGGCTGATAAGTCTCTGTACGGGAAGGTGATCAAGAAGGTTGTGATGCATCATAAGGATCGGATATTTACCGTCTTCCTTTGCTTTCTGTGCCTGGTCAACAATCCAAGAAAGTCTGTCTGTTGTAAGACCGTCTTCAGTTGATTTGCTCGGGTCACAGCTGTCGGCAGCAATAAGTCTGTAGTTGTCACCGATATCTGCTGTGTATGAGCAGTCAGATTCAACAACTTCGAGTGCTTCGTCGTAACCGAACTCGTAATATACGTCCTTAAAAACATCAACCGTTGTTGCACAGTCAATACCTACGTCGTGGTTACCGGAGATAACATAAACCGGTTTACCGGTCTCTTTTTCAAAACGTCTGAGCTTTTCTGCAACGTCAAGATGCTGCTGAAGAACTGATTTACCGTCGTTTGCAAGATCGCCGGGGATGAGGACGAATTCACAGTTTTCATCTTCGGCACACTGACGGAGAAATTCGTCAATGATAAAACCGCTTTCATGCTCCATCTGAGCACGTCTGTTTGCATAGTAAAAAACAGGGTCATCGTTGTTGTGCTCAACTTCTCTTGTCGGCTCAACATAATGAAGGTCTGATGCAACCGCAAATGTCATAATTCCGTCGTCAGCTGCCGAAACAGCAAGAGCAACGGTTGACATCAGCAAAGCGATTGAAAGGACTACAGAAATAAACTTTTTCATATTCCAACCTCTTTCTGAAATATTTTTTTAATTCTACCATTAAGAAAAATTTTTGTCAACAATAACGCCAATAAAACAGAAAACCGACAGCCGTAATGACTGTCGGTTATGATGTGTTTACAGCTAAAAATAGAACAGCTCGATAAATTGGAAGTTATATAAAACCTCTGTGTTTTGCTTCTTCAATCAACTTGGGTTGAATTAAAGGATATGTCCAATTTTTAACTAATGTATCTGTAATTAAGACTTTTTCCATTTCACTATGTAATTCGTTCTCGAAAGTTTTAATGTCTGCAAAGAATAACATACCATAGGTCTCTTTGCCTGTTTTATTTACTTTATTTTTGCCTGTGACCGAATATACGCAAATGGGAGAAATACTAAAATCCAATGCGCCAGTTTCTTCCTTTAATTCTCTTTTTGCAGTTTCTAAAATATTTTCGTTTTCCTCTCTATGCCCACCGGGAACTTCGTAAGTATCTCTTTCTCTATGTTTACAAAATACCCATTTGCCATTTGTTTTAGAAATAATAACCGCAAACTTCAAAATCTCATCTGCTACTTGATCATAAAATTTAACTTCTATCATTTTATCAACATCTCCACAAATTCTTATTTGTCGAGATCATTATATCAAACCTTTTACAAAATTACAATCGGATGCGGGTGCCCTGCCTACAATTATTCATTATTCATTAAAAATCTGTTCTGCAGGAATGAATATTTAATAATGAATAAAACAAAGAAATCCGCTCTCTTGCGAGAACGGATTTTCTTTGGTGACTCACCGGGGATTCGAACCCCGGAC
>JAZNPE010000072.1:0-7529 GCA_045589535.1 Acutalibacteraceae bacterium | reverse complement strand
AATCGCTCATTTCGTCATTCACTGACATTTTTTAATTTCGTTTCCGAAATCTCTGTAAAGTACGTTTTGCATTCTCGCAAAACTCAGAAATCTTTTCAGGGTTTTTCTTTCATCGTTGTTTAATTTTCAAGGTGCTTACCTCTTTTCGCCAAAAAGCGGCGGAAAGTGAAATTATTATATCATCACATTCTGCAATTGTCAAGAAAAATTTAAAAATTTTTTAAATTATTTTTTCTTTCTTTTGAGAAATGTATTTTTAATGTATCCTATTGAATCAATCAGTTCAGTTTTTGCAAAAATAAAACTGAATATAAAAGTAATTGCAACAACAACCGCTGCTGTTTCTATCGCAAACAAAAACCAAGTTATATAAGATTCAACTGCAACTTTGGGTAAAACATTAACAAGAAGAAATGATGCAACAGAAATTAACGCTGCGATAACTACCCTCTTGACAAACACCCCAAAACTTCTTTCAAGAATATTCTTTGAAAGATACCATGCATATTGAACCGTTCTGAAAACCATTGCTGCCAGTGTTCCTATTGCAACGCCAACGATACCCCATACAAACACACAGATAACAGAAACAGCAACATTTATTCCTGCTTCAGCAAAAGCTCCGTTTCGTGTTTGCTTGTAATGTCCCGCGGCAAGTGTCAGCGTGTTATAAGGAGAACGGATTGCATAGGCAGCATATGCCAATACTATAATATATGCAAACACAGGTCTGATGTAATTCACATCTGCAATACCGGCCGTATAAATCTTTACGAACGGCAGGATAAGAATTCCGGCACAAGTGAACATTATTGTAACTACGGTATAGTAAATAAACTCATACAAGGCAAATTTCTTATTAAGATTTTCCTTTTCGCCGTTTGCAATCATATTGCCGAATCCTGCTTCCATTCCTGCTGAAAACGAACTTGTTATGTTGACGATTCCGTAGACAACCGCATGATAAACAGTATAAACAGAAACCTCTGCAATTGAAAAAGCGGATGAAATTTTAGAAACAAGTGTAAGAATAACAACATCTGCATTGAGATTTACAAAATATGCGATATGATGTCCAAGACCGTCCCAACGCTGTTTAATTGCTTCAGTATCAGGTTTAACGGTTTTGTCAAGCTGATACTTTCGCTTGACATACAGATTAAGTACAATCGGACGCAAAATATAAACCGCCGCCGTACCGAGCTTCAACCAATGGATTGATGCACCAAGATTTGCAAAAATCACAACAAGAATCGCATTTAAAATAACTGTAAGAATCTGCAGAAAAGATGTAATGTATCTTTTCTGATCGGCATAGAGGAGAACAGTATACGTCATTCCGAAATAATACTGAGCGAATGTGCTTATACCTATGACAACAACAAGTACGGCAGTAAACAACCAGTCAAAATCTTTGTTTACCAAGACAGGAAAAGCTCCTGCAAGAACGAACATATATCCGACAAAAATCAGAGCTATTTTCCTGAAAAAGTTTTCTGTTGCTTTAACAATACCGCTAAGCTTTGTCTGTTCTTTATGTGCAAGAGGCTTATACATTGCCGCACGTACAACACCACCTACACCGGCTTCAAAAAGTGCAATATAGCTAAGAAACTGTGTTATCGAGGCAGTAAGACCGTTAACTTCCGAGCCGTAAGTGCCAATAATTATACGCGGAACGATAAATCCGCAGACAACTGATACAAACTGTAATAATAACGATGTAGCTGTGTTCATCAAAGCTTTTTTACTGCGCACGGTCTCACCTCAAAATTAAGATACCTAAATATTATAGCACTATTTTTTGAAAATTCAATATGGCTTATTATAGAAAACTGAAAGCACCCGCGAGGGTGCTTCCGCTTTTAATTATATTCTTTTTTGAAGTTATGCATAGGGAGTGGTTACCCCATGGGATTTTGATTTTTAGGCGAACACAGAGAACCGTCACTTAAACTACCCCGTACTATCTCTGTCTTATTTTTCTATAATGTATTTGAATAATCACGAAAACTAAACCTTCGAAAAGTATAAAAAATCTATAGTAATTACAATAAACAGTATAAATAATCGCCCGTTCAAAATTTCCTATAAAGCAAAGACTTATACATACCACAGATGCAATCATTGAAGAAAGCAAAAGCATTATTATCGACCAATAGTAACCTTGAAAAAATGTTTTTGTTTTTATGTTAAATAAACATCGTATTATATTATTATATTTAACCTCGGTAAACTTTTTGGGGAAACTTTTATATAATCCATCTATGTCATCGATAATTTCTGAAATTCTTTTGCAACCCCTACATGTTACAAAAAACATGAGTATATAAGCAAACACAGTAAACAGCATCATTCTATTCATTCTAAAACTCACCATCCATAAATTGACAGTTCAAAACCTCCGAGACACCTTACAAATTTGTAAGAAACGTTTATTGATATACTGGTAAACAAAATGAAAACTTATGTGTTATTCGAACTTCTGTCAACACAAAGAACTGTCTCCTGTCTTTTCTATCATTATTTAATTACCATTTGTTAAGTGTCATTCTCTCTCCGGAAGGACCTACCAATACAAAAGAGGTTTTATCTTCTGAAAGTTTGGTTTCGGCAGTATAAGTTTCTCCGCCAAGATTAATTGTAAGTGTATCTCCGTGAAGTTTCCATGAACCCGTTCCGTTTAATTGGTTGCTCATACTTGAATAAGGTATTTCTTGGGTAAGATAATCGTAGAAGTATTCCTCAGCTTCTTCTCTGCTTGAGAAGTTTTCTGATTCTGCAATTTCTTCATCCGTTATCTTTGACATCTCTTTTTCTACGATTTGTTTAATCATATTTTCATAGTTCTCTTTAGAAAAACGAACCCGAACGACACTGTCTATAATATCAAAAGTGAAACTCAATTTAGCTGTCACACCGTTTGTAACAAATGTCGCATCCCAGGAACCCAAGAGTAAGTCTATGTTGGCAACCTTAAGTGAAGGTTTTGCATTGTCATTGGAGCCTTGTGAAGGTTTGGAGTTGTTGTTACCTTTGTTATTTTCCTTATCTTCAGCTTTGTCTTTATCCTTGTTCTGGGTCTTATCTACAGGTTTGTTCTTGTCTTCGGTTGGCTTTTTAACTTCAGACTTATCTTGAGCTTCGGTGGAATTCTCAGTCTCCGTGGTGTTTTCAGCTTCAGTGGTATCCTCAGTTTTTGTCTCGGTTGTTTGTGAGGTAGAGCTTTCTTTTTTTCTGTCTTCCGTTTTGTTGTCTTTACCGCAAGCAGAAAAAAGAGATAAGACTAGAAGAAATGAGAGAAACACGGTAATAAATTTACTAAAATTTTTCATAACATTAACCTTCTTTTTGTTTTCAAATTCTTTTTGAACCAAGGAAAAGTTCTGTGTGTTATTCGAACTTTTACTAACACAGAGAACTGTCCCCTGCACTATACTAATATGCTATAATATTCTATCACAAGCACCATTAAAATTCAACACCATATTCCTTCACGTTTTAAACCGTTTGTTAATACCTTACGATTTGGTTGGATTTGATCGTCAAATTCAGGTTTACAGGGATCTTAAGTGGTGCAAATTTCAGGCTCCCTTGTGTAAAGGGAGCTGTCGCGAAGCGACTGAGGGATTGTCAAAAGCATTGAATTATCAACAATTCTCCCGTCACGGCTACGCCGTGCCACCCTCCTTTACACAAGGAGGGCTGGGGATATCTACTGACTTTCAAACATCCCGACAAACCCGAATTTGTATTAAACTTTTAATGTTTATTGTCTAATAAATATTGAAATAAAAAAAGTTTAATGTTATAATTAATCGATTATATCGCACGGCGATAGGTTAATTTAAAAGCAAGGAGCGTAATTATGGCGAATGAAGCAAAGAAGACCATCCCATCAGTGGAAGGTATGGAAGCCCATATCGACACATGGCGTGGTCTTATCAAAAACAAACAGCGCGGTATTTTTGCCTTTGATGAGCTTGCTGAAATCAAGCTTAAGACTCTCAAAAAGAGAATCTATACTGATTTCGAGCTTACTGACGCATGGAAAATGCGTGAGTGCAATTACAAGGATATCGGAGAATATGAATTTTTCTATGATGAGTGGAAAGAACTCAACGTTGGCGACTATTGGGGCGGTAACGGTGTAAGTGCTTTCTTTAAGAATAAGATCGTTATCCCCGAAAAGTTTGATGGCAAGAAGGTTTCTCTTTATGTTTACTTTGGCGGTGACTCTCTTGTTTCAGTAAACGGTGTCCCCTTCCAGGGTCTTGACCCGTTCCGTAACGCAGTTGTTCTTACTGACTGCGCAAAGGCAGGCGAAGTTTTTGATATCGATATCGAATCATACTTCGTATGGCACTCAAACGAGAGCTCACTCAAGAAGCTTGAATGTTCTTTCATCGCAACAACTGATGATGAAATCAACGAGATTTACTGGGACTTCAAGGCGGTTTACAATGCTCTCTTTATGCCGGGTATGGGCAACGACTATGCTACTCTTATCCGTGAATCACTTAAAGAGGCTTTCTGCTATGTAGACTTTGATGAGCCTGATTTTGATGTTTTCAAAGCAAAGCTTCGTATGGGTAAGAAGGTTCTCTACGACAGAGTTTATAACAATCCCAACTATAAATGTATGGGTAAGCTTGACCTTATCGGTAACTCTCACCTTGATATGGTTTACATGTGGGCTTACAAGGAGTTCGTTCGTAAGGTCGGCCGTACACACGCAACAATGCTTCGTCTTATGGAGCAGTATCCTGATTTCATTTTCTCACAGAGCCAGGCAGGTATGTACGAGGAAATGAGAGTTCACTATCCTAACCTCTTCGAGCAGGTTCAGCAGAGAGTCAAGGAAGGCCGTTGGGAATACATCGGCGGTATGTGGGTTGAGCCTGACTGTAACATTATTTCAGGTGAATCTTTCGTCCGTCAGTTCCTTCACGGGGTCCGTTACGCTGAAAAGTGGTTCGGAGTTACTCCGAAGACCTGCTGGCTTCCTGATGTTTTCGGTAACAGCTACTGTATGCCGCAGATCATGAAGAAGGCAGGAATGAAATATTTCGTTACTCATAAGATGGGTATCTGGAACGATACAAACCCGTGGCTTTACAATGCTTTCTGGTGGGAAGGTCCCGACGGTTCAAAGGTATTCGCTGCTGTTCCGCCGACTCACTTCATCGGTTCAATGGAGCCTGATTCACTTAAGACAAACTGGGTTAAGTTCTCTGAAAAAGATACTATCGGCGAATCAATGTACTGCTACGGCTGGGGCGACGGCGGCGGCGGTGTAGACAACGAAATGCTTGAATACACCAAGAGATACAAGAGCTTCCCCGGTCTTCCTGAGACACAGATTTCAAAGATCGAAGATTCTCTTGAGAATATGCGTCAGAAAGCTGTTGCTGCAGGTGACAAGGTTGTTACATGGAAGGACGAGCTTTATCTTGAAGAGCACCGTGGTGTTCATACAACTAAAGCAGCTCTCAAGAAGGCTAACCGTTACTGTGAAAACCTCTTCCGCGAGGCTGAGATGTATGCTTCAATCGCTGAGAAGTACGGCTACGAATATCCCACAGAGGAATTGAGCCTTGCATGGAGAAAGATTCTTACGAACCAGTTCCACGATTCACTTCCCGGAACACATATCACAGAAGTTTTCGGTAAACTTATGGGTATTTACGATGAGGTTATCGCAACAGGCGAAAGAGTACGCAAAGAAGCTCTCGACATCATAGCAAAGAACATCGGCTTTGACGCTGATAAGGGCAAGCCGTTTGCTCTCTTCAACTCACTCGGCGTTGCTTCAACATCAAAGGTTGAGCTCGACTGGCAGGATGTTGACATTCTTGATGAAAACGGTAACAAGGTTCCCGTTCAGGTTTATGAGAAGTTCAACGGTGAAAAGAAGCTTGTATTCATCGCTAAGGAAGTTCCTGCAGTCGGTTACAAGGTATTCTATAAGGTTCCCGCAACAGACAAACCGGCTTACAACGAATCAAACGGCAAGGAAATCGAAAACGCGAGATTCAAGCTTGTATTTGACAACAACGCTGTTCTTACATCAATTTATGACAAGACAAACAAGCGTGAAGTTCTTTCAAAGGGCGGCAAGGGTAACGACTTCAGACTCTTCGAAGATATGCCCGGCGGATACGATGCATGGGATATCGTTGCTACATATGTTGACCGTGAGTATGACCTTAAGGATGGTATCGTAAAAGACATCGTATCAGGCGATGTTTACACAATGATTTCTATTGAAAAGCCTGTTCTTAAGTCAGTTATTCACCAGAACATCATCATTTACAATGATCTTGACAGAATTGATTTTGATACACACATCAGCTGGCATGAAGATCAGAAGCTTCTCAAGGTATTCTTTGATGTTGACCTTCAGACAAAGAACTACACAAGAGATATCGCTTATGCTACAATGGAATGCTGCTCATACAGATACAATCCGTACGACAAGGCTAAATTCGAGGTCAATGCGCACAACTGGATTGATATGTCTGACGAAGATTACGGTGTTTCACTTCTTAATGACTGTAAGTACGGTCACGAGGTTAACGAGCACAAGATGATCCTTACTCTTCTTAAGGCTCCTATCAAGCCCGACCCGACATCAGACCGCGGTGAGCATTACTTCACATATTCAATCTATCCTCACGCTGACACATGGAAGAAAGCTCAGACACTCACAAGAGGTCTTGAAATCAACAATCCTCTTGTTCCCGTTGAGCTTGAAAACAGCGGCAACATGGGTACAAGCAATTCGTTCATCACTCTTACAGCAGACAATATGACAATTGAAGCTGTCAAGAAGTGTGAAGAGGAAGATGCTTATATCATCCGTATGGTTGAGAAGAAGGGCAAGAGTGTTGACGCAACGGTTAAATTCTTTGCTCCTCTCACCTACGCTGCAGAATGTGACCTTATTGAAAGAAATGATGAACCCGTAGCTTACGAAGGCGATTCAATCAGCTTCCACGCAACTCCGTTCGAAATCAAGAACTTTAAGGTCAAAATTAAATAATCAGCTGTTCTCCCCTCTGTTAACTCAGAGGGGAGTTTGCAAACCAAGATAATACTATTAACATCAGACAGGTGCATTATGACTACAAGAGAAAGACTTATTGCCGAGCTGACAGATATATCAAACAATCCTCAAAATGAATATGACAGGATAATTGCCGAAAACAAAAGATTTCTACTGCTTTTACCGCTGAAAGATTTAAATGCTCTTTCCTGGCGGAGAAAAAGAGCTTGTAAGCTTTGCAGAGCTATACCGTATACCCGTGAAGATCTGCAACCGCTTTTTGAAAACAATGAAGTAACACCGTTTGAGACTATTGCCGAACTTGAGGATACACTGGCAATCGTTGAGTATATTTTTTCAAAGGTAAACGGTAAAAAATATTAAGGAAATAATTTAAATATTTTTCGTAAAAAGGCTTGACAATTTGTTTTAAATAATATATTATATTCAAGCGTCAAATGCGCATCACGATTCACTAGCT
>JAZNPE010000071.1:0-9284 GCA_045589535.1 Acutalibacteraceae bacterium | reverse complement strand
GGGAGGTCGTATATCTTCTCCGGTACTTCAACCTTTTCAAACTCTTCACCGACAACGTGAAGAACCATCGGCTGTGACTAGGAGATGCCGTTTTCACCTGTGAGGTAGAATCTTACGAAGAGTTCGGGCTCGTTGCCGTTGAGGAAGCTGTCAGCGTGAAGGTCAAGTGTAGCAGTACCTGTTGTTACGTTTTCGTCACGCTGGATAACGTTACCGTTGGAAACCCATACGCATCTGTCAAAGTTAACGCCTTCAACTGTGATAGTGTCGTTTTCCTGATCGATTGTAAGTCTTGTTACGTTGGGTGTGTTGTCGAGCCAGTATCTCTCTGTGTCGTATACTTCCTGCTCAACAAATCCGGGTATCTCAGGGATACCGTCAAGCTCAACACCGTTTGAGAAGTGAGAGATTGAGAAGAACTGTCCTTTTTCAAGGCAAGTGCGGAAAGCATCAGTTGTCTGCTCAGGCATCCAGCTCATTGTATAAGCATCATTGATTGAAGATTCGCTGTGTGAGTCTGCAAATGTATTGCCCCAGGGAACAACGCCATAGGGGATAGTCTTCTGAAGAATCTGGTCATAAAGGATACGGTCGCAACGTGTATGTGCGTCTGTTGCACTGTTGATACCCATACCGAGTGATGAACCGGGATTGTCAAGGAAGATTCTTGCAAACTTGTTTACGTAGTATTCGTCAACCTTCTGACCTACATATTTTTCAGAATCTTTATCAATGTAAACATATTCACCGACATGAGAAAGCATCGAAATACCGCCTGCTTCTTTTACACCCTTTGTAGGCGTCTCATAGTCACCGAAAACACCTGCAAGACCCTGACCGTACTCTGCGTAATAACCTGTAAGATGACAGTCAGCAAACGGAGTTGCCATATTAAGCTCATTACCGAGAGGAATATCAATCATTCCCGTGGTCTTTGTTCTGTTAAGCTCAACGCCGTCAGAAGTAACGAAAGTTCTGTTTTCATTTGTGCCGTTGAGGTATGCCTCGTACTCTTCGTCAGAAATCGGAATAATAGGAGCGTTCTTGGTGCGCTCTTTTTTGATAGCTCTCATAAGAGGAACTACTTCGGGAGCGACATTCCAACCGCGGTTGAGTGTACCGTGGTCTGTAAGAGCGACAATGTCGTAATCAGCGGCATAGTGCATCTTGCAGAATTCATCGATTGTAAGGAAACCGTCACTTGCCGTTGTGTGGCAATGAAGCTGTGTTTTGTACATTCCCCATTCGTCCCAATTGATTTCCTCATAAGGACTTTCAATTATAAAGTTTTTTTCTGCGTTTGCAGCGATTGCCGCAGGTGCAAGCATTCCCACAAACAGAGTTGCCATAAAGACTGCAAGAGACTTTTTGGCAAAAGAAAGATAACGTTTTTTCATTCTGAAAACCTCCTTTGATGTATAGATTATACAGTTGTTTTTTGAAAAAGTCAATTATTTTAGAGATGATAAACAAAAAATCACCCACGCGGTAAGATTACCGGATGGGTGATGAATATATTAACTGCTGAGTTTACGGCATGTACGGGTCAATATCCATATTATTGTACTTTTCGTCAATGAGGAACTGGCTCATATACTTGATTGTAAAGTCTATACCCCATTGTCCTTTACCGCCGAACCAGTTGCTTGAATGAGGCTCAATTGAGAGAACTCCGTCATAACCTACATCGTAAAGGATTGCCATAACAGCACCCCAGTTAGTCTGGTCAAGACCTGCGGGCGGATCGTCGTAATGGTCGCCGCCGACGTGGAGAGTACCCTTGACGTGGAAGTGATGGAATCTGTGTCCCCAGTCAGCAATTTCCTTAAGATAATCGCCGAAACGGTTCATACAGTGTGACGGGTCATATTTGATGCCGAGCTCAGGAATAGCAGTAAGTACAGCGCCCCATGACTTTGCATCCCAGATGAAGTTTTCCCAGTCACAGTTGTAAAGTCCGATTTTAACGTTTTTCGGCTTTGCATAATCAACAAGTGTCTGCAGGTAATTGATTGCATACTTACAGTTTTCTTCAAAAGTCTTGCCCTCAACTTCGTTACAGCCTACATTGAAAACAGGACAGCCGAGAATTGAAGCAAGGTCAACAAGATTTTTGTCGTGCTGTAAAGCTTCGGGAATGATGTCACCGTTTTCGTCAACTCTTGTCATACCCCAGCGTCCGATTGATGCAACGTCAACACCGTATTTCTCGGAATAAGCTTTGATTTCTTCAGCTTTTGCAAGAACCTCAGCTGAATCGTAGTTGTAGTTGATGCAGAATTCAACCGCTGTGAGCCCTTTTTCTTTTACGGTTTTGAAGTGACCTTCGTCCCAACCGTTGATAATGCCTAATCTCATAAAAACACCGCCTTTATTTTGCTGTTTTTACTATAGCAAATAATGGGCGGTGTTGTCAATTATTTATTTTTCATATGTGTTAAGAAAGGCTTTTGTTCTCGGATTTTTCGGATTGACAAGGACCTCTTCCGGTGAGCCTTGCTCGGCGATAACACCGTCATCCATAAATATTACTTCGTCCGAAACATCCTTTGCAAAGTTCATTTCGTGAGTAACGATAACCATTGTCATATTGTCTTCGGCAAGCTGACGGATTGTTTTAAGGATTTCTCCCGTAAGCTCAGGGTCAAGAGCTGATGTCGGCTCGTCAAAGAACAGAATCTGCGGATTCATTGCAAGCGCACGCGCAATTGAAACTCGCTGCTGCTGACCGCCCGAAAGCTCACAAGGGTAGTTGCTGAGCTTGTCGGAAAGTCCGACCTTGTCAAGATATTTCTTTGCAGTCGCATCGATTTCTTCAAGGATAGCTTTCTTGTTTTTCTTGTAATCAGGACGTTTTTTTGCCGCCAGCTTCATTGCAAGTGTGACGTTTCCGAGAGCTGTGTACTGCGGAAAAAGATTGAACTGCTGAAAAACAAGACCGATATTCTGCTGATTGTGTCTGAGAGCTTTGAGCTCTTTTTTGTCTGTAACCGTGCTGTCAAAAACAACCTTGTCATTAACGCTGATTTTGCCTGTTGTTGCAGTTTCAAGACCGTTTATGCAACGAAGCAGGGTAGTCTTACCGCTGCCCGATGAGCCGATAATCGAAAGCACCTTGCCTTCTTCAAGAGTGAAGGAAATGCCTTTTAAAACCTTTGTTGAGCCGAAATTCTTGGTAAGCTCATTAACTTCAAGTATAGCCATATCCGTTCACCTCACACAGAGAAGAAGCTGAGCTTCTTTTCAATTTTATTAAAGAGAATTGTAAGCAGTCCGCAAGCGAGGAGGAAGAATGCACCCGTGTAGAACAGCGGCCAGAGAAGACCGTCGCTCTTGATGAATGCTTCGCCACTCCAGATGATTTCATAAACCGAAATAGTACGGGCGAGGGAAGTGTCCTTTACAAGTGTGATGATTTCGTTACTCATCGGCGGGATAATGCGTTTGATAACCTGAAGAAGAACAACGTGGAAAAATGCCTGCGGTTTGCTCATACCTAGCACGTGACAAGCTTCGTACTGTCCCTTTGAAATTGATTCGATACCGCCGCGGTAAATCTCTGAAAAATAACAAGCGTAGTTGATAACAAAAGAAACAAGAGCTGCTGTGAAACGGTCCATAACTTTCCATGTTGCAAGCCATTCAATAAAAAGATTGGTTGTTTCCTGATCTCTTGCCCACATACCGACCATACCCGGCACGTAGAAAATAATGATAAGCTGGAGCATAAGGGGAGTACCTCTTATAATCCAGACGAAAGTACGTACAAACCATTTAATTGGTTTGATTTTGCTCATTGAGCCGAAGCTGACGATAAGACCCAACGGCAAAGCAAAAATCAAGGTCATTATGAAAAGTTCCAGCGTCGTGGCGAAGCCTTCCAATAAAGACTGAGTTACCGTTAAAAACATACAAAATCCTTCCTGATTCTACAAACATCCGAAAGGCAGGGAGCCGATGACTTCCTGCCTTTTGATTTTAAGTTTTGATTGAATTATTTCTCGATGTTAATTTCGTACTTAGCTGCAAGCTTTGCGAAGTCACCGCTTGCCTGATAGTCCTTAAGGAATGAGTTGAATTCAGCTGTAAGGTTTGAATCCTGTCTGAAAGCAACACCGAACTCCTCTGTGCTGAGTGTGATTGAAACAGCGAGCTTTTCATAGCTTGTGCCTTCGCCGACTGTAGCTTCAGCCATTGTTTTGTCGATGATGCAACCGTCGCAAGCACCGCTTGATGCTTCAAGAAGAGCCATAGCCATATCCTTGGAAGCAACTGTCTTAAGCTTGTTCTCGTTAGCAATTGACTGACCTGCAGAACCCTCTTCTACTGCAAATGTGAGATCTTTGAGGTCTTCAACTGTCTTGACTGCAGCAGCCTTGGCAGCAGGAAGAACAACAACCTGTGAGTTCTTGAGGTAAACGTCAGAAACAGAAGCGTTCTTAAGTGCTTCGTCTGTGATTGTCATACCGTTCCATACGCAGTCGATTGAACCTGACTTAAGCTCTGTGAACTTTGCGCCCCAGTCAGTAAGAACAACAAATTCAACATCAACACCGATCTTCTCGGCAAAAGCGTATGTAAGCTCTGTATCAAAGCCTGTCCATTCGTTCTTTTCGTTTTTGAAGTTCATGGGAGGATACTCTGTGATACCAACGATGAGCTTGCCTTTTTCTTTGATTTCTGCAAGTTCGCCTGTTGCTTCAACAACGTCATTGCTCGGATTTGTAGCGTCGTTGTTCGGCTGTTCGTCTTTCTTTCCGCAGCCTGCAAATGCAAGAACTGAAAGAACGGTTACAATTGCGAGAATAATTGCCAAATACTTTTTCATAATATAATCCCTCCGATTAATAATGTGCTACTATACTAACACGTTAACACGCTAAAGTCAATAGAATTTCATCTCAATATAAGTTTATTTTAATGAAGTTTTTTGTAAAAAATTCTAAAATTTTTCACCTTGATTTTTTTGAATAAAAACCCTGCTTCCAAAAACAATATAAACAGGGTGATTTTATGGATTTTTTATGGGCTTTTTTAGTCGGAGGTACAATCTGCGTTGCAGGTCAGCTTCTGATAGATTTAACAAAACTCACTCCTGCACGTATCCTTGTCTGCTTTGTTGTGCTCGGAGTTTTGCTCGAAGCACTCGGGCTGTATCAGCATTTGGTGAATTTTGCAGGCTGTGGTGCGACAGTACCTCTGACCGGCTTCGGATACACACTCGCCAAGGGAACAAGGGAAATGATTAACGAAGTGGGTTGGCTCGGTATTGTTACGGGACCGCTGAGCTCAGGTTCTGCAGGAATAACCGCGGCGATAATCAGCGGACTTCTTGTTTCGTTTGTAACCCGTTCAGGAACAAAATAAAAAAGGAGCAGGAAAAACCTACTCCTTAAATGCCGTATATTATTTATGCTTCAACAGGCACGGGATCGTCGATGTCGCAGCATGAGCATGAAACATAATCGCTCTGGTCATCTTCTTCAACCTTATTCTTGCAGGGAAGAACCTTAGTGATGAGCAAATAAACGCCTGCAGCAACAGCAGCGATAGCAGCGATAATACCTACAACTTTAAGAATCTTTTTAAGTGTATCACACATGGGATAGTACCTCCTGAATTTTGTTTACACTAATTATATTACAGTAAGGAAATAAAGTCAAGGAAATTTTGATATAAAAAACAAAAGGATGAGCAACGCTCATCCGTATTGTTAATCTCAATTAGTCTGCAAGAAGCTTAGCGAGAGCTGACTTCTTTCTGGCAGCGTTGTTCTTGTGGAGAAGATTCTTAGCACAAGCCTGATCTACCTTCTTGATAGCAAACTTAACAGCAGCTTCCTTATCAGGTGAGTTAGCTGCAGCAGCAGCGTTAGCCTTTTTGATAGCTGTCTTGAGAGCTGAATTTCTTGACTTGTTACGAGCAGCCTTTGACTTGTTTACAAGCACTCTTTTCTTTGCTGATTTGATGTTAGGCATCATTCCACCTCCTTTAATGCATTACACAGTTAGTAATCATATCATTAAAAGCATAAAATTGCAAGTATTTTTTTGAAATTTTTTAAATTTTTTTGTGGGTGATTGTATGGACTTCCGAACAGACCTTGCGCTCGAAAGACACGAGATTTTAAAAGAGAGAATTCCTAAAGGTGTAGAGAGTGAAACTTACGAAAAAAACGCAGTTGTTTTCACAAAAATAAGGATTACTGACGAGTCAGGCTCAAAGACCCTGGGTAAACCCGTAGGCAGTTATGTAACCGCAGAAATCCCTTCACTGATAAACACCGCTGTCCTCGACGAAGAAACAGTTATCGCAATAAGCGACGAGCTTAAAAAGCTTATTCCGGAGAAGGGTACGGTACTCGTTGTAGGGCTCGGAAATACGGATATAACGCCTGATGCGATCGGTCCGGAAAGCGTAAATATGGTGCTTGCTACCCGTCACATCACGGATGAACTTTCAAAAAGTATAGGCCTTGGTGAGCTTCGTCACGTAGCAGGCTTTATTCCGGGTGTTCTCGGCAAAACAGGAATCGAAACTGCAGAATCAATAAAAGGTATAGTAAAAGCCATAAAACCGTGTGCTGTGATTGTAATCGATGCTCTTGCCGCAAGAAAGCTCGCAAGGCTCGGTAATACAATACAGATGTCAAACACGGGAATAATTCCCGGTTCAGGTGTCGGAAATGCAAGAGCAGCTGTCAATAAAGAAACTCTCGGTGTGCCTGTGATTTCAATGGGAATCCCGACGGTTGTGGATGCACAGACACTTGTTAATGACCTGACGGATAACGAAACGGAAATCTCACGAAAAGAAAACAAGGAAATGATAATTACACCGCGTGAAATCGACCTCGTCGTTGAACGCGCATCAAAAATAATTGCAGTTTCAATCAATAAAGCCCTCCAACCGCATCTTACGGTTGATGAAATCCTGATGCTTGTGGGAAGTTAGATTGTTTCTTCTTTGTAAACCACACCGTCAAGATTCTTCCATATGAGCTTATTATCCTCAAGAATGATATATCCGTGTTCGCTGTTTTCCTTCGGAATTGATACCGAACCCGGGTTTACATATGTGAAATTCTCCGTAACTTCAAATGCAGGTACGTGTGTATGTCCGTTAAGAAGAATGTCACCTTTACGGATTTTCGGCGGATTTGACGGGTTGAAATTGTGTCCGTGAGTTACAAAAATCATTCTTTTTCCAACATAAAGAATAGCATATTCAGCAAGTATGGGAAAATCAAGCACCATCTGGTCAACTTCTGTGTCACAGTTTCCTCTTACACAGAGAAGCTTATCCGCAAGGGGATTGAGCATAGCGATAACTTCCTTGGGCGCATATTCCTTCGGGAGGTCATTTCGCGGACCGTGATAAAGAATATCTCCGAGCAAAAGAAGTCTTTCGGCATTTTCTCTCTCAAATGCCTCAATCATTTTTCTGCAGTAAAAAGCAGAACCGTGTATATCTGATGCAATCATTATTTTCATACTGTTACCTCACAGCGTATTCGGCAATTCTTTCTATACACTTGCCGTCGCACGCGCTCATATATTTTTTTCTGAAGTCCGCAATTTTTTTCTGCTGACAGCTGTCGCTGAGGATTGATGCGGCAATTTCTTCGTTTGTCATAACAATACGTCCCGGGACGAAGCTTTCATATTCAAAATAGAAGCTTCTGTCACGCTTGTACTTTTCAAGGTCGTACGCAAAGAAAATCATCGGCTTGTCGAGCAAAGCATATTCAAAAATCAACGAAGAATAGTCAGCGATAAGATAATCAGCCGCACACAGTGCAGTTTCAACCGACAGTGAATTTGAAGCATCAAAAACAAAATCGCCGAATTGCTTTTTCTGTTCTTCGGTAAGCTTATATTTCTTTGCCGTAAACGGATGAAGCTTGAGCACGAGTGCATAGTCCTTGCCAAGAGTTTCCTTAAGAAAAGCGTAATCAAGCGGTTGATCGTTGTATGACTCCTCGGGCGAATTGCCTCTGAAAGTAGGAGCATAAAGAATAATTTTTCTGTTGCCGATTGCAGGGAAAGCCTTCAGCAGTTCTTCACGGCGGGATTTAACGAACTCTTTGTCAAAATAAACGTCCGTTCTCGGTGTACCCATAGCCTTGATAATACTCTCGTCGCAGCCGAAAGCGTCAGCATAGCAGGGGATAACGCTTTCTGCCGAAACAAAAACGTCCGTGTATGTGTTATGCATCGGGAATCGGAGCATATCCTCACGGCTGCCGCCCCAGGCGAGGTCGAGAGTGGAATAACCCCATTTTTTGAAAGCACCGCAAGCGTGCCAAAGCTGGATTACCTTTGTGCCTTTGTTTGGCTTATGTGCGTAAAGCGGATCAAAGTTATCTGTAATGAAAACGCATTTGCAACGTGCATAGTACTTTTGGAAAGTGATATCAAAGAGAATGCGTTTAACAGCATTCTGTGGAGCCTGCATAATTTTGCAGTTGTAGCCTTTATTTTTAAGGTATTCGTAAAGCCCCGTAAGATTGTCAGGCATACTTGTATAGTTCTTGCTGAATGCAAAAAGGACGAGCTTTTCATCAATCGGCTTAAATGAAAACAGCCTGAAGGCGAGAGGCCACACGATAAAAAAGAAAAACTTCCTTCTTAATATATTTATAAATGACTTAAGCTTTGCCATAAAAACCTCCGTTGAAAGACAAAGAGGCTGTCAAAAGACAGCCTCTGTATCATCATGTGCATTAAACGGCACGTGTTACCTTACCTGAACGTAAACAACGTGTGCAAGCATATACCTTGCGCGGAGAACCGTTCACAACTGCCTTAACACGCTTAATGTTCGGCTTCCATGTTCTGTTTGAACGTCTGTGTGAGTGAGAAACCTGAATACCGAAAGAAACACCTTTGCCGCAGAATTCGCATTTTGCCATAGTCGGCACCTCCTTTTTACTTACGAATGCTAAACAACGTCCTACATAATAACAGATATTTTTGAAAAAATCAACCTTTTTTCAAAACAATTTTTATTTTATTTTAAAAATATTTAGGAAAACACTATTGATTTTTTCTTTTGCTTAATGTATAATACATCTATCGAACATTTGTACGGTTTTGGAGGTATTAATATGGCAGATAAACAAAAGGCTCTCGAAACAGCTATTGCCCAGCTTGAAAAGCAGTACGGTAAAGGAACAGTTATGCGTCTCGGACAGAATGCAGGTATGACAGTTGAAGCTATTTCAACAGGTTCTCTCTCTCTTGACGTTGCAACAGGTATCGGCGGACTTCCCAAAGGACGTA